>JAFRXD010000055.1 GCA_017441605.1 Thermoguttaceae bacterium | reverse complement strand
TCGCGAATACTTTTCCGCCGACCCGCTATTATCCCAAAAACCCGCGACAAGAAGTCGCCGAACCTAGACCGCCAAACTCAAAGCCGCGACGACAAAAATGACAAATCAAACGCGACCTAGACCGATCTACCCGGTCAGAGATTTAAGAATAACGAACCTGCGCGCAAAGCTGGGCGCCCGAGGGTTCGGCGTCTACTGCCTACTTCTAGAAGAATTTGCCGACCAAGGAATCGAGTGGCTCCCCTATGCCCCGAAAACCCTGGCGTGGTCTCTAAGAACCTCGGAAAAAACCCTGGAAAGCGTCGTCAAGGACTTCGACCTCTTCGAATTTACCGAAGACGCTAAATTCTTCCGCCACAGAGAGGAACCCGACCAACCCAAAGCCCCGCCCGCCGAACAAACCCAAGTTTCGCCTACCGAACGTCCCCAAGCGTCGCCTACCGAGCAATCTCTAGAGTCGTTTGAAAACGATAGCGCTTCCAACGGAAGCGCGGGTAGTTTACCTCTCCGCGCGGAAGCGCGAATAAAAGCGCCCTCGGCGCCCAGTCCGGCTACGGACCCGCTTATGGACCCGGAAATCGACCAGGCGTTGAGCGAGGCGGTGAAGAAATGCGCGAGCGATCAATTAGCAGAGGTAATGAGCCTCGTTAAAGAGGCGCGCGAAGATCTTAGAAGAAAACAAGCCGACGCCAGGGGAGATCCCTAGTCCCGAGCCGCTCGGCGCCCAGAGCCAAAAAAGGAAGTTAAGACCGAGCGAGACTAGCGCCCCAACGGGGCGCGGGTAGTTTACCCAAGTTGCAGTGGCAAAACAAAACCCGCCCTCGGCGCCCCAACCGCGCGGTAGCGCGAACCGCGTTGTCCGGCTACGGACCAGTGGCAAAACTAAAGCTTGCGGATGAGGGCGGCGGAGGCTTGTCCTAGACTATTGGCGCAAATCTTAATAAACGAGTCCCCGGCGAGGATTCCGCTTTCGCGAACGGGGGCGACGGGGCAATTCGGATCGGGCGTTTCGTACCCGAGGGTCGGATAGAGCGTCCCGTTCTGAAGCGCGAGAACGCTCGCGATCGTCTCGATCGCGCCGCCCCCGGCGCCGGGATTGCCGGTCGCCCCTTTGAGCGCGCAGACGGGAATATCGTCGAGTTTGGCGCCGAACACGTCGCGGAGCGCGAGCGCCTCGGCGGAATCGAGCGCGACGTCCCCGCGCGCGTTCGCGCTAATATGCCCGATCGAATCGAGCGAGACCCCGCATTTCTCCACGAGTCGCGCGAGGGTCAGTCGAATCGCCTCGCGCGCCCCCTCGGCGGTGAGCGCCAAGTCGCGCGGCGTTTCCGTCGGATTGACCGCGGCGCTCGGACAGTCCTTCGCCCTTTTAAACACCCCGCGATAGACCCCGCCGCAAACCTCGGCGTAGATCTTGGCGCCCCGTTTTTGAGCGGCTTCGAGCGTTTCCAGCGCGACGGCTCCCGCGCCCTCGCCGGGTATCGCCCCGGTTCGGCGCGCGTCGAACGGGCGCGATACCCCGTCCCCGCCCGTTCCGACCCCCTTAACGATCTCGGGGGCGATTTCGCCGTTCTTAATCGCCTCAATAATGCGATACGGATGAACGCGCGACCCGGTCGCCCCGACGATCATCGCGTCCGCGCGACCCGACTTAATCGTTTCGGCGGCGTCCCCGAGCGCGGCGGAAAAAGACGCTTCCCGATTCGTCATATCGAACGCCGGTCCGAGAAACTCGTTATAGATCGTTATATGGCTCGCGACCATATTGGTCAGATACTTCAACTGCCAGAGCGGGGTCATTTTAGAGAGCCCGTTCTCGCGCCAATGGGACCCGTCGAAGACCTCCTCGCCGTCCTCGCTCTCTTTGCGGCACGCGGCGATCGCGTCGATAAGCTCTTGCGGCGTCGTAACGATATAGTCGGAAGCGAACGAGACCCCCACTCGAGCCGAGGGATATTGACCGTCGAGCGAGGCGTCGGCGATCGCGCGCTGCGCGGAGGCGACCCCGAGCTGGATCTCGCGCGACATCAGCTTAATTCCCTTGCGAATCGCCTTCTTTTTGGAATCGTCCAGTTCCCCAAAGTCTTGGATTTTTCCCTGGAAGGAGTCGATCGGGGCGACATGGGTCGTCGGATAGGTCTCGTTCTCGGTCGTCGACCGAACGGCGCAAATCCCGTCGCGCGCGGCGCGCCAAAGCTCCTCCAAGGTCGATCCCAGAGCGCTCGTCGCGCCCATGCCCGTTATGACGACGCGGCGATTCGTATCTTCTATAAACATCGCTAATTCAACGGCGTTTTCGTTTGCTTTCGTCGGGCGCCGGAGCCTCGCTCCGCTCCGGCGCGATAAAAAATCGGAACCATTATAGCGCCAATGCGCGATTCCGTAAAGGCGCCGGAAAAACCTTATCGACCCCCCTCGACCGGCGGAGTCGTTCCCGAACCTTGATTGGCGGCGGGCGCGGAGCTCGCCCCCGAGCTCGGTTCCGCTTTAATAATCGTCGCGCGCAAATCGAGATCTCCGTCCCGCTCTTTGCGCAAAATAAGATCGAACGTCAGGGAGCCTCTCGCCGCCAAATGTTCCACTCGCCACTTCAACTGCCGTTGCGGATCCGTCTGGTTCCCGATCGGGGGATCGATCGACACGAATCGCCCGCCCAGCGGAATATCGACCGAAACGTCCACGTTCTGAGCGAAGTCCGAGAAGTTGTTGATCACGATCTGGTACCGAACTTCGGCGCCGACCGCCGCCGTCGGAGGCGCGATCATCTGAATCCCGACCGGCGCCGCGGTGGTCCAGGTGTAGTTGATCGTCCGACTGTCGACCACCGTCTCGCGAGCGTCGGCGGTTCCCGGGCGATAAATCGAGACCTTGACTTTCGTCGTGCCCGCGCGACTCCCGTTTTGACCGAGCAAAACCGAGGCGCGACCGTTGGCGTCGGTCGGAATCGTTACCGCGCGGCGAAGGGTTCCGCCCCCGGAGTCGAACCCCCCTTCCCCCGAAAGAACCTCGTACCGAACCGGCCAGTCGGCGCGCGGTTCCGCGTTCGAGCGGCGCCGAACGATCGTCTCCAAAGAGCCCGGTCGATCGATCGGACCGACCGACGACTCCGGGTACCGAAACGCCGCGTCGATCCAATGGATTTGCGCTTCCGCTCGGCGATTCGTCCACTCGGGAACCTCGGAACTACCGACGACGACCGTGCTGGTCCCCTCTTCGTAGGACAAGACCGACGTCCACGACTGACCCCTCAATATGGCGACGTCGTCCTCCGTCGATTTCGTGCCCCGCGTTATGCGATAAAGCTGACCCGACGTCTCGGTCGTTTGCGAGCGACCCTCGACCGAATGGGAGGTCGGAGACCAAGGGCATTGCAAAATGCGAGTCGAGTTCTTTGGGTTCGTCGACGTAAAGCTCCCAACCCCGGAAATCTCCCAAGAGAGCTTTTCCCCAACCGTCAAATGCTCGTTGTCGCTATCGATATAGCTCGCCACGAGAATAATGTCGGTCCCCGTCGGGGCGCAAATCGTCTCCGGCGCGACCACCACCGCCGGACCCCGCTTTTTCAATTCCGTCGGAAAGAGAACCCCGCCGTTCGGGCGCTGCGTCGACCACGCGTAGTCTCGCAAGTCGATCCCCGCGTCTTTCGCGTAGCGCAACTCCGAATCGGTCGGCTCCCAAGCCTCTTTCTTCTGCCGAGCGGCGGACGCCGCCCGCGCCACGATGTCCTTCTCTTCGGAGGAGCTAACCCGCTCGACTTCCTTACGCTCGTCCTCCGCGAAAATGCCCCCCGGCTTAAAAAGACAGCACTTGTGGTCCTTCAGAGAATCGCAACCGGCGAACGAACCGAGCGCGACAAACAATAGAGCGCCGACCGCGACCTTCATCGCGGCGTTCGGCTCGCGCGACCGAGCGCGCTTGGAAATCGACGTCGACATGGCTCTTCTCGCTACAAAACGCTCCCAAGGCGCTCGACGACTCGAGCGCCAAACGTTCATTATAACTCGTTTGGGTCGTAAAATAGCGCGTTTCGCGCCCATCCCCGAGAAAAAATTCCCCTTTTTCGCGAGCCCGCGTTATTACAATCGACAAATCGCTCGCAAAGCGCAGAGCGAGGGCGAAATCCCGGATTCCGATTCTCCGCTTTGCGCGGATTTTCCATTTTAAACCGTCTCGCGCGAATCGGCAAATTAAATCGAGAACTTGAGAGAAAATTCCCTTGACGGGATAAAACCGAGGCGTTATAATCCAGAGCTGTTGGCGACAAAATCGCTATAATTGTTAAAACTGTATCCTTGGCTCCGGGCGCCTCGTCGCTCCCGTCCAAGCAAGATAGGCAGACTTTAACGATTCCTTTCGTCGAAGTCAATACCCTTTTTCAACTTTTTTATACTCGAGCCGACGGAGCGAAACGAGTTGTCCCCATCGTTCGATAGTTCGTTCGACCAACGCGAGCAAATCCGAGAGGCGATCGATATCGTCGATCTGGTGGAACGGTACGTGCCCCTGCGCCGTCAAGGGGGGAACTTCGTGGGGCTATGCCCGTGGCACAACGACTCCCGCCCGAGTCTTCAGGTCAATCCCCAGCGCCAGACCTTCAAGTGCTGGGTCTGCGATATCGGCGGGGACGCGTTCTCTTTCGTAATGAAGATGGAGAACGTCGACTTTAAAGAGAGCATGAAGATCCTCGCCGATATGGCGGGAATCGAGCTGATCGAGCGCCCCAAGCGAAGGCGCGCCCGTCAAATCGCCGCGCCCGCGGGGCCCGGCGCCCCCGAGGGATTCGAGGAAGCCCCGATCGAGCTTCCGCGAGACGTCGACAAGCGCGCGATCTACGCCGCCCTCGGCTGGTTGGCGGGCAAATACCGCGAAACCCTGCTGACCTCCCCCGAGGCCGAGGAGGCCCGCGCCTACGTTCGCGAGCGCGGAATCTCCGAGGCGTCGAGCGAAAAATTCGGTCTGGGCTACGCGCCCTCGAGTTACGAGGCGGTGCTCGACTGGATCGGGGGAGATCGCTTCCGAACCCGCGTCCTCGAGGCGGCGGGCGTCTTGGCGTTTCGCGAAGAGTTCGACGAGCGCGGCTATCCCCTTCCCCGACCCGTTCCGCCGAATGCGAAACAACTGACCGACGCCGAGCGCCGACGATACTACGACCGATTTCGCGGTCGGCTTATTTTCCCGATTCGCGACGTCCAAGACCGCGTCGTCGCCTTCGGGGGGCGACTTCTCCCCAATTCGTCGATTAAAAGCCCGGCGAAATACGTCAATTCGCCGGAAACTCCCGTCTTTACCAAGTCGAAAATGCTCTACGGTCTCGACTTGGCGCGAAACGCGAGTCGCGAGAAGAAAACGGTTCTCATCACCGAGGGCTACACCGACTGCATCGCCGCCTCGCAATTCGGATTTGAAAACGTCGTCGCCGTGCTCGGAACGGCGCTCGGCTCCGAGCACGTGCGCGTCTTAAAGCGGTTCGCGGAGAAAATGATTCTTTTGCTCGACGGGGACGAGGCCGGGCGCAGGCGCGCGAGCGAAGTGCTTCGATTCTTTGTCGAGCAGGGCGTCGACATGAGCGTCCTGACCCTTCCGAACGACGCCGACCCCTGCGAATTTCTCTTGGAAAACGGAGCCGACGAGTTCGCCCGCCTGCTGAAAACCGCCCCCGTCGACGCGCTCGAGCGCGCCTTCGAGACCGCGACCGCCGGAATCGATCTCGACGACGACGTGGTGGGCTCCGCGAAAGCGCTCGACTCCCTGCTCGACGTCGTCTCTCTTTTTCCCGAAAAATCCCGAGCATCGAACGACCCCGCCAGGCTCCGCTTCATTAAGACGATTCAGCGCCTCTCGACCCGATTTCGCGTGAGCGAGGAAGAAATTCGAAACCAGCTGGCGCAAAAGCGCGAGCGAAACGCCCAACGGTTCCGCCGAGACGAGGACCGCGAAAACCGCCGCGCCGACCGAGCCCCCGACGCGATCGGCCCCGAAACCGCCCCGATCGACCCCGAGGAGGCCAAAATCGCCCAATTTCGCCGCGACTGGATCTATCCCGCCCCGAACGAAGAAGACGAGACCGATGAGGAATTGCGCGAGCGCTTCGCCCCCTTCGAGCGATTTCTCCTGCGCGATCCCCAGTTTCGACCGAGCGCCCTCGAAACGGAGTACCTCGAAATCTGGCTCGCCGCCCCCGACCTTTTCCCGAGGCTCGTCGCGAGCGTCGACGTCGACGAGTTGCGCTCCCCGATCGCGCGGCAGCTCGAGCTCGTCGCGCGCGACTACCTCGAGCGCGGTCTGAGCCCGACCTTCGACCGCCTCGCGCTCCGATACGAGGACGTCGATATGAAGGGGGTTCTCGCGGACCTGGCGGACGACGCCGACGCCAAGAATTTGCCGAAATTGCTCGCGGATCCGGAAACCCGAGAAACGATTTTTCGCGACGTCTTCGCCGGGTTCGAGCGCGCGAGGCTCGTCCGCGAGGAGCCGAAGATCGTCGGCTCCCTGCGAGAGGGCTCCCTCGATCCCGACGACAAAATCAAGGCCCTCGAAAAACTCCGCGACGCGGTTCGGGCAAGCCAGGAAAATCGCAAGGCGAATATGATTTACAACGAAGAAATCGACAATCGAGAGGAATAAAAAGGAAATTCGCGCGAAAACCCGCGCAAAAATACCGACGGAACTCGCGTAATCGCCCATAGCGCGATCCTCGCGCGATTTTCGTTTTTGTGGAGTCCGCGGTCCCGAAGCGACCTTGTCGGCGACTTGTCGTTATCGCTCGGCGCCACGGATCCGTTACCCAAACGTCGAGCGCTCGTCGCGGCTCGATCGTCCCTTACCGACGACTCGTTCGTCGAAGGAGTTGATTTGTGACCAAACCCGAATGGAACGTCCCGGAATTTCAAGAACTGTTGCAACTGGGGAAATCGCGGGGCTACGTTACCGCCGCTGAGTTCGCCCAGCTGATTCTCAACGCCGAAACGATCGATTCCTCCTGGGTCGGCGAATGGCGAAATCGACTCGAAGAGGAAGAGGTCGAGATTATCGACGAAGGGGACGCCCATTACGAGACCTACTGCGCCGACGGGGACGACGAGCCCTCGGTTATCGTTCAAGGGTCGCTGAGCGATTTTAGGCTCGATCCCGAATCCTCGCTCGACAAAACGAGCGAACTCGCGCTCGATCTGGTCGAAAACGAGCGCGGAAAGGTCGACCCCGTGCGGCTCTATATGCGCGAGCTCGCCAATATTCCGCTACTTACCCGCGACGAGGAAATCGCCGCCGCCCGCGAGGTCGAGCGGGCCCGGCGCGCCTACCGGCTCGTCGTCTTCTCCTCCCCGATGGCCCTCGTCGACGTCGAGCGAACCCTCCGAGAAATCAACGCGGGCACGAAGGCGTTCGACCGCACGTTCAAATCCGCCGCCGACGATTCCTCCGACGAGGCGCAGACGAAAGAGACGACCTTGCGCCTCATTCCGCCCCACCTGCGAACCCTGACGGCGATCAATCGGGACCTCAAGCGCAACTATCGCGAGCGCCGGCGGTTGCGACGCGCCCGACGCGCCGAGCGCGAGTTCCGCGCCAGCGACGATTTGCTCTCCTCGCAAGAGCGCGTCGAGGAGTCGAAAGCCAAGACCCGCGCCCTGCTCCGCGAGTCCCTCGCCCGCCGTCGACGCGCCGCCTTCTTGGTCGAGGAGCTAAAGCTGCGCACCCGACGCGCGAAAGCCGCGGTCGATTTGATGGTCGAGACGCGCGACAAAATCCGCAAAATTACCGAGCTGAAAAACTCCCCGCAATTCGCGCGCCACACTCCGGCGCGTCGCTCCGAAAAGCTGCGCGAGCTCCGCGCCCTGATTCGCAAAGCGGGCGAGTCCCCCGCCGCGCTGGAGCGAAGAATCAAAAAGATCGAGCGCCGACGAACCGCCTACGAGGAGGCGAAGAACGCCTTGACGCGCGGCAATTTGCGCCTGGTCGTCTCGATCGCGAAGAAGTATCGCAATCGCGGAATGAGCTTCTTGGACCTCATTCAAGAGGGGAACTCGGGACTCATGCGCGCGGTCGACAAATTCGAGCGCAAAAAGGGATTCAAATTCTCGACTTACGCCACCTGGTGGATTCGCCAGGCGATCGCGCGCGCCATCGCGGAGCAGGGGCGCACGATCCGCGTCCCGGCGCACATGATCGAGGCCCTCGCCAAGTTGCGCTCGCTACAAAAAGACGGTTTTCATCGCTTCGGGCGCGAGTTCACCGACGAGGAGCTCGCCCTGCGAACCGAAATGCGCCCCGACGAAATCAAGAGAATCTTCCAAACCGGAACCTCCCCGATTAGCCTCGAGTGCCCGGTCGGCGAGGCGGCGGGGTCCCGCTTCGGCGACTTCATCCCGGACCGAGCGTTTCAACGACCCGAGCGCGAGGCCTCCAACAACGCGCTGCACCGAAAGTTGGAGCAGGTCCTCATGACGCTGACCGAGCGCGAGCGCGAGATCGTCAAGATGCGCTTCGGATTCGAGGACGGTTGCGAGTACACGCTCGAGGAAGTCGGAAAGGTCTTCGAGGTAACGCGCGAGCGAGTTCGACAAATCGAGGCGAAGGCCCTGCGCAAACTGCAGGCCCCCAGCCGGTCGCGCGAGCTGCTCGGATTCGTCGACAAAGGCGATTATCCGGAGTCTTGGGACGAGGACGTCGAGGAAACCTTCTGCTTCGGAGGGCGCGACGTCGAGTCGAACGAAATGTTCCAACTCCTCGACTACAATCTCTAAGCGTCGATAGATAACAGAATTAGAACAAAAGCGCCGCGCCGAGGGTTTCCGCTCTCGGCGCGGCGCTTTTTTAACGGACTGTCAAAACGGAGGTTAGAGCGTTTTCAAAACGCCGCGAATAATCGCGTTCATCTTCGGCTCCGCCTCTCCGGCGTTTTTAAGAATTCTCGCGATATCGACCGGCTCGAGCGCGTCCGCGAGTCCCATGTCGGTAACGATCGAGAAACCGAGGACTTTCATCCCCGCGTGAACCGCGACGATCGTCTCCGGAACGGTCGACATTCCGACGACGTCGGCGCCGATCGCGCGGAAAAACCGATACTCCGCGCGAGTTTCGAGATTCGGTCCCGCGACGGCGACGTAGACGCCCTTTTGGGTCATAACGCCGAGTTCCAGGGCGACTTGCCGCGCCTTTTCGAGCAATTCTTTCGAATAGGGCTCGATCATGTCGGGGAATCGAGGACCGAGTCGGTCGTCGTTCTTTCCGATCAACGGGTTGACGCCGAGCATATTGATATGGTCCTCGATGAGCATGACGTCGCCCGGCTTGAATTGGGGATTCAAGCCTCCGCAGGCGTTGGAGACGACGAGGATCCCGGCGCCGAGCGCTTTCATAACGCGAATCGGGAACGTAATTTCCTTCGGGGAATACCCTTCGTAGTAGTGGAATCGCCCCTGCATCGCGACGACGCTCTTGCCCTCGAGGGTTCCGAGAATCAAACGTCCGGCGTGGGTCTCGACGGTCGAGCGCGCGAAGTGCGGAAGCTCTTCGTAGGGAATAACGACGTCGACGTCGATACTGTCGGCGAGGGCGCCGAGACCGGTGCCCAAAACGATTCCGACGTCCGCGGTTTTGTTCCAGCGCTCGCGAACGACAGCGACCGCCTCTTGGATTTTATCAAATTCTTCCATTGGCGCTTCCTTATTGGGCTTGGGGGTTCTTTTCTTCGACGGTCGTCTTGATCGCCAATTCCGCCAATTGCTTGGGCGCGACCTCCGCGGGCGCGCCGGTCATTAAGTCGCTGGCTTTGGTCGTCTTGGGGAACGCGATGCAGTCGCGAATATTGTCGACGCCGGCGAAGAGCATGACGACGCGGTCGAGCCCGAGCGCGAGCCCCCCGTGCGGAGGCGCGCCGAAGCGCAGCGCGTCGACGAGGAACCCGAACTGCTCGCGCGCTTGCTCGCGGGTCATGCCGAGCAACCCGAACACTTTGTTTTGGATCTCGCCGTCGTGGATGCGGATCGTGCCGCCCCCCGCCTCGAACCCGTTGAGCACGAGGTCGTAGGCTTGGGCGCGAATCGCGCGAATATCGTCGGCGGAACCGTCGAGTTTCGGAAGGTCTTCGACGAGCGGCATTGTGAAGGGATGGTGCATGGCGACCCAGCGATTCTCCTCTTCGTCCCAATCGAACATCGGGAACTTGACGACCCAGCAGAAGTTCATTTCGGTCGGGTCGAAGAGGCGGAGTTGGGCGGCGAGCCGACGGCGCAACCCGTTGAGGACGCGGCAAGTTAAGTTGAAGTCGCCGCACGAGAAGAGGAGTAGGTCGTTCGGCTCGACTTCGAGTTTGTCGCCGATCGCTTTGAGCTGTTCCGCGGTAAAGTTCTTGGCGCTCGACCCGCCGAGAACCCCCTCGGCGTCGACCTTGAACCAGACGATCCCCTTGGCGCCAAACTGTTCGGCGGTCCAAGTCGTGAGCCCGTCGATATCTTTGCGGCTGAACTTGTCGGCGGCGTTCTTGACGTTGATCCCGCGAACGCGCCCCCCGGCGCTCTCCGCGACCGAGCGGAACACTTTGAAATCGACCGTTTTCGCGATTTCGGTAACGTCTTTTAGTTCCATTCCGTAGCGCAAGTCGGGCGCGTCGCTTCCAAAGCGCTCCATCGCCTCGTCGTAGGTAATGCGAGGAATCGGGAGGGAAATCTCGGTTCCCTTGACGTCCTTCATGAGGCGCGCGACCAATTTGCTAATCAGCTCGATTATGTCCTCCATGTCGACGAACGACATTTCGACGTCCAGCTGGGTGAACTCCGGCTGGCGGTCGGCGCGCAGGTCCTCGTCGCGAAAGCAGCGCGCGACTTGGACGTAACGATCGTAACCGGCGATCATTAGGAGCTGTTTATAAAGCTGAGGCGACTGCGGGAGCGCGTAGAAGGTTCCTTGGGTCACGCGGCTCGGCACGAGATAGTCGCGAGCGCCCTCGGGCGTGCTTTTGCCCAAAATAGGGGTCTCGACCTCGAGGAAGTCGTTTTCGTCGAAAAAGTCGCGCAACGTTTTGGTTATCCGGTGCCGCAGGGTCAGAACGCGCTGCATTTCCGGACGACGCAAGTCGATGTAGCGGTACTTGAGCCGCGCTTCCTCCGAGGGAATCTCCGGCGCGGAGGGAAGGAACGGAACCGGCTCCGAGCGATTGAGAACGACGAGCTTCGTCGCCTTGACCTCGATTTCTCCCGTCGCCATCGCGGGGTTGACGAGCCCCTCGGGACGCGCCAAAACCTCGCCGGTTATTTGGACGACGTCCTCGTTCCGCAACGTCTTGACCAAATCGAAGAGACTCGCGTCGTCCGAAGCGTTAAAAACCGTTTGCGTCTTGCCGTAACGATCTCGAAGATTGACAAAAAAGACCCCGCTGTGATCGCGCGCGGAGTCGACCCATCCGCTCAGCGTAACCGTTTCGCCCGCGTTCGCAAGGCGCAATTCGCCGCATGTTTTAGTTCGAAACACCGTTCTTTTCCTTTGTCGTCCGAATCCTGAACGCGTCGCGCCGCGTCTTTTCGCGACGCGCGCCCCGTGGCGCCGACTCGCGCCGACGCGTCTCTTATTGTAGAACAAAATCGCGATTCCGACCAGCCCCCTATTCCTTTTCGCAAAAAAATAAGGATTCTTTCTAGGAAAATAGATCGCGCCCTTTTCTCAAAAAATCGCGAGCGCTATAATGAATCGACCCTCGTCGGGTAAACCGAACGTTTCACCAACACAGGACGAAAGCGCCATGGCAAAGAGAGCGCAAGCCGACCCCGCGGCCCGACCCGGCGCGCGAAAGCGCAAAACGAGCGCGGAGCCGGAAATACCGAGCCCCGAGATCGTCGCGAGCGACGACGCGGAGGCGCTGGATCGAGCGCGTTTCGCGGATCCGCCGGAGGACATTTTAATGAGCGACGAAGAGCGTTTCGAGGAATCGAAGTCGATTCGATTCTTTTTTTCCGACCAAGCTCCCGACGACCCGTTCTACGACGAGCAAGACGAGCAAGACGACTTCGACGACGAATTTGACGAGGACTTCGAGCGGCTACCGGACGACGAGTTCAACGAGCTAGTGGACGGGGTCGACGTCGCGCTCGACGACTCGCCTTGCGAGGAGCTCGAATCGCCAACGGACGAGTTCGATAGTTTAAACGCCGACGAAAATTATGTGGAATCGGACGATCCGACCGAATCGCGACGTCCGCTGGGTATGAAGTAAGAACGGCATTTTAGGGAAACGACCAAAATGGCCAAAAACGCAAAGAATTCCCAAAAGAAAACCGCGACCGAAGCCTCCGCTCCGAAGATCGCCGCGCGCGCGAGCAACGCCGGAACCGAGATTCGATTTGGGGAATATAAGTACTCCCTAGAAAAAGGTCTGACGACCGAGCAAGCGAGCGCGTCTCGAGAGAAACACGGGCGCAACGAGCTAACGCCCCCCGCGCGCGAGCCGTGGTGGAAGGAGCTCCTTTCGAAATTCGACGATCCGACGATCAAGATCCTGCTGGCGTCCGCGGTTCTTTCGTTGATAGTCACGGCGATCGAAAAGTGGGGACTCCGCGACGCCGAAGCGAATTTCATCGACACGATCGGGGTGTTCATCGCCGTCGCGTTGGCGACCCTCGTCGGATTCTTCAGCGAGCGCAAAAGCGCGAAGGAATTCGAGGCCCTCAATAAGATTAAAGAGGACGTTCCGATCAAAGTCGTTCGCGACGGACAGCTCGATAAAATCAGCATCAAAGACGTGGTAGTCGGAGACGTGGTTCGCCTCGAGTCGGGGGACAAACTCCCCGCCGACGGTATCGTGCTCGACGCGACGAATCTATTCGTCGACCAAGCGACGTTCACCGGAGAATCGGTTCCCGTCCGCAAAATCCCGACGCAAAACGTCTGGGACGTCGAGGCGCAGGGGAAAGTCGCCAAGATGGGGGCCGACGATTTCGCGATGCGCGGAACGACCGTTTCGGACGGCAGAGGCTGGCTCCTGGTCACTTCGGTCGGCGACGCCACGGAAATGGGCAAGATCGCGGACGCGCTGGCGTCGGCGGCGATCGACGACTCCGAGACGCCGTTGGTTCAGAAACTCGCGAAATTGGCGCAGTTGATCAGCGTGGTCGGAGTCTCCGCCGCGACGGCGATTTTCTCGGTGATGACGATGCTCGCGATTTGTCATTCCGAGGTTTCGAAGGCGCTCGTCCACTCGAGCGGCGCTTTCGCGTCGATCGCGATTCTCGCGCTCCTGCTAGGAGTCGTTCTCGAACGTTTCGCGGCGAAGCCGTTCTTCGCGAGCATGGGAACGCCCGTTCAATCGAAAAAGATTTCGGCGCTAATCGTTCTGCCTTGCTTTATCGCGCTGTTCGCGATTTTCGCGGGAATTTGGGGAATGATGAACGGTCAACTGATTCCCGGGATAGAGGAATTTAGCTCTCCCAAAGTTCCGGGCGTCGAATTGCTCAAATCGGTGTTGTTGGCGTTCGTGGTGGCGGTGACGATCATCGTGGTGGCGGTTCCGGAAGGTCTGCCGATGATGGTCACGATCAGCCTCGCCCTCAATACGATGAAGATGGCGCGAGAAAACTGCCTGATTCGACGACTCATCGCCTCGGAAACGATCGGCTCGGCGACGATTATCTGCACCGACAAGACCGGAACCCTTACCGAAAACAAAATGACCCCGGTCCGCGTTTTCGCCGACGGAAAGGTCTTCGAGCGCGACCGATTCGAGGAACTGAAGAAGGGCTCCGGCTGGGAGCGACTCGTTCGCGGAATCGCGGTCAATAGCCAAGCGAACCTGCGAGTCGAAACGGTCGACGGGGCGGAGAAAGTCTCCGGCGTCGGGAACCCGACCGAGTGCGCGCTCCTTACGTTCCTGCGCGACCAAGGCGTCGACTACCACGCCGAGCGCGACAAGGCGCCGGTTCGAGTCTACGAGCTCGGGCACAACTCCGACCGCAAATTCTCCGTCTCCGCCTACGAGTCGGGGAACGGGGAGCAAAACTGCCTGGTCAAGGGCGCTCCGGAGCGCGTTTTGGCGCGCTGCTCGACCGTTTTGGTCGACGGAAAAGTCGAGCCGATCTCCAATCATATGGAAACGATTCAAAAGGCGCTCGCCGACGCGTCCGACGCGGCGCTGCGCGTTTTGGCGTTCAGCGAGAAGCTCCCGAGCGACGACGATCACTGCGCGAACTGCAAGTCGGGCGCGCAGAACGAGAAGCTTTGCGTCAACTGCCCGAACCGTTGCCTAATCGGCTTCGTCGGGATCCAAGACCCGGCGCGCCCCGAGGTGCCGGGCGCGATCGCGCAATGCCGAGAGGCGGGGATCCAAGTCAAGATGATCACGGGAGACGCGAAGCCGACGGCGGTCGCGATCGCGAAGAACGTGGGAATCTATACCGGCGCGGAAGACGAAATCGCGATGACCTCGGAGGAATTCGCCCAAGTTTCCGACGAGGAACTGCCCGAGGTCGCGGAGAAACTGCGAGTGCTCGCGCGCTCCACGCCGTCGGACAAACTGCGCCTCGTGCAGGCTCTGCACCGCAAGGGCGAGGTCGTCGCGATGACCGGAGACGGCACGAACGACGCTCCGGCGCTAAAAGCGGCGGACGTCGGGCTTTCGATGGGAATCACCGGAACGGAAGTCGCGAAAGAGGCGTCCGACATTATCTTGATCGACGACAACTTCAAGAGCGTCGTGACGGGCGTGTGGTGGGGGCGAACCCTGTTCCAAAACATTCGCCGATTCCTGCAATTCCAGCTTTCGGTCAACTTCGTGGCGCTAATCTGCTCGACGCTCGGACCGCTCGTCGGAGTTCCCCTCCCGCTGACGGTAACGCAGCTCTTGTGGATCAACATCATCATGGACACGTTCGCCGCGCTCGCGCTGTCGACCGATCCGCCTCGTCCCCACACGATGAAGGACAAGCCGATTTCCCGCGACGCGAACGTGATCAACGGCTCGATGGGAATCTCGATCCTCGTGTCGGGGCTTTACCAAGTCGCGATTATGTTCGGCGCGCTCTTTGGAAGCTGGTTCGCGACGCACAAGTTTGAACTGAGCGCCGAGAATTTCGACAAAGCGAATCTCGAAAACCTCACGATTTTCTTCACGATCCTCGTGATGTTCCAGTTCTGGCACAAATTCAACTGCCGCGCGCTGCGACACGACGAGGGGCCGTTCGATCTCGTATGGAAGAACAAGCTGTTCCTCGGAATCGTCTTTGGAATCACGGCGCTTCAAATCGTTATGGTTCAGATCCCGGCGGTCGGAGTTTTCTTCCGAACCCAACCCCTCTCGTTCGCGCAATGGATCTGGATTACGGCTTTGACGTTCACGATCGTCCCGGTCGCTTGGCTCGGACGTTGGCTTAGCGCCAAGTTGAACTTGGAAAACTAGCGCGCGTTTAAACTCGGAGCCGAGCGAGCGCGTTCTCGCTCGGTTCCGAGACTCTGGAGGATCGCTTGTCGGCTCGATTGTTGGCTTGTCTTTTCGTCGCCGGAGGCTGCGGGGCGCTTTCGCGTTTCGGGCTTTCGACGGCCCTCGGCTCGGTCTTCGGCAAGGGATCTCCTTGGGGAACGGCGATCGTCAATTTGTTCGGCTGTCTTCTGTTCGGGGCGATCGTCGGCCTGTTCGCGGTCAAAACGCGCTGGGACCCGCAAATCAAAACGATCGCGCTGACCGGGTTTTGCGGCGCGTTCACGACCTTCTCGACCTACGCGTTCGAGCTCCATTCTCTGTTAAAGGCTCGGGAATACGGACGCGCTTGCTTGGATTTCCTCGTCCAAAACGTTCTCGGCTTGGGGGCGCTCGCGCTCGGTCTCTGGCTCGCGGCGGCGCTCGCGAGGCGCTCCCTCTAAGCGCCGCGCTTCGCAACGTCTTTTTTTTCATAAGTTAAATCGCGCTTTTTTCTCTCGCGCTCCGGGCTTTTCTCGCTCGGTAAACAACGACAAATGTTAAAATATTCCGATTTTTCAAAAAAATAGTTCTAAATAGAATATCCGTTTAATCCGAAAAGTACGAATAGCCGGTGGAATAAATCGGTCGTCGATCGTTTCGCGCGGGGTTCCCGTTCAAAGCTCGCGGGCGAAACGCTCGGCTCGACGCTTTCGGTCGCTTTAGGCGAGGCGAGCGAAAGCGACGCGGACGAGCGATAGGCGACGCTCGTCGCGCGAAACGCAAACCGTTTACGTTGTCGGGACGCCCAAGGACGGGCGCCACCGTAAAGCACGAGGCTATTATGAAGAATCAGAAACCCCCCCGCGCCGTCGCGCGAAACGAGATCGAGCGGCGTCGCTCGACTCGCGGTCGCGCCCTTCTAGTAACGGCGCTGCTAGCGGGCGCGACATTCCTCGCGACGGGAACCGGCTGCTCGCGCCAGAAGTATCGAACGGACGCCGACAACGACGTCTACGAGTTGTTGAACGCCGTCGAAACGAACGACGATCGAACGAAATACTGGGAGCTTGACGGATTCACGCTCCAAGATTCCTGCGGGTCGCGATACGCGAATCTCTACGATCCGGACGCGCAACCCTCCCCGGTCGACGACGGGACGGCGGGGCGTCTTCTCGCCGACGTCGAAGGTCCCAAAGGTCTGCAAAAGTGGACGAAAAACGGATTCGTCCAGACGGTGGAGAACGAGAATTGGCGAAACACGCTGCCCGCTCCGAACGAAAAGGGCGAGATCGTGCTCGATCAGAAAGTCGCGTTCGACTTGGCGCTTCTGCACTCGCCGGAATATCGAACGGCGCTGGAAAGCGTCTATCTGGCGGCGCTGAACGTCACGGCGGAGCGCTACGCGTTCGACGTGAAATTCTACGGGGGAAGCTCGCTATTTTACAACAACAGCGGGGGATTCCGGAAAGACTCGGTCTCGACGCTAAGTCTCGAGACGATCAACGCGGGAGCGCGCCAAAAGATGGCGACCGGGGCCGACGCGCTAGTCACGCTGGCAAATTCGATGGTCTGGACGTTCTCTCCGGACAGCCAGCGATTCACTCCGACGACGACGCTCGGTTATTCGCTAACGCAACCGTTCCTTCGCGGGGCGGGTCGGGCGATCGTGCTCGAAAACCTAACGCGCAGCGAGCGCCGTTTGCTGGCGAACGTTCGTCAATTGGCGTTTTACCAACAGGGCTTCTACGTCGGCGTTCTCACGGGAAGCTCGCCGGTTCGCGCGCCTTCGAGCGGGGGCTATCCGGGCGAGGGGGTCTCGAACGCTCAAGTGGGCGGTTTCTACGGACTTCTCGCGAGCCAAGTTCGCATGCGCAACTTGGAATCGAACGTCGCCTCGCTGGCGGACAACTACCAACGCTACGAAGAATATTTCGCGACGAGCCGCGTCACGGACCGCACGGAAGTCGACCGGGTTCGCCAAAACTGGCTCTCCGCGCAAAAGCAGTACATCGAGCTTAAAGACAACTACCGCGACTCGATCGAGTCGTATTTGATGGATCTGGGACTTCCGCCCAATATCGAAAACGTGGTCGCGCGCGATCCGTTGGTGAACCAATTCAGCCTGATGCCCGCGACGCTCGAGAAATTCCAGGCGGACGTTTCGACGCTCTTAGCGTGGTTGCGCAATAAGAACCATACGGTGATCGGAAACGGGACGGCTCGCTACGTCCAATCGATCGCCGACTTGGAAAACCCGGCGATTACGCAAGTCTCGACGGCGGACCTTTGGGCGATCTTTAACGACTACGATCAACAGTTCGCGGTCGGCTTGGACGAGACGAACGCGGATCTGGTTCGATTGGAAACGGAAATTCGTCCGAGACGCGATCGCGCGCTCGACGCGATGAAGACCCGGTTCGAGGCAGAGAACGCGGAGCTGGACAGCTCGTTCTTCGACCACGCGGTCGTCGACAAGCGAATCGCGGAAATCCGAGACGATTTGGATCGCCAGAACGAGACGGTCAACGAGTTCGGGGTCGTTTTGAAATCTCGCGGGGTTAAGTACAATATCGCGAAGACGTTCGAGCTGATTCGCCAAACGGCGCTGAAGTACAAGCCGGACGATTTGGCGCAAATGATCGCGATCCAGCGCGAGGGAAAGGAGCCGTCTCCGTTCGATCGAGCGACGCTGCAACTGGTCGACGATTTGCACATGACGTCGGACCTGAACGATCCGATTCAGTTCAACGCGGACGAAATCGAGCGGGAATTGGCGATCCTCGACGAGGAAGCCTCGCATATGACCGAGGAAAACCGCGAGGCGTACAACGCGCGCCGCGCTCGACTGGAGCGCTCGCTGGCGAATTTGCGATCCGGCGGTCTCGCGCGATCCGACGTTTACCGTTACTGGTTCACGTCCTGCTTGACGAAACTCTCGGAAGACGTGATGACGCTCCGCCTCGTGCAAGCGCGAGCGCGTCTGGAATCGATCGAGCTTTCGGTCGTCGACGTGGACTCGGACACGGCGTTCGGGGTCGCTCGGGAGCGACGACTGGACTGGATGAACGCGCGGTCGAACCTAGTCGATCAATGGCGCAATATCGAGATCGTCGCGGACCAACTGCGAAGCGATTTGAGCGTGTCGGTCTCCGGCTCGATTCAGAACGAAGGATCGAACCCGCTCGCGTTTAGCGCGAAGAACGCGCATTTTAGCGCGGGAGTCCAGTTCGACGCTCCGTTGGATCGGTTCCTCGAGCGCAACAGCTATCGCCAAGCGCTGATATCGTACGACCAAGCGCGCCGCTCGTACTACACTTACGTGGACGGGGTTCACCAGCAAATCCGCAGCGCGATTCGCGCGGTGCAATTGGCGCAAATCAGCTTCGAACTGCAGCGCGACTCGGTTTTGACGTCGATCAAGCGCGTGCACTCGGCGCAACTCAACCTGACGAAGCCGCCGACCAGCGCGTCGCGCATCGGCTCGGTCAACGCGAACGCCGAGGCGCTCACCAACGCGCTCGACAACCTGCTGTCGTCGCAAAACGAATTTATGCAAATGTGGTTGCAGTACCAATCGCGTCGCATGAGCCTCATGCTGATGCTCGGGGTGTTCAATCTCGACGACACGGGTCGTTGGGTCGATCCGGGCGAAATCACCAACGCGATGCTGCAACATTACTTGGCGACGTCGGGCGACTCGCAAGATCGACTCTCCGGCGTGGATCGTCTCCCGAGCTTCGAGCAGCTCTCCGGCGGGCGCTCGGTTATGGCGGTTCAGGGCATGGGAACGACCGACTTAACGTCGTCGAGCGTTCCGGCTTCGCAAACGAACGCGTCGCAAACCTACCGGTTCACGGTTCCTCGCGAGCCGCAACGCGTCGTCGCTCCGACGAGCGCCCCGGCGACCGTTCCAAGCTCCGCCGCGGACGACGCGCCGATCTTCCTCGATCCGACGATCGGCTCGACGGAACCGACGATCGGCTACTCCGGGGAGTACGCGGTCGCTCCGGTGAGCGCCGCCTACGGGAATCGGGTTTCGACTCCGGTCGCTTCGGTCGCTCCGGCGAGCGCCGCCCACGGGAACCAAGTATCGACTCCGGTCGCTCCGGTTTCGGCGCGAACGGCGCGAGCGCCGAGCGGCGCGATCCGATAAGACTCCTTTAAGGAGCCTCCAAAACAACGCAAACGACCTATTCGCCTAAATAAGTCGTCGCGACGCGGACTCGTTCCGCGTCGCGTTTTTTTCGTTAAACGAACCGGAAAAGGACAAGCGATGATCTCTCGCGAGCGAGTTAAATACTCCGTAATTCTAGACGATTCGGCTCTTATCTTCAAGGCGCGGCACGCGCTGGCGCTGCCCGATTTTCTCGGCGCTCCTTTCGTCGAGCCGCTTCACGAGCACGAATTTCGAGCGCGCCTTAAGATATCGGGTTCGCTCGACGAGAGCGCTTGCGTCGTCGATTTCGTGGCGGCGCGACGGGTTCTGCTCGAAGTTCTCGCCGAATTAAACGACCGAACGATCGTCGCGACCGACTCGCCGTCGAAAGGGACTCCCACCCCGGCAGAAAAGGTCGTCTCGCTCGAGGCGACGAACCCGTCGACCGAAGAAATCGCCTTTTGGGCGCTCGATCGATTCGTCTCGCGATTCTCCGAAGTCTCTAAAAGAAATCCCGAGGAGTTTGGGTTCGCGCTGCGCCTAGAAGAAGCGCCCGGCTGCTTCGCGGAAGCGGAACTTCCCTTCTCGCGACCCTAGCGCCGTCGAATTCGAACCCAAAAGTAAGTCTTTTCTAACAAGTTCCAAGGCGAAACTTATTGAAATTTAAAAAGAATCAAACAAAAACCTATTGACATAGTAGGTAAATGGTATATTATAACAAGCGATCCCGGAACGAACGGCGCGAGCCGCGTTTCGGACGCGAAAAAACGGCAAAGCAACGCGACGGCGCGAGCCTCGCGACAGAGAAACGAAAAGGACATAGAAATGGCGAATATTTATAAAGGCGCGCTCGGGCTTATTGGCAACACGCCGCTGGTCGAAATCGAGAATCTGGAAAAAGAGCTCGGGCTAGAAGCCACGATTCTGGTCAAACTCGAATACTTCAATCCGGCGGGGAGCGTGAAAGACCGCATCGCGAAAGCGATGTTGGAAGACGCGGAAGAACGAGGGGTATTGAAACCGGATTCGGTTATCATCGAGCCGACGAGCGGCAACACGGGGATCGGGCTGGCTTCGATCGCGGCGGCGAAGGGGTATCGCCTCGTCATCACGATGCCGGAGACGATGAGCGAAGAGCGCCGCAATATAATGAAAGCTTACGGGGCGGAATTGGTTCTGACCGAAGGTTCGAAAGGCATGAAGGGGGCGATCGCGAAAGCGGAGGAATTGGCGAAGGAAATCCCGAACGCTTTTATCCCGGGTCAGTTTGTGAATCCGGCGAATCCGAAGATCCATCGCGAGACGACCGGTCCGGAGATCTGGAAGGACACGGACGGCAAAGTCGACGTCTTTGTGGCGGGGGTCGGAACCGGCGGCACGATCACGGGAGCGGGGGAATACCTAAAGTCTCAGAATCCCGGAGTTAAGGTCGTCGCGGTCGAGCCGAAAGACTCTCCAGTTCTTTCGGAAGGTCGCTCGGGGGCGCACAAGATCCAAGGAATTGGGGCGGGCTTCGTCCCCGAGACGCTGAACGTCAAAGTTTACGACGAGGTTTTCGCGTCGACGAACGAGGACGCGTTCGAGACGGCTCGTCTTCTCGCGCGAAAAGAGGGGATTTCGGTCGGGATCTCTTCCGGAGCGGCGCTTTTCGCGGCGATTCAATTGGCGAAACGCCCCGAAAACAAAGGAAAAACGATCGTGGCGCTCCTTCCGGACAGCGGCGATCGCTACTATTCGACGGCGCTCTTTTCGGCGTAGTCGCGCAAGAAAGGGAGTCGCATGCGATTTAACACCGAGCTCTTGCGGGGAAACGGGATCGAGCCGTCTCCAAAACGCGAGATCGTCCCTCCAATTTCCCAAACGGTCTCGTTTCAGTACGAGCGGATGGAGGATTTGGAGCGGGTGTTTCGCCGCGAGAAGAGCGGTTACGCGTACACTCGCGTCGGGAATCCGACGATAACGGCGCTCGAGCGACGGATAAGCGATCTAGAGCGAGGCTTTTCTGCGATTTGCTGCAGTAGCGGCATGTCGGCGCTGGCGGCGGCGATCCTCGCGATTTGTCAAAGCGGGGACGAGATCCTTGCGGTCAACGGGTTCTACGGGGGGACTTACGACCTCTTTCGCAATTTGGATCGGCTTGGGATTCGAACGGTTTTCGCTCCCGAGGGGTCCGATCCGAGAGAGTTCGTTACGGAGAGAACCCGCGCGATTTTAGGGGAATTGATCGCGAATCCGTCGCTTTCGGTTTTGGACGTTCCTCGGGTCGCCGATTTTGCGCGCGAGGCGGGAATTCCCCTGATCGTCGACTCGACGACGGCGACGCCCTACCTCGCGAGACCGTTGGAGTTGGGCGCGAGCGTCGTCGTCCACTCCACGACGAAATACATTAACGGCGGCGGCAACTCGGTCGGAGGCGTCGTCGTGGACGGCGGAAAGTTCCCGTGGGACTTCGCTCGATTCCCGACGCTCGCGGAGTACCGAAAATACGGCAAATACGCGCTTTCCGCCGCTTTGCGAAACGACGTTTGCGAGAACTTCGGCTGGGCGCTCGCGCCGACGGGGGCTTTTTTGACCGGAATCGGTCTCGACACGCTCGGCCTGCGCATGGAGCGAATCTGCGGCAACGCGGACGCGCTCGCCAATGCGCTGGCGGCGACGGGAAAAGTCGAGGTCAATTACTTGACGCTCCCAAGTCACCCTTGCCATAAAACGGCGCAAAGACTGTTTCGCGGTCTCGGCGGGGGAATCCTTAGTTTTCGCGCGGGCTCGAAGGAGCGCGCTTTTCGGATTATCAATTCGTTAAAGCGCGCGACGATCGCTAGCAACTTGGGGGACGTCCGCACGCTGGTCATCCACCCGGCGTCGACTCTCTATCTCCATTCGGGGGAGGAGGCGGCGCGCGCCGCGGGCGTCTTCGACGACACGGTTCGCGTTAGCGTCGGAATAGAGGACGCGGAGGACTTGGTCGAAGACTTTGTCGGCGCGGTCGAGAGCGCCGCGGAATGAAAAAAGTCGACGCGATCTCGATAAGCGCTCGCGCGGCGAGGGAAATCGCGCGCGCGGCGCTAACCGCTTATCCTCGCGAATGTTGCGGGCTAGCGCTCGGGCGCGGACGCGATTTGGCGGTCGTCAAAACGGTCGAATTGGTCAATCGACTCGAAGGGGCGGACGCGGAGCGCGGATTCGCGATCGATCCGCTCGAAATTTGGGACTTCGAAAAGAAACTCGCCAAACAAGGATTGGAAATTGTCGGAACGTATCACTCGCATCCGGATCAACCGGCGATACTTTCGGCGAGGGACGAGGAGTCCATGCCGCCGGGACTCGCCTACTTGATCGTTTCCGTCGCGCGAGAACAAATCGCCGACGCAAGGTGTTTTATGAAAACCGACCCCAACGATTCGCCTGTCGAATTGAGAGTCGAACTGGGAACGAAACAATGAAGATACGCGCATCCGCGACGCTAAGGGCGTTTTTTGGGCGCCGCGACGTTTTAGAAATCGACGGGGACACGGTCGAAAGCGCGCTGACCGCGCTCTTCGACGAGTATCCCGAGGCGAAGAAGGTCGCGTTCGACGACGAGGGAAATCTTCGGGACTTTATCCGCGTCTACGCGAACGGAGAGGACAAGACGGCGCGCGACCAATGGTCGGCCCCTCTCTCGGACGACTCGGAAATCCTATTGCTCCCTTCGATAAGCGGCGGGGCTCCGTTCGAGAGCGTCGTGTCGAACGAGCGAGCGAAGGCGGTGGCGCTGGACGACGCGGAAATCGAGCGCTTTACAAACCACCTAACGCTTCGCGAGATAAGCGTTCGCGGTCAGAAGAAGATCAAGGCGGCGCGAGTCGCGGTGGTCGGGGCGGGAGCGCTCGGCTCGGCGGTCATAAGGAGCCTCGCGGCGGCGGGGGTCGGAACGATCAAGGCGATCGACTTCGACTCGGTGGAACCGCGCAATTTACAAACGCAAACGCTGCACGGGCTTCGCGATATAAATCGTCCAAAAGTGGCGTCGGCGCGAGACTCGGTTCGCAATATCAGTAAATCGATCGCTTTCGAGGCGGAAAACTCGGCGGTAACGGCGGACAACGCGATCTCGCTTCTCAAAGGGTTCGATTTAGTGCTCGATTGCTCCGACAATTACAAAGCGCGCTACCTAATCAACGACGCGTGCTTCTTTTGCGGAATACCGGTCGTGTTCGGGGCGATGTTCCAGTGCGAAGGTCGCGTCGGAGTTTTCAATTACAACGGGGGCGCGTGCTACCGTTGCCTATTTCCGTCCCCGCCTCCTCCGGGGCTTGTTCCCACTTGTTCCGAAAACGGAGTTATTAGTCCGCTCCCGGGGATTATCGGATCGATTCAGGCGAACGAGGCGATCAAACTGATCGTGGGAATCGGAGAACCGTTGGTCGACAAAACATTGGTTTTCGACGTCCTAAACCTTCGAACGACGCTACTGGAGGTTGCAAAAGACGACAAATGCCCGTTGTGCGGACGAAACCGAACGATCGCGACTGTCGAAGACTTCGACTACGACGATTTCTGCGGTCTGAAAGTCGACGAGACGGAAGAGCCAATCGACGAAATGGAACCGGAAGAGCTCGCGAAACGAATCGAGAACGGTGATCCGATTACGATCGTGGACGTTCGGGAGCCGCACGAGCGCGCCATCTTGCGCTTTCCGAAAACGGTGGTCATTCCGATCGGTCAGTTGGCGCGCCGTCAGAAAGAGCTGGATCCAAAGCTCGACACGGTATTTGTGTGCAAAGAGGGCAAACGAAGCGCGTTCGCCGTCAGAACGTTGCGCGAAGCCGGTTACGCTGGGCGAACTTACACGCTCAAGGGTGGAATCGACGCGACCCGCGACATTATATTCTCCCGAGAAGGGGGATGGTTATAAAGATTTTCCGGCAATAGATATAACGCCTTAAGATAGGAGACGCCACAATGGCAAAAGAAACCGACCAACGAACAAACACAATCAACGCGCTTGGAGCGAGCGCGGCGTACAATCTCGCGGACGTGACCAAGACTCGTCCGCAGTACGGGGCGCTGACGCCTAAATGGACGACGCGATTCCTTGAATTCAAAGGCCTCGCGGCGGGCGTCTATCGAGTCAACAAAGTGGTCGAGGGGGAAACGCCGCTCGACGTTTTGTGCAGCGTTACCAAGAAGACGGACATTATCCCCAACGGTTACGTGGAATACGAGACGGAACCCCGCGAGTATCGCCTTAGCTCCATCTCGACGATTATCAACGTGAACACCGCCGTCGACGACGTTTACAGCTCTCCCTACGACCAAGCCCGGGAGCAATTGGAACTGGCGATCGAATCGTTGCGGGAGCGCCAAGAAAGCCAACTCATTAACAACGACGACTACGGTCTTCTGAAGAACGTCGCGAACTCCCAGCGAATTTCGACTCGCAACGGAGCCCCCACTCCCGACGACTTGGACGAACTGATTACGAAAGTCTGGAAGGAACCGTCGTTCTTCCTCGCTCATCCTCGAGCTATCGCGGCGTTCGAACGCGAATGCACGAACCGCGGGGTTCCGCCGGTGACGGTCAATCTCTATGGCGCTCCTTTCATTACGTGGCGCGGGATTCCGCTGGTTCCGACCGACAAACTGCTTGTCGACGGGCTCAAGAATCCGAAGTCGCAAAGCGGCAAGACGAACATCTTGCTAATCCGAACGGGCGAGGCGAAACGCGGGGTCGTCGGTTTGTTCCAAGCGGGTCTAAAGAACGAGCGCTCTCGCGGTTTGGCGGTTCGATATCGCGGGATCGACGACAAGGGCGTCGCTTCGTACTTGCTGTCTCTCTACTGCTCCGCCGCGATTCTGGCGGACGACGCGATAGCGGTTCTAGAAGACGTCGAGGTGGGCGAATACTATGACTACAACTGAATTTGAATCGTTGGGCGATTCGTCCCTTCCCGGCGCGGCGGAACTCGAGGCGCTGGCGAACGGATTGTTCCCCGATTTGACCGAAAACGGTCTTGCGGGGGTCGAAACCGCCCCCGACAAAGTCGAGGGTTTTGAAAAGCTCGCGCCGTCGAACGGATCGGAATTCGATTGGGAACAAATCCTTTCGAGCGCGGAGAGCGAGCTCGCGCGAGAGACCGCTCCTTCTCCAACTTACGCGCCGGTCGTTGTTTCGCAAGAGCAAGCGCGACGCGACGGGGCTTTGGGCGCGCGAATCGCGGGGTCGGAGGCGCTCGCCGACGCGGTTCCCGCGAGCGGAGTCAAAAGCGAGTCGAGCGACGATTCGATCCGAATCGGTAGCAAGACGTTGGGGCAAATACGCGCCGACTTCCCGATCCTTTCGGAGCAAATCAACGGGCGCCAACTCCGTTGGTTCGACAACGGGGCGACGACGCAGCGCCCTCGCGCGGTAATCGACCGTCTGGTACAATATTACGAGCGAGAGAACTCGAACGTTCACAGGGGCGCGCACACCTTGGCGGCGCGCTCGACGGACGCGTACGAGAACGCTCGGGATATTGTTCGGGATTTCATCGGGGCGTCGACTTCGGAGGAAATCGTCTTCGTTCGCGGAACGACCGAAGGGATCAACTTGGTCGCCAACGCGTTCGTTAAGCCGCGCTTGCAACCGGACGACGAAATCATCGTCTCGATTTTGGAGCATCACGCGAACATCGTTCCGTGGCAGATGATCGCGAGTCAAACGGGCGCCAAATTGCGCGTAATTCCCTGCGACGACTCGGGTCAGCTGCTGCTCGACGAATACGAAAAGCTGTTCAATAAGAACACGAAGTTCGTCGCGACGACGCGAGTCTCGAACGCGCTGGGCACGGTAACGCCGGTCGAAGAGATGATCGCGACGGCGCATAAGCGCGGGGTACCGGTTCTCGTGGACGGGGCTCAGTCGGTCGCTCACGATCCGACGAACGTTTCCGCTTGGGACGCCGATTTCTTTGTCTTTTCGGGACATAAGATCTTCGCGCCGACCGGAATCGGGGTCGTTTACGGGAAGAAAGAGCTTCTCGAAGCGGCGGAGCCGTACCACGGCGGCGGGAATATGATTCTCGACGTTACTTTCGAGCGAACGATTTACAACAAGTTGCCGAACAAATTCGAGGCTGGCACGGGAAGCATCGCGGACGCGGTCGGACTGGGCGCGGCGCTGAGCTACGTCTCGGAGATCGGAGTTCCTTGTATTCGCGAATGGGAGCGCGAGTTGCTCCAGTACGCGACGCGGGAGCTTAAAACGGTTCCGGGGCTTCATTTGGTCGGTAGCGCGCTCGACAAGGCGTCGGTTATGTCGTTCAACGTGGACGGCTTTACCGACGCGGAAATCGGAAAGCGGCTCGACGAGTTTGGGATCGCCGTTCGAACCGGGCACCACTGCGCCCAGCCGGTCCTGCGAAGGTTTGGTCTCGAAAGCACGGTTCGCGCGACTCTGGCGCTCTACAACTCTCCGGAGGACGTCGACGCGCTCGTCAAGGCGCTTCGCGCGATCGTCGGAAGACCTTAACAATCGTTCGTCGAGCGGTCGGGCGACGCGAGTCGCTCGACTACTCGCGTCGCTACGCGTTAATTTTTACCGATTTCGCAAGGGACGAAATCAAATGAGCGATCCGATAAAAGAAGAAGAAATCGATCAAATCGTTCGACTCGTCTTGACCGACTACGAGGGCGGCAAGAGCATCGACGAGGAACACATCGCCAATAAACCGGACAAGGGGATCGTCCGGGAAATCGCCCGCGAACTGTTGAAGATCGCCTTTCCGGGGTATTACAAAGAGAACTCCTACAACGTTTACAATCCGAAGCATTGTTTCGCGGCGAAGATCGAGAACGTTTTCTTCCTTTTGAACGAACAAATCTATCTGGCGCTCGACTTCTGCAAGAAGCGGGGAATCCTCAACGACGCGGAGCGGAAAGCGGAAGCGTATCGGGTTTGCAAGGCGTTTTTTAACGCGATTCCGAAAGTTCGCGCCCTAATCGAGACCGACTTGAAGGCGGCGTACGACGGCGATCCGGCGGCGGGATGCTACGACGAGATCGTCTTGGCGTACCCGGGAATAACGGCGATCGCGATCCATCGCTTCGCCCACGAGCTTTACAAGCTCGACGTTCCCGTCGTGCCAAGGCTTATGTCGGAGTACGCTCATTCGGAAACCGGGATCGACATTCACCCGGGCGCGACGATCGGGGAAAGGTTTTTTATCGACCACGGAACGGGAGTAGTGGTCGGGGAAACGACGGTTATCGGGGCGAACGTCAAGTTGTACCAAGGGGTAACCCTCGGGGCGCTCTCGACGCGAGGGGGACAAAAGCTGTCGGGTAAAAAGAGACATCCGACGATCGGGAACAACGTAACGATCTACGCGGGGGCTTCGATCCTCGGCGGCTCGACGGTCGTTGGGGAAAACGCGACGATCGGGGGCAACGCGTTCATCACGCGCTCGATCGGACCGAACACGAAGGTCAGCATCAAGAATCAGGAACTGGAGTACCGAACGAGCGACAACAAGCGCGCGACCGAAGAGGTGCTTCCGGGGGACGAATGGTTTTACGTAATCTAGTCGCAAATACTTAACTACGAGGCGATAGGAGCGAGACGACAAATGATTATCACCGTTTCCGGCGCGAAGAAGGAAATCCCAGAGGGGACGACGGTCGCGAAATTGATCGAATTAGAGAACGTGGAAACGCCAAAATACGTTACGGTATCGATTAACGAAGAATTCGTCGATCAAGGGGCGTTTGAAACGACGGATCTCAAAGAAGGGGACGTCGTGGAATTCCTCTATTTTATGGGAGGCGGACGGTAAAAGTGTTTACGAACGAACAACTGGAGCGCTATTCTCGACACATTATTTTGAAAGAGGTTGGGGCGAAGGGGCAGAAGAAACTGCTGAACGCGAAAGTGTTGATCGTCGGGGCGGGGGGGCTCGGGGCTCCGGCGGCGCTCTATCTCGCGGCGGCGGGAGTCGGGACGATCGGGATCGCGGACGCGGACGTCGTGGACTTGTCGAACTTGCAACGGCAAGTGATCCACGCGACGGGGGACGTCGGCAAAGAGAAGGTCGAGTCGGCGGCGGAAACGATGCGCGCGATCAATCCGGACGTCGACGTCAAGACCTACTGCCAGTTCATTACGTCGGACAACGTTCTCGACTTGATCGACGATTACGACTTCGTGCTCGACGGAACCGACAACTTCCCGACAAAATTCCTGCTCAACGACGCTTGCGTTATGGCGAAAAAGCCGCTGTCGCACGCGGGGATCATACGATTTAAAGGGCAGTTGACAACGATCTTGCCGGGAGAGAGCCCGTGTTATCGCTGCGTCTTTAAAGAACCCCCTCCGAAGGGCGCGGCGCCGACCTGTAAGGAGGCGGGCGTGATCGGGGCGATGGGGGGCGTCATCGGCTCCTTGCAAGCGATGGAGGCGATCAAGCACATTCTGGGGATTGGCGACTTGCTCGCGGGTTATTTACTAACGTACGACGCGCTCAAGATGAACTTCCATAAGGTTAAACTGCCGCCTCGAGGCAATGGTTGCGCGGTTTGTTCGGACAATCCGACGATAACCGAGCTTATCGACTACGAGCAAGAGGTCTGCGAATTTAAACCGCAAAAGTAGAAACGATTATGCCAATTTTTCTTAAACGTTCCGATTTCGAAAAGATACGCGATTACGCCGTCGCTCAGCTCCCGAACGAGGCTTGCGGTTTGCTGGCGGGAGTAGTTCGCGAGGACGGCGCGATCGCGATCGAAAAAGCGTACTTGTTGACAAACGTCGACCAAACGAACGAGCATTTCAGCATCGATCCTAGGGAGCAGCTCAAAGCGGTTCTCGACGCGCGCAAGAACGGTCTGACGCCGTTGGGAAACTGGCACTCCCATCCGGAAACGCCCTCGCGTCCTTCGGAAGAGGACAAGCGGTTGGCGAACGACCCAAAGGCGATTTACGCGATTCTTTCCCTAGCCGAAGAGGGAAACCCGGTTTTGAACGCGTTTCGGATCGAAGGAAGCGAGGGCGCGAGAGTCGCGACGAAAATGGATCTGATTTTGACGGAGGACTAAAAAAATGAGCGAACCGATTATCGCGGACGAAAAAATCGATATTACCGACGTTACTTGCCCAATTACCTTCGTCAAAACGAAGGTGGCGCTGGAGGAGATGGACGAGGGACAAATATTGCAGGTTCATCTCAACGCTGGAGAACCGGCGCAAAACGTGCCCCGAAGCGTCGCGGAAGAGGGATGCGAGGTTTTGAAATTCGAGGACAACGAGGACGGAACGTTCGAATTGTTCATTAAAAAAGTCGGCGATTGAAGAGTCGCGACAATTGTCTCTAGTGCGACGCGCTCCATTGGCGCGTCTTGAACGATCCGGCAGCGGACGAGCGACGATTTCGACTAGCGCGGTCGGTCGTCGCAAATCTTTTTTAATTGTTTTCTTTATTTGAACAAATCTTTTTCTTGCGTCGGCGTCCAAAAGAAAGTATAATTTTGGCGGGGACGCTTCCGAAAATGGTTCCGTCCCGGTATTGTTTTACATTATTTTGCTCCCCCGCGCAAGCGTCGGGGCGGTTTAAACACGAGGACGAGTTTATGAAAACCGATACGAAGAAGGGGTTTACCCTTGTCGAACTTCTGGTCGTTATCGCGATCATCGGCATCTTGATCGGGCTTTTGCTTCCGGCCGTACAAGCGGCGCGCGAGGCGGCGCGACGCATGCAGTGCACGAACAATCTTAAGCAGATTATGTTGGCGGCGCAAAACTATCACGACGTCAACGGTTCTTTCCAACCGGCGCGCGGCGGCGGGGACGGCGGCGGGGACTACGGGTGGGTCGGCCACCACGTTTGGGCCCTTCCTTTCGCGGAACAAGCCCCCTTGTACGACACGATCAAGGCGGAGCTTTTCCCGAACGCGCAAAGCAACGGTTCCGGGGTCTACAGTAAGGGTCCGACCTACTTGCTCTGCCCCTCCGACGGCAACTCTAAGACCCAGTGCAGTTGGGTCAACAACGCTTGGCGCACGAACTACGCGGGCAGCTGGGGCGACTCGATCTGCCAAACGGACGAGTCCTCGATGACCTCGCGCGGATTCTTCCCGGGCGGTCTTTACTCCGCGGTTCGCATCAACAACTCTCGCCACGTTACCACGCGCAATATGAGCGAGATCACCGACGGCACGTCGAACACGATCGCGTACTCCGAAATGGTCACGGCAAAGCAACAGGGCACGAACCAAGTCAAGGGCGGCATCGGCTACATCGCCGACGGCGCGACGGTCGCGATTCCTCGCAACGTGTTGAACCTCGTCAACGCGAACGATCGCACGCTCTACAACGGTAGCGTCTGCACGTTCTCCCGCGGCGACAACTACGCGCACGGTTCGGTGAGCATCACCGGTTTCCAAACGATTCTGCCTCCGAACTCTCCCAGCGCGCGCAACTACTCCAGCGGCGCGGGTCAAGCGGGTTGGGGCTACGGTATCTGCTCCGCGCAAAGCAATCACAGCGGCGGCGTGAACTGCGCGATGGTCGACGGTTCCGTCCGTTTCGTTTCCGACACGATCGACTGCGGCGATATGGACGCGAACGTTAACGGTTCCACTTATCCGACCATGTCCGCGAGTCACGGCAAAGAGTTCGCCGGCAAGAGCCCGTTCGGCGTCTGGGGCGCGATGGGTTCGATCGACGGCGGCGAATCGAAGTCCAACTAATTCTCGCTCGTCGCTCGTTTTCTTAACCTCGACCGACGTCGAATTCCTAGTCGACGTCGGTCGTTTTTGCAAATCCATCATCGGAAAAAAGACACTATGCGAAACTATTGCAATATAAATCGATTGTTCGTCGCGGCGCTCGCGATCGCGGTCGTCTCGACCGTTGTCGGTTGCGGCGGCAAGCCGAAGGGATTTCCGAGCGTGAAACCCTGTACGATCACGGTGGTCGACGGGGGCGCGGGAATCGAGGGGGTCGAAGTCGCGCTGGTTCCAAGCGCGACGATGAGCGGCACAATCATCGGCGGTAAAACCGACGCGTCCGGAGCGTGCGTCGTGACCACGACGTTCGCGAACTATAGCGCTCCCGGGGCTCCGGCGGGCGAGTACACCGTTCAGCTTCAGAAGAATCCCGACGTCGGCATGCCGGATCTGACGCCGGAACAAATGGAAACGATGGAGCGCGGCGACATCGACAAATATTACGCGGATCGCGCGGCGAAGGTTAAGTCGGCGGAAAAGATCGTCCCTCCGAATCTCACGAGCTTCCAAACCTCGCCGATCAAAGTCAACGTTCCGAACGACGCGACGGTAACGGTCGATTTGTCGCAGTACAAATAATCCGCTCGAGTTTCGACGTTTCGAAGTCCAGAGCGCCGAGCGGTTCCGGGTCGCTCGGCGTTGTTTTTAAATCCCGTATTAGACAATTCTAACTTTTTAACGATAAAAACTAAGAAAAGGTCAGATTTTTGGTTTCAAGCGCCCTTGCGCTTTTGATAAATTCGGTTATCGTATTGCGGAACTTGGCGGAAAACTAGGTTTATCGCCAATAATTAGAAAAGGCTAACTTTTTAAAGGAGAGAGTCGCAATGTACGATTCAGTCGCGGTCGTCGGAGCCACCGGCGCGGTGGGGACGCTAATTATTCGCATGCTTCAAGAGCGGAAGTTCCCTTATAAGAAGATGAAATTCTTGGCTTCGAAGCGGAGCGTCGGGAAGAAGATTCCGTTCAACGGAGGCGAGGTCGTCGTCGAAGAGCTTTGTCCCGACGCGTTCAACGACGTGGATTTGGTCATCGCGTCGACGCCGGACGACGTGGCGCGCGATTTTGTTCCGGAGGCGCGCAAGCGAGTCAAGGTTATCGTGGACGAATCGGGGTACTGGCGCATGTACCCGGACGTTCCGCTGGTGATTCCGGAAGTGAACGCGGAAGCCATTCGGAAGCACAAGGGTTTGATTTCGAGTCCGAACTGCTCGACGACGCAGATGGTCGTGGCGCTGAAGCCGTTGCACGACTTCGGTCGGGTACTGCGCGTTATTGTGAGCACGTACCAAGCGACGTCGGGCGCGGGGCTGGCGGGCAATCGGGACTTGGTCAATAGTTCCAAGGCGTGGCTCGACAACGGCAATAGCTATTGCGAGTGCGAATCGGAGACGTTCCCCTACCCGATCGGGTTCAATTGCATTCCGCAAATCGGAAGCGAAAAAGAGCGCGGGTACACGTCCGAGGAGCTCAAACTTCTGCACGAGACGCGCAAAATCCTCGGGGATTCTTCGATTCAAGTCTGCCCGACGGCGGTTCGAGTTCCGGTCGCGAACTGCCATTCGGAAAGCGTCGTGGTCCAGACGGAGCGCAAAATATCGGTCGACAAGGCGCGAGAGCTCTTCGCCGCCATGCCGGGGGTCGTTTTAATGGACGATATGAAGGCGAAGAAATATCCGACTCCGTTCCACTGCCACGACACGGACGAAGTCTACGTCGGTCGAATTCGCGAGGACATTTCGGCGCCGAATTCGCTCGCGTTCTGGTGCGTGAGCGACAACTTGCGCAAGGGCGCGGCGACGAACGCGGTTCAAATCGCGGAGTGGATTCAGAACAATCTGTGAGAATCGATCGCTCGAGCGGATTAAAAATTTAGGACGTCGCCCTCGGCGCCTTGTCGGGGCGCCGGGGGCGATTATAATATTGGCGGTTTTGACGCGGAGTCGCGTCGACGGACACGCACAACGGGAGTACGACAATGGCAATAGAAATATCGAAGATCGCGAGCGGGGTACAGCCTTCGGCGACGCTGGCAATGTCCGCCAAAGCGAAAGAGCTCAAGGCGCAAGGGGAAACGGTCTATAATCTGAGCGTCGGGGAGCCGGACTTCGACACGCCGAGCCATATATGCGACGCCGCGGCGAAAGCGATGCGCGAGGGCAAGACGCGCTACACGGTCGCGAGCGGTCTTCCGGAACTGAAAGAGGCGATTTGCGAATATCACAATACGCGATTCGGAGTCGACTACAAGCCGTCGCAATGCGTCGTTTCCAACGGGGCGAAGCACGCGCTGCACAACGCGTTTTTCGCGACGCTCAATCCGGGAGACGAGGCGATTCTGCCCGCGCCGTACTGGGTCAGCTACGCGGAGTTGATTAAGCTGAGCGGAGCGGTTCCGGTCGTCGTTCAAACGACGGAACAAGACGGTTTCAAACTAACGCCCGAGGCGTTCGAGGCGGCGATCACCCCCAAGACGCGAATGTTACTCCTCTGCAATCCGTCAAATCCGACCGGCTCTTGCTATACTCGCGACGAACTGGTCGCGCTGGCGAAAATCGCGGTCGCGCATAATCTGTTCGTCGTCGCGGACGAGATTTACGAGCGCCTGATTTACGACGGAGCCAAATTCGCGAGCTTCCCGACCGTTTTGGACGGACTGCAAGACCGAACGATCGTCATTAACGGGGTCAGCAAGACCTACGCGATGACCGGCTGGCGAATCGGTTGGCTCCTCGCGCCGGAAAACGTGGCGAAGAAGGTCTCGAGTCTGCAGAGCCAAGAGACGTCGAACCCGTGCAGTATTAGCCAATACGCGGCGATCGCCGCCCTCAAAGGGGACCAGGGTTGCGTCGACCAAATGCGCGCGGAATTCGAGAAGCGGCGCGATTACGTTATGAGTCGAATCGCCGCGATCCCCGGTATGTCCGCGCCCAAGACGGGCGGGGCGTTCTACGTCTTCTTCAATATTCAGAAGTTCTTGGGTCAAGAGCGCGGCGGGGTCAAAATCGAGACCGACTCCGATTGGTGCCTGCAACTGCTGCAGCAGAAGAAAGTCGCGACCGTTATGGGAAGCGCTTTCGGAGCGCCGGGTTACGTTCGCGCATCCTTCGCCGCTAGCATGGAGACGCTCAAAACCGCGTTTGATCGGATCGCCGAATTTTTAGGTTAACTCGCGCCGAATAGGGCGTCGCTTTGCTAGGACGATTCTTGGGATCGTTCGCTCGCGTTAGGACGGAGAGCAAGAACGGGTCGCGAGGCTCCGTTCAATCGAAAATACAGGGAGCGATTATGTCCAAGAAACGTTCCTCTGAAACAAAATCGAGCGCGAAGTCTCGCCAATCAACGGGTCCTTCGAACCAAGAATTGGACGAGACGCCCGATATTATGAGTTGTCGGCAAGATTTCGCGCCCCCGACTATAAGCCGACGCGCGAGGACGTCGAGCGGCTTCACAACGTCTTTCGCGCGTTCTTTAAGAAAAAGAAACCTCGATTCCTAACTTCCGCCCACGACGCCTATTTCTTTCTCTTGCTGTCCGATCGGAAATTCGCGATCGAGTTTCTGACAACCTATTTCCCCGACTTAGCGGAGGTTCTCGATTTTGATCGCTTGTCGTTCGAAATGGGAACCCGAATTAATCTTCTGTTCGAGAAGAAAATCGCCGATTTATCCTTTATCGTTCCTTTTAAAGAACGGGGCTGGGAAAACGTCAGAATCCGGATTATAATCGAGCATAAGGCGCAAAGCGGTTCGCGCGAGGATCGTCGTTCGCTCGGAAATATATACCAATACCTTTCGCTCGGAATGACGGAACCCCTCGGCATTGGGTCGGATAAAGGCGAGGAACCGCGCGCCGCGCAGTCGATCGCCGTCCTCGTTTATACGGGACGGGACGAGAATTATAATGGACCGGATCCGAAAAAGTGTTTCCCATTACCAAAGAAGTTGGAAAAGTACCGATTTGGAGGTTATATTCCTTGCGTTAATTTAACGCGACTTTACAAAGAGGGAAAAATTAAAGGTTCTCCGCTATTACGGCTGGCGCTTTCGGCGCTCGCTTGCGGAGGTCTACGGACGCTTGGCAAAATGTTCGAGGCGCTAATGGTCATTTACGACGAGCTCAAAACCGTCGACGAACGGGCGAAATATCATCTGGGGATGTTTTTCGAGTACGTTCGCGCCGCGACCAAGAACTTAAAACAGACGATTTCGCGCGAGCGTTTTCTCAACGTTATGTACAAAATGGAGAACGAAGAAGTGAAAAGCGCAATGGAACCCTATGGCGGCTGGTTTACCAAAGAGGAAGAAAAAGCCATTTACGACAAGGGATACGAGGGAGGATACGACAAGGGATACGAGGGAGGAAGGGAAGAATGGACGCTAAGAACGCTCGGAGGACTTGTCGATAAAGGGCTTTTGCCACTAAAACAAGCGGCGGCGGAAATGGGATTGACCGTGTCGCAATTCAAGGAAAAGGTCGCCGCGCTCGCGTAGGAGCGCCCTAGGAGTCCGACCGCGAGGACTCCTGAACTAAGGCGAATCGAACGCCCAAGTTGTCGTAGCGCTCGTCCGGTTTCTTAGCGTCCCTAGAAGCGGGTCGGCAGCGCTCGCGTCCGCAGTCCCAAGCGCCGCCTCGGGCGACACGAAACGCTCCGGCGCCTTTTGTCCAGGCGAGTTCGCCGTCCTCGCCCCAGAAGAAATCGTCCCCGGAATCGATTCGCGACGGGTCGATAACGGCGTCGTTCGAATATTCGCCAAAGTAGTCTTCGCACCATTCCCAAACGTTCCCGAGCATATCGTAGAATCCCCACGAGTTCGGTTTCTTTAAAGCGATTGGGCACGTTTTCTTTCCGCTATTTTCTCGTCGCCACGCGAATTCGTCGAGCTTTTCGGAGTCGAACTCGCTCGCGTCGGCTCGACAGGCTCGCTCCCATTGCGCCTCGGTCGGAAGCGCGAAGCGCCAACCGTCGGGGGCCGCGCCAATTTCGTTCAGTTTCGCGAGCGCCGCTCGGCATTCGCTCCAGGAGATCGTCTCGACGGGTCGCGCTCCGCCTCCAAACTGGCTCGGATTCGAACCGGTAATCGTTTCCCATTGTCTCTGGGTTACTTGCGTCTCCATTAGCCAGAACCCGGCGGTCAGCGCGACTTTTCGACGGGGGCGCTCCCAAGGAAGCCCCTCGTCGTCGCCCATCGCAAATTCTCCGGGAGGACAATAGCGGAACGGGAACGAAACCCCTCCAATGAGCGCGACGCGGCACTCCGCGGGTTTCGTCGCGATGGGGTCGAACGGTGCGACGTCGCGCGGGTTTTTATTCATTTTTGGACGGCTCGCGGCAGGTTGGTCGGAAGATTATTGAACGGCTCGCGGGCGTTTTGGAACGCGAGCGTCTTTGGACGCCGGATTATAGCGACGCGGGGGATCGGGAACGCGAATCTTCGGCAATTAAGGCAAGGCGAACGCCCGCGACGACGTCGCGATTAAATTGCTCTCCCCAACCGCGACTTGCGGAGCGACAGAAACGCCAATTGGTTTGCCAACTTCCGCCGCGACAAACGCGCCCCCCGCTAACAGTCGACGTCCAGTCGCACTGGGCCGTTCCTCCAGGCGCGTCCGGATCCTCAATCTCGACAAAACCATATTGATCAATGTTGGCGGGTTCCAAACGCAACGGATCGATCGCCCGATCGTTTGAATATTCGCCGAAATATTCCTCGCGCCGTTCTCCCGCTTTCATCGCGTTTCGATCGAAAGAAGAAAAACCGTCGATCAAACGATTACCCAAGCGTCGCGAAGAAGATTCTTTGGAGTTTGGAGCCGCGTTTTCCATTATGAATTACTCCTTAATCAACATAATTAAAACACGTTGAGTCCGCGACGAATCGGTCGGAATTGAAAAAAGGGCTCGCGACGGGCTATAGCGGACGCGAGGACAAAGGCGACGAGGAAAAGCTCTCAAAAGCGCCGACGATACGCCCGCGCGATCGAGGAAACTAACCGAGCCCCCGTTGGGGGCTCTCGCCAGTTGGAACGATGGGAATTCTCGCGAAGGGGATTCTCGCGTCAAAGCCCGGAACTAGTCGGCGGTGCTTCGCCCGGTGGCAACGTCGAATTCGTCGAGGGCCGGAATAAGCATCGCCAAGGAGGCGAAGAAGTAGGCGGCGACGACGGCGACGAACACCAAGAAGGGTTTCCCTAGCATAAAGCTAGTGGCGGCGTAGAAGGTGGCGGGGGGCAGCGCGAAGGAGGCTAGGGCGATCGCTTTGGAGGGATTGTTGGCCCCGAGGGCGACGTACAGCCCGACGCCTCCGCCTAGCATAAAGGCGAGGAAAGGCTGGAGTTGCGCTTCGAAGGATCCGCTGAACGCGATCATCGTCCAGATGCAGACGGCGACGCCGACGAAGAGGAAGAAGACGACGCCCAAGCTGGTCGCGGCGGCGGCGCGGGTGTTGTCGTACTGGAGCCCGATGTGGACGCCGATCATCGCGACGAAGAAGTAGAGGATCGCGAGCCCGACGAGCAAGTAGAATCCGGTCGAGGGCGCGACGGCGCCTTTAATCGCCAAGTAAAGGCAGAGGAGCATGGGGAAGATCGTCGCCTCCTTCATATTGTAGAAGGCCCCGAGCAGTTTGCCAAAGACGAACTCTTTCGGTTGCAGGTCGCTGGCGAGGAGCAGCGGGAAGGCGCCCAAGTCGCGCTCGGAAGTCAACGAGGCGATCGACTGCGCGTTGAGGAGGAACATCGAAAGGAGAATCAGCGGGAGGACGGGGGTCGCGAGTTGCGCGAACGACGGGGTGGCGACGGTCGCGAACGTTTGATGAAGCGCCATCGCCGAGAGAACGAAGAGAAGGAAGTAGACGACGCGAACGATAAAGGTCTTGCGCCCGTAGGCTCGGGTGCGGATTTCGCGCCAAAGGATCGGGTTGTCCCAGACGCGACGCGCTTTTCCGGAGGAGGAAATCGAGGGGTCGAGGGCGTACTTGCCCTCGGGGGCGACGCCTTTTTCGATCGACTCTTGCGTAACGACGCCGGATTTTTTCGCGAGAACTTCTCGAGCGACGACGGCGACGCCGACGGCGCCCTCGCGGGTCTCGACGTCGTTAAGAGACTCTTCGACGGCGAAGAGGTTGTCGGTCAGGTTGTCGTAAGGGTTGTCGTCGCGGGTTCCGGTCGCTTGGGAACGCCGCTCGGCGGCCTCGCGATCAAGCCGCGCTTGAATCGCCTCTTGACGCCACGTGTCCTGCTCCATCGTCGCGTTTTTCACGACTTCGCGAGACGGGTTCCAGACGCGAACCATTAAAATGGCGAAGGCGTTGAGCGCGACGACAAGGGCGAGGGAAACGAGAAGGAACGGAGCGACGGGAGCGAAGGCGTTGCGAATCGCCTCCCAACAGGAACGCGCCGCCCCGAAATCGTCGGGACGAGCGGCGAGAACGATCGCGCGCCAGGGGCTCGCGGCGCAGGAAATCGAGTCGGTGGAGACGCCGAACCACGCGGTTCCGAGGACCCCTCGCCCGACCGCTTCCCAGAAGCCGAGCCAAATGGCGAGAATGAGAATGGAGGTCGAGAGGGCTTGGAAGGTTTTATCGCGCCAAAGGGCGACGCAGGAGCCGAGAGAACCGCCCGCGAAGGTCGCGAAGAGAGTAACGAGAACGACGCGAGCGACCTGTCCGATCGAGACGCCGCCGAGCATCGAGGTCGCGAGCAAAATGGGGATCGAGACGACGATAAAGACCGCGATCTGCAAAAGGGCGGCGCACAGTTTTCCCAAGACGAGCTCGGAATTGGACATGCGAGTCAAAAGCAGAAGGGGCAGCGTTTTGCGATCCTTCTCTTGACCGACGGCGGCGGCGGCGAGGGTGGCGCCGAAGAAGAGGGTCACGACCAGTTGAAGGGGAGCGAGCAGCCCGAAGAGCGTGGAGCCAAATCGAGCGAAGTCGCCAACGTCGACGATTTGTTGGGTTCCGCTCATCACCAACCAGGCGGCGCTGATCACGAGGAGTAGAAAACCGCCGTAAACGCCGCGCCCAATGTAAGTTTTATCGCGACGGGGGGCGATCGTGGCCTCTCTGGCGAACACAGGTCCAATGAACATAACGGATTCCTCGCGCAAACGGTCGTGTCTATCGCCTCTCGAAGGGCGGTTTTCAAGGGGAGAGCGCGAACCGCGCTCCTCTTTCCCATTATACCCTATTTCTCCTCGTTTGACAACACGGAGGATTCAAAGAGAGGAACAAATCGGGGAGGCGACGCGAACGATCGGGAAAATAACGCCTTGTTTTATTGCGAGCGATTCGGTATAATGTGGGAAAGCGCGTTTTTTCAAGTCGTCGTCGCAAGGTCGCGACGGCGATTTTTCCCAGTTTAGAGTTAAGGGGAATCGTTATGACCAACCGTTGGAAACGTCTTTCGACACTAATCGTCGCGAGCGCGGCGCTCGCGCTCGCGTTTGGCTCGACTGGGCGCTCGGACGAGCCGGAGAAGTTGCCCGAGGCGCCCGCGACCGAGGGAGCGGAACCTGAAAAGACGAGCGAAGAACCCGAGAGCGAGCCCCAATTGGAAGTCGACGAGGACGAAGGGGGAAAAGACGTCGGCGAGGCGCTGGAAAAGGCGGCGGAAAAGGAACTGGGAGACGCGACGAAAGAGAGCTCGGCGGAAGACCTGCTGAATTTGGCGACGGAGTTGAAATTGTCGGCGCAAAATATCGTCGACTACACGAAAGTGATCTCCCTCTGCAATAAGGCCGAAAAACTCGGGCTCGACGAGACGAACGCGGAATTTTCGAAGCAGTTGCGGCTCTCGGCTCGGTTGGAGCGAGGTTTGGCCATTTCGCAGCTCTTTTTAAATCCGGATCTCGAGATCGACCAACTTCCTCGCGGTTGGGAGGGGCTGCGAGACGGAGCGATCGGGGACTTGCGCGCGGCGCTAGAGGAGAATCCGGACATAGCGGTCGCGAATCTTTCGCTCGGTCGCCTCTTTATGCTGGCGGAGAGGGCGGACGACGCGAAGAAAGCGCTCGACGCGGCGATCGACGGCGAGGACGCCGAAACCGACGTCAAGACGTTGGCGCTTATGTTCCGCGCGCTCCTGGAGAACGACGCGCGAACGGCGCTTCCGTTCGTGGAGAAGGCGCTCTCGATCGATCCGGACGGGCAGCCTCGGCTCTATTCGCAGTACTCGGCGTATCTGCAACTGCTCGGGCGAACGGACGAAGCGATCAAACAGATCGACAAAGCGATCGAATTGGATCCCGAAACGCCGGACTATAAGAAAGAAAAAGCGCTCCTGTTAGCGAAGATCAAACGATACGACGAGGCGCGCGCGCTGTTCGACGAGGCGACGAAAGACGCGGATTTGAACGTGTCGCTGCAAGTGGAGAAGGCGCAGTTCCTCGCGTCGATCGACGATACGGACGGGGCGTTGGCGGTCTACTCCAAGTTGCTTGAAAAGTTCGACGGACCGGGCATTTACTGCTTGCGGGGTATTCTCTGGGCGCAAAAGAAGGACTATCGCAAGGCGCTCGCGGACGCGAACCAGGCGCTGCGACGAGACGCGAACCTTTTGCCCGCGATTCGCTTGAAGGGCGTCGTTTATTTGGAAATGGAAAAGTACGACGACGCGATCCGGACGTTCGAGAACCTCCGATCCAAGACGAAGGACGACGAAGGGAAACTCGAGGCGACGTCGCAAATCGCTTACGCGGTCTCGAAGACGGGGCGCTATAAGAAAGCGTCGGGGATTCTGAAGGCGGAGTTGGAGAAACGCCCGGACAATCCGGAACTGCTCCGAACCCTCGCCGATATGGAGCTTAGCTTCGGACACTGGGGCGCGGCCAACGAAATCTACGAGAAGCTGATCGCGATCGATCCGAAAGACTCCGGGGTATTGAACAACTTCTCTTGGCTCTTGGCGACTTGCCCGGACGACCAATTCCGGAACGCGGCGCGAGCGCTGGAGTTCGGCAAATTGGCGGCGGAGGAGACGATGTACGCAGCGCCGCACATTTTGAGCACGCTGGCGGCGGCATACGCGGAGAACGGCGATTTCGAGAGCGCGCGATCGTGGTCGCAAAAAGCGGTCGAGCTCGGGGAAAAGGAGAATCACGACAGCCTCGAGTCGCTCAAGAAAGAGCTGGAATCGTACAAAGAGAACAAACCGTGGCGCGAGACGTCCGACATAATCCAAGAGGTCGAGGAAGACGAGTCCGAAAGCTCGGCTTCGACCGAGGAGAAATCGGGGGAAGACGACGACGCGGAAGCGCCCGCCGAGAGCGAGGAAAAAACAGAGGAAAAAGAAGCTCAATAATCGTTAGTTACCCTTTTTTATCACTAGACATAGCGAGTTCGTCAATGCAACGTTTTCCATTTTCGCTTCGCGCGACTTTCGTCGCGTCGCTGTTCTTGGCCTTCGCGGTCGTCGCTCTGTTCGCCCAAGCGCAAGAACAACCGAAGTTCCAGCAGATTTCCGATGTGGTATACAAGAAGGTCGGAGATCGCGAGATCAAATTGAATCTGTTTCTTCCGCTCAAAGACGGCGAGACGCTGAAAGGCGAACCGTTGGTCATTTGGCTCGACAGCGGTTGTTGGTACAGCGGCGAGCCCGGAAACGGCGGAATTTGGAACAGTCTCGGGGCTCTGGAGCGCGGATTCGCGGTCGCGAGCGTTTCGCACCGTCCGATCAACGAAGCGCCATTCCCCGCCCCGATGGAAGACGTTCGCGCGGCGGTTCGATTCCTCCGCAAACACGCCGCCGAGTACGGCTACGATCCGGATCGTTTCGCGGTCTCCGGCGCTTCGAGCGGGGGACATCTCTCCCTGACGCTCGGGATTTCCGACGAACAGTCGCCGTTTAACGTCGGCGACAATCTCGACGTTTCGGGGCAAGTTCAGCGAGTCGTGGATTTCTACGGACCGACGGACTTCACGGTCGCGTTCGATCGCTACGCGAAACAGTCGATCGACTGCGTCTATCTGGCGGTCGATATGCCTCGCGAAGCCGCCGATAAAAACAATGCGGACCAATACAAGGAACTTCAAGAGCGCGCAAAAAAATTCTCGCCGATTACTTACGTCGACGGGAAATACGCGCCGACAATCCTGTTGCAAGGGACGAACGACCCGTTCGTCCCGCTCACTCAGAGCTCGATGATGTACGAAACGCTTCGCATCGCGGGAGTTCGAACCCAGCTTATGGTTTCCGACGGGGGCGTTCACGATATTCACACGCTCTTCTCGGGGGATCATATGAAGCGAGAAATACTCGAATTTCTCGGATGGTAATTTCCGCGTCTTTCGACTAGCGAGCGTCTCGAGAGTTTAGCGCTCGAGGCGCTCCAATTGAGAAAAGAAATACCCAACTTCCCGGACGGAACCGCGATTTTGAGGAGTCGTTGATGAAAGGATTCAAATTCCCATTGGTCTTGGCGCTATCGCTCGCGCTGGCGGGCTCCCTTTTTGGAGCCGAGGGAACGGACGGGCTTCCAAAAGAGTTTCTCGCCGCGTCCGGAACGGAGTTTTGCCTGATCGAGCCGGGCGTCTTTATGATGGGTAACGATCTGTCGACCGACGAGATCCTTCGGAAATACCCCGGCGGGCAGGCGGAGTCGCTCAATACGGCGGTCCGTCGACGCGCGACGTTGACGACGGCGTTCTATATGGCGAAGTATCCGGTAACGGTCGGGGATTTTCGTCGCTTCGTTCAAGCGACGGGATACCGCACGACGGCGGAGCAAAAAGGCTCCGGACGCGGAGTCGACGCGACGGGAACTTGGGTCGAATCGGCGGGACTGAATTGGCAAGAACCGGGATTCGAGCAAACGAGCAAGGATCCGGTCGTGTGCGTAAGTTATTACGACGCGTTGGAGTACGTCAACTGGCTCAACGCGACGGCGGTCGAGGAGCCGGAACTTGGGGGAACTCCTCGCTACGCGCTTCCGACCGAGACGCAATGGGAATACGCGGCGCGCGCGGGATCTTCTAGCGAATTTTTCTGGGGGGACGACGCGAGCGAGGGCGCGAAATATCTCAACGCGGCGGACGAGTCCGGAAACGCGTCGGGGCGCAAGTGGGCGGCGGCGTTTCCGTTCGACGACGGATTCGCGGCGACCTCGCCGGTCGGATCGTTCGAGCCGAACGCTTGGGGTCTCTACGACGCGCTCGGAAACGTCTGGGAATGGTGCGCGGATCGTTTTGGAACGTATCCGTCGACCCCGGTCGTCGACCCGCAAGGGGCGGCGCTGGGCGAGTACCGAGTGTTGCGCGGCGGGGGCTGGGACGCGGCTCCGGCGCTGGCGCGCTGCGCGTATCGCGGGGCGAATTTGCCGGACGCGCGCAACGCGAACTACGGTTTTCGCGTGGCGCTAATCCCTCCGCCTCGTCCAACGGTCGCGCCGGAACCGGTCGCTCCGAGCGAGCCCGAAGCGGAACCGAACGCGGAGGATCCGGTCGCGGTCGAAGCTCCGGAATCGCCGGTCGCGGAATCGGACGAGCCGAGCGCGGAGACGTCAAGTCCGACGCCAACGCCGGTCGAAACGGATCCATTGAAGCGCAAAATCGCGAATCTCGGGCTCGCGGTTCTTGCTGGAGAAAAACTAATCGGCGACGAGTCGGTAACGCGAGCGCTCCAATCGATTCAAAAAGACGACTACCGCGAGGCGTCGGCGGCGTTGAAATCGGGCGAGAAGCTTAGCGACGTTTTGCGCAAAAAAATTAAGATGGCGGCTCTTTTGGCGACGCTCGGTCAAAATTCGCTCGACGAATCGGTTCCCAATTTCGATCTAATGCCAAGCGTGGCAAAGGATCGCGTTATGTTGCTAGGGAGTTTGGCGTTCGTCGGACTCGAACTTCTCAAAGAGGACGAACCTAAGGAACAACCCTAAAAGTTCGCGCAACCCGCGCAATCGTCGACATAATTCGTTTTGCGCGAACAAACTTTCTCCGTTTTCTTGTTTTCTCGTCGCGCGCCGGTTACAATGGACTCGCGCGCGAGCGTCGATTCCGCTAAGGAAAGGCGAGCGCTAGGCGCGTCTCCTTTTTCGCGCGGTTTCCCCCGACCGCGTCAACCCTTGGGAACGGATTGATTTATGAGAAAACTAATCTACGCGGCGGCTCTTGTCGTTTCGCTCGCGGCGGTTTTCGTCGCGCTTAGTTCGGTCGAATCGCTCGCGGCGGGCGCGGGCGAGTTCAACGAAACGCTCCTCGAGGTTCCCAAAGGGAAAGACCTCGCGTTCTACGAGTCTCTTCGCGACAAAATCAAAGGCGAGAAACGCCGGTTCGTCGGCAAGGCGTCGACGCGCCAAGAGTACGAGATCGTCGAGAAAAAGGTCGCGGCGGCGCTCGGCGAAATTAGCCGAGAAATTCTGGCGGTCTACGGGCACAAGGAAAACGAGTCGCTCGACGCGCTCGCGAAACTGTGCGACCTTCTGCTGAACAAGGGCGCGCTCGACGAGTTGCGGGCGCTGCGCGACGAGGAGGCGCGCAAGCCGAGTCCGGACGCGAATCGAACGGCGCTTCTCGAATACTCGCTGACCGGGGCGACGGTTATGGTCGCGCTGAAGAAGAACGACGGGGCTTCGGCGCGAAAGGTCGTCGATTCCCTAGTCGCCAAGGCGATCGAGGAGCCGGTTCCCGCGAACGTCCAACTCCTCGATCGAGTCGTCAAACTGCTCGACCAAGAGGACAAGGCGCTCGCCGAGGCGGCGAAAGAGAAGCGCTTGCGACGATTTGTCGCGAGCGGGAATAAAACGCTGCGGGATTCGGTCGTTTCCGACGGCGCCAAGGAGCGATTCGCGAACTTGGTCGGCAACAAGATCCGCTTCGAGGGCGTTCTAACCGACGGAACGGAGCTCGACTGGAGCGCGTATCGCGGAAAAGTCGTGCTGATCGACTTTTGGGCGACGTGGTGCGGACCGTGCCGCGCGGAATTGCCGAACGTCGAGGCGATGCGCGAAAAGTATCGAGACGCGGGGTTCGAGGTCGTCGGGTACAGCTGCGACTCGGACGTCGCGGCGCTCAATAAGTTCGTCGCGGAACGACGCTTGCCGTGGAAAACGGTCTCGCAAAAACTCTCGGTCGAATCGAAGGACAAGCCGTTCGTCGATTTGCTGAAATATTACGCGATAACCGGAATTCCGCGCGCGATTTTAGTCGACGCCGAAGGGAACGTCGTCGACGTCGACGCCAAGGGGGCGCGCTTGCGAACCCTTTTGCAACAACTTTTCCCGGGCGTCGAGTAGGCGCCAATCGTTTTTAAGTATCGAAATCGACATTTTTTCATAGCAATCCGCGCCGCCAATTCCCGCGACTTGCCGGGACGCGCGGCGCTCGACGAGGTCTTTATTTATGCGCGTTATCGTCAATACGCTAAGTTGCGCCGCGCTGGCGCTTATCGTTTGTTTCGCTTGCCAGTCGCCCTCGACGCGCGCCGCCGAGCCTCAAGAGGACCAAGCCGCGAAAGCGGAGTTCGACTTCGAGCTTCTCAACGTGCCGGACGACAAGGACGTCGCGTTCTACCGCGAGCGCTTGGAGGATATCCAAAAAGCGCTGAGCGAGCGCGACAAGTTCGACGAGGAAACGTGGAATCGAATCGATGCCGGGCTTCCGGACGCCTATCTCGTCATCTCGGGGCGTCTCTCGGAGGATCCGGAGGCCAGTCCCGACGAGCGCGCGGAACATTTTGAGATGCACACGAGCTTGCTCGCGCGAAAATTGGGGGTCGAAACCCTGAGCAAAATGCTCGACGAGGAAAAAGCCAAGTCGGAGCCGGACGAGATGCGCGTCGACGTTTTGTCGATCAAACTGTTCGCGACGAAAATCGGCGACGCGAACGACAAGAAAGACGCCCAAGCGCTTCGCGCCCTGGCGGACGAGCTGGTCGAACGCGCGACGACGTCGCGGCGATTCGCGATGGAGGCGTCGTCGTTCTGCGAACTGTTCCTCGACTGCGACCGCGAGCTCGGGCTCGAGACGTTCGATCGGATAATTGAAAAGGCGTCGAAGTCGGAGGACGAAACGATTAAGCGCGTCGGCGAGAGCATGGTCGGGAAGAAGCGATTCGCGTCGCTCGTCGGTGAGGAGATGGTCTTCGAAGGACTCGATCTCGAAGGCAAAGAGATCGACTGGAACTCGTATCGAGGCAAGGTCGTATTGGTCGACTTCTTCGCGACTTGGTGCGGTCCGTACATGGGCGAGGTTCCCAATCTGCTCAAGAACTTTGAGAAATACCACGAGGCGGGGTTCGATATCGTGTCGTACAGCGTCGACCGCGATCTCGCCGCGCTTCGGAATTACGAGACCAAGTCGAAGCATCCGTGGAAAACGGTCTCGCGACAGCTGTCCATGGAAGAAAAGAACGACAAGGGCGAGCCGAAATACACGAATTTGAGCGTCTACTACGGAATCAACGCGATTCCGCAGATGATTCTCGTCGGAAAGGACGGCAAGGTCATCGAAACGGACGTTCGCGGCGCGCGGCTTGGGGAACTCTTGAAGGAACAATTTCCCGACGTAAAATAGAGGGACGGGAGCGGGGTCGCGAGCGGTTCGCGCCGCGCCTCGAATTAAGCCATATCGTAGAGAAAGGGTAAAATGCGCCTTACGAACACAATTTTGGGAGCGGCCGCGCTGGCGCTGGCGCTCTTCGCGGTCTCGAGCGACGCGTCGGTCGTCGTCGCGCAAGAGGACGAGGCGGGCGTCGCGACCTCGGGGAACGCGCTGGACATGTCGCTATTTGACGTTCCGGACGGGAAAGACGCCAAGTTTTATCGCGACCGCCAAGCGGCGATTCAAGAGGCGCTCAACGCGCTGAGCAATCCCGACGAGGCGACGATCTCGAAGATCAACGAGGTTATGCCGAAGGCGTTTCTCGTTATCTTTAAGAACCTCGCGAACGACGCGGAAGCGGACGAGGAAGAGCGAGATCGCAATTTCAATATTTACGCGATGCTTTTGGGACGAACCGGAGAGGTCGAAGAACTCGAGAAGTTGATCGCGGCGGAAAAAGCGAAGGACGAGCCGAACAAAGAGCGAATCGACCAGTTCTCGTTTTTCGCGCTGCTCGCGAAAATCGAGAAAGCGGACAAGGACGACGCGAGCGCGCTGAAAGCGGTCGCGGACGAGTTGGTCGACAAGGCGATGGCGATCGATATCGTGGCGTACCAAGTTTCGGATCTTTGCGAGGCGCTCGGCGAAAAGGCGCCCGATTTGGCGTCCGAGACGCTCGATAAAATCGCGGACGCGTTCACGAAGTCGAACGACAAGATTCGCAAAAAGCTCGCCGACGGTCTGCTCGGGAAGAAGCGAATGGCGGAGCTGGTCGGGAACGAGGTCGTTCTCGAAGGTCTCTTCCTGGACGGCAAGGAGATCGATTGGAAATCGTATCGCGGGAAGGTCGTCTTGATCGACGTCTTCGCGACGTGGTGCGGGCCGTGCATGGGCGAGGTTCCCGGCATTCTCAAGAACTACGAGCGATTCCACGAAGCGGGATTCGACGTGATTAGCTACAGCGTCGACCAAGATCTCGACGCGCTCAAGAAGTACGAAGAGACGGAAAAGCATCCTTGGAAGACCGCGTCGGAAACGCTCGCCGCCGAGCAGACGGACGCGGACGGAAACGCGAAGTACAAGAGCTTTAGCGACTACTACGGAATCGACGCGATTCCGCGCATGATTCTCGTCGACAAGGACGGCAAAGCGATCGACACGAACGCGCGCGGCGACAAGCTGACCAAGGCGCTCGAGAAGCTCTTCCCGAACGTGAAATAAGGTCGAGCGGTTTTTCGCCAACGATTGAAGGAGCGTCGCGAACGAAGTTTTTCTTTCGCGGCGCTTTTTTACGGGGAATCGGGAACGGAACGGGGACTCTCAACCCGCTTTCCCTTTTCGAAAGAGCGCTCGGAAAAAAACGTCTGAAGAATAAAGCGGGATTCCTCTTCTCGACGCCGTCAACCGTTCAAATCACGACGAGGTTTTGCGTCCGCTTTAAAGGGCGGCTCGTCCCTTCCCAGGTCTCGACCTCAAATGAAAAACTCTCCGATCCCCATTTCGGGAACCGGAGAGTTTTCTTTCGCCCTAACGCGAGCGCGGTATCAGAGCGTCGAAAGATCGACGTTGAACGTCGCGTTGCGGATGTGCTTGCTTCGCGGATCGAAGACGCGCAGCTCGATTTGGAGGCTGTTGCAGCGACCGTTGTAGGGAGGCGGGAAGTCTTGCAGGGAGGACGAGCTCAAATTGCCGTCGGCGAGGACGTCGAGGATGGAGCCGTTGGCGTAAGACGTGCCGTTCGCGTCGTCGTAGTCGAACAGGTCGCGTTGGTACTGCTCGGACCACGTGTCGTAAACGCAAGGAATCCACGCCTTTTCAAGCGCGCCGTCGGGAGCGTTCTGAACGTCGGCGCCATAGTAACCGCGCGAGCCAAAGTTGTCGGGATCGAACCTGTCGGAGCCGGAAAGCTTATCGTAGTTGCCGCCGAGATCAATATACGCGTTCGTATTAGGATCCCAAATGCGAACGTTGAAACTAATCACGTTCTGGAGAACGACGTCCTGATTGTAGTACGGTCCATCGGGGGAAGCCGTCCCAACGAGATCGCCGGTTTCCAAATTGACGTCGTCCACCCAGACGTTCGGGTTGTTCCAAAAATCAATAAACGGTCTTCCCGCTTGGGGGAGTTGGGCGCAACTGAACGATCCTTGAAGAGGTCTTATGGGCTCGTTGTTTATATACGTCAGCGTTTGCGAAAAGCCCTGCCAAACACTAGAAATCCCCAAGAAAGGAATTAACGGGACGCCGCACTGCGAATCGTCCCCAAAAGGCGCCCCCGCGCGAAATCCCTCGTAGGCGCTTTCTTGAAGCGTGGGCATTCGCAACCAATACCAAGCGCTGTTGAAGCCGTTCATCGCTAGCGGAAACACTTTCTTAGAGAACTGGTTACCGTTGGGGTCGGAGAAGATTTTGCGATTAAGTCCAACGGAATTCCAGAAAAAGTATCGATTCGCGCGATTCGTCAAATCGCCAAGCGTATTGGCGACAACGTTGCCGTTCGAATCGAGATGAACGGAGATATCGTACAGAGAATAAAACCCAAATCCCTGTCTGATACCAATGGGATAGGGAATATCGGTCGGGTCGTTCGGATCCCCCTTATCGTTTGAATTTCCTTTTGCGAAAAGGGCGTCGAAACTTTCTTGCAGCAGATTATCGGGCATAATCGGCAGAACGCGGCGATAAAGCGTCGTTCCGCGACAGAACCAAATAATCTCGGCATATTGCGACTCGTAGACCGCCAGCTCGCCTTTGAGGTACTGGTTTCCGCTCGCGTTAACTTTATGAACGGGTTTGACGTACCGCCCTCGAAATGGCTGCCCTTCGGGAGCTTTCGCGGTGAAACACAGAATATCGTCCGTATCGCCAACGGTATTGTCGGAAACAAAATCGGGATCAAGGTTGTATTGCTCGCACCTCTCGGTATCTAACGCGATATCCGCCGTCGAAAAACCGTTTCCAGCCCCAACGACAGGAATCGGCCCCCCCATGCCTTCGATATAGCAGAGGTACCCGTCGTTCATGCGGGAGTTTCTTGGGGGTTGGGGGGAGGCGGAGAGGGACTCGAGGTCGGCGGTGAGTCGATTTTTAGCGTTTCTGAGCGCGTTGGACATTTCCATCGTGCTCATCGTTTCGTTCATTTGACCTCCGACGCGGCTGAAGATCCTAGCGACCGCGTACATTAGCATGAGGGCTAGGGTAACGGAGGTCATGATTTCGAGCAGCGTGTATCCGAGTCGGCGCATGGCGCGTTTCGGACGATCGGCGCGGCGGTAAAAGTTCATCTCGCGACTCCTGTGTCCGAGCCGTTCGCGACCGGCTCGGGGTTAAAACGGGGGCGCCAACGCGCCTCCGTCGGTTCGATCGAAGAAAAGAGCGTCTTATTTCGACGCGCCGGGAGCGGGAAAAGTTCCCGGCGTTCGCGTCGCGTTAAAACCCCCAGTCTATTTTACCATTTTCGCGGGTTCTCGTCCACACTTTTTGAGAAACGGGAGGAGAAATTTTTATAAATCTCGCGGGTTTTAGGGATTTTCTTGACAAAAAGGCGGGTTTGGGTTATCTTTTACGGGACGTTCGAGTCCTCGAACGCCAATCGACCCACTCTTAGAAAGGCGGTTTTTTTATGAAACGCATCGTGATTCCGTTTTTCGCGCTTTTGCTCTCGACCCTTTTCGTCGGGCAAGTCGGGGCGCTCCAACCGAGAATCGAACTGCATTACGGCGGAAAATGGCTCGCGCCGGAACCGGAGCGGGTCGGCGAGACGACCGATTCCTCCGATTGGGTCTTTAAGACCGAAGACGGGAAAATCGCGATCGAGACGCACGTTTGGCAAGCGCCGGGGTATCCGGTCTATCGTCTGACGTCGCGAATAACGAATCTTTCGGAGACGGAGGATTCGGAAATCGTCAAAGATCTGCGAATCTTCGCGAACCAATTGTCGCTCCCAAAAGAGTCTCCGGTGGTGACGATTCGGTCGATGATCGGGTCGATTTGCGCGCCGGAGGACTATTCTCCGAAAGACGAGCCGCTACCAAAGGGTCGCGAGGCGACTTACTCGACGCCCTCGGGGCGGTCCTCGAGCGAGGTCTCGCCGTTTATCGAGGCGATCGCGAACGAGGAGCACGGGTGGCTGTTCGGAATCGGATGGACCGGGTGCTGGCGCGCGAAATTCAAAAACACCGGGGACGATCTGGCGGTCGAGCTCGGAATGTTGCGCTGCAATTTCAAACTGCGCCCGGGGGAATCGCTTTTGCAGCCGTCGATTCTCTTCGCCGAGCGGCACAATATGGCGCGCCGCGAATTCAAGACCTTGATCCATCGCTATATGCGCGACTTTAACTCCCCGCGCGACTCCGAGGGCAAGATTTGCGAGCCGATCGTCGCGCTCACGGCGGGAGGCGGGAACAAAACCCCGCAAATGATGCTCGACACGCTCAATTACGGGCTAAAGAACGAGATTCCGTTCGACGTGTTTTGGGTCGACGCGGGCTGGTACGGGGAGCCGCACGAAGTGGAGCCGTACTCGAACTGCGGTCCGATGTGGTATCGGTACGCGGGACAGTGGATCGTCAATACGAAGACGCACCCGACCGGGGATTTGCTCCCGATCGCGAACGCGATTCACGCCGCGGGGAAGCGGTTCTTGCTGTGGTTCGAGCCGGAGCGGATCAACCCCGAAACGCCGCTGGCGAAGACCCCGCCGTTCGACAAGCAGCGCGGTATGTGCTATTTCGGGGATCCGGAATCGCTCGCCTATATGGAGAAAACGATTTTCGACATTATCGAAAAGCACCATGTCGATATTTATCGGCAAGACTTCAATATGGAGCCGACGGGCGCGTGGGGCGCGATGGAGACGGACGAGGGCGCGGATCGAGTCGGGGTTTACGAGGCGAAGCACGTCGAAGGACTCTATAAATTCCTCGACGACATGCGCGAGAAGTTCCCCTGGATTATGCAAGAGAACTGCGCGGGAGGCGGTCGGCGAATCGATCCCGAGATGGTCAAGCGAGCGCACTCCTACTGCCGAAGCGACTACTTTATCGGCCCGAAGCCGGGCGATACCTGCTTTAATCTCGGGCAGAATATGACCCTCAATCTCACTCCTTATCTTCCGTTCCAAGGGGGCGAGACGAACTGCGTCGCGAATTTCGACGACTACGGGTTTATGAGCGTCGCTTCCTCCGGGACGGTCTTCACTCCGACCGATCTCGACGGGGGAATCGTTAAGCGCGAATTCTCCGAGAAAGAAACGGCCTGGTTCAAGAAAATGATGGGCTGGGCGTATCGGCTCAAGCCGTATTATATGGGGGATTTCTACCCGCTGACCGACGAAACGACCGCGTCCGACGCGCAGTGGTGCGCCTGGTCCTGCCATCGACCGGAAGAGAACGACGGATTCGTTATTTTGTTCCGACGCTGCAAGTGCGAGCGCTCCGCGTTCGAAGTCGAATTGCCCGCGATCGATCCGTCCGCGAAATACGAGGTCGAATACTACAACGGGAACAAGAAGGTCGTCGACGGCAAAGAGCTCGCCAAATTGGTCGTGAAACTCGAGACGTCGCGCTCGTTCTTCTTGGCGGTCTATAAGAAGATATAGACGCGTCGAGAGTTTTAAACAAAAAAGGCGCGTCGAACGTTTCGCTCGCTCGACGCGCCTTTGATTTTGTTGTTCGAATAAAAACGAACTCAGTCTTCGAGAACGATCTCGAGGGTCTTGCTTCCGCCTTTGGGGACTTCGACCTCAAGAGGCGTGTTGAGCGGGTCGGAATACTTCGAGGGGAGCGTGTCCTCGACTTTAAGTTTGCCTTTGTCGAAGGTAAACTCCGGATTACCGTCCGGATTCTTTTCTTTGAGGTACTCTTCCTTGGTCATACCGTCGATCATTTCGACCTGCTTCTTGACGACGGTCTTGTATTTTCCGGGGAGAGCGCCGTCGTTGGGACGGTCGGTCGTAAGGGTAAAGACGCCTTTATCGTCGGTGAGCCCGACGGCGACGCCATTGGTGATCGACTCGTCGACGGGGCGCATTTCGATCGTGGCTCCCGCGACCGGTTGTCCTTGGTAGACGACCGTGCCGCTCGCTTTGACCAAGCCGGAGCGAGAACCGCTTCCGCCCTTGCCGCAACCGACGATCGCGAAGGTCGTCGCGCAAAGGATCGCGAGAACGGCGTATTTTTTCGCAAATGTCATAGCAATGTCCATTTCGTTTCAAATAGAATCAAAGATAAAACGCGGAGCCGCGTTCGCGCGATAAGCGAACGGACGCCGCGTTTCTCGAGTAAATCGGTCGATCGATCCGACGACTACTAGTTGTTGCCGATCGTCTCGCCGCCGTTGATGGAGCCCATCGCGCCCCAGACGCCGTAGGGGCTCTTGCCCGCGACGGGGTGGAGATTGGTCTTACCGGCGGGATTGAGCGAGACCGGGACGGTCAGGTCGCCGCAGTCGATGGTGTCGCCAACGAAGCGAACGGAACCGTCGGCCATGACGCAGTTGACGCCGCCGCTGTGATAGCTGGTGGCGGAGAGGGTCAGGGTGTCGGTGTTGCTATCGCCGCAAGAAGGACCGTTCGGGGGCATAATGGTGTGGAAGACGGTGTTGTCGTAGAACCAGTAGCCGTAGAGAGAGCCGGATCCGGCAAAGGTCGTAACGGTGGAGACGTACATATCGTTGTTGCCAACGAGCGTCATACAGGTCGACTTCGGATTTCCGCTCCAAATGCCGACTTGCGCCCAACCGGACTTGATCTTCTGGTCGGGATCGCTGGTGTAGCGGCCGCGGGGGCTCGCGCAGCGCTCGGACATCACGACGGTGTTGCTCGTGCCGTCGGTAATGGCTTCAAGCCCGGGGCACCACCCGTGCCCAACGCCGCGTCCGGAGTGAACCATACAGAAGACGGAACGGGAGTTGTGGGGGCAGTTGGCGTTATTGGACCGGCAGTCGTTGTACCAACCGCGACCGTTAATGGCGTCGGCGTGGCTGAAACGATAGTTGCAGGTCGTGAAGGGACCGGCGTAACCCGACTCGGTGAACCCGGTTCTCGCGTTGGCGTCGGAGGGGCACAAGATCGTGGGGATCGGGCGCAGGAAACCCTCGTGGTTGTCGAACGGCTCTTGTTGCCAAGGTCCGTTGGCGTCGCCGGCGGCGATTCCCTCGTAACGAGCGGTTTGCTCAAAGAAGGGAAGCATGCCGATGTAGGGGGTGTAGTCGTAAGGAATGGTGCCGCCCATACCGTAACCGGGCAGGCAACGATTGGTGTCGTGATAATTCTGAAGAGCCAGCCCCATTTGCTTCAGGTTGTTGGTGCACTGCATGCGACGAGCCGCCTCGCGCGCCGCTTGAACGGCGGGAAGCAACAACCCGATCAAGATACCGATGATCGCGATAACGACCAAAAGTTCGACGAGGGTGAAACCGCTCCGTCTTTCCGAAGTCGACATTCGAAATCCTCCAACTTAGGACTAATTAATCAAAAAAGCGCTTTTACACAAGCGAACCGCGGCGCGAAAAAACGCCGACGGCCCGAATCGCTATTGTACCAAATAACAAGGGAAGGCGCAAGGGCTCGAGTTCAAATCCTCTTCAAAAAAGGCAAAAAACAGGGCGCGTCGCGAACAAAAAACGAACTTATCGAAAAAATTTAACGAAGACCGCGATGGGAGCGCAAAAAAGATCGCTCGAAAGAGGGAAAAAGAGGTCTCTTTCGAGCGATCTTGCAAATTGTTCGCGGCGGCGACTAGCCGCCGGGGTTAGCGAAACGATCACATATTGCTAGTCGTTTCGCCGCCGTTGATGGAGCCCATCGCGCCCCAAACGCCATAGGGGCTAATGCCGGCGAGCGGACGCTGAGTCGTAACGCCCGCGGGGTTGAGGGTAACGGAGTAGGTCAGATCGCCGCAGTCGACGGTGTCGCTGATAAAGCGGACGGAACCGTCGCCCATCACGGCGTTGACGCCGCCGCTATGATTGCTGGAGGCGGACAGAATGAGGGTGTCGCCCCAGTCGTCGCCGCAGGAAGGTCCGTTCGGGGGCATGATGGTGTGGAAGACGGTGAAGTTCGGGTAGTACATGCCGTAGAGCGAACCGGACCCGGCGTACGTGGTCGCGGTGGAGACGTACATGCCGTTGTTGCCGACGAGCGTCATGCAATTCCCTTTCGGATTGCCGCTCCACATGCTGGCTTTCGCCCAACCGGACTTAATTCTTTGATCCGGATCGCTGGTGTAGCGACCTCGCGGGCTAGCGCAGCGCTCGGACATAAAAATCGTGTTGCTCGTGCCGTCGGTAACGGCGGAGAGATTCGGGCACCAACCGGTTCCGGTGGAGCGACCCATATTCTTCATCGTGAAGACCGCGCGGGAGTTGTGCGGACAGTTCGAATTGTTGGATCTGCAGTCGTTCCACCAACCGCGACCATTCACGGCGTCGGCGTGGCTAAACCGATAGTTGCACGCGGTAAAGGGCGCGGCAAATCCCGATTCGGTAAAGCCGGTTTTCGCGTTCGCGTCGGACGGGCAAAGAATCGTGGGAATCGGTCGCAAAAACCCTTCGTGGTTGTCGAACGGCTCGATTTCCCAAACCCCTCGGCTGTCGCCGGCGGCGATGCTTTGGTATCGCGCTTGTTGTTCGAAGAAGGGAAGCATACCGATATAGGGGGTGTAGTCGTAGGGTCCGACGCCGCCCATTCCGTAACCGGGTAGACAACTGTTGGTGTCGTGGTAGTTGTGGATCGCAATCCCCATTTGCTTGAGGTTATTGGTGCACTGCATGCGCCGAGCCGCCTCGCGCGCGGCTTGGACAGCGGGGAGCAAAAGGCCGATCAAAATACCGATGATCGCGATAACGACCAAAAGCTCGACGAGCGTAAAACCGCTCCGTCTTTCCGAAGTCGACATTCGAATTTCCTCCGATAGGACTCTCAAAAAAAGCGCTTTTATACAAACGAGCCGCCCGCAAAAAACGGACGACGGGGCAGACCGTATTATACCAAGTTATCGGGGAAAAGCGCAAGAGGGCGAGTCCAAAAACGGGCAAATTTCCTCGAAGAGGAATTTTGACGGCAAACAATTTGGACTAATCGCCACAACTTACCGAAAGAAAACGTTCCCCCGAACGTTCCCATCGCGTTGCGGCGAAAAAGCTCCGCCCAAATTCGACTCAATTCGTCCAAGACGGCTAGTTGCGCCCCTTCGCCTCGCGCGCTAGACTATAAGACGTCGGATAAATTAAAACGTTTCGATATATCTCGAGGTTTTTTATGAAACTTTGTCAAAGTTCGCGCGTCCCGGCGATTCTTCTTTCGATCCTCTTCGCGACAAATTGCTCGTTCGGAGCGGAGCCTAACGTTTATTTCGCGTACCGTTCCTTTTGGCCGGAACACGAAACGATGAAGCGGTTCGCCTCCGTCGGCGTCCACGCCTATTGCGTCTTCCCGTCGAACACGACGAACTCGCTCGGGGAGCCGTACGGGAAATACCCCAACATCTGGCGGTATCCGAACGTTTACGACTGGGACGCGCTCTATCGTCAGTTCGACGAAATCATCGCGCTCGATCCGCAGGCGGAATTTCTCTGCATGGTCGACTTGAACACCCCGACGTGGCTGGCGCGCTCGCTCGGCATGCGCGGTGACGGATCGTTCGACTCGTTTATCGATCTGTCGAACTGCTTGGCGAGCGCGGAATGGCAAAACGAGACGAAGAAGTATTTGACCGACTTTCTCGACCAAATGGAGTCTCGCTACGGGAATCGAATCAAAGCGTATATTCTAGCCTGCGGTCAGACGGACGAATGGATGGACTACTGCGCAGGTCGGTCTAGTCGGGCAAAGAGGGCCGCCTACGCCGACTGGTCGAAAGCGAACGGGCTGGAAGCGCTCCCCTGGCCGACGTTCGAGGAGTTCGACTCCGCCGCGTTCGAGAATCTCGTTCGCGATCCGGTTAAGGAAAAGGGGACGATTCAAGCGCTGCGATTCGAGCAGGAGCTGGTCGCGTCGAGTATTCTCGACTTTGCGAAATTGACGAAGGAAAAGACGAATCGGACAAAAGAAGTCGGGGTCTTTTTCGGGTATATTCTCGAACTGACTCATTGGCGAGCGAACGGTTGCGGGCATCTGGCTTACGAAAAGGTCGCGGCGTCGGCGGACGTCGATTTCTTTATCTCGCCGGGAACGTACTCGGAGCGCCCGATCGGGGGCGGAAGCGGCGCGATGGGGCCGAACGAGACGCTTTTGCTCGCGGGCAAGCGCCGATTACACGAAACGGACCACCGAACGACGACCTATAATTGCGACCTTAACGAGTTCGTGTCGATCGCGCCGATCGCGCGGTGGAAATCGGAGGACGAGGACGTCGCGGGACTTCGGCGGGAAATGTGCCTAGCGCTAACCGATAGGGCGTCGATATGGTTCTTCGACATGTGGGGCGGGTCGTTCAAGTCGGATCGGGCGATCGAGAACGTCGCGACGATGAAGCGGGTATGGGACGAAAACGTTGGAAAACAGGGCGCGACGTCGGCGGAGGTTCTGCTCGTCGTCGACCCGCAAAGCGCCGAGCGCGTCAACGACCGCGAGCCGAATTCGCCCCTGATTTACCACGCCGTTCGGAATCGACTGAACCATATCGGGGCGCCGTTCGCGGTTTGCTCGCTCGAGGACTTGCGAAAAGCGGACCTTTCGCGAGTCAAGTTGGCGATACTTCCGGGCTCTTTTTACCTCCCGAAAGAGCGGCGCGACCTATTGCGCGAAACGCTTTTGAGAGACGGCCGAGCGGTTCTTTGGGTCGGACCTATCGGGATCGACGACGGGGCGTCGCTCGACGTCGCGCGAATTCGCGAGACGACGGGGGTCGAATATGGAACCGATTCGCTCGAATTGGTCGAGCGAACCGGTTTCTTCGGCGAGGGGAGCGAACGATGGCGCTCGGCGACCATCGCGCGCCACAAGGACGTCTCGTCGGAGCTCTTGCGCCGACTCGCGAAAGACTCGGGAGCGACGATCTGCGTCGAGGACGACTCGCCGGTTTACGCGACCGAGAATTTATTGGCGGTTCACGCGAAGTCGGGCGGGGTCAAGAGAATAACGCTTCAACGCCCCGCGAAGCGAGTCGTCGAGGCGTTTTCGCAAAAAGTCGTCGCGGAGAACTGCGAGGCGTTCGAATACGAGTTCGCGGAGCCGGAGACGGCGCTGTTCGTTCTAGATTAGAGGGGTTATCGGGTTTCGGATTTCTCGAGCTCGGGCTTATTGGCGGCCTCGGGCTCGGAATTCTCCGACGCCTTTTCCAATTCCTTGGCGACCTCTTCGGGATTCGGGGTCGGGGCGAAGAGGGCGTAAATCCCGACGAGAATCGCGCCGCAGACGAGGCAGGAATCGGCGATATTGAAATTTGGCCAGGGATATTTCCCGATCATCACGAGAATCCAATCGCGCACGGCGTAAATCGGTTCGCCAAGATTTTCCGGCTTGCATCCCCAGACGTCGACGTCGAATTGGGTCCAAGCCATGCGGTGCATCCCGACGCGATCCCAGAGATTCCCGAGAATCCCGGCGGCGATAAGCCCCAGGGTCGTCGAAAGGAAGGCGCTCCGGGTTAGATCCGCCCAAACCCACCACGCGACGCCGACGAGCGCGACGATCGAGAGGACGACGAAAAGAGTCGTTTTCCCCTGCCCCATCCCGAAGAGCGCGCCTTGGTTCAAGGACGTTTGGAATCCAAAGACGCCGTCGATAATCCAGCGAACCGGCTTTTGCCCGGGGCGCCCGAGTTCCGCGAAGATCCAGTGTTTCGTCCAAATGTCGACGATAAAACCGAACGCGGCGATCGCGAGAAAGAGAATCGTTCGAAACGCTTTGGACTTGGGATGTTTCATTGCAAGGAGGTCGCTTTGGGTTGTTCGTCAAAGCGCGATCGCTCGACCGCGCGCAAAATAACGGCTCGATTCTAGCCTGTTTTCTCTCGGACGTCAAACTCAAAAACAAACAATCGTTAAAATCGGCGCAAACAAACAAGCGGGGGCTTTTAAAATTGTTCGAAGGGAGTAAAATCGGGAACGAGAAGGCGCGAGGTCGCGTTTTCTTTCTCCAAGAGTCAACGAACAGGGAGCAATAGTATAATGGGCGCTTTCCAACGCTGTATCAATCCTCAATGCCAAGCGACGTTCGACGTTTCCGAAGTTCTGCATCGCTGTCCGAAGTGCGGTTCGCTACTCGACGTCGACTACGAATGGGACAAATTGCAGGTTCCGTCGTCGTTGAGCCATTTCGAGAAATACTGGTCGGAGCGCTCGAATCCTCGTCGATTCAGCGGGGTTTGGCGGTTCCACGAACTGCTCCCCTTCGCGCCGCTTGAAGAATGCGTTACGGTCGGAGAGGGTCAAACGATCCTTCAGCGCAACGACGGCGTCGCGGCTTACGTCGGAAAGAGCGCGGGGTCGCTCTTTCTGCAGTACGAGGGTCTGAATCCTTCCGGTTCTTTCAAAGACAACGGGATGGCGGCGGGAACGACGCACGGACGTCTCGTCGGGGCGAAAAGCGCGGCTTGCGCGTCGACGGGAAACACGAGCGCGTCGCTGGCGCTCTACTGCTCGACCGCGAAATTCGGCAAATCGATCGTCTTTATCGGCTCGGGCAAGATCGCCTACGGGAAACTTTCGCAAGCGCTCGACTACGGCGCGCGAACGATCCAAATCAAAGGGGACTTCGACGACGCGATGGCGCGAGTGCAAGAGGTCTCCAAGGCGCTCGGGATCTATTTGCTCAATAGTTTGAACCCGTTCCGCCTCGAAGGTCAAAAAACGATTATGTTCCGCGTCCTGGAGGCGCTGCGCTGGGAAGTTCCGGACTGGATCGTAGTCCCCGGAGGGAATCTCGGGAACTCCAGCGCGTTCGGCAAGGCGTTTATCGAACTTCACAAATTGGGTCTGATCAAGAAAGTTCCTCGCCTCGCGGTCGTCAACGCGGCGGGGGCGGACTCGCTCTATCGGCTCTACAACGAAGAGGGACTGCGCTGGAACGGCGGCAATATCGACAAGGCGAAAATCGACGCGTTTTACTCGCAGATGGACAAAGAGAATCGCCGCGCGTCGACGATCGCGAGCGCCATCGAGATCAATCGCCCCGTCAATTTGACGAAGTGCCTGCGCGCGCTGGACTTCTGCGACGGGGTCGTTCGCAAAGTCTCGGAACAAGAGATTCTCGACGCGAAGGCGCAAATCGGGGCGAACGGGTTCGGTTGCGAGCCGGCTTCGGCGGCGAGCGTCGCGGGGGCGAAACAACTCGTCGCGGAGGGAGTTATCGGCAAAGACGAGCGAATCGCGTGCGTTTTGACGGGGCACCAGCTCAAAGACCCGAACGCGACGGTCGCGTACCACGGGAACGATCGGGAATTTTACGAAAAAATTCTCGGAACCCGCGGCGTTAAGACGACCGAATTCGCGAATCGGCCGATCGTCGTCGACAACGACGTCGACAGGATTTTGGATCTGCTCAAATGAGGCGTCGCGTCTCCCTGCTCGTCGCGATCGGGGCGGGATTGGTCGCGGTTCTCGGAGCGCTGGCGACGGCGTTTTTGTGGCGCAATCCCGACGTTTGGGTTCGCGCGGACAAAGCGCCGCCGATTTTTCGCGTTCAAAGCTGCTCGATGGAGCCGTCGTTTCGCGGGCCGCGGGTCTATTGGAGTTGCCCGAAATGTCGGAATTACTTTCCGACCTCGGTCGACTTGGACGCGATCGCGCCGCTGGTCGAGACGGACGGAACGAGCGGGGCGACTTCGTTCGCGCCCGACGAAACGTCCCCAAGTCTCCCAACCGAACTCCTTGCCAAGACGCGATTTCTGACCTGTCCGGACTGCGGCTGGACGGAAGTTCCCGCGCAGAATCCGTCGTTCGAGTCGGGGTCGACGGTTTTAGTCGAGCGCCGCGGCGGGGACGAGCCGCTCGACTTTCGCGCTCGACTCGAGCGCGCCTGGAAGCGGGAAACGAATCGAGCGTATCGAGAGCGCGAAAAGCGCGAGCGAGCGCTCAAACCGGAGCGCTGGGACGTCGTCGTTTTTCGCGACGCGCTCGATCGTCCGACGCTAAAGCGAATCGTCGGCTTGCCCGGGGAATTGGTAACGTTCGCTCAAGGGGACGTTTTAATCGACGGACGAGTCCCGACGCGGTCGCTGAAAGAAGCGCTTTCGACGGCGGTCTCGATTCGAGGGGTCGAATATCGTCGGTCGGACGAGCGGATGGACGTCGTTCGAGTCGCGAAACTCCGAACGGGGGACAAGGTATCGAGCGAGCCGATCGCGATCTCGAACGAGTCGGAAATCGCGCGACTCAACGGTTCGAACGTCGCGCCGGTCGAGCCGGTTCGGGATTTTGCGCTAAGTTTCGGATGGTTCGCGGGAGACGGGGCGACGACGCGTTTTACGGCGCTGGCGCGCCGTCCGACGCTGGCGGCGGCGCTTTCGTTCGACGAGTCGACGCGAAGCGTTACGCTGCGAATCAAAACGTTGCGAAACGGTCACGCGGACTCGGGCAAAAAGTTCGAGGAGCTATCGGAGGGCGACTTCGCGAGCGAGCCGGGTCGCCGAATGGAGTTTCCGTTTCAATTACCGAAATCGCCGCGCTTTACGATCGCGACGCTCGACGGAGAGCTGATCTTCGCGGTCGACGGGGACGAATGGGCGCGGTTCGAGCTCGGGGATCTCGACTCGACGGAAATCGCGCCGATCTCGGAGCCGTTCGCGATCCTCGGCGCGGTCGCTCGCGTCGGCAGCCCCTCGCTGTTCCGGGACTTGCACTACTCGAGCGCGGCGGGATCGACCGGAGAGCGAGCGCCGGACTACCGTTCGGAGACGCTGACGGGTCGCGCGACGAAAGTCCCGGAGGGAGAGTACTTCGCGCTCGGGGACAATTCTCCGGTCTCGTTGGACAGTCGTTTCGACTCCGCGGGAACGGTTCCGGAAGAGAAACTGCTCTATATAGTTCAACAGTAGTTTAATCGTCGAAAGGAGTTGAGAAGATGGGCACGAGAATCCCCTTGGATCCCGAGGAAATTAAGCGACGCCAGTTGAACGAGCGCCTGAAGATGAGCATCGCGGAGCTCGGGCTTTCGGTTCGGACGACGAACTGTTTGGACGAGCGCGGGATTTCGACGATCGGCGATTTGCTAAAGCGCAATCGGTCCGACTTGCTGAAGATTCCGAACTTTGGGGAAAAGACGCTCGAAGAAGTGTTTATCGCACTAGAGAAATTGGGATTTCTGCGCAAAGAGCGGCGAACGAGCGAGAGCGCTTTCGCGCCGGAAGAGGCGGCTCGGCTCTCGGAACGAGAAAAGAAAGCCGCGTAGTTCGACGACGCGAAAGGAGCCTCGATGCAAGACCGTCCCTCCTCCGGCGCGCTGGCGAGGCGCTTCGCCGCGTTTCGAGCCGAGCGCCATTCGGAAACGTACCTGCTCGTCGGGATATGCCTCGTCGGACTATTGATCTTGACGATTCATTTGTCGACGTGGGGTCGAGAAGCGCGTCGGGACGCGAAGCTATTGCGCCCGACGATGTGCTGGATCGTGGATCGCGGGGTTCGCTCTCGGGTCGACGAGGACGGCAACGTCCGGTTCCGCCCCGAGGTTAGAATTCGGTACGAAGTCGACGAGGTAACTTACGAAGTCTGGACTTACGATCGCTCGACGCAAACGAAGGACCGCGGTTTCGACTACGCGCGCGAGGACGCGGAGCGACTTATCGAGCCGTTCGCGCGGGGCGGTCGGTACCCTTGCTGGTATCGGGACGACGATCCGAGTCGCGCGATACTCGTTAAGAAGTCGACGTTCTGGGGCTGGTTGTTCCTCTTCATTCCAGTCTCTCTGACGCTGTTTGGGTCGATTTGGTTGTTCGCGCTTTACTACGAAAGGTCGCGCTCTAAAGAGGCGCGCGCGAGCGCGAAGCGATCGGCGGCGAAATACCCGAACGTTCCGAATTTTAAGGACGAAAAGGGGGCGGAATTGTCGCGTCGCCTCAAGGTGGACGCGAAGTCGTCGACGTCTTTTTCGGCGGCGATCTTCGGAACCTGCGCGTGGAATTTGGCGGCGTGGAGCGCGGCGGTTTACGTTTTCGTCAAGGCGGACTCGCGAGCGGACTTCTGGTCGGCGGTCGTATTCTCGATCGTCTTCTGCGGTATCGGGCTTCTCTTTATCTGTCGGCTTTGGGGACGGTATCGCATCGAGCGAACGGTCGGCTCGGTCGCGCTGGAGGTATCGGAATCGCCGATCACTCCGGGTCGAACCGTTCGCTGCCGCCTGTTCCTGAAAGGTCGGATCGCGGTCAAGCGCCTCGACGTGTACGTGAAATGCGAAGAGATCGCTCGTTTCGTTCAGGGCACTAATTCGATCACGCATCGACGCGAAGTCTATTCGCGCCTACTGTTCACGAAGTTCGGTCTCGAAGCGCCCTCCAAGACGGAGAAGCGGGAAAACTTTTCGTTTTCTCTTCCGATCGGAGTGGCGCCCTCCTTCGAGGCGGAGCACAACGAAATCTTTTGGAAACTGGTCGCGCGCATGGAGTTCGCCGACGGGGGAACGTTCTCGCGCGATTTTGGAGTCGTCGTTCGACCGTTTCTAGGCAAGTACTAACGAATCGACCAAGACGCGACGAGTTCCGCGTCTATAGACCATATGGAGAGCGCTTATGGAAGAAACCCGACCGAAAACCGCGTTCGCGATCGCCGCGCATCCGGACGACATTGAGTTCACGATGGCGGGAACGCTGCTGTTGCTCAAAGACCGAGGTTGGAACGTCCACTACATGACGATCGCGAACGGTTCGTGGGGCACGTCGACGATGACGCGCGAGCAAATCGTTCGGGCGCGGCGGGAGGAATCGATCGCGGCGGCGAACTATCTCGGGGCGACCTACCACGAGTCGCTCGTCGACGATCTTGAGATCTTCTACTGCCGAAGAACGCTCCTGCAACTGACGGCGACGATGCGCGAGGTCGAGCCGGACGTCGTGCTAACGCAATCGCCGTCGGACTATATGGAAGACCACCAAAACGCGGTTCGCCTCGCCGTTACGGCGGCGTTTTGCCGGTGCATGACAAACGCCCCGACCGAGCCCCCCATGCCCGCGACGTTCCAAGACGTCGCGGTCTATCACGCGGCGCCGCACGGGAATCGAGACGCGATGCGCAAACTGGTTCGCTCCGAGCGCTACGTCGACGTCGGCTCCGTTATGGCGCGAAAGCGAGAAATGTTGGCTTGCCACCGGAGTCAGAAAGAATGGCTCGACGTCTCGCAGGGTTACGACTCTTACCTCGACTCGATGACGCAAGCCGGCGCGGCGACCGGTAAGTTGTGCGGAAAATACGAATACGCCGAGGGTTGGCGACGGCACAACTCCCTGGGATTCTCCGCGACCGACCAAGATCCGCTCGGCGAGGCCCTCGCCGACGTCTCTTGGCTCGATCCAGAGTATCAACAATGGCTGGACTCTTAGTCCCGCCGGTTTTCAACGCGAATTCTTAACCGCGCGAGACGCGCCGAGTTACTGCAACTCCGGCGCGTCGATTTTTTCGCCGTTTCGCTGGCGCTCTTGGTCCTCGGGGTAGTAAACGCCGTAGAACGGGACGTTGGAGTCGAGCCAGAAGTAGAGGGTTCTTCGCTCCTCGTCGGTAAGCCCGATCTCTTTGTGGTTTTCGTCGTCCAGAATCTCGGAAAGACGGCTCATGTCGGCGCCGCACTCGCCGGGAACGGAGACGACCTGTCGGATCGCCGTGTCGAACCATTCGTACCAGCGCAAATAGGGACGCAAGGCGTTGTAGGAGACGGAGAAATTCCCCTCGAGCTCGCCGGTCAGCGCGGGGGCGGAGGCGCCCTCTTCTCCGGAATGGCAAGAGGCGCAGCGCGCGTCGAGAATCGGCTGGACTAAGATCGGGAAACTAAACGGATTAGAGCCTTCGGGGCCCGGCTTCAGCTCGGAGGGGGCGCGCAGGGCGGCGGCGACGCCTTTCTCGGGATTGGCGAAGGTGGTCTGCTGCTGCTCGTGGCATCCGACGCACCCGCGATTCTCGCCCGGTTGCAGATAGACTTCGCTGAGCATCGTCTGAACGGCGCGACCGTCCTCGTCGACCGCTTGGAAGTAGAGCGGTTTCTTGGCGGGAGCGGTAAAGTAAGCGCTGCCGTCTTCCTCGACGGGAACGGTTCCCAAGAAGAGGCGCGCGTTTCCGGCGAAATCGTGCCCGACGGGGGGGACGTGCGCCTGGTGGGTCGGGAATTTCGGCAGGAGTTGATAGACGCGAAGCTCTTTGATTTTGCGATCTTCCGGGAAGGGCCAGAGGGACTCGCGAACGTCGAAGAGGGTAAAGGTTCCGGTCTCCTCGGAGGCTTCGTTGTCGACGTTGGTCGCGGTCTCGTCGGGGAGTTGGGACGGAATCGTCTCGGGGATCGTCTCGCGCTCGCGCAAAATCAACGGGTATCGGCAGCTGTACTTCTCGTCGTCGAACATCAGCTCCAAGTTGCCGAATCGGTCGCGGTAATAGAGCCCGAGCTTCCCGCTGCCGACCGTATCGGGCGTAAGATTGCCGTTGGTCGTAAGATAGCCGTTGGAGGGCTCGAAGCTGTAGGAGACGAGGAAGAAGTCCTCGGACAACGGGGTCGGTCCGTAGTAGTACTGGTCGGGCAGATACATTTCCCCGGTCTCGGGATCGGGAGTTTCCGGGAACGGGATCTCGGGAGTGATTCTCTCGATCGAGTCGGGGGAGTCGCCGCCGGTCTCGGGGTCGTACTTGACTTTCGTGGGATCGAGGACGACGAGGGAGCCCCCGACGGCGGTGTGGTGCGCGGTGGCGATAAAGGCGATTTTATTGGAATTGGGGATCGGTCGGGGCTGAATACAGGCGACGGGGCTTTCGGTGTAGCTACCGAAGAGGGCGACCGCGCCGGTTCCGTCGGGATTCGTTAGCCAGAGCCCTTGGAATCGCGCCGCGTTGCGATCGACGTAGTCCCAACGCGTATAGACGACGCGCCCGTCGTCGAGAACGGCGGGGGTCCACTCGTTCGTCTCGTGCCAGGAGAGACGGCGAACCTGCCCGTCGGGGGTCAGTTTATGGAGCGTCGAGACCATAATCGGCTCCCAGCTCTGATTGCAACGCGCGAACCCGCCGCGACGGGTCGACATAAAGATCAAACTGCCGTCCGGCAGAAGGGTCGGATCGAAGTCGTCCCAAGGCCCGTCGGTGAGTTTCGTCGACTCGCCGGTTTCGAGGTCCATCTTATAGAGGCAGTACTTCCCCTCGGGTTCCTTGAGGAACTGTTGAACGCGCTCGGTGGCGTCCCCCTCGGCGCGGAGGTGGTAGGCGTTCAAGACGGGAGCCTCGGGATCAGGGTCCTGGACCTTGGAGAAGTCGGCGAACGCGAAGTAAAGGGTTTTCGCGTCGTAGGATAAGCTCGGCGTTACGAACAATCCGCGCGGGAAGTCGGAGGTGAGCTCGGTCGTCTTAAAGGAAAAGCCGGGCTTTTCGAGACGAAAGATTCCGCCGCCATGTTGGTTGGAGTAGCGCTCGTAGAACGACAGGTACTCTTGCAGGATCTGGAACCCGAACCGGTTCGCCTTCTCGAAGACGATCGGGGTATCTTTGAGGAGCTCGTTGGCGAAAATCGCGTCGCGCGACGCCCAGCGCAACTCGCGGTAGGCCTCGGCGACGGCGCCCTCGTCGGCGCTCTCGTTTTCCGCGAGGAATTTCTTCGCCGCTTCGATCCGCTCGCGGAACGCGGCGAGCTTGTCGGGCTCGACGAGCGATTCCTCGTCGAGCCGGGTCGCCAAGGCGTCGGATCGGTCGATTAGGTCGCGCAAGGCGTCGGGCGAGCCGATCGCGCGATCGCGGGTTCCCTCTTGTCGCTCCCAGTCCGCCTCGATTCTCGAGCGGAAACCGGAGGTCGGCTCGTCTTGCGCTCGCGCGGCGCCCGCGAGGGCGACCGTTAGCGCGACGAGCGCTAGCGCCAAGCCTCTTATGTTCTTCGTATTCTTCGTCATCGCAACGCTCCTCGATTTGTTCCGTTTCCGGGGACGAACGCGGGAGTCCCGAGACTCGCGCGGCGTCGAAGTCATTGTACGCGGCGCGAGACTCGATTGCAAGAGATTGGAAGAAATTTAGGGCAAATCGCCGACGCCGAGGATTCGCGGTTGTAAAGACCGGCTTTCGTCGCTTCCGCCCTATTCTTCAAAAGGAATAGTTTCAGAAGAGAATCGTCCGGCATATCGTCGATCGCGCGGCTCGTCGCCTCTTCAATCTCAAGCCCCCGTTTTAGACACTCGTTAATCAAGTGGATAAAGTGGGAATAATTCCTGAGCGGTCGACAAGCCCGCCGAGGGCGGGTTTTGTTTTGCCGCAACTTGGACAAACTACCCGCCGCTCCCGTTGGTCGGTCAGCAGCCGGGCGGGCAATTCGCGCTTCCGCGCGGATTGGCAAACCACCCGCTCCCATTGGTCGCTAGTCTCCTTTGGTCTTAACTGCCTTTCTTGGCTCTAAACGACCGATCCACCGCGGAGGAACCCGCTTGAACGACTTTAGACTCGCTCGCGAAATTCCTCAAAACTCCCGCAATTTTTGAGAACTTCGGCTAGCGCGTCTAGTTCGTCCAACGATTTATTGGCGAGAAGGGGCGACGTTTCTTCCGGATCGACTCCGAAACGGTAATAAAGAACGTCGCGCAAATACGCGAGCTGGCGCTTGAGGCCTTCTTCTTCTCGCCCTTGCTTTTCCCCTCGGTCAAACCCTTGCTTTTCCCCTTCGCGCATATACTGCCGCTTCAAAATCTCTTGGGTTTTCTTCTCGTCATATTCGTAAAGGCTAGCTTTCATGACTTCAGCCCTATTCTTCTGGAGAATTACGCCAAGTTCATCCCGTTGGCGAGCGCCTCCACTTGGGAAACGGGGGCCCCGACAAATTCGGCGATCGTTTCAAGCGTCAATCCGCCCTTTCTGAGCATATTGCGAATAATCGACTCTTCTTTTTCTCTTTCCCCCTCTTCGCGCCCTTGCTTTTCCCCGCGGTCAAACCCTTG
>JAFRXD010000054.1 GCA_017441605.1 Thermoguttaceae bacterium | reverse complement strand
TGTTGGTCATTTCAATTGGTGGGAACAAATCTACCGCTATCATTTGCGTTCATTGGTTGAAACCGAAATGTATAGGTTAAAACAAATTACTGGCGAAAGACTTCAAATGAGAGTCCTTAAAAGGCAGGAACTTGAAACAGACGTCAGGGTTAACATATTGAACAAATACGCTTTTGTAACTCGTTCCCTTCAAAAATGATTTATTCAACAACGCCGCCAAAAGCGAAAGAATTTCAATGAAATCACTTTTAAAATACCGGTTCCAAACGTCTCGTTTTTACTGAGGGAATCGATATCTTCCATGAAACGCGCGACATTTGAGTCTTGATCCGCGACCGAGCGTTTATACTTCGAGCAAGGGGGCGTCGTCGAAAGAATCTTCATTATCGTCGTTTGTTCCCAAAACGTCGAACGCGCGTTGAGTTTGTCGCGAGCTTCCCCTCTTTTTTCTCTCAAAACCCTTGAAACCCCGCTTGGACCCGGTTATACTGAATCTCGCGGCGCTTCCCGTAAGCGCGACGCGCTCTCCCGTCGGAGAAACTCCGATTCGAGGAAAGGCGCGTTTGTGCGCGCGAGTTCGCGCTCGGTCAACGTTCGAGTCAATAGGAAACCGACAATGCCCCGACCATTTAGCAAGCCCAAGCCGTTCCAAGTTCTCGCGCGTCGTTTGTCGGCGCCGGCGCTCGCCGCGGCGTCCCTCTTTCTCGCGATCGCGGCGCCCCTTTGGGCGCAAACCGACGAGGAGACCGCCTCGCTCGACCTGCTCGACTTCCCGATCCTGTTCTCGAAACAGCACAATTATCAGGGCTTGCACATCTACGATACCTACTATCAGTATCGGCCGGGGGGCGGAATCTACGTTCTCGAAAACCCGAGCGCCCCGAAAGAAGAGCGCGTCGTTCGACCCGTGATCGACGCCAATACCCCGGAAACCCTCGGCGAGGGCGTCTATTCCTCTCCGTCCCTTTCTTACGACGCGAAACGCGTCGTCTTCGCGTTCAAAGGCGCCCCGACCGGAAACACGGAGCTTTACGAAATCGGAATCGACGGGAAGGGACTGCGCAAAATAACCTCGTTCGACGACGGCTGCAACGACTATTGCGGTTCCGGAGCCGCGTGGCACGACGTCCAGCCCTCCTATTTGCCCGACGGGCGCATTGTCTTTACCTCGACCCGGTATTCCGGGTTGGTGCCTTGCGCGAACAACGGCGTCGCGATTCTCTTCGTCGTAAATCCCGACGGCTCCGATCTTCATTCCATTTCCGTCAATAACGTTACCGAATTCGATCCGACCGTTCTCGACGACGGGCGAATTCTTTTTGGGCGCTGGGAATATATCGATAAAAACGCCCTGACAATTCAGAGCTTATGGACCGTTTCCCCCGACGGCTCGAACGAAACCGCCCTTTACGCCAACAATATGGTCTTTCCCGAGGCGATGTTGCAAGCGCGACCCGTGCCCGGGCGACCCGACCTTGTCGTCGGAACCTTCGCCGCGCACAACGGTCCCCCGCGAGGCGCGATCGCGATGGTCGACGTCTCCGGCGGAAAAGACGACGAATCGGCGATTTTCAATTTCGAGTACCATAATTGCCCGACCTTTGATCGCGGACAGTCCTGCGATCCTTGGGCTATTAACGAAAACGTCGTCCTCTATTCCGGTATGATCGCCGATCCCCTCCCGACCGAGAAGCCGACCGACCCGAATCAACCGGAACGAATCGGCGCCGTTTTGCCCCAACCCGCGGGAGTTTACAACAAGCTGCTTTTAATCGACCGCGCGGGAAATCGACTCGAGGTTCTTCGCGACGACTCGATCGATTTGCATTCCCCGATTCCCGTCGTTCCGCGCGCGCTTCCGAGAATCGCCCCCGAGACCGTTTCGCGCGACGAGAAGGTCGGGCGGTTCTTCGTCAACGATATCTACAAGGGGCTCGACGGCGTCGAGCGAGGAACCGTGAAGTGGCTGCGCGTCGTGGAAGAGACCTCCCGCGTTACGTCCTCCCCCGGAAACAACGGATTGAATCAGACGTTTTCCATTTCGGCGGCGCTCGCGTGGAGCCCGAAAATTTACCTGGGAATCGTCCCCGTCCATGAGGACGGATCCGTCTATTTCGAGGTTCCCTCGGGGCGCGCCGTCTATTTCCAAGCGCTCGACGAGGACTACCGCCTCGTTCGTAGTATGCGGACCTTTATCCAAGCGGCGCCGGGAACGACGCGCGGTTGCGTCGGTTGCCACGAGTACGGTCCTCCCGAGCTGACCGATGCCGGCGCGGCGCGCTATCCCAAAGGCGCGGTCGAGAAATTACGCGACGAGTCTTGGGGAAGCGGCTATCTCGATTATCCGTCCCAGATACAGCCTATTTGGGACGCCAAGTGCGTCTCGTGCCACGGGGGAGAGCGGCTCGAAGCGGGGCTCGATCTCTCCGGCGCCCCGACCCGGTTGTTCAATATCAGTTACGAGAATCTAACGAGCCGTCGGCGAAATCAGTACCAAGTCGATCTGATCGCCGGGGTTTGCTGCATGAACGGCACCGCGTTTTACTCCTGCAAGTTTTTCGAGCCCTACGACCACGGCTCCGGAAAAGCGCCCCTCGCCGAGCTTCTGCTTAACGACCCCGTCCATCGCGACTTGCTTTCGCGCGAAGAGCGAGAGCTCGTCTTTACCTGGATCGATTCGAACGGGCTGTATTACGGAACGTGGGACTATACCGCCTCCGGACCGATTCTGACCCCGATCGAGGAGGCGAAGCGCGAATTGCTCGCGATAATGCGAGAACCCGCTTCCGGATGCGCCGAGTGTCACGCCGACTCCAAGCGCTTTGAAAACGACTGGATCAATATCGCGAACCCCGGGGCGAGTCGTATTTTGCGCGCCCCCCTCGCGCGCTCCGACTCCGACCCCAAGGAAATCGCCGGGCTCGCGCTCTGTCGCCGTCGACCATTCCCGCAAGACTTTCTCCGATTGGGGATTATGTCGAACGGACAGTACGAGCACGCGGTCAAAGAGCTGAAAATGTTCCCGACCCAAGAGTGGCGAAAATGGGACGAAAGCGGAGAGTCGGTTTGCTCCGTTGAGTCCCGGCAAAACGAGACTTATCGCAAAATGCTCGCGATCGTCGAGCGAGCCCGCGCCAGGGCCCTGACGAATCCGCGAATCGATATGCCCAACGCATTCGAGGCCCCCGGCGGCGTCGTCGAGGGGCGCTCGCGACAGATCGTCGTCCAGTCTCTTCCGGAAAAGGAGATCGAGTTCCAAATCGTCGCGCGACCCGACGGCGCCGTCGAGGCGCGCTGGGAGCGCTCCGCTCGAACGATCGGGCTCGTTTTCGAGTTGAAACGCGTCGCCGTCGACGAGTCGGGCGCCGAGCGCGCCGCGCTCTTAAAGACGACCGAGCTATTCGATTATGTCGACGTCGACCCGCCGACGGGAAAAGTTCGTTACGAATTGACTCCAATTTCCGATCCCGCCGTTACTTGCGCCTCCTACGGCGCGAGAGGAACCGATCTTTTAAAATTGAAAAACAAAGCGAGGCGCGGCGCGACGATCGCGCGCGAAATTGTCGTGGAAAACGCCCCCGTTCCGGAAGCGCCTCTTGACGTCCGCGCCGAGTCGGGAATCGAGCGAATCGTCGTTTCCTGGCGCGATCCGAACGGATCCCTCGGCGTCCCCGCGCGCCGAGCGATTTATCGCAAAATTGGTTCCGGCGCCGAGGAGCTTTTGACTCCGACCCCGATTTACGGAACCGAGTTTGTCGACGAGTCCGCGCCAACGGGGGTCGACGTCGAGTACAAGGTCGTCTCCGTTTCGCGCCGCGGCGCCGAGTCGGAACCTCGGTTTTGTTCTGGAAAAGCGATTCCCGCGCCGAAAATCGAGTTGTTCGCCGCGTCGTTCGAAAACGACGCGCGAGCCGTCGCGCTCGGCGATAAGACCTCGCCGAGCGAGCCTCGCCGCGTCGGCGACGCGACGGTAAAAGACGGCGCGCTCGCGATCGGCGAGAGCGGATATTTCGCCTATCCCGGGCGTCTCGAGTACAATTCGATCCGGAGGTTTTCGCTCGAGCTCGACGTTAAATTCGACGCTCCGGGAACTATGCCGGTCGTCGTCGGGTTTGGACATTGGAACGCCAGCGGCTGGTTTTTGCAGCGCTACAACGGCAAATGGCGGTTCCATTTTGGGGGCGTCGATTGCGATTCGAGCGCCGACGTTCCGATCGGAAAGGAGATTCGCGTCCTCGCGACGTTCGACGGGGCGAAACTGCGCGTCTTCCAAGACGGGGAGCTCGTCGGCGAGCGCGATTGCGCGCCCAAGACCGCGCCCTGGACCGGAGAACTGTTCCTCGGACAGTATTCCGGCGCCCAAGACGCGCCCTACCAATTTGTCGGAACGATTCGTAATTTGACGATCAAGAACTACGTTGAATAGCGCGGCCAAAGCGGGCGGAGAAGAAATTGAAAAAATTTTTTCAAAACCCGCTTGACGCGCTCCGAACGGGCGCTATAATCCACTGGTCGTTTGCGCGACGGGGCTGGCGCCTCTCCGAAAGCGGCGAAGATATTTGACATCAAGGTAAAGAGAAATCAAATACAGTGCGAGCAACCGTTGGGTTTCTTCGGAAATCCAACCTTTGTGAAAGCCAATACAGAGTTGATTCAAAATTGAGGCTCGTTTGACCGCGAGTCTCTCCAAGATC
>JAFRXD010000053.1 GCA_017441605.1 Thermoguttaceae bacterium | reverse complement strand
TCTTGCCGGTTCCGCACGCCATGACGAGCTTGCCGCGATCCGCCGTTTGGAACCCTTTGCGAACCGCCTCGAGCGCGGCTTTCTGATGGTCGCGCAGCTCCTTCTTCGGGCGCAGAACCTCCGCCCCGATTCGCGCGTCGGTATCGCCCCCGGAGACGATCTTCTTATCGAACTCCGACCAGAACCGGTCCCAATCGATCGCGACGTCGTCCCAGTGGTCGACCCTAATCAGGGTAACGGGCGGGGTTCGGTCCTCGATCGCCTCCATCGCGTTTTTCGTGAGGGAAGTCGTGGTAAAGAGGAGGAGCCGCGAGAACTTAATTCCGCCAAAATCCTTCCCCGACCCGGTGGCGAGGAACGAGTCGACGCCCGCCTTGTCGACCGAGCCCTCGGCGTAGAACTTGCACTGGATTCCCCAGAACTCCCCGGCGAACGTCTCCGCGACCAAGTCGATTCCGACGTCGGCGCCGGTTCGATACTTCCAGTCGCCCCAGAGCCAAACGTCCTTGACGTCCCGATACTCCGGCGAAAGCCGCAGCCACTCCCGACAGAACTTTTCAAACAGCTTGCCTTGCTCCCGCTTCGACGGGGACATTTCGCGGAAATTTTCGAGGATCTTGGAAACGTTCATGAGGAGGGCTCTCGGTAGTTCGAAAAGGGGTAAAAGGGGCGCGGAGAACCAACGAGCGATTCTCCTTCTCAATAGGGTAAAGAAAACCGGCTCGACGTCAAATAGATTTTTCCCAAAACGGGCGCTTTTCTTCGCGCGAGCGCGAGTCGGGCGGCGAAAAAACGGAGGCGTTTTAAAAAATAATAAATAAAATAAAAGAAAAGAAACTAAAGGAAATAAAAGAAACGCGCGCGATTTGGTTTTCGCGCTCGCGCCCGCGTTTATTTAATTTTGCCAAATTGTTGTCAACTATCATAAAGAATGCCGGATTACTTTTTCAAACGCGCGCGATAATCAAAACCCGGTCAAACGAGACGGCTCGCAATCGCGATTTAGTCCCTTTAACCAATTCCGGCGCTCGCCGGTCCTCAAGGTCGGGTTTGGGTCCGTAACGCGAACGAAAGGACCTCGCGCCCGCGGCTCGGTCGACGTTGAGGTTTTCGTTCGGTATAACGGGCCCGTTCGGTTCATCAATGACCAAGCCAAAGAAAAACGGTCCGTCCGAGGGCGACTCGAAGAGCGCGGCGCGCGACTTGGAGAACCGCGACGCGTCGCCGAGTTACTTTTCGCCGAACAAATCGGGGGTGAAATACTCGTCGCGCCACGACGAGTTCTTCAAGAGATCGGTGGAAAACGAGCGAATTTGCGCGGACTTTATGGCGACCGCGTTGCCGCCAGAGTTCGGGTCCGTAGCCGGACGGGCGGTTCGCGCTTCCGCGCGGTTGGGGCGCCGAGGGCGCTTTTGTTCGCGCTACCGCGCGGTTGGGTAAACGACCCGCTCCCGTTGGTCGCTGGACTCTGCAAAAAGTACTCTAGTGGCGTTTTGGTCGTTTAGGAGCCAAAAAAGGTAGTTAAGACCGAGGGAGACTAGCCCGCAACGGGGCGCGGGTAGTTTACCTAGGTTGCAGCGGCAAAACAAAACCCGCCTTCGGCGGGCCGTTGGGGACTCTACTTGGTTAGAACGACTCTAGGTGTTGGTAGGTGGTTTAGGAGCCCAAAAAGGAAGTTAAGACCGAGCGAGACTAGCGACCAACGGGAGCGGGTAGTTTACCCAAGAGCGCGGTAGCGCTAACCGCCAGTCCGGCTACGGACCAAAACCCGCCTTGGGGGAGCCCTCGGCGGGTTGGAACTATTTCAGATCCTCGAGCCTCGCTCGGGAAATTCTGGAGGCGGGCAGTCCCCAATACCCTTTGCCGCAACAGTACCCGACGAGAAACTCGTTCTGATCGAGGAAGAACAGCGCGGGGTAGCAGTACCCTCGGGTCTCGTCCCCGGCGCTGCGATCGAGGGTCTTTTTGGCGAGGATCCGCTTGCCGTCGGGGGAGAGACGCGCGATCGTTAGGGGATCGCGCTTGTCGGGGGAGTCGTTCCAAATCGCGATTAAATTGTCGCTTCCGGGCTCTCGCTTAATCGTCGCGGGACTCGCGGGGGAGACCAGAGGCGAGGGCTCGGAGTCGGTCCACGTAACCCCTCGGTCGTTGGAGTAGGCGAAGTACTGCCGCCCGCTCGTATTGCGCAGCGTCATAAGCAGGCGCCCGTCGGCGAGCTCGACGACCCCCGGCTCTTGATAGACGATATTATTAACGTTGGGAACGTTCTCGCTTTGCGACCAATGCCGCCCCCCGTCGTCGGAGATCAGGCAGAAGACGGTCGCTTTGCTCTCGTAGTTGTAGACGTCTCCGCCGCGATACGCGTGCCGCGCGACCGGGAGAATAATCCGCCCTTCCGTAAGCAGGACCGCGCGGGAGTTATTGACCACGTTGTACGACGGCTCGCCCATAATTTCGACGCGCTCGGTCCACGTTTTGCCCTCGTCGTAGGAGTAGCGCAGATAAGGTCGGCAGTCGCCCGGGGTTTCCTTGACCAAATAGAAGAGCGCGATCGAATGGTCTCGCATTCTCAGCAGCGAGACCGACATCACGTTGAGTCGGCCCTCGTTCTCCAAGACCACTTCGTCTTCCGAAGACCAGGTGCGACCGTAGTTTCGAGAAACGCGACTCGCCAGCTTCGCCGACGCGTGGTCGTCGCCGCTCGTTCCGTAGTATTTCGTGTAGACGTAGAGAATGTCGCCCGACTCTAGCCGAATAAAGTCTCCCTCGCTATTGCGCGGGTTGTCCTCGCCGGGCGGAAGTTCCAGAACGATTTGTTTCGCGATTTGAGGCGCCTTCAAAACGTCGGGCAAGCGAGGGTCTTCCTCGCTTATCCCAAAAGAATAGATCAGCGCCAAGTATCCGATCGTAAAGAGTCCGACGCAAGTTCTGCCCATGGCGAAAGCTCCGAAAGGGTGGGGGACCGATCGGAGAAACGCCGTTCGAACGAAACCGCGCCTACCAGCGAACCGCTCGCCCCGATTTCGTTTGCGGGGCGGGGCGTCGACGTTGCGACGCACGCTCCTCGTACGTTTGCGCCACGTACTCCGGGCTTTGCGACACCGCCCCGGCGCGACCCGGTCGCGGATTGTCGAACGTCGGGATTCCCGCGTATTCGTCTAGCTCTTTGGAATCCTCCTCGAACTCCGGCTCCGGCGACGCGACGCGCGCGAACGCGTTTTGGTCGGCGTCGCGGGCATATTCGGCGTCTCTCCGACTATCATTGTAATCGGCGTATCGCGGCGCGTCAACGCGATTTCCCTCTCTTGCCTCAAAATTTATCGCGCTATTGTTCGCGTAATCCGCGTTTCTCGCGTAATCCGCGCGATTGTCGCGAACCGCGACCTCCGACGAGGGCGCTCCGCTAGCTCCGTATCCCTGGAACCCCTGAAAACCTTCGAATCCCCGTCGCTCCGGAGCGGCGACTTCGCTCGGCTCCGCGCTCGCGAGAAAAGCCTCGTTCGGGCGCGTCGTCGCGTAGTCGGCGACTTGAGACGGGTTGGCGCCCGCCGTCGTCGCGACTCGATTCGGCTCCAGGTCGGACCAAGTCGGGAACGTTTCGGCGCGCGCCGCGGCCTCCTCCTCCTCGGGGGGCGCCGCGATCGCGTAGGGAGAGTCGAAACCGTCGGAATCGAGCGCGCTCGCGTCGAATAGAATCGGCGCCTCTCGGTCGATCGGCTTCGACGTTTCCGGGGTTTCGTAGAGCGAGCCGTAGAGCGAGTCGCCGTCGTACTCGTAGGCGCTCGTCGCGGAGACGAGCGCGTCCGCGTCGAACGAGAATTTCTCGACCGCGCTCTCCGACTCGAGCGAGTCGGCCTCGCGAGACGCGACCGGCGCGTCGCCGGGCGTCGGGGAGCTCGACTTCGAACGAAGAAGAGAGGAGCAGAAAAAACCGAGCGAGAAAACGAGCGTTAGAACCGAAACTCGCCAAAAGATCCCCCCGAGCCGACGCTTCGCGCGTCGAGGGGGTTCCTCGCCGTCCGTTAGCTTGGGGAATCGCGCGACAATTCGCGGTTCGAAAACGCCGCGCGCGTCCGAGTCGCCCCGGGGAGCGAACTCGTCGAACTCGTCAAATTCGTTGTTCTCGCGTTCTCGCGCGTCCTGTCGCATAGTTTCGCCTTCTTCCTGAAATGAGCGTCGGTCGCGCTCCGCTGCGTCCAACGAGCGCGAACGCGACCTTATTCCTTATTGTCGACGAGAAAACGGAGAACTTTAATCGATTGTAATAAATTTAGCGATTATTTGTGGAAAAACTCGGCGGTCTTCGCGACCAGATATTCTTGTTCCGCCTCCGTTAGCTCCGGATAGATCGGGAGCGCGAGAACTTCCGTCGTCGCTTTGAGCGTCTCGGGCAGATCCTCCGGTTTATACCCCAGATACGCGAAGCACTCTTGCTGGTGCAAGCCGAGCGGGTAGTAGATATCGGTTCCGATATTGAACTCGGCGAGATTGGCGCGCAACGCGTCGCGCTTGCCGCCGAGAACGCGAATCGAGTACTGGTTCCAGACGTGGCGAACGTTTCCGACCGCCTTCGGCGTCTCGACGAAATCGCTCAGCCCCGCCTCCGCGAACAGTTTTTCATAACGCGCCGCGTTCCGACCGCGCGCCTCGGTCCATTCGTCGAGATACGGCAATTTCACGTTCAAAATCGCCGCTTGGTACGAATCGAGACGACTGTTGACCCCGATTTCTTGGTGTCGGTAGCGGACGGCGGACCCGTGCGCTCGAAGGACGCGAACTCGCTCCGCGAGCTTTTCGTCGTTGCAAACGACCATGCCGCCGTCCCCGGCGCCGCCGAGGTTCTTAGTCGGATAGAAACTCAGGCACGAAAGCTCGCCCCAGTTCCCGACCGATACCCCGTTCAGCTCCGCTCCGATCGCTTGGCAAGAGTCTTCGACGATATGGATCTTGCGCCCGTATTTCGCCTCGGCGTCTTGGACGACCTTCTGGATTCCGACCATATCGGTCGCCTGACCAAAGAGGTGGACGACGACGATCGCCTTGGTTTTTTCTCCGATTTTTTCCGCGACTTTCGCGGGGTCGAGGTTGAACGTCTTCGGGTCGATATCGGCGAAGACGGGGGTCGCCCCGACGCGAGGAACGCAACTCGCGGTCGCGAAGAACGTGAACGAGGGAACGATCACCTCGTCCCCCGCGCCGACGTCGAGCGCCATAAGGGACAGTAGTAGCGCGTCGCTGCCCGACGCGCAACCGACCGCGAACTTCGCGCGAGAATACGCCGCGATTCCCTCTTCCAGTTTCTTGACTTCCGGACCGAGCACAAATCGACAGCTTTCGTTGACGCTTTGAAGAGCTTCGTTCATCTTCGCGCCGATCGCTTGGTATTGGCGCGTTAGGTCAAGCATTGGGACCGCCTTAATTTGCTCGGGTCGCATTCTCGACGCCTTTCTATTAGTCGTTTTGTCGTTCGCCAGGGGGGGAAAACGGAGCTTCCGCGCGCCCCGTTTTGACGCGAGGGTATCGAAAAGCGCTTTTTCCGTCAAGGGCTTTTTTCCCGACGACTCCCCCTCGCGCTCTTGAAATCCCCGCGCCCTTCCGGTACAATCGGGAGCGAATCCCGTTTTTACCCCCGGAGGTCTTCGATGTTAGGTTTGGATTTGCCCCAATCGTCTTGTTTGTTAACTTCCGCGCTCGTCGCGGTTTCCGCTTTGCTCGTTGGCTCGAGCGCCGTCCTCGGGGCCGACGGGACTCCCGTCGATCGCGACGCGGTCGCGAAAGATCCGAGCGCGAAATTAATCGACGTTCCGTATCTGAACCAGCTCGACGTCGTCTTCGGCTGCGAGGCGGTCAGCGCGACGATGGTTTTGCAATACTACGGGGTCGATATTTCGTGGAAGGAGTTTACCGACGATTGTCTTATAACGAAACCTTGGCGCGAGGACGCCGACGGGCGGCGCTTTGGTCCGGATCCGTTCGCCGCGTACCCCGGGGATCCCTATAAGGACGACGGGCCGAACTGCGGCTTCGGCTGCTACGCCCCTTGTTTGGCGAAGTCGATGAACAAAGTTCTCCCCGAGGACAAGCGCGCCGTCGTAACGACGGGGCTGAAGCTTTGCGATCTGATCGCCAACTACATCGACAAAGGCGACCCCGTTATTGTTTGGGGCACGATGAACATGGCCCCCTCGCGACTCGCTCGAACCTGGACGATCGATTACGTCGACGAGAACTCCCCGTTCCGGCTCGGGGATTCCTTTACGTGGCTCGGGAACGAGCACTGCCTCGTCTTGGTCGGTTGCGACGCCGAGCGCTATTTCTTTAACGATCCCTATGAAAACCACGGGCTTATCGGATACGACCGCGCGTTGTTCGAAGAGCGATTCCTCGAATTTGGCAAAATGTCGGTCGTCGTGAGAAAGGTCGAGAAGAAATGAGAGCGCTAATTTTTTTCCTCGCGTCGCTAACGGCGAGCCTCGCGCTCGCCGCGCCCCCTTCCAACGATCCGAACGATTACCGAGGAACCGACTCGGAGCGAATCGCTCGCGCGGTCGAAGCCGCCTCGGCGAACGGAGGAATCGTTCGAATCGGTCCGAGAAAGCCCGACGACGAGTCGGATCGCGTTTACTGGCTTTTGGACTCGGCGATTCTTCTGCCCGAGAACACGACCCTGATACTGGAAAACTGCGTTCTAAAATTGTCCGACGCCTGTCGCGACAACTTCATACGGAGCGCCAACTGCGGGCTCGGAATCGCGAAAGTCGAGCCGATCGAGAACGTTCATATCGTCGGAATCGGAAACGCGCGATTGATCGGCGCCGATCGTCCCCGCGCCACCGGCGATAGCGGAAAGACTCTCGGCGAGCGAACTTACGGAACCGACGCGGGGAAACCCAACGAGTCCCAAAAAGGGGATTGGCGCAATATCGGGATTCTCCTCGCGAACGTTCGGAACTTCTCGATCGAGAACCTTTGCGTCGAGCGCGCCCACGCTTGGAGCGTTTCGCTCGAGAAATGCTCCTTTGGAAAAGTTCGCGATTTGCGATTCGACTCGACCGAGGAGCGAACGATCGACGGCGAGAAAGTCAAGTTTCTTAACGTCGACGGGCTCGATTTGCGCAAAGGCTGCCGCAATATCGTAATCGAGAATATTCAAGGGACGACGGGGGACGACCTGCTCGCGCTGACCGCGATCGGAGCCGAGGCTCGCGACGGGGGGCGATTGGAAACGACCGAAGTTTCCGATTTCTCCGCCGACGAGGATCGCGATATTCGCGATATTATCGTTCGCAACGTCGTCGGTTACGCCGCCGGAGGGCATCAGATCGTTCGGCTCTTAAACGCTTCCGGAATCAAGATCTATCGCGTAACGATCGACGGGGTCGTCGATACCTCCCCCGAGGGAACGAGAGCGCGCGCCGCCGTTCGCATTGGCGACGCGAACCCCGCCTGGGGCGGAGTTACCCCCCTCGGCGACACGAGCGGCATTATTGTGACCAACGTCCAATCGCAAGCGAAGCAAGCGGTTCTAATCGCCGGGTCGCTGGTCGACTCGGTTATTTCGAACGTCGTGAATTACAATCCCGAAGTCGAGGGCGTCGGGTTCGAATCGGGAGAGGAGAACGTTCGCAACGTCCGAATCGAGCCGTTCGCGAACGTTGGCGAGAAGTGAGACTCGAGCGAACGGCCGATTCGCGAAGTTCGCCCAAACGATAAAGTTAAGGAGTTTAATATTCGATGAAAAAGAATTGTCTCGCGTTGTTGATCGTCGCTTTTTTCGCGACCGCCGCTTATTCCGCGGATTTTAGTTTTTACGGCAAGACCGACAAGAATCCCTTGGAGTACCGGCCCGGGGAGACGATGGTCTTTTCCGTGCAATACCTTGAAGACGGAAACCCGGTCGACGGCAAGAATTTGCTTTGGCGCCGCACCGGCGACGACGGCAAGACCGAAACCGGGAAAGCCGTGTCGTCCGCGACCGAGCCGCTGAAGATCGAGACCTCGCTCGACGTTCCCGGGTTCGTTCGCGTCGAGGTTTTCGCGCTCGACGAGAAAGGGGAGCGAATCGGAGCCGAACACGAGGAGCGCCTGCAGTTTAACGGAGGCGCCGGGGTTCTGCTCGACCAAATCAAAGGGATTCCGGAACCCGAGGATTTCGACGCGTTTTGGGATCGCCAAAAAGAAATTTTAGCTCAAGTTCCGATCAAAGCGTCTCTCGTTCCGGTCGATAGTTCCGATCCCGACGTCTTGGTCTACGACGTCAAAGTCGACTGCTCCGGGCTCGCCCCCGTCTCGGGTTATCTCTGTATGCCCAAAGACGCCAAGGAGAAGTCGCTTCCAGCGACCGTTCAGTACCAAGGGTATTCGATCGCTCCGGTCGGTCCGGACGTTCGCGGCGGCAAATCCGGGATTTGTTTGACGATCAATTGCCACGGGATGCTCAACGGGCAATCGGCGGAGTATTATCAAACGCTTCAGAAGACCTTCCTCGCGGGCTACGGATTCTCGAAAGAGCAAAACAATAAACCCGACTCCTGCTATTGGTGCGGCATGATGATGCGCGCCCTTCGCGCCGTTCAGTACGTTAAAACCCACCCCGAATGGGACGGCGTCAATTTAACGACCTCCGGCGGAAGCCAAGGCGGAATGCAGTGCCTGACCGTCGCCGGTCTCGACCCCGACGTGACCCAAGTCTACGCGAACGTTCCTTGGTTCTGCGACGTCTCCGGGTTCGAAAAGAGCTCTCGACTCGATAGTTACTTTATGCCCGAGTGGGTCGACGGACTCGGATATTTCGACACGACCAACCACGCCAAGCGGATCAAGGGCAAAGTCAATATTTTCGCCGGGCTTGGCGACTACGTTTGCCCGCCTTCGGGGGAATTGGTTTTGTACAACGCCATTAAAAGCGAGAAAGAGCTCCTCTTCCGTCAAGGGCGAACGCACGGGTTCGAGATGAAAAACGCCGACGATTACAAACTAACCGCCCCCGCCGCCGAATAGTTTTCCCGATCGCGAGAGGCCAAAACAAAACGTCGCGCCCTCGACTCGCCAAAACGCGAATCGAGGGCGCGGCTTTTCATCGCGGAATTCGGGAGAAGCTCTCTCAGTTCAGTTTGGGCGCTTGGCGAATCTCGATCGGAGACTCCCAGTCCTCCTTCATTTCGCGCGGGAGCGCGTAGATCTTGCCGTCTTTCGTCGAGAACCGCAGGGTCGAGATCGATTTCTCTCGCCCGTTCCCCTCGGCCCAGAAGGCGTAGAACTCGGGGCTCGCGTCGATCGTTCGGCGCGGGAAGCACTGGTTTACCGCGCTCTTTTCCGTGAGTTGGAACTCTTTCTTCCAGGTTTTTCCGTTGTCGCGACTAACCCACTGGGAGATCTCGCCGCCGGTGTTGTACGCCTGCGGTCCGTCCTCGAACGAGCCGATTAGGCGCAGGACGCCCTCTTTCGCCTCCTCGGGGTAGATCATGCCCAACTCGTAGTTGTTGTCGACCTGGCAAACGTCGGAAAATTCCCATTTGTCGCCGATCCAGCGCGCGACGCGAAAGATTCGCGGGCCCATTTCCGGTCCCGACTCGAATCCCTTACTCGTTACGTAGGCGATAATCGGATATCCGTTGGGGTCGTACTGCAAGTCGGTAATGTAGACGTTGAGGTTTTCGCTTTCGTAGTCGTAAATCTTGGCGGGATTGTTCGAATCGAGGAGCGGGGTCTTTAAGACGGTTCCGTCGACCGTTTTCCAAGTCGCGCCCAAGTCGTCCGACTCCATATAGTAGAGGTTCGTGCGCCAATTGAGCCCGGTTCCGCGATTCCCTTTCGCGACCGCGGGGTGATAGTTGAACGAGGTCCCGATTTTGACGCTCGGTTTTCCGTCGCCGGCTTTTTTGTCCAAGTCGTAGAAGACTCGCGCGTTCTGGTAGTGCCCGATCTCGATCGCCGCCAGCGGTTTCCACGCGCTCCACGAAACGCCGTCCGCGCTCGACATGAGCGCCAAGAGACGCTGCGCTTTCGAGTTCGGATCGACCTCCGCCACGAGTCGGCGATCGTAAGTCGTAAAGAGCGAGAAGAACCCGCGTTGCGGGACGTTCCAGATCTGGACGTACGAGAAATTCGTCATCGGGACGGGGGAACCGTCGACCAACTTCGTCGGATCGACCTTCTCAAATTCGGAAATATCGTAGGGACGGACGCTTCGGTGAATATAACTCGGGCGGCCGGTTCCGTGCGAGGTCGAGAAGACCCAAATTCGCCCCTCGTCGTCGACCGACGTCACCGGGTTGTCGTGCGCGTCTTCCGTCTCTTTGTCGAGCAGAATCGTGGGGCGCGAGACTTTTTTCGTCTTGTGGTCGTAGACCCCGACCTCGTGCCAAAGGGTCGACTCGCCCGGATCCGTCCCCCCGTAGCAGAAGAACGTCTTGTCGACTTCCGGGCGATAAACCGAGAACGGATAATGGTTCGCCGGGTAGGTTCCGAGCCCTCCCGAGTATTTGAAGACGTACTCGTTTTGCAATTTTTGGTTGTAGTACCAGATCCCGCGATAGCCCGAGTCTTTCGCGTTGAGCAAGGTTTGCTCGCCGACTCGCGTCGCGACGAACGGATCGCTCGCCTTCGCGCCGATCGCCGCGAGTTTCTCGCCGTTTTCTATCGCGCTCGTCTCGTTCCAAAGCGCGACGCGAGAATCGGGAAGGGAACCGGCGCCCCGCGCGAACAACGTCGCGACCTCGGATTCCGCCAGCGGTTTGGACCAGATCGCGAGGTCGTTCATTTCCCCGACGAAGGGGCGCGCGGAACGAGGCTCGACCGCCCCGATCCACAACTTTTGCCCGTCGAACGCGTTGGAGGGCAGATTGGTCTCGACCGTCGCGCTCCCGGCGAGTTTTCCGTTCTTATAGACGCGAATCGTTTTCCCGTCGTAAGTTCCGCAATAGTGCGTCCAAACGTCCTTTTCCGGAAGAGGGGCGCGAACCGTCGCGTAGGCTCCCGTCTCGACGTTCTCCTCGACGATAAATCGGAACCCGTCCTTGTAGAGATAGAACGTGAAACCGCGCGAAGGAGCGCCGACGTCCAGAACTCCTTGCGACTCGCTCGGATCCGACGTCTTGACCCAAGCCGCGACCGAGAGCGAGGTCGGGGTAAGCGCCCCTTTGGGAAGGGTTAGGGAATAGGTCTTGTAGGAGTCGAACGGCGCGCCGACGCTCGGCGCGTCCGCGCGAACTTGGGCGAGAAGCGCGAAGAGCGCGACCAGGGTCGCCGCGACGCGCGCGCTCGCGCTGACAAAATATTTCATAACAAAGCCTTGCGAGTTAGTCGTTAAAATCGAAGAAACGCCGCGCGCCGCGATTCGTTTTCTCGCGCCGCGCGACGTTTCGTCCCAAATATAGAAGGATTCGGCGATTAGTCGAGATCGAAGTTCGCCGCGTCGGTTCCCCCTTCGGGGACCTCGAATTTTATCGCGATCCCTTGGGTGTACTTTGCGGGCAAGTCCGGAATATCGAGCTTTTCCGGCTCCTCGTCGTCGCTAAGTTCCGTTCCCCATTGCATAAACTTGAACGCCACCTTGTGGGATCCGACGACCGCTCCTTTGCGGGACTCGAGCTCGGTGGTCGACAGCTCGAAGCGCCCTTCGGCGTCGGTCTTTCCGACCGACGTTATGCAATAGTCCGGGTCGGAGGGGTTTTCCGGGGTGAAAAACACGGAGCAATAGGCGAGCGGCTTTCCTTTGTAGGTCGCGACGCCGGAGACCGGGGCGATCGGCTCCTTTTTCTTGCAACCGTCGCAAACCGCGACGATCGCCGCCAGAATAACGAGCGCCGTCCAAAAACGATTTTTCATCGTTAAAAGTCCTTTCGTTCGATCGTTAGAGCGCGCCGCCCGCGGAGGTCGCGCCGTCGCAAATGGCGGCGTAACCGGCGAGAACTCCCGGCTCGACCGTCGTCGAGATAAATCGAACGCTTCCGTCCATTAGGGAGAAATTGAGCCCGCCCGCGTGGTACGCGCCCCAGCCGCGAAGCGCCGCGCCCTCGGAGACGACCGTGCCGCAGTAGGTGTTCCAGTCGCGGAGATGAACGTCCAAATTCCCGCCGCCGGTCAGGATCACCGACTTGTTGTACCAGCCGTAGTTATAGCCCCAAAGAGTGGGAAGAGGCCACTTGCGCTTGGTATATTCGATTCGGACTTTGTGCATTTCGCCGACGCCGATCGTGTTGGAGGTTCCGTCGACGATCGAGGCGGGGGTTTCTTGCGAGACAAAGCTCGCGGCGCCGTTGCGCTTAACGTGACCGGCGGTGTGGAAAACGCCCCGCCAGTCCCAACGGACGTAGTTCATCGAGTTTTCCGGCATGTCGAACGTGCCGAGGTTCGGGGTGGAAGCGGAGCCCGAACCGGTCTTGACCTCGTCGAGTCGCCCGGTGACCGCGCGATAGGAACCGGTCGCCAATTCGGCGCTTCGGTATTGTCCCCCGTCGGGGCGCGTGGTCGAGGTCTTGTCGGAGACGTCCGACGGACAACGGAATTCGGGGATTTGCGTTAAGAGGATCGCCTGAATGTCGGGGTCGATCACGTACGACGATTGGATCAGTTTGCTAAAATCCCAGTAGTTTGAAAGGAGTTGCGCCTGCTCGACGTAGGGGAGTATCGCGATCGTCCAACCGGAGTATTGATTCGAGCCGGTCAGGCTTCCCTTCGAGTTGAGCAAGCTCATGGAACCCGCCGGGAAGTTTTTGGTCGCGCTCTCGTAGTTGTGGAAAGCGAGCGTTATTTGTTTGAGGTTGTTGGTGCACTGCATTCGTCGCGCCGCCTCGCGCGCCGCCTGAACCGCGGGCAAGAGCAGACCGATCAAAATGCCGATGATGGCGATGACGACCAGAAGTTCGACGAGCGTGAAGCCTTTGCCGACACTTCGCGTTCGGGAAGACAAAACGTCCATTGTTAGTCCTTAAAAAAATGTAAAATTGCGAGGCGAAATCGAACGATTTACGCTTCCGGTAGTTCGTATCCTCTGCGACGAGGGCGCTCGACGTAAGAGTTCGCCTCGTCGTCGTTAACAAATTGTTCCTTGTCCGGATCCCATTGGAGCGGACGATTCAAAATTCTCGTTATATTGACCAAATGGCAAACCGAGACGCTGCGATGCCCTATTTCGACGTCGGCGTTGGGGCGCTCGCGCGACGCCATGCAGTCGAAGAAATTCTCGATGTGGGGTCGCGCGATCCATGTCGGTCCCTCCGGCGGATCCGGCTCCGGGGCGTCGGCGATAAGACTTTCGGGATTCGCTTTGAGATTGTTCCGGTTGATCTCCAAATTCCCCTTTTCGCATCGGAAGATCGCGCCTCCGGCCGGACCGCTTCCGTAGTCGATATCGAATCGAACGACCGTCCCGTTCGCGTATTGCATCGCGACTTTGCCGTCCCCCTCGGGCATGGGAGCCAGCGCGACCGGTCCCGTCTCGCTCGTTCCGAGCGCCCATTGAATTTGGTCGACCCCGTGCGCGCCCCAGTTCGTCATTTCTCCGCCGGAGTACTCGCGCCAACCCATCCAACCGAGCAACATCCCGTTGAATTTATGGTACTGGGTCGGTCCTTGCCAAGCGTCCCAGTTGAAACCCTCGGGAATCGGTTGCTCTTCGTAGTCGTCGGGAATCGGGGGCGCCATTGGGTAGTTGCACGCTTGAACCAACTTGACCTTCCCGAGTTTTCCCTCGCGAACGAGACGGCAACCGTACTCGTTGAGGCGCATCGAGCGCTGTTGCGTGCCCACTTGCAAAATTTGCTTCGACGCGCGAACGATCTCGACGAGTTGACGTCCCTCGGCGATGTAGGCCGTCAGGGGTTTTTCCGCGTAGACGTCGAGGCCGGCTAGGATCGCGCGGGACGCCGCCAGGGTTCGGCAGAAGTCTTGGGTCGCGACGAAGGCGCAATCGAGCTTCTCGTTCGCGTAAAGCTCGACGTCGGAGTCGTACATATTCCACGACTCCCCGTCTTGAATCAGCCCGGAGCCTTTCTTTTCGTTGACGCAATCGATCATCTTTTGGCGCCAGAAATCGGCGACCGCGACGATTCGCGCGCGCTCCTTCGGTATGTGCTCCATAAGCTGGCGAGCCCTCATTCCGGTTCCGACGAATCCGACGATAATGCGATCGTTCGCGCCGACTCGACCGGGCGCCGCCAGCGCCGAGCGAGGGATAATCCTAGGCGCCCCCGGCGCGCCGAGCGCCGAGCTCGCGAGGACCGCTCCAAACGCCGAGGCCGCGGTCGTTCTCAAAAAGGTTCTTCGGGTTGATTTCATCGCTTGTTCCTCCATTTGGGGGCGTTCGCGGCTCGGCGCGTAACGCGTTCAATTTCAATCGTTGCTAAAATTTTGCAAAACGATTCCGGCTCGTCAACGGACGATTTCGACTTCAAAGAAAATATAGTTTCATTTTTGCGCGATTTTGCCGTTGTAAACGTTGCGACTTGAGTAATCGATAAAATTCTCCTCGTCGCCGTCCCGCGCCATTTGAAAAAAACTTTTCGCAACTTGACAGATCGGTTTCGCGGAATTATGATAGACATAGATCCGAGGGGTTATCGCCCCGGTTTTTTCGAGACGCCTTGCGAAGAGGCTCCGTTTGTGTCTTTGGTTCGTTGGTTCTTCCGTTCGCGGCGACGAGGTTGCGCTAATATTGATTTCCGAAACAGATTTGCAAAAGAAGTCGGTCGTTTTGCGCTCTCTCGGCGTCGTCGAGTTCGCCAGCTTGTTTCGCGTGGCGCCGCGGCGCTATCGCGCGTGATAACTAGATATAATTATGGAATTTACGTCTGATCTGTTGAGCGCCGCGCGCTCCGTCGTCCGAAGCGAGTTTTCTAATTGTCGAACCCTGGGACCGATTCACGCTCGGCTCTTTCGACGAGCCTTAGAGCGCGAGTTGCGCGAGCCGATCGAGCTCTCCCCCGCGCAATGCGTCGAACTGTTCGAAGCCGCCCGATCCGACGCGCCAATCGAGGAAAAGCCGGAATCCGAGGGTTCCCGAGAGCCGAGCGCCCCGGCCCCCGACCGCGAGGCCCCGAGCGAAAATCCCGCGGAGCGACCCGAGATCGAAGACGATTATCCGGAGCCCGGCGCGCGCGAGTACGACGAGCCGGAGTACGACGACGAACCGGAGCCGGAGTACGATTCGCCCGATCCCGAGAGGGAGGCGCGTCGCGAGGCCCTCGCGGCGGTCAACGAGGTCTTGGACGTCTACTATCCGCACAAAACCCTTTCGGCGGCGACCGATTTCGATCGTTTCCGCGCTTTGTTCACCGAGCGACTTCCTCGGGTCGGGCGCGAAATAACCGACGAGCGCCTGAAACTGTTGCTCTTTTCCGCGGGCGGCACCTTGATCGGCACCCTCAAACCGCGAAAAGAGCGCGAGGCGTATCTCAAGAGCTTGGGATTCTTGCCTCCCGACGCTCCCGACGCGTCCCCCGCCAAGCGACCCGCCCCGCAAGTTCAGAAAACGCAAGAAGCGATGGGGTTGCTCGACGACTCCGACCTTAACGAGCAAGCCGCCGAAATCACCGAAATGTTCGGTTCCGCGGTCGAGCGCAAGCGGCAGGTCGCGCCCCCGCGATACCCCGAGCCCGCCCCGGAAGTTCGCGACGCGCCCTCGCGACCCTACGACGACTATCGTCCCCGCGACGACCGAGGGTACGGTCGTCCTTACGACCGCGACTACCCCGAGGATCGGTATTACGACGATCGCCTATATTCCTACGGCGGGGGCCGCGGTTACGATCCTCGCGAACGGCGCTACGAACGCGCGGATTACGACTACGATCGTCGCTACGCGGGCCCTTCGCGCGACGATCGCGGTTATTACGGCTCTTGTCGCGACGATCGTTGGAGCGACGAGCGAGACTATGCCCCTCGCTACGTCCCGGAGCGCGGTCCTCGCGAATACCGCGAGTTCCGTTCGCCGACTCCCCCGTCTCGGGATCAGCGAGACGATCGCGGCGCCAACGGACCCGACGAGCCTTCGTTGAGCGAGGTCGTTCAAGTCGCGCGCGAGATTCTCGATCGGTATTTCGAGGATCGTCAAGTGCGATCGTTGGACGACTTAAAGAAGTTCCGGTATTTTATCCAGATGAAGTTGCCGACCTTCTCCTACGACGACGATCGGTTGCGCAAGCTGGTGAGCTATTCCGGGGGAACGTATCTCGGACCTTACGGCGCGCGCGCCGAGCGCGCTGCGGCGGTTCCGAGAGAGAAAATAAATCCCTCGCTCGACGTTAACGGCGGGGCTCAAACTCGCGAGGAGGTATGGCTCGACGGGGCTCGCGCGATACTCGCGCGCAGTTTCCCGGATCGAATCGTGACCTCCCCGCGCGGGGTCGACCAGTTCTATCGTTTGTTCCAGCAAGAGTTTCCCGGGACGCAGCTTCCTCCCGCCGCCTTGCGACGGCTTTTGGAAGTCGCCGGCGCGATCGTTAGAGACGAGCCTAGAGAAACCGACTCCAGCGCTCGCGACGCGAACGTCGAGATCGCGAAGTTGACGTTGCGAGAGCACTTCCCGAATCAGACGTTCAAGAGCGACATGTCCGATTTCAAGCGGTTCCGCATTCAGTTCGAAGTCGAGGCGGGGCCCGGCGCTCGTCGCCTGTCCGACGAGGAGCTGCGCCAAGCGTTTGTCGCCGCCGGAGGCGTTTTCGCGGAGCCGGTTCAAGAGGCGGAGGCCTCCGAGCCCGAGGAAGGCGCCGAGGAAAATCTTAGCCGCGCCGAAATCTTTAGAAGAATCGCCTCGACGGAGTTCCCCAAAGGAATCGATCCGACTTCGCGCGAGGACATGGCGAAGCTTCGCGAGATTTCCAGTAAGCGGTACGACATGGACTTCTCGCGAACGACCGACGAAAAATTGGCGGCGGCGCTCGCGCGATCCCTCGTTCTCTGCGACGGAAAGTTCCATATGGTCGACGATTTCGTCAAGGAGCAAATCAAAGATCGGGTCGCCTCCTTGTTCCGCATTGGGGCTCGCGTCGTCTATTACGAGACTTTCCTTCAAAAGAACGCCGATTGGCTGCGCGCCGCGGGGGTCGAGTCCGTCGAGCTTCTGCGCGCCTATTTCGCGAAGTTCTTCTCGTCTCTGTTCTTCTACGCCGACTACGTCGAGGAGAAAGAGTGGGACGAGTCGGAGCGCGTCAAGATCGAAAGCGAAATCGATCGCGTTTGGGGCTCCAGCTCCGCGCTGAGCGCGGCGACGATCGCGAGTCGGATATACGCGCCCCTCGATCGCGTTCGCAAGGTTCTCGAGATCAACCCGGATAAATACGAGCCGCTCGACGGTCTCTTCAAACGAAAATACGCCTCGCTCGATCCCGAGGAAATCGAGCGTTTGGACGACCTCTTCGACGCCGAATTCGCGAACAATTCCCTCGCGCTCGACGACGAGGAAACCGAGGAAAACGAGTCCCCGACCCAAGGGAATTTCGCTTTCGAGGAGTCCGGGAGCGAAGAGGACGAAGAGGACGAAGGCGACAACGAGACCGAAGACGAGGAGTCCGAGGACGAGGAAGACGACGAGGAGGACGAGGACGACGAGGAGTCCGAAGAGGACGAAGAGGAAGACGAAGAATACGAGGACGACGCCTCGGTCGAAATACCGGAGGTTTCGGAGAAAGCCGTTAAATTCGTAAAGAACGTCGCCCTAGATTGGTTCGAGGAAGGCGGCAACTTGATATACTATCAAGCGATGCTGACTCGATACGAAGAGGAATTGGAAGAGCTGGGAGTCGAAACCGAGGCGGAGCTGGTTCGCGCCCTGCTCGAAGCGTTCCCCGAGTACTTCTTCTACGACGAGTACATGGAGAGAGAAGCGAGCGATTTGGACGAGCCTCAAAAGATTAAGAAGGAGCTCGAATTGGTCTGGAGCGAGGACTCCGCCTCTCGACGAATCGCGGAAATCACCGAAGCGTCTTTCCTTTCGAAAGAAGCCCTCGAAGAGAATTACGAGGCGATGGGGCTCGAGAAGCGCTCCAACGGATACTTGACCCGACCGATGAAGAGGATCGAGGGTTCTCGAAGGTATCGTCGCCTCGTTAGACGGAGAGGCGGCAAGTCCAAGAAATAGGCCGCTTTTCCGAAAGATCCCCCAAAGAAAAGCCGGGTTCCGTCGCGAAGACCGAACCCGGTTTTTTGTTTCGCGCTATCGAAAACGCGTTTTGAAGAGCGACGCCTTAACGCCGTCGCCTCCGCGATTCGAGACGCTTATTTCTTTTCCTTGGCGGCGATTTCGCCCTCGATTCGGGTTAGGAAGTCGTCGAAGCTCATGGCGCCGAGATCGTCGCCGTTTCGATAGCGAATCGAAATCGTCCCGTTTTCCAGGTCCTTTTCGCCGATGATGACCATGTAGGGAACCTTTTCCTTCTGGGCTCCGCGGATCTTGTATCCCAGCGTATTGGAACTGAAATCGGACTCGACGCGGATTCCTCGCGCCGCGAGCTTGTCGGCGACGCCCTTCGCGTAATCGACGACCGAGTCTTTGATCGACAGGACGCGAACTTGTTCCGGCGCGAGCCAGATCGGGAGCGCCCCCGCGTATTTCTCGATCAAGTACGCGAGCGTGCGCTCGTAGCAACCCAAGCTGGTGCGGTGGATAATGTACGGGGTCTTCTTTTCGCCGTCGTCGCCGGTGTAGACCATTCCGAACCGCTCCGCCAAGAGCATGTCGATCTGAATGGTGACGATCGTGTCCTCTTTGCCGTAGACGTTGCGGTATTGGATATCGAGCTTGGGCCCGTAGAACGCCGCCTCGTC
>JAFRXD010000052.1 GCA_017441605.1 Thermoguttaceae bacterium | reverse complement strand
CAGCGTAATTGCGACGAACAACCCGCCGATCGCCCCGCCCGCGACGCCGATCGTCGAGAATCGTTTTTCGCTCGACGCGACCTCTTCGTATTCCAACGGGTTCCCGACCGCGTTGATTCCCTCGTCCGCGAGAACCGCGACCGTCGCGGCTTGTTCCTCGTTCGCGACCTCGACCGTCGCGCCCGGCCCGTCCGATAGATCTTCGTTGCTCGCGACAATTTCCGGTTCGCTCTCCGCCGTTTCCGTCGTCGCGGTAATCGCGCTCTCCTCGATCCAAGTCCAAACGTCGACGTCGGCGGTAAAACAGCAGTTAGTAAAGTACTTGCCAAGGCGATTGCAAGATCCGGTCGCGCGAACCGCGCCTCGAACGGCGCTCAAGCCTCCCGTTGCGGTCGAAACCATATCGAAGGCGACCGAAACGCCCTCGAGAATGCGCTCCCCGACAACGGGTTCCGAATAATCCGACACGCCCGCGGAATTCTTCGCCGCGACCCGAAAATACCGCGACGAATTAACCGGAACCTCGACGACCAAACGAGTCGAGAGATAAACCTCGTCCGCGACGCCCCAAGTCGTCCCTTGGTCGTCGGAAACCTCGACGAGATAAGAAGTGGCGGAAGGAACCCAGTCCCAAGAAATTAACAACCGTTCCCGATCGATCGCGTCGACGCGCGCCGAGCCGGGCGCGTCCAACGATACGAGCCCTTGCCCCGCCTCCGGCTCGAGCTCCGCGCAAGAAACCAACGCCGCGCTCTCCTCGAACGCGACCGGCGACGCCGAGAGAAGCTGTTGCTCCTCCAAGACCTCCAGTCCGAGGCGCGAGAAGCGCGGCGAGCGCGAATTCTTGCGTTTGGGCGTTCGGGACATCGGCGCGGGCTCCGGCAAAAATAATTATTTTTGGTAAAATCGCGTTTTTCGGCGCGACCGCTATTAATATAAAACGCGGAAAAACCCGCGTCAACCATTTTCTCGAGATCTTGGAAAAAAGTCCAATTGGTCCGACAACCCGCCGACTCGGGAAAAACCGAGGCGAAAAAATTTTCTCTGCGTCAAAAAAAATCCGCCCAAATTTCCAAAAAAACGCGAAGACTTTTCCGCCGCCCCGCTATTATCCCAAAAACCCGCGACAAGAAGTCGCCGAACCTAGACCGCCAAACTCAAAGCCGCGACGACAAAAATGACGAACCAAACGCGACCCGGACCGATCTATCCTATCCGAGACTTAAGAATAACGAACCTGCCCGCGAAGCTGGGCGCCCGAGGGTTCGGCGTCTACTGCCTCCTTCTAGAAGAATTTGCCGACCAAGGAATCGAGTGGCTCCCCTATGACCCGAAAATCCTGGCGTGGTCTCTAAGAACCTCGGAAAAAACCCTGGAAAGCGTCGTCAAGGACTTCGACCTCTTCGAATTTACCGAAGACTCCGAGTTCTTCCGCCACCGAGAGGAACCCGACCGACCCCAAGCCCCGCCCCCGCCCGCCGAACAAATCCAAGTTTCGCCTACCGAATGTCCTCTTGAGTCGTTCGAGAAAAGTAGCGTCCCCAACGGGGACGCGGGTAGTTTACCCAACCGCGCGGTAGCGCGAACAAACGCGCCCTTGGCGCCCCGTCCGGCTACGGACCCAACTACGGACCTGGAGATTGATCGGGCGTTGAGCGCGGCGGTGGAGAAATGTACAAGCGACCAGTTAATCGAGGTAATGAGCCTCGTTAAAGAAGCGCGCGAAGATCTTCGGAAAAAACAAGCGAGCGCCAGAGGCGATCCATAGTCCAGTGACAATGCGGGCGCGGATCCAAGAAGGGTAGTTAAGACCGAGGGAGACTAGCCCGCAACGCGGGCGGGTAGTTTACCCAAGTTGCAGCGGCAAAACTAAAAAATTATAAAAATATCGCGTTGACTCTTGAAACTCGAATCGCGTTTCGTTAAAATCGCCGAAAGCGCGCGATTCGCGCCAAAAATTTTAGCCAAAAGCGCGACGACGCGACCGGGGGTCGCGCCGAGCGATTCGATCAAACCTTGCACAGTTGGAGACCACCAATGGCGAAAACGTTGAACGTCAGCATTCTCGGATACGGTATGATGGGGACGGTTCGCGCCGTCGCGTACGAAGCGGTTACTCGCTACTATCCTTCCTGCCCGATCAAGCCGACCCTTTACCAAGCGTTCACTCTCGAGTCCGAAGCCGCCGCCGCCAAAGAGTCCGGTTGGGACGCCAAGAGCGATCTCGACGCCGTGATCAAGGACTCCGGATGCGACTACATCGACGTCTGCCTTCCGAACGCGATGCACTACGACGCCGTCATGAAGGCGATCGAGGCGGGCAAGCACGTCTTCTGCGAAAAGCCTCTCGCCGTTTCCGCCCAACAAGCGCGCGAAATGACCGAGGCCGTCGAGAAGAAGCCCGAACTCCTCAACGCCGTCAACTTCATCTATCGTCGTTGCCCCTCCAACGTCTACGCCCGCAAGCTCGTTAAAGAGAACAAGTTCGGCAAGCTCATCGAAGCCCGCTCTTTCTACAACCAATCCTGGGGCGGGCCCGACACCCCCTACAGCTGGCGCTTCGGCAAGACCGGCGGCACCCTCGGCGACCTCGGCTCCCACGCTCTCGACATGCTCTACTACGTTACCGGCATGCGTCCGATCGAGCTCTGCGCGATGCAGTGGACCCACATTACCGAACGCTGGGATCCCAAAACTGTCGGTTCCGACCTCGCCGCCCGCATGAACCGAGGCTCCGACGCCAATAAGGGCGAAAAGGTCAAGGTCGAGACCGACGACGCCACCCGCATTATGTACACCCTTCCCGGCGGCGCCATTGGCTCTCTCGAGTGCACTCGAAACGCTTGGGGCACGGAAAACACCCACGGATACGAGCTCTACTTCGAAAACGGCGCCATTCGCTGGTGCTACGACGACGTCAACTACCTCTCCATCTACGACGCCTCCAAACCCGAGCGCGGCTGGGCTCGCGTCCTCACCAATCGCGGCGGAAAAGACTTCGCCTACCAGTCCTTCGCCGACGGGCACATGTACGGCTACCGCGACTTCACCGTCAACGCCTGCTACGAGAACATGCTCAAGATCGCCGGCGCCGACGAAGAGGCCCCCGTCGCCACCTTCCGCGACGCCTACGACGTCGAGCGAACCATCGACGCCGTTCGTACCTCTTGGGAAAACCGTACTTGGGTCAAACTCGCCGACTTTACCTAATCCCTCGGCGCGGCTCTTGTCCGTTTAACTAATCAGAAAACGACCGAAGTTTCCTCGACGAGACGTCGGTCGTTTTTCTTGAATTGTCTCCGATCTTCTTACTGGAAAACAAGATGAAACTAACCGCGATTCTACTCGTCGCGCTGACCGCCCTCGCTTGCGACGTCCAAGCGAAAGCCCAAGACGCGACCAAATCCGACTCTCCAAAGCCCGGCGAGCAAGTCGTTCAAACCGTCGAGTTGCCACTCGCCCTAGGCGGCGAATGGACCGGCGGCGACGCCATGCCCTTGGGCGGCGATAATCCGCTCGACGAAACCAAAACCGAAATCCTGAAATACTGGCTCTTTATCCCGACCGACGAGTCCGCGAAATCCGACAAGGGATTCCCCCTCCTTCTCTTCCTGCACGGAGCCGGAGAGCGCGGCGACGATCCCGAAGCCGTCAAAATGCACGGGCCCCCCAAGTTCTGCGCCGATCCCGAAAAGGCGAAGACCTGGAAATTCCTCACCGTCAGCCCCCAAGTCAAGGGAAATCGCTTCTGGTCCCCCGCCCAACTGCGACTCCTAGTCGAAAAGATTTGCGCCGAACAACCGGTCGATAAGTCCCGAGTCTACGTTACCGGGCTGTCGATGGGTGGATTCGGAACATGGGGATTCGTCGCCAACAGTCCCGACCTTATCGCCGCCGCCGCGCCCATCTGCGGAGGATACCGACTCGAATTCGCCCCGAAAATGACCGATACCCCAATCTGGGCGTTCCACGGAACCGCCGACGGAGCCGTTAAATTCGAGTACTCGCGAAATCTCGTCGAAAAGCTCCGCGAACTCGGCGCCAAAGAGATTATCTTCACGATCTACCCCGGCGCGAATCACAACGTCTGGACCAGAACCTACGACAACCCGAAACTTTACGATTGGTTCCTCGAGCATAAACTCGAAAAATGAGAGAAACATTTCTCTTGGCAAAGCGTTTAATATAAAGTAAGTTCCCAAACGGCGCGGGCGAAGATTCGTCTTTCGCTCGCGCGTTTTTTATTCTCCGCGATAGAAATGAGGTTCGCCATGCGCGCCGCCGCGCTTCTGCTCGCCGCTCTCGCGCTGGGATTCGCGTCCCCCGCGTTCGCCGACGACGCCCCCGAAGTACAACCCGGAAAACAAATCCTTATGAAGGCGGATTTGCCCGCCGCCGTCGGAAATCCCCGACGCGGAAACGACGAGATCGATCCCTCGAAAACCGACTCTGTCGACTACTGGTTCTTCTTCCCCTCCAACGAAGAGGCCAAAACCGACGCCGGATTCCCCATGATTCTCTTCATGCACGGCGCCGGAGAGCGCGGCGACGATCCCGAAATCGTCAAAATGCACGGCCCCGCCAAATTGTGCGCCAATCCCGAAATCGCCAAATCTTGGCGCTTTATCACCGTCAGCCCGCAATGCAAAAAAGAGCGCGATTGGTCCCCCCTCCAAATGGTCGAGCTTATCGATCGGATTTGCGCCGCCTATCCCGTCGATAAGTCCAGAATCTACGTTACCGGGCTATCGATGGGAGGTTTCGGTACTTGGGGCGTCGGGTCGATTACCGCCGGAAAAGTCGCCGCCATCGCCCCAATTTGCGGATGGTTCCCCACCGAAAAAGCCGACTCCATTAAAATGCCCGTCTGGGCCTTCCACGGCGACGCCGACCCCGCCGTCAATATCAACAGCGGTCGCGCCATTGTCAACGCCGTAAAAGAGGCGGGCAATCCCGACGTCGCCTTCACCGTCTACCCCGGCGTTCAGCACGACAGCTGGACTCAAACCTACGACAACCCAATGTTCTACGACTGGCTTCTCTCCAAGAGCCTGCCTCCGAAACTCGTTGGTCCGAATCCCGAGCCGGGTAAACAAGTCCTCCTAAAGGCGAACTTGCCCGCCAGAGCGCAACGACAGGGTCGTCAGTTCTTCGGAGCCGACGAGCTCGACCAGTCCAGAACCGAGACCCTGAACGTCTGGGCGTTCCAACCGAGCGACGACTCCGCCAAAACCGAAGCCGGGTACCCCCTGATGCTCTTCCTGCACGGAGCCGGAGAGAGCGGCGACAATCCCAACGTCCTGAAGAAATACGGCCCCCCGAAGCTCTGCGATAATCCCGAAATCGCAAAGACCTGGAAGTTCTTCACGATCAGCCCCCAAGCGAAACAAGCCTCCGGCTGGTCCGCGAAGCAAATGCTCGCCCTTATCGACAACGTCTGCGAGCGATTCCCGATCGACCGATCCAGAATCTACGTTACCGGCCCCTCGATGGGCGGTATTGGAACCTGGAGCCTCGCCGCCGCCGCGTCCGATAAACTCGCCGCCGTCGCCCCTCTGTGCGGCCTGTACCGCGCCGATGAGGCGAGCAAAATCACCGTCCCCGTCTGGGCGTTCCACGGAGAGGCCGACCCCGTCATTAAGATGGAACAAGGAAAGGCGATCGTCGACGCCGTTAAAGCCGCCGGAAACGAGGACGTCAAGTTCACGACCTACCCCAACGTCGGACACGACTGCTGGAACGTTACTTACGACAACAAAGAACTCTACGAATGGTTCCTTTCCAAGTTCAAAAAGTAGCGCGCGACTAACCCTGCCAAAGAAAAACGGCGCGTCTCGCCCAAAACGAAACGCGCCGTTACTCTTCCGGAAAACCGTTTTATCGACCCAAAAGCGCCGAAATCTCGACCCCCTCCAACGCGAGTAATCGCGCCTTCCGATCGAGTCCCCCCGCGTACCCGACGAGACTCCCGTCCGACCCAATAACCCGATGGCAGGGAACGACGAGCGAAATCGGATTATGCCCGACCGCTCCTCCGACCGCCCGCGCCGAAGTCCGCCGTCCCCCGTCCGAAAGACGCGCCGCGATCTCCTTGTAAGTCGTCGTCCGACCGTAAGGAATCTCCTGCAAAGCCTCGACGACCGCCGCCCGAAACGGCGTCGTTCGCAAACTCAACGGCGGGACGAACCCCGGATCTTTGCCCGAAAAATAAAAATCCAGCCACCGAGCCGCCAACTCCAAAACCGAGTCCGACCTCTCCTCGCGCTCCGCGCAAAGCCCGGCGCCAAAATACTTCTGATCGTCGAACCATAGCCCGACAAGTCCCGTCCCGTCCGACGCGACCGTTATCCCGCCCAACGGAGAGGCGTAGCGAAGAAGATGGTCTTTCATTACCGAAACCCTTTTTTAAACGGCGCGAACAACTTATTGACCCGCGAACGAAACGTTCCCTTGAAAGAAGCGTTTACAATAATTATAATAAATTAAATACGCGCGATAAATCGGGGCGTCTTTGACGTCGTTTCAATCAATCCCCGTTGCGGATATTTACCCGCTCGGAGTCAAAACCAACATAGGGAGTCCCCATATGATAATTAAAGCGGTGCGTCTTTACGAAAACGGTTTTATGACCCAGCCTTTCGCCCTTGGCGGCGAAGACGGCCCGGACAAGTTCAATCCCAACGTCAAATACCGTTCGAGCGTCCAAAACTTTCTTATCGATACCGGAGACGAGCTGATCCTAATCGACACCGGTTTACCCTTGGAATTTCCCGAGTCCGCGCCCGACGAAAACACGACGATTCACTTGGGAACCAGAATCAAAGACTATGTCTCCGCCCTTAAGGATCTCGGATACGAACCCGAGCGCGTCTCGAAAATCTTGGTCACGCACAAACATCCCGATCACACCGGCGAATTGCGATCGTTCCCCAACGCGAAAATCTATCTCGCGCCCGAAGAGGCGGACGAATTAAAGCTCGAGGGAGAAAACGTCGTTCGCGCGACCTACGAGGACGGTCCGTACTACAACTTCCCGCGCTCCCAAAAAATCGCCGAGGGAATTCGTCTCGTGGAGGCGAAGGGGCACACCAAGGGGAACAGTATCATTATCGCCGAAAACGACGGGCTCTTCTTTATGTTCCACGGCGACGTCACCTACACCGACGAAGCCCTTTACGCGAACAAACTCTCGATCGCGACAGAAGATATGGCGGCGGCGAGAGAAACCCTCGATAGAGTTCGAGAGTTCGTTAGAAACCGTCCCACCGTCTATCTGTCGACCCACACGCCCCTTGGATACGAAAACCTCGAGGCGCTGAGAGTCGTCGATTTGGACAATCCAACGGAAACCCTTCCCGTCGGAGAAATCGTTTATAAAACCGCTTCCGGCAAATATATGTGCGGAGTCTGCGGCTACGTCTACGATCCGGAAGTTGGCGATCCCGACAATAACGCGCCCGCCGGAACCGCGTTCGAGAACCTACCCGACGATTGGCGCTGCCCGCGTTGCCGCCAGACTAAAGACAAGTTTAATCCCGTCGCCTAATCCGCGCGCCGGTCGCCGCCTCGATCCGCAACCCCGCGCCCGCCTCCCTCGCGAGCGCGGGGTAATTATTGCGACTTCTTACCGAATCAAAGCCGGAACCCCAAGGATTGTAACGATATAATCCTCCAAGATCCCGACCGTCGGCCTTTCCAACTTAATCGTCCAAAAACCCGGCTTCGGCGGAACCGGATTCCCGTCCGCGTCCGCGTCGACCGACCAAGTCCCGAGCGCCGAGACGTTCTCCAACTTCGCGACCTCCGCGCCGTCCGGATCGCTAATCGTCGCCGTGACCCGCTCGCTAGGACTCCCGACCAGCCGGATCCCGAAATCTTTCGACCCCTTGGGAACGTAGATCGAAAACGTCCCTTGCGTCGAAAACGCGTCCAAGCTTGGGCGCGCGCAAGTCTCGATCGGATAGTCGCTTTTCAATTCGACCGCGCTGGCCCCAAACTCGACCTCGATGAAATGCCAGCCCGTCTCTTCGGCGTCGTACCCGAACGTTCTCGGAGCGAGATCCCCGGGAAAACTCTCGATCGAGGTCTCTTTTCCCGAGGGCGCGACGACCTGTTGCGCGACTTCTTGCGGCTCGTAAGCCCCGACTTTTCGCTGTTGCAACGTCCATTCGACGCGAGCGCCCTTTTCCGCGTAAAACGCGTATTTAGCCCCGCCTCTGGCTCGAAAAACCGATTTGGCGCTCGGAGCGCTCGACCACGCGGCGCTCAATTCCTTCGCCAACTCCGCCCCCTCCGGCGCGTTCAGCGTCTCGAACGGAACCGCCGGAACCCGGCGCGCCGCCAATTGTGGAAACAGTTTCGGAAGATTTTCGTCCGTCGGTTCGAGCGTCGAATCCGAAACGACCGCGCCGGTCGCGTCGAGTTTCGTCGTCTTGATCGCGCCCGTCAGATTCTTGAACCCGACCCCTTCGCTCGACGCGTCCCGAAGCAAGACGAGAGACTCGTTGAACTCCTCGCGAGCGTCGACGATTTCAAAGTTCTCGAACGAGTACCCCCCGTTCGCGTCCGTGTCCGTCCCCACCGCGATCAGCGACAATCCCGAGTCGGTCGTGGTCGTCGTCCATTGCTCGAACGTCCCGTCGTCCACGACGTTGAAGTCGTAATTCGATATCCGAGCGTCTCTTAGCGCTTTGGCGGCGCTCGGCGTTACGATTTTGACGTTCTTAAACTCGACCGGCGCGCCGTCCGCCCATTTGCTCCGAAACGCCGCCCCGTAAAAGTTTCCGACAAGATCGACGTTCTCGAGTTCGATCTTGCCCGGGAGCGTCCCGCGCTCTCCGTTAAAGACCGTGAAGGAGATTCCCGACGCGTTGTTGCGAATCGCCTCGCAATCCTCCATTTTGACCGAGAGCTCCTTCCCGTTTTCGCGAAGGTTCGGCAAATAAAACGCGAAACCGCCCCCGCGATTGTTAATCGCCTTAACCCGGCGCATTACCGCGTTCGTGATTTGCTCGTCCGCCCGATTCGGCTCGAAGTCGATTCCCGCCTCCGGCGCCGTCCCGACCGTGTCGCGAAGAAGAACGTCCTCCATCAAGAGTCCGTCGACGCTAATAACGCTGATCCCTTGCCGATTGTTCGCGACGCAATCGACGTTTTTAATCGTAATATTGCGGCACGGAACCCCGCGCGTCGCGACCCCGAGATAAATCCCGTCCCCTCCCGTTTCCGCGATAGTTAGATTCTCGATCCGAACGTTCGAGGAGCTCAAGAGCGATACCCCGTGCCGCCACTCCGACTTGGAGTACGGCTCCTTCCAATAATCTTTCTTGCGCATGCGGAGCGTCGCGCCCTTCCCTTCCCCGCGAATCGTAACGTTCGAGACGTTCGACGCGAGAAGGAGAACGTCCCCCTTGTTTTGGAACTCCCCTTCCTTCGCGAGGATCTCGACCCCCTCTTGCAATACGAGCTCGAGATCGCTCCGCAACTTAATCGTCTTAACGATCCAAGGAGCCTCTTGTTTGTCGACAACCACCCGCTTCGCCCCCGAGTCGATCGCCTTCTGCAAACAATCGGTCGCGTCGGCGGAATCGTAGCCGAAACTCGACGCGACGACCGAGTCCGCGCCAAAAACCGCGCTCGTCGAGAGCGCCATCAAGGCGACGACCGATAAAACGAAATTCGCGTTGCGCTTATCCATCGCGTTTTCTCTTTCCTTTTTTGGAGTCCGCAAAAAAATCCCGACGCGACGGCCGCGCCGGGATCGAGTCGATGTTATTCAAATCACATAACCGAGAGAACTTAACGTCTCCCGCTTACTTCTTCAACGAAATTCCCTTCTCCGCCGCCTCGCGCTCCTTCCGCTCCTTCTCTTCGCGCAAAACTTCCGGAGACGCCGCGTTGAAGATCAACGCGAACAAGACGATGCCGGCCAAGGAGGAAATCACGAGCATCCCGAAAATGCGAGGCCAACCGGCTTTCACGATTTCCTCTCGACCTTTAATGGTTGTTGCTACAATTGATTCCTTGAGCTTGTCTGACGTCTCGGGGTCAAGACTTTTACCGCCGGGAAGCGCCTCGATGGCGTCTCGCATAGCCGCGATAGCCTTGTCCCTTTTATTGATCAGCTTTTCGCCTTTCCCTTCGGAAAGATTTGCGTCCTTACCTTTAGATTTCGCTTTATCGACGAAACTTTTGAGCGCTTCGTTGGAATCGTAAAGACTTTCGGCGGACTTAACCAACTTCTCGATAGTTCCCTTGTAGTGAGCTTTTACAAATTCATCGACCTCGGTTTCGGAATAACCAACTTTCGTGCCTTCGAGAACGCTCTTGGTCAGCGTGTCAATATTCTCGTAAGAAAAACTAACGCCGGTTACTTCAGCCGTAGAATTAATAACCGACACAACTTCTTCATTACGGAGTTCTTTTGCGGGCTTTGTCGCGCTGTCGACGATAAACCCGACGCCGACGCCGGTTACGATTGTCGCCAAATATCCGAATAATCCTGTCAGTCCACTGGACGCGGCGCCCGCTTTCTTAGTCGCGATCGTGGACGCGACGCACCCGATCAAGCATTGCGGTCCGTAAATAAAGAACCCGATCACGCTCATAACGAGAATGTTCAGAAGGAGCGACTCGGAATCAAGTTTCCAGAAGAGTAACGAAAAGACAAGGCATCCGACCATATACCAGAAACAAGCCTTGGCGCCTCGTCCTTTAAAGACCTTGTCCATCATCACGCCGCTCAGGATAATCCCGCACGCCCCGAAAATCTCGTAGCACGCGGTTGCCCAACCTGCGGACTGCAAATCGAGATGCTTCGCCTGCGAAAGGAACGTCGGCGCCCAGTCGAGAATCGAGAACCGCACGATATAGACGAAGAAGTTCGCCAAGCAGAGAACCCAAATCGCCCAGTTGCTGAAGACGTGAGCGCAAAGGTCGCTCCACCAGCTCGTCTTCTCTTCTTCGACGACCTGCGCCGCCGCAACCGGAGTCTCCTCGGTTAACCCGTGTTTGCGCGCGTAGTACTTCTCGACCGGCTCGAAGCTCTCTCTCTCTGGTCCGAATTTATCCTTCTCGGGTGAGTCGCGCAGCGCCCAAACGAGCCCGATCGCGCCGAGAACGCTCAACGCCGCAGGAACAAGGAAGCAGAACTTCCATCCGAGAGCGACGACAAACGAGTTCAGAATAAAGAGCAAACCCGCCCCGAACGAATGAGAAATATTCCACGTCGCGAATTTAACTCCGTGCTCGCGAGGCGCGAACCAGTGCATCAAACTCTTCGCGCAAGGAGGGAAGCCCATCCCCTGCACCCAGCCGTTAATAATCCAGAACGACCCGATGATCCAAGCGATGACGTTCGCTCTCGACGCGTCGGAAAAACCCATCGCCGTCGCTATGTCCCCGGAGAAACCGCAGAACACGTTCGTCATCGCCGCGAGGAAAAGACCGATCGACATAAAGTACCGCGGATTGACCCGGTCGCTCCACACCCCGTTCACGAACCGCGCCACCCCGTACAACACCCCGTGGATCGTGAGGAAAAGACCGAGCGTCGTTTTCGTTACCCCGATCTCCTCCAAACCGGGCATCGCCATCGTGATGCTCTTGCGGACGAAATAGAAGAAAATATACCCTATCATCGTCCCCAAAAGGATGCGCCAACGCCAATATTCGTATAACTTATCTCTCTTTTCTTGGTTCGTCGCAATGTCCGACATAAGCGCGCGCCTCTATCTTCGTTTAACGATTAAGTTGTTGCCTATCAGTAAATTCAGTCCGCTTTCGCCTTTACGAGCAGGTCGCGCAGAACCGAAATGTCGTCGAGCACAAGTTCCGGCGTCAGACCGCTCTCTTTGAGCGTTTCGAGCGTCGCTTCTCCCGTCAAAACGAGAACCCCGACGCACTTCGCGCGACGCGCCATCTCCATGTCCGTGTAGATCCGGTCGCCCACCATCATCACTTCGTCCGGCTTCAGGTCGTACTTGTCCATGATCCCGCCGATCATATCGGGATCCGGTTTCCCGGGCACCGCTTCCGGACGCCGCTTCGTCACGTCCGCGATCAGCGCTTGAACCGCCCCGCAGTCGACCAAAATCGTCGCCTTGTCGGTCGGGCAAACCGTGTCCGGGTGCGTCGCGATGTACGGCTTGCCCTCCCCGATCCAATACGTTCCCTTGCAAAGGCGATCGTACGTCAGCGTCGTGTCGAACGCGACGACAACCAGTTCCGGCTCGTCCGTCTCGTTGTATTCGTCGATCATCTCGTACCCGTGGTCGACGAATTCTTCCCGAAGGCTCGCCGTCCCGAGAACGTAGATCTTCTTGACCTGCGGATAGTGTTGTTTCAGATAGAAGAACGTCGCCGTCGCGGACGTCGAAATGTTGTCCGGCGTCGATTTCAAACCAAGGTCGAGAATCTTCTTCAGATAATCTTTCGCGCTCTTCGACGAGTTGTTCGTCAGGAACGTGTATCCGATTCCAATTTTTTCAAGCGTTTCAAAAACGTCTTTGGTGAACGGAAAGAGCGTTCCGCCCTTGTAGATCGTTCCGTCCATATCGAAAACGACTCGCTTGATCTTCTTCAAATCGACGTCGGGATGCAGATAGTGAACGGGGTGTTCGCCGAGTTTGTACGAATCGGACATAGGTAACCTTTCCTATAAAAACTGAACAAAGCGCGAAAGCGCCAAGGCGCCGCCCTCATTATACGCGATGCGACCGGCCCTTTTCAAGACGCCCCCGCAAAAAAGTCAAATTTTTTCGGCTCGCCCGCGAAGAGCCGCGCCCCTTAACAAATGCCCTCCGTCGGTTATAATGAACCTCAAAAAAAACGAGGCGCCGTCTAGGCCCTCTCACTGGAAAGGTTTCGAGGATGTCCGCTGAATTCAATACGATCGAAGAAGCGATCGACGCGTTTCGCAAAGGCGAAATTGTCATTGTGATGGACGACAAAGATCGAGAAAACGAAGGCGATTTCATCTGCGCGGCGGAAAAAGTTACCCCGGAGATCGTCAACTTTATGCTAATCCATGGTCGAGGCCAAACCTGCGTTCCGCTCCTCCCCGATACCTGCAAACGCCTTGATTTGACCCAAATGGTCCAAGACAATACCGCCCCGCTGCGCACAGCCTTCACCGTTCCCGTCGACCACGTCAATGCCCGCACCGGCATCACCGCGCAAGAAAAAGCGATGGCGGTTCGCGCCCTCGCCGACCCCAATAGCAAAACGACCGACTTCGTGCGCCCCGGACACCTCTTCCCCCTCGAAGCGAAAGAGGGCGGCGTCCTCCGACGCGCCGGGCACACCGAAACCGCCGTCGATCTAGCGCGTCTCGCCGGACTCTTTCCCGCCGGGCTTCTCACCGAAATCCTCAACGATTCCGGCGACCGCGCCACCACCGAAGAGCTGATGAAAATCGCCGAGAAATTCAAGCTCAAAATCGTTACCGTCGCCGAGCTTATCCAATACCGTCGGCAACGCGAAAAAATCGTCGATCGCGTCGCCGAGGCGGAACTCCCCACCAAATACGGCGACGGGCGTATTTACGCCTATAAAATCAAATACGAAACCGGCGAGCCGGTCGCGATTACCTTTGGCGACCTCTCCTCCGTCGAGGCCCCTTTGGTGCGTCTCCATTCCTCCTGCTTTACCGGAGACCTTATCGCGTCCTTGCGTTGCGACTGCGGAGACCAACTCCATATGGCCCTCAAAAAAATCCAATCGGAGGGAGTCGGGGCGCTCGTCTATCTTCCTCAAGAAGGGCGTGGAATCGGGCTCACCGAAAAAATCAAAGCGTACGCCCTCCAAGACAAGGGCATGGACACCTGCGAGGCGAATCTCGCGCTAGGGTTCCCCGTCGACTTGCGCGACTACGGCGTCGGCATCCAAATCCTTAAAGATCTCGGGCTCCACAAAATCCGTCTAATGACGAACAACTCGAAGAAAGTCGACGCGTTCATCTACGAGGGGTTCGACCTAACCGTTACGGAGCAAGTCCCGATCCAAGCCCCCTGCAACGAGCACAACCGATTCTATCTGGAAACCAAACGCGATAAAATGGGGCACAAACTGTAATCAATCGTCAAGGAGAATTTTTTATGGAACTTACCCAAAACGCGAAAGACTACGTGAAACGGAGTCTCGGCGGGGAATTCTTCCCCTTTGAAAAAACGGATCCCGATTTTGTCGAGCGCTTCGTCAACTTTGCCTTCGACGAAGTTCCGAACGAGTCGTTCGCCGACGGAAAAAAACTCGACGAGAGGACGGCCCATATCGCGATACTCGCCGCGCTACTTGGTTGTCAAGGAGTCGACGCCTTTAGGTTTATGTTGCGCTCCGCGATCAACTTCGGAGTCTCCCCGATTGAAATTAAAGAAATTGTCTATCAGGGAACCGCATATCTCGGATTGGGAAGAACGTTCCCTTTTTTGATAGCGACTAACGAATTCCTCGCCGAACAAGACAAGACGATTTCTTTACCACTAGAAAGCCAAGCGAAAACCAACATGGCCTCGCGACTCGAAGCCGGAATCGGAGCCCAAGTTGAAATTTTTGGCGATGGGATGAAGGATTTCTATAAATCGGGTCCGGAAGAAAAACGCCATATCAATCGTTGGCTAGCCGCAAATTGTTTCGGCGATTACTACGCGCGCGGAGGTCTTGCGATACCGGAGCGCGAAATGATCACTTTCTGTTTTATCTCCGCGCAAGGAGGATGCGAGCCCCAACTAATCGGGCACGCTCGCGGGAATTTCAACGTGGGAAACGACAGACTCTTTTTGATCAAAATTGTCTCGCGCGTTTTGCCTTTCATTGGTTATCCAAGAAGCCTGAACGCCCTATCGTGTATAGACAAAGCGTCCGAAAGCGCAAAGGAATAGCGAAATGAGACCAAATGTTCGTTTAATTCTCGCGGCGACCGTCGCGCTCGTCGCGCAATCGCTTATAACGTCCGCCGCGTTTGGCGACGGTCAAAACGTTGGAAAAGTAGTCAAAGCGAGGGAAAATAACAAGATGCTTGTCGTTTACTTTTCAAAAGCCGGAGAAAACTACAACGTCGGCGACGTCAAAACGGGAAACACCAAGATCCTGGCGGAAAAGATCGCCAAACAAGTCGGCGCCGATTTGTTCGAAATAGCGCCGAAGATTCCCTACCCTAAAAAATACGACGATTGTACCGACTTTGCCAAAGAAGAGTTGCGTAAAAAAGCGAGACCCGAATATCTCGGCGAAATTGAAAACTGGGAGCAATACGAGGTCGTCTTCTTTGGATATCCTATCTGGTGGGGCGATTTGCCCATGCCGTGTTATACGTTTATTGAAAAACGCGACTGGAACGGCAAAAAGGTGATTCCCTTTATCACCCACGAAGGAAGCGGCGCGTCCGGAACCCCGAAAAAACTTGAAAAATCGTGCCGGGGCGCAAAAATTCTAAAAGAGTTCGTTATGACCGGAACCCAAGCGCAAAAGGGCGGCGCGCAAAACGACGCCAAATTATCCGATTGGCTTAAGGGTTTGAAATATTAGAAGGGAGCGTTTCGATGAGCAAAACGACCGATAGACAAGAATTTGAAAAAATGGATCCTTTCGGCGTCGGAGACCCGAACGAAGGATACGCGAAATATTTCGTCGGGCGCTCGTTTCTCAAGCCCTTGACCGAATACGGTAAATGTCCCGTGTTTCTCGCGAACGTCTCTTTCGAGCCCGGTTGTCGCAATAATTGGCACGTACATCGCGCCAAGAAAGGCGGGGGACAAATCCTCGTCTGCACCGCCGGAGAGGGGTGGTATCAAGAAGAGGGAAAACCCGCCGTTAGTCTCGAACCGGGCAAAGTCGTAACGATTCCGGCGAACGTCAAGCATTGGCACGGCGCGAAGAAAGATAGCTGGTTTAGCCACATCGCCGTCGAATGTCCCGGCGAGGAAACGGTAAACGAATGGTTGGAACCGGTTTCCGACAAAGATTACTCGGAACTTTAAACATAATCGAGGCTTCCGCTTACTTTGTCGGATAGATTGTCTTGATCTGTTCGAGCTTGTCCGCGCGTCGAAATAGAAGTCGCCTCGAAAGCGCGTCGCGGAACGCGGTTTTAGAGATTTGCTATGAAAGAATTGATTGCGTTTTGCGGTCTAGACTGCGAAAAATGCGAAGCCCGCCTTGCGACGCTAAATAACGACGAAAAACTCCGACGAAAGGTCGCCAAACTCTGGTCGGAATGGAATAACGTCGAAATCCCGCCGGAGGCGATCAACTGCGTCGGTTGCCGGATCGACGGCGCGAAAACGCCCTACTGCGAGTCGCTCTGTCCGATCCGGCAATGCGCGTTGGAAAAAAAGGTCGAAACCTGCGGAAGCTGTCCCGACATGGAAGCCTGCGAAAAGCTCGAGCCGATCCTCAAAAACAATCCGGACGTCTTAAAAAACCTAAAAGCCTAGGCGCGCGTTCGCGAGCGCGCCAATTTTCGTATTCCGCGCTCACTTCGCGACGTCGGTCGTTCGCGTCTCTCTGACGACGGTAACTTTAATCTCGCCGGGGAACTGCAACCGCTTCGTCAATTCGGCGACGATATCGTGGCACGTCTTGGCGGCGCTCTCGTCGGTCGTGAGCTGCGAATTCACGATCACGCGCATTTCCCGACCCGCTTGCACCGCGAACGCCTGCTCGACGTACGGAAATTCCAACGCGATCTTTTCGAGCTCCTCCATTCGCTTGACGTATCGCTCCAGCGTTTCTCGCCTCGCCCCGGGACGCGACGCGCTGCACGCGTCCGCCGCCGCGACGATCGTCGTGTACGGATTCGCGGTTCGCGGGTCCTCGTGATGGTTTAGCGCCGCCTGCACCACCTCGTAAGGCTCGCCGTAGCGCTTCAGTATGTCGGCCCCGATCTTGGGGTGTCCTCCCTCGAGCTCGTGGTCCGCCGCTTTGCCAAGGTCGTGCAATAGCCCGCAACGCCGCGCCAAGCGCTCGTTGAGCCCCATCTCGCCCGCGATCGCGCCCGCCAGAAACGCGACTTCGATCGAGTGGCGAAGCACGTTCTGGCTATAGCTCGTGCGAAAATAGAGCCGTCCGAGGAAATTCACGACCCGTTCGTGCGGACGCGGAACCTCCGCCTCTTGGCAAGCCTCTTCTCCGGCGCGTTGCACAAAGTCCTGAATATCGCGGCTCGTCTGTTCGTAAATCTCTTCGATTCGCGAGGGATGAATCCGACCGTCGGCGATGAGCCGCGTTAGCGTGAGCCGAGCCGCCTCGCGACGAATCGCGTCGAACGCGCTAACGATTATCACGCCCGGAGTGTCGTCGATTATCACGTCGACCCCGGTAATCCGCTCGAATGCCCGTATATTGCGCCCTTCGCGACCGATCACGCGCCCTTTCATATCGTCGTTCGGGATGTCGACCGCGCTAATTGTCGCCTCGGCGGTGTGCGACGCGGCGTAGCGCTGTAGGGCGAGCAAGATGATTCCGCGCGCGTCTTGTTCGCAACGCTCCGCGACTTTCTTCTCGTGGCGCAAAATAATCGCGCCCTCCTCTTCGGTCAGCTCCTTGTCGAGCTTTTCGAGCAACCGTTTCGACGCCTCTTCTTTCGTGAGATTCAAGACCTCGTAAAGCGCTCGATCTTGCGCCGCGATCTTCTCCTCAAGCTCGCTTTCCAAACGGTCCTGTTTCTCGAGCTTTTGTGTCAGCGCCCGCTGCGTTTCTTGAACGACGCGCTCCAACTTGCGCAAGTCTTCCGCTTGCTGGTCCAACGTCGCTTGGCGCTTATCGAGTTGCCGCTCTTTGTCGGCTTGATCGCGACGTATCGCGCTCTTCTCGCGCTCCAGTTCCTCTTTTTGCTTCATCGAGGATTCTTTGAGCGCCAATTCGATTTCGCGTCGGTGGGCGTCCGCGTCTTGAATCGCGCGCTCCACGATCGCTTTGGCTTCATTTTCCGCGTCTTTCTTGCGGATCTTATTGAGATACTGCGCCCCAAAAAATACGCCGCCGCCCGAAAGAAGAGCGACGCTTATCAGCGAGGCGATTAATAAGACGATGTGACCGGTCATTTCGGAACGTTATTTCTTCGCCGTTTCGCGCGAGTCGCGAGCTTCGGCGCGCGAGAATCCCAAAGCGCGTCGACTCCCCGTCGTTCGACTCGCTCGACTTGTGATTCTCCGACCGACGCGCGATCGCGATGCTAGGTTTCTCGCGGACAAACGACCGATCGCTACCAAAAGATCGTTTGACGAATATGTGAAAATCGACGACTGTCCGAATCGACGAAAGAAAAAGAAACCTAGCTCGACAAAACGGAACTCTCCCGAGCTCCGCCCTCGACGCCGGATCGCGGAAAACGGTCGCGCGAACAAATAAGCGCTAAAAAGGTTCGCGCGAGCGCGGTAATCCGCGCGCTCTTAGAACCGGACGATTCCAAGTATCGCTAGCGACAACGCGGTAAACGGTTGATCGCGTTAAAAAAGTGAGGCGGAACCGGACGCGAGCGTTCGCGAAAGCCCCGCGAAAGTTCGTCCGCGCGCTCTAGCGCGCAAAAAACGACGAACTCCCGCGTATTCTAACAAAGAAACGCGCGCGTTGCAACGAGAAAATAAAAAAAACGACGCGCGAGAAATTCGCGCGGATCGACGTCGACCCGCGCGTTAAAGGAAAATGAAAAGCAGCGATTTCTATTCGTCCATCACGTCTTTTTCGCGATTCTTGGCGATCTCGGTCGCCATATCCTCGTACTTTTTGGTGAGATCTTGAATCTGTTCCTTGGACGAATCGCGCTCGTCTTCGGAAATCGTCTTCGCTTTTTCTTCGGCGTCGACTAACTTGTTGCCGTCGCGGCGCACGTTTCGAATGGCGACTTTGCATTCTTCGCAAAGTTCTCCGATCATTTTGACCATCTTGCGACGAACTTCCATCGAAAGAGGCGGAATGTTCAGGCGAATGACCTTGCCGTCGTTGTTCGGGGCGTATCCGATATCCGAATTAATTATGCCCTTTTCAATGTCCTTGAGCGTGCCGACGTCGAACGGACGAATAAGAATCTGTTGCGGTTCGGGACAAGCGATCGTCGCCAACTGCTTTAGCGGCGTTTCGCAGCCGTAGGCGACCACTTTGACCGAATCGACGAGACCGGGGTTAGCGCGACCCGTCCGAACTCCGGTCAAGCCCTTGCGAAGATGCGCGACCGCCTTCTCCATTCTATCTTCCACGTCGAATAAAATATCTTCCGTCGACATACCTGTTCTCTCGCTAGCGAGGACTCGCGCCCCCTTTTCGTTGACTTTTCGATCGCCAAAAGCGACCGCGCAAAAACCTCGAACAGTATAAAACGATTTCAAAGGAAAAGCAAGGGGAACGAATCGCTCTTTGAAAAAATAACGCGAAACAAAAACCCCGCGTCTCTTTTCGAGACGCGGGGTCGTTCCTTTTGCCGTTAAACGGCGCTCGCGCGCCGCGCGGCGAGACTATTTATCGTCGCTCGGCTTGTCGAGATTCGGAGAGTCGGAGGATTTTCCGCCTTCTCCGCCGTCTTCCGAGGCCTCGCCGTAACCGTAGCCCCCGTAGCCGGATCCGTAACCGCCGCCATAACCGCCGCCATAGCCGCCCGAACCGGCGCCGTAGCCGTAGCCGCCGCCGTAACCCGATCCGTAGCCGTAGCCGTAACCGCCCGAACCGGCGCCGTAACCGTAGCCGCCGCCGTAACCAGATCCGTAGCCGTAACCGCCATAGCCGCCGCCATAACCGTAACCGCCGTAGCCATAGCCACCGTAACCGTAGCCGCCATAGCCACCGTAGCCGCCATAGCCACCGTAGCCACCGTAGCCACCGTAGCCACCGCCGTACTCGTTCGCCGTATCGTCGGAGGCGAACTCGTTGTAGAAACGGTGTTTTTCGTGGCAGTTGACGATGCAGCCGAGCATATTGGCGTTGACGTCCGCCAGCGCGCGAACGCCGGAAACAACGTCGGGACGCCCGCGGCGACGAATACGGAACACGTAGAGCACGCCGTCGACGCGAGGCGCGATCGTAGCCGCGTCGTTGACGTACAGCACCGGGGGCGTGTCGATCAGGATAACGTCGTACTGTTCGCGAAGCGTCGCGATCATTTGGTCGAACCCTTGACCGGAGATCAACTCGGCGGGCGAGATCTTCTTGGATCGCGCGCCGGCCGTCATCACGTGAAGGTTCTTGACCGGAATATCGTCCTCGCGCTTAATGCACTCCTCTATTGTCGAAGTCCCGAGCAACGCGTCGGAAAGACCCTTGTCGTTGTTGACGCCGAACATCTTGTGGAGATCCGGCTTGCGCATATCCGCGTCGATGAGCAGAACTCGCTTGCCCGCTTCGGCGACCTTGACCGCCAAGTTCGACACGATCATCGTCTTACCGTCGGTCGGGTGGGGACTCGTGTTCATCACGACGACGCAACCGGAACCGGCCGGCTGATTAAACAGCCGCGTGCGCAACTGTCGGAACACCTCGCATATCGCGTCGTTCGGCTTGTAGTACGCGAGCAATTCGGGCTCCGGCTTGTGTTGCTCTTTGAGTTCCTTGCGCTTCTTCGGAGTGATCTCGCGAAGACGATGGCGGAAGGAAACCAAATGCGTGAGAATCGGCATGTGCAAAGCGCGAGTTACTTCCGCTGGGGAGTGGAACGTCGCGTCCGTCACGTCGATCAGATACGCCAACACGATTCCGATCGCCATGCCGAGAATACAACCGGCGACCAGGAATTTTAACACGTTCGGATACACCGGTTTCGGGTTGCCGACCGCTCGCGAAAGAACTTCGACTTGATACGTGTTGACGCCGCTCAATAGCGCGAGCTGTTTCAGGTTTTGATCGAGGCGCTCTTGCATCGACTTCAACGATTCGATCGATAGCTTCATCGTGTCGATCGTTTCGCGATACTGCGTAATTTCCCGCACTTCGTCGTCGCGATTATCGACGTACTCGTTGATCTTGTTCTTCTCTTCGGTCAACTGAGCGATGCGATTCCTCAACGCGTCTTGATACGCGTTAAAGAGCTCGGCGTACTTTACGACCCCTATGCGACCCGCGCGGTCGGCGGTGTTCTCGATCGATTTCTGCTTTTCCAAAAGCTGCTCGAGATTGCGCGCGGCAATTTTAACCTGAGGATGGTCTTCGCCCAATGTCGCTCTTAGTCTCGTTAGCTCTTCGGTCTGCGCCTGGATGCTCCGTTCGAACGAAGAGCCAAGACCGATGTCCGCGCTGCGAAGCATCGTCTCGTAGTCGTTTCCGCGAGCCAAGCTAGCGATCGTCGACAGAATCGACTCGCTGTCGCCGCCCCCGAGAAGACCGAGCAGCTCCGTGTCGCTAATGTCCTCGAGGTTGCGTCCCGCGACCGCCGCGTCCAACGCGTTGAGCTGATTTTCGAGACGCAATCTTTGGAAATCGATTTCGACCATCTTCTCGCTCATCCCGATCATCGTGGTCAGCAACGGGTTGCTCTCGTCGCTACCAATGAAGGTCGTGGGCGAATTGTTGATGTAATCGAAAAGCTCCTGCTTCTTTGACTCGATCTCTTTTTCGATATCGTTTTTCGACTGTTCGATCGCCTCGCGCACGTCGTTGTTGCTTTGGTTGTACTTCTCGATAAAGTGCAGTCGATATTGCTCGACGACCGTGTTCACGATCTCGGCGGCTTCTTCGGGATCGTTCGATTCGCAAGAGACCGTGATCGTGTTCGTTTCGCGAAAACCGCGTTGTTCGCCGCCTACCCTCACGCCGACAATGCGCTTCAATTGACCGACAATCCGATCCTCGCCAATGTCGTTCCCTTCGTCGTCGAGATACTTGATCGTCTGGATCTTCTTGAGCTTCTTTTCGTTGTGAGCGATGTCGTTCCAGGTCTTTAACAAGATCTCGTTGGATCTGATGATCAAAGCGTGCGTCTCGATCGAGTCGCCGCGCAAGTTTTGCATCTGCGAGCGCGTGTTATTGACCCCGTTCAACACGGACATCGAGTTCATCTCGGGGATGTACATATTAGAACTCGCCGAATAGCGCGGAGTCACCGTTTGAGAATAATAACCCGCGACCACGAGACCGATAATCGCCGCCAAGATAACGATCCAAATCTGGCGTTTGAAAATCCCGAGCACGTCGAAGAAATTCAATTCGCGTCGACCGCCGCCGGCCCCGGCTGCGGGACGACGCAGCGCTTCGATCGTTTGACGATCAAGACGAACGCCGCGTCGACTGGATCGGCGCGAGGACGCCCCGCCGCCTCGTCGCGATGAAGAAGACGATCCGCCGGAAGTCGAACCGCCGCCGGGACGAGACGACGCGCCGTCGTCGGGTCGAGGGGCTTGAGAAGGTTCGTTATCGGGAATGTTAGACATCTGGTTTATCCTATCTTGGTTTGTCGATTATAGTTCCGTTCGACCCGTTCTAATCGGTTAAAGATCGGGCGTAGGCGAAATTAGACGCGTCGCGCGTTTCACTGTTCCGCTTTACCGACTAAAAAGCCCGTTCATTATAATGTCCAATAAAAGTTTAGAAAAGAGGTCTTTTAACTAAATCGCTCAATCTCATAAGTTAGAATAAATAAATCAAGAAATATAGCAAATTAAACAAAACTTTAACAATAAAAAAAATAAAGCAATTTATACAAAATATTCAAATACAACGCGTTAAAATACAAAGTTTACAGAAGAACCAGTATTAAAAACAAGAGAGATATTGAACGTTTAACAATAACAAAGAATAATAAAAACAACTAATGGTTTTGTATTAGAGAAAATAGACTAAAAACGAACTCGAAATCTATTAAAAAAAATGCCGTTAAAAAAGTCTCAAAGACGAAGAGACGCGAGAAGAAGTCGTTCTACGCTATCGGAAACTCGCGCGAAATACTAACGGCGCTCGGTCCTAGAAAAGCGACGCGCTGAAAGAAGAAATCGCGAAAAAGAAAGAATCGAAGCGAGCTAATTGCAAAGCGAGCGCCCAACGATGAGAGGCGACCGAGAATCGCGCCGGAATCGTTTGCCAATAAAAAAAGAGCCCCAAAAGGAGGCTCTTCTTTATCTCAAAACATTACCGCTAACGCTACGGCGTCGGCCCGCCGAAACCTTCAATTAGAAGAAGGGATCGAAATCAAAATCCGCGCGGGGCAATTCGCGAGGAGAAACCTCCGGCGGGAAGTGATGATGAGGACCGTACCAACCGCCGTGCCAATTGTCGTCGTCGATAGAAGCGGCGACCGCGATGAGGGCCGCGACGGCGCCAAGCATACCGATCGTGCCGGCCATGCTCTCTTGAGGAGCGCTTTGCGGAGCGGTGGGAGGCGTGGAGCTATTGGGGGAAGCGCCTTCGCCGGCGCCTTCGCCAGCGCCTTCGCCAGCGGCGGCGGCTTCAGGTTGGCACTTGCAAACGCGCTTCGTGCAATTATTGTTGAAAACGCGGCAGATGCAGTTCGCGTCGCACTTGCAAGGACCGGAGTTGGAGCACTCGTGAACGCCCTCGAGCTCGGTCAATCCCTCTTCGTTCAGGAAGAACAAACGAGGATCTCCCTCGTCGTCGGAAACCGCGACTTCGGTCGAACCGTAAAGGTTGGTCGAGGGTTGCTCTACGACCATCGTGTAAGAACCGGCGGGAACGGAAGGAGCTTCGCCGTTCGCGCTGTCGTAGACGTTCTCGCCTTCGCCGTTAGTCAAGGCGTAGTGAACGTCGTCGGCAACGTCGACGGGAGCGTCGCCAACTTGGGAGAAAAACTTAAAGGAAGGCTCGGCGGCCTGAGTCGAAGAAGCGACCAACGCGCCCAAAACCGCGAGCAAAAGCAATGTAACACGTCTCATCAAATTCACCAATCCTATGTTGTGATCTCGTTGTATCGCTTTCGTGCTAAAATCCCCGCCAAACACCAAAGGCGCTTTTAAAAGCGACCCTTCCGTTCGACTCTCGTACAGTTTACAACCGATTCCTCAAAAAATCAAGAGCCCTAAGCTACTTTTTATCAAAATTTCCTAAAAAATTTCATTTCTTTTTTCGTCGTCGCCCATTTTATCGAAAATCGCCATGTTCGCGCGAGCGTTACAATCCTTTGTTTTTATCTATTTTTTGATTCTATGAAAACAAACTACGTCCAAAGTTCCCGAACGAGCGCCGTCGCGCGCGCCAATTCCTCTGAGACCGGCGATTGTCTCGTCCTCAGAATCGAAACCACCGATTCCCAGTACCAAAACTCTTCCTCGCGACCGACCCGAAACTTCGAAAGAATCGTTCGATCTCCGAATCCGACTAGCGCGCGAATCAAAGACGTCGTATTGTCCAATTTGTCGCAACCGCTAACCAGAATTCCCTCGTCGGACGCGTCTCGCAGTCGCGTAAGAAAAGACTCTTTGCGCTCGCGCCACGGCGCCTTTTCTTCTCCCGGGGCGGAAAAAGAGTCCGAAGTCTCGCAAACGATCGAGGCCACCTTGTCCCCAAAAGCGGCGCGTATCTCTTCGAGCGCCGCCAGCCCTCCGCAATCCTCGACGACGTCGTGCAAAAGCGCGGCTATCCCCGCGTCTTCGGAGCCCCCATAGTCCAGAACCAGTCCGGACACGCGCAACGGGTGCGAAAAATACGGAACCCGACCGTTTTTCCGGATCTGTCCCCGATGAGCGCGCGACGCGAACAAAAGCGCCTCGTCGTAGCGCGAGCCAAGCTCGACCAAACCTATTTTCGCGTCCATAAAACCGACCGATCAACGCCGCTTAGAAGCCCGCGCCGATTTTTCGTTCTTGTTTCTCAGTTCAAATCCGTCGAATTCGACGACGCCCGTGCCGTCCAAAATTCCAACCTGAAGCGAACCCTCGACCGCGCGCGCCGGAACCTGAATTTCTCGACTAAACTCGGTCCAAGGACAGTTCCCCCCGTCGGTCGTCAAAACGACGATTTCGTTGTGCCGAATCGGCTTGCGGTCTTTGTCGAAAAAGAAAAGGCGAATTAGCGAAATCGATCGCCTATTTTCGACGTCGGAACGAAGACCGTCCGTTCGGTACGCCCCCGATAAAACGAGGCGCTTGACCTTGGTCCCGTCGACCGCGAAGTTCTGCCGCAAATGGCAAATCGCCTCCTCGTCGCGCTGGCGCTCGCGCAACTTCGCGTCGCTTTCGGTTACTTCGCGACGATTTTCCGGCAATGTGGCCGCGGATACCCGCGCGGCCACGCGCTCTTTTTTGCCCTGTTCCTCGCGCACCGACGCGTTGTCGCAAACGCACACCCGCGCGCCCTCGTAGGCGTCCGCGCGATCGGCGACGTAAATATTGCGCGTGGAAAACCACCCTTCCGGAGTGGGACGGCGCGCGGGAACGCGAGGCGCGATCTCGGCGGGAAGCGAGTCGCTCTCCTTCGCGGTTCCGGCTTCGTCCGTCGACGAAGAATTCGGAGCGTTGGAGGAAGACGCGCCGGGAATCGGATTGACCGTTTCAAATCCGCCCCCGATTAGGCTCGGAGACGTTGGATCGGGAAGTTCGCGACGCAAAGACTCCGCCTCGCCGGTCATCGGAACAAAATTGGCGGGCGTTAGCGTCGTTTTAACCAGTTCGCCCCCTTTCTTTTCGCAGAGAACGAAATATTGAAGATAGCGCTCCCCGATCGGAATGAGCATTTTGCCCCCGTCTTTAAGTTGATCGATTAAAGGCTGGGGAATATCTTCGGGCGAACACGTTACGATGATTTTGTCAAACGGCGCGGCTTCGGGCCAACCTTGATAGCCGTCCCCGATTTTTATGAACACGTTGTCGTAACGCAATTTTTTTATCGTTTCCGCCGCCTTGCGACCGAGGGGCTTAACGATCTCGATCGAGTACACCTCCGCGACGAGACAGCTCAAAACGGCCGCCTGATAACCGCTTCCCGTCCCGATTTCGAGTACGCGATCCGTCGGTTTGGGATTGAGCGTCTCGGTCATGTACGCCACGATAAACGGAGGAGAAATAGTCTGCGCTTCCCCGATCGGGATCGCCGCGTCTTGATACGCGTACTCGCGATAGTCCTTCGGAACGAACTCCGCGCGCGGGATTCGCGCCATCGTTTTTAAAACGCGCGCGTCGCGCAACTCTTTCGTGGGAACGAGCTCCGCGAGCGTCATCTCCAGCGCTTCCGGAACGACCGGGTATTTGCGATCGCGCTCTTCGTCGGTCATAAGAGGAACGGGAACGGACGGCGCCGGAATCGGATATTCCGCGTCTTTCGGAGCCTTAATGTCCGCGGCTGGAGCCGATTTGGCTTCGGAGGGCTCCTCGACGTCCGCCTCGTCCTCGACGAGAGGTTCGTCCGTTTCGATGGCCGCGTCTTCTTCGACGAGCTCGGAGGATTTCGCGTCGGAAGTCTTAAATTTGACTTTTGACGCTTCCGTCGCGGTGGAAAAAAAGAGCGCCGCCAAAAGCGCCGTCGCGCAAAGTAATCGTCGTTTCAACGTTCGTTCCTCAAGTCCTTGCGAAAAAAATCGACCGATAAAAATCGCCTCGCTCACGCGGTGATTCCTCGCGTCAGCGCCATAAACGCCGTCTCAAGGTTGATCTCTTCTTCGCTAAACGATTTGATTCTAAAACGCTCCGCGACTAAACGGGAAAGAAGCGCGGAATAATCGTCGATTCCCAAGCCTTTCTTAATAAAGGTTCGAATCGCGCCGCTTTGGTCGAGTTCGACCCGATCGACGATCTCGTCGTCGGACAGAAACTTAACGCACTTGTCGACCTTCGCGGAATAGGAGTCGTCTTTCGGTTCGGCCAGTTCGATCAAAAGCGCGATCTGATCGCGAACCCGACGCATAACGTCGCGAACGTCCGCGTCGACCAGCAACTCTCCGCGCTCGATAATGCCCACTTTATTGCACACGTCGGCGAGTTCCGGAAGAATATGGCTAGAAACCATAATCGTCTTTCCCTTCCCGCCCAAGCGCTTGAGCAACTCGCGAATTTCAATGCGAGCGCGCGGGTCCAACCCGCTGGCGGGCTCGTCCAGTAGCAAGACTTGCGGGTCGTGCAACAACACGCGAGCGAGCCCGAGTCGCTGAGTCATACCGCGACTCAAACTCGTCACGAGAGCCTCGCGCTTGTACCCCAAATCGACGAGCTCGAGAACTTCGTTGCAAACTTTTCGGCGCGCTTCCCCTTTAATGCGATAAGCGGCGGCGAAAAATTCGAGGTACTCGATCACCTTCATGTCGTCGTAAACGCCGAAAAAGTCGGGCATAAACCCGATTATGCGCCTAATCTCCTTCGGTTTCGTGTATATCGACATTCCGCAAACGTACGCCTCGCCGTACGTCGGCTGTAAAAGCGTCGCGAGCATCTTCATCGTCGTCGTCTTGCCGGAACCGTTGGGGCCTATGAATCCAAAAAGATCCCCTTCGTTCAATGTGAGCGACAAATTCTTCAACGCGAAAAGTTTGCCGTACTGTTTCGTCAATTCTTCCGTCTTAATCATTCGGGGTTCTCGCGTTGCGCTAAAAGTTAAATTTCGTCGCGTCGTTAAAAGGGCTTGAATCAAACGTCGTTCAATTCTTAACGCCGCGCTCAAGTGGAACGATCAAACGAACGACGACCGTTCGCTCGCTCGCGCTCGTCTCCTCGGATCCGTCCGCGCGACAGAAACTAAGGGAGGTCGGAACGAACGAGTCGCTCGAACCGGTCGAACCGTATTTTTCAACCGGGTTCTCGCGTCCGTTTTCAAAGACTTCCCCTCGCTCCTCGGCTAGTTTGCGACGAAGCCGCTCGTCTTGCCGCGCGTTGACCGACTTGCTCGCGAATTCGCCCGTCTCGGAGTACTCTTGAAAACGAGCGTCGACGATCGTGCCAAAGATCGCGGCGCGACCGCAGCGCAACAACTGGCTAAGGTCGACGTCGCGCTGACACCGCGCGCTTATTCCAAAGTTGTCCTCGCCCCCGCCAAACTCGTAAAACGACGCCGTTCGCAACGCGTAGGGAAGTCGTCTCGACGCGACGTTGTACGCCCAATCGAAACGACCGTTCCGTTTCGCGTCGGGAAGCGAGCTTAACCTCTCGTTGAAAACGCGGCGAGGCTCAAGGCGCGTTAAACCGCTTTCGATTTGATTCTCGCCGGGCGCCAGCGTTCCGAGATAATACGCGCCGCCGTCGTAAACGACGAACGCCGAATATATGGGAGCGTCGAAGGGATTCAAAATCGTGCCGGAGAGGGATAGACCGTCGTCAAAAAGTTCGGGCGCGGCGGGAAGATTGGACAATCGTCCGCTCCAGCGTCCAAAAAAGCTTTTGCTCGATCGCGCGGTCATCGGAGTCGATTTAAGAGTCGCGACGCCGTCGGAGCGCGACAACTCGTACCCTTCCAACCAAGCGCGAGGCGCGAGCGATTTTTGCTCGGCGCCCCCGATTCCGTCCCCCGCTAAGGTCAAAGGACTAAAATCGATCGATTCGTCGGCGACGGACGTCGATTCCGTCGCGCCTTCTATCGCGAAGCGCCCCGGCGAAAACGAGAGGTCGTAGCGCTCGCTCGTCGGCGAATAAAAACCGGCCCATGTGGAATCCCGAATTATTCCCGTTTCAAAATCGACGTCGATCGCGTCGACCTGATTAAGAACGGGACTTTTGGGAGTCGAACCGCGAAGTCCGACGACCGCGATCGCGCAAAAGAGAATCGCGAAAAAAGGAAAAAGAAGCCAAGTAACGTTCGGTTTCTTAATCAGTGTCTTCGATAAAAGTCGATCGACGAGCGATACGCATAAAAGATAGGCGAAAATCAATCCGGCAACGGTGAAAAAAGGAACCGTTTTGGCGCCTTCGAACGAGTCGAGCGCGCTTCGAATCTGACCGGAAATATCGACGTATCCTTGTTTCACATAGCTAGACGCCGACGTCTTTGCGGTCGCGCGATCGGGATCGATCCCAAGAATCTTCAAAATCAATTGTCCGCGATCCGACCAATTCGCGAAAGGAGCGCGAGAGGGATCGCCGGCAAAGTAAACGATCTCGCCAAGTCCGCGAGGACAAGCGACCAACAAAGGCGTTTCCACCTCGCGAATCTCGACCTTCGCGCCCCGCTTCAAGTCGGAAATCACGGGCGTTCGAAGGTACGGAGCGCTTTTGGAGCCGGTCATCGAGAGATTTTTTACGTTCCGAAGCTCCGTAATGAGCGACGTGACGCTTCGAAATTCTTGAGGCGCGTCCGCGATTGTTTCTCCCGGAGAGAAGGGCGCCAAAGCCCCGCCTTCCTTGAGGAGGGGAATCGCGCGCTCGTCGGCGAAAAGAACGATCGAACCGCCTCGTTCCGTCCAACGCGCGAGAGCTTGGATTCTCGGATCGTTGGCGTCGATTCCGTCGAAAAATCCAGGGTTCGACGTCGAAATAAAAATCTTGTCGGCGACTTCGTAGGAACGAAAATCGCTCGGCAAGTCGTCGATCGAGGTCGCGTGGACCACGAGCGGACGCCGCTCTTCTTTCCAGCGCAATTCCGCGTAGGCCTCGTTAAAAGCGTCGTTAAACGATTCGGAAGAGCCTAAGACGAGGAAAACGGGCTTGGAAGAAACGACCGGACGCGAGAGCGCCAATTTCGGCGCGCCTTCGTCCCGATCCGACTTTGCGACTTTATTGGACGGAAAAAAAGACCGCTCGATCCGAGCGCCGGTCGCGTCGAACATTCGCGCCGTCAATTTCGCGCTCGCTTTTGGAAAAATGAAACGCGTCTCAAAACGCCCCGTTTGACGCTCGGATTCGGGTATCTCGCGACGCGCGAAGAAAGGCGTTCCGTCGCAATCGTCCGTCTCTAGCTCGACGGCGACCGCCTCGAACGACAAAGGATCCCATGTCCAAAAAACTGGCGTTTGAGTCCCGCTCTTATGCGCCCCGACAATCCCGACTCGGAGATCGAATTCCGCGACGCCCCCCGCGACCTCGCTCGGTTCCGCGGCCGACGCGCGAGAGGTCGGCGAAAAACTCGTCAACGCGAGCGAAAAGAAAACGGCGAGCGCGACGGACCGCGCGCTCAATGCGTTTCGTCCTAGATTCATCGTCTTGTGATCGTAAAAATGACGCGAGCGAACGAGCCTCGAGTCGACGACGCGAAACCCGTTCTAGAAAATTTAAGGCTTCTCGGAATTTGGACACTCGCAAACTAGTTTGCCGCACCCCGGACATCCCGAACCGTACTTATCGGCGAGGGCTTTGTTCAAGTCGACCCCGACCACGTTGGCTATCGTGGTCAACCAAGCTAAAACGTCGGCGAACTCCTCTTCGCGCTCCTTCTGGGTTCCGCTTCGAAGCGCGGTCGAAAGTTCGCCAATCTCTTCCATTAGCCACATGAACGTCCCAGCAACGCCGCGCTCTATGTCCTTTTCAACGTACATCTTTCGTATAAGGCGCTGAAAATCGGACACGGAAAGCTCGCTCATACCCGGCCTCTCGTTCGTATTGGTTCGCGTGAAAACGCGCCGCGACCGTTCGCGGCGATCGCTCTAATTATACACAAAAAAAACGGAGCGCGCAACGTCCGCGAAGGCTTCTCGAAAAACTCTATTTGAGAACGGGCGACCCCGGAAAAAATTCCGTTTGGAAAAATGAAGAAGCGCGAACCGTCGCCGTCGAAAGGGAAAGAGGGTGCTCGGCCGTTTCGTTCGCGAGTATTAACAGATGCTCCAAAAGGTCGTCGCCGTCTCGACGAACGAGCCCGGAAGCTTTTACTCGCGCGATAACCTCGAGAAATTCCGCGTCGTCGAGAACGCATCGCGCGCTCGCGAGAACGTCCGCGGTCGTCGCCGTCGGCGCGATTACGGCGGAAACGCAACGTCGCGTTAGCGGCTCGCAAGTTCGAGGATCGACGATGTGGGAATACCTAACGCCGTCGATTTCGACGTAACGATTCGCGTCTCCCGAAGAGCAAATTCCGACGTTTGAAAGCTCGCAATACCCGACCGGTTCGTCGGTCAACGAGGAAACGCCTATTTTCCACCCCTTCTTTCCGGGCGGGGCGGACCCCATGCGCGCGTCGCCGCTCGCGTCGATCAAAGCGGAGTTTATTCCCAACGCTCGAATCGCGTCCAACGCCTCGTCCAAAGCGACTCCCTTGGCTATCCCGCCCACGTCGAAACGAACTCCGGGATTCGTTTTCAAACCGCGCTCGCCCAATTCCCAAACCCCGATTCCCACTTTAGACTTCGCGGACTCAAGGGCGCGACTAGGCGGAAGCTCGCGAAAATAACGGCTCCTACGCCAAAGTTTGACGACGGGACTCACCGTAACGTCGAACGCCCCGTTCGTTAGTTCGCAATAGAGACGCGACTCGGCGAGAACCTTGCGAACTTCCGCGCTAATCTCGACAAAATCGTTCGTCTCGTCGATTTTTTTGCAAACGCGCGTAATTTCGCTTTCCGGATCGTAGTCGGACAAAGCGGCGTTAACGGCGTCGAACCGTTCCAACGCCGCGTCTACGGCCGCGCGCGCCTCCCGCTCGCTCGACGCGTACAAAACGACGCGAATCGGAACCCCCATTTTTTCGGCGGAATATTCGTAGCGCGTCGTCTCCTCGGGCTCGTCGGCGCGAACGAACGCGAGCGCGAGAAAAATCGTCGCGAAAAAAGAGAACGAATAAAGCGCGCGCGAAGTCGCGGTCATCTTGAGCAAACCTCCTTCGACCGGCGGCGGTCGGCTACAAAAAACGCCGACTATGTTCCAGTCGGCGTTGTCGCGCAATCGACGCGCTCAAAGGTCAAGTTAACGGCATCACCACGTAACGATAATCGTCGTTGGTTTCAAACAACGCGGGGGAATCGCTTTGGAAGTAGAACGAGACCGTCTCTTCCGGCGCGACGTTTCTCAAAAATTCGTTTAAAAATCTTGGATCGAGTCGCAAGGAAGCGGGCTCTCCCTCGTACGAAATGGGAATGTCGACGTTCGATTCGCCCACTTCCTCGCCCGCAGCGGCAACGCTCGCTTTTCCAGGGCTAAAACGCAACCAAACGCCCGGTTTTTTCTCGGTCGCGACAATTTCGGCTTGGCGAACGGCGCTCGCGAGCTGCCCGGCGAGAAAATCGATGTGAATTTTGCCGTCTTTACTCGGCATAATTGATCGCCAATTAGGAAAGCGACCCTCTTTCAAAATCGTCGAGATAACGACGTTGCCAAGGCGCGCAACCGCGCGCCCCTCGGTCACCGCGATTAGGGCCTCGTCGACGTCGCTCGAAGCCCGTTCGAGCAAATTGAGCGTCCTCAATGGAAAAATGGTCTTGTTTTCCGAAGCGTGATCGCCGACCGCTTCCGCCGCGCGCGCCTGATACGCGAGTCTTCGACCGTCCGTGGCGACCGCCGTCATCTGGTCGGGCGCAAAATTAAACAAAACGCCTCCCAACGCGTAGTGCGAATTTTCGACGTCGGTGGCGAACGCGGCTCGCCGAATCATTTCGCACAACGACTTTGTGGCGATTTTATGATACGCGGCGGCGTCGAACGGAGCCACCGCGGGAAAATCGACCGCGCTCATCGTGGCGAGTTGGTAACGAAAATTAAGCCCGCGAACTCCGAGCGTCGTTCCCGTCGCGTCGAGCGTTATTTCCTCGTCCGTCGTTTCGGCGAGAATCTTGCGCAATAGTTTCGCCGGAAGAATCGTCTCGCCGGGCGCCTCGACGACAAAACCGTCTTCGACGGAGAGTTCCCCCTTGGCTCCCAACTCGCCGTCGGTCGCCGTCAGAACCACGCTCCTCTCGTCCGCCACCATTTTAACGTTCTGCAAAGCGGGACGAGAGTCGCGCGTCGCGGCGAACGACGAGATCAACGTAAAAAGCGGGACAAATTTATCGCGACGGCAAATGACTTTCATGACTCTGTGTTTCCTTGGGCAATATTAAGGTCAAATTGGAATGGCTCGCTCGCCTCATTATACCGCGTTCTACGGTTCCAAAATAGCGCGCGTCCTTTTTCAACTATCGACAACCGCAATTATTTTCTAAATCAATTCGCATAATCGCTCGAATCTTTTCATTCGTCCGTTTCGTTCTTTCCCTTCTTCTAATTGTAACGCAATGCGGCAATAACCAGACGACGATATATCATACACTATGAAATAACAATGCGATGAAATAACATAGCGCCAGATATTTCCAAATTTTGAGTCTTCAAATATATTTATTATTAATAATATAGTAATAGTTATTGTATCGCTTCCATTTTTGTTAATAACGCGAAAACAGATTAAGCAACCTTTTTAATTGCGTAAGTTATAATTAGGAATCCATAGTTTAAAATATAATTTTTGCTTTATTGTTATCTGTAAAAAATAGAAATTGATTGTTTCTTGATTATGAATTAATAAATAATCAAATAAAAAGAAATTTAAAATAAAAACAATTGATTTAAATTAAAAGACAAATTATAAACATTATGGAATTCGTTCGCTTTCTTCTTGCTTTGAATAAACGTCGCGAAGAAATCTAGGACGCGGCCAAATGCCGCGGACGGCTCGAAGCGCGAACCTAGAGAACTCGAATTAGTCGTTTCCGTTCAACGCTTCTTTGACGTCGGAACGCGAAGAGCGATACGCGAACATCCCGACGAGCGAAACGAGAGCCGCCGCGATCCGGTAGGCGAATCCGACGACGCTTCCTCGTCCCAAGTCGAACGGTTCGCCCCCAACGACCGCGAAAAGAGGATAAAGCTCGTCGACTAGATATTCGAACGGACCGGCGGACAAGGGAACGATCGAACCTAGATTTCCAACGCAGTAGATCGAAAGATGATCGACGAGGGAGGGAACCGCGCCGTAGAGTCCTCGCGCGATAAAATATAAAGAAACGGCGAAAAACGAATGAATCGCGAGCGTCGCGAGAAACGAGACGAAGAGAACCGTTTTTCGAGCGCTATATATTAACGTCGACGCCGTTAATTTTTTGAGCGCCCCGCCGATTAGCGGCGTCGCCGCCGCGACGGTCAATCGCAAGTTTCTTTTGCTCGAAGGAGTTAGCGCGATTCCTAGAAAAACGGACGTCGCGATCGTCGTCGCGACGAGACCGCGCGTCGCTATTTGCGCGACGGGGGAGCGATTGGCGTAAAAGCCCGTCGCGAAAACGACGATCAGGCCGAGGACAAACATCGCGTAGAGACCGACGACTCGATCCATAACGACGCCCGCGAGCGCCTTGTCGAGCGGCGCCCGTTTATTTTTAACGAGAAGTCCCGCTTTGACCGCGTCCCCTCCGGCGATTCCAAGCGGAGAAAGATTAAACAGCAATCCGATAAAACCGTATCTGAGCGCTTCGGAGAGCGGAAGTTTCGACCCGAGCGCTTCGACTAGCGCGCGCCAGCGAACGAGGGTCGCCGCGGTCGCGAGAAGATTGAAAGCGAAACCGAGAAGGAGGTAGAGCCAGTCGATGGAGCGAGCGTCGAGGTCGCGAAAAGCCGATCCTTTCGTCGCGCGATGGACGAGATAAGCGAATATCGCGACGACGATCCCAAGTTTCGCGATGAATAAAAACGTTTTTTTGCGCATAACGATTATCGAGCTCCGCGTTGACGGTTCTTGACGAGCGGTTTCTTTGACTTCGATTCTAATCCGGCGGTCGTTTCGCGCAAGAGAATCGTTTCGTATTTGTCGCTTCAAACAAGGCGCGCGAGCGATTATGTCGAGAGGGGCGAGCTCCTATTTGGAGAAAATGAGCGATATTTTAGCAACGGTTCTTTTTTTGGAAAAAAACGAGGGTATAATAGCGTAAGTCGACGAGTCGTTTTGTCGCGACCGTCCTTGGCGAATCGCGAGTTTATCGTCGTCGAAGAAGATAGGAATCCAGTCGAAATGAGAAATGTGAGTAGATCGGCGATCGAGGCGATCGTTCGGCAGTTGCTTCGAGAATCCGACGGAAACGCGAAAGGCGTTGCGGACGCGGTGGTCGCCGCGTTCGCCGACACTAAAGTCGAGTCGCCAGTCGAACCTAAAAAATCGGAATTGGTCGTTAGTATTTCCGCGCGACACATTCATCTGACCGACGCCGACGTCGAGACGCTTTTTGGAAAGGGAAAGACCCTTACCAAAATGAAGGATCTGTATCAAGACGGGTTCTTTGCCGCGAACGAGACGGTAATGTTGATCGGGCCTCGCAAGAGAATGTTGCCTTCGGTGCGGATTTTGGGACCGACGCGCAAAGAATCGCAAGTCGAGCTTTCTTTTACCGACGCGATTTCCCTGGGTATCGACCCGCCCGTTCGCGAGAGCGGAAAGTTGGACGGGACTCCCGGATGCGTCCTCGTGGGCCCGGCCGGCGTCGTCGAATTGAAAAAGGGCGTGATTCGCGCCGCGCGACACGTCCATATGTCTCCCGAAGAGGCGGCGTATTACGGCGTCAAAGACAAGGACATGATGAAGTTGCGCGTTACCTCGGGCGCTTGTTCGACGACGTTCGACGACGTTTTGGTTCGCGTGGGAAAAAATATTAAATTGGAAGTGCATTTGGACACCGACGAAGGAAACGCCGTCGATCTCGAGCGCGCCACCAAGATAGAGTTAATCAAATAGACGATCGGCGCGCCGCGAGCGCGTTTATCGAAAATATAGGAAAAGATCGAAGCGACTGCGGTTCTTCGATCCGACCGTTTTCAACAATTGGAGCACGATAATGGCAAAACCGATGCAAGCGTTGGGAATTCTCGAAGGAAAAGGCTTCGTTACCCTTTTTGAAGCGACGGACGCGATGATGAAGGCCGCGAACGTTGAGTTTCTCGGCTGGGACAAGCCGGGAAGCGGCATCGTTACCGTTTTTGTTACCGGCGACGTCGCCGCCGTGAAAGCCGCCACCGACGCCGGAGTCGCCGCCGCGACTCGCATTGGCGAAATCACTGGCGTTCAAGTGATTCCTCGTCCGAACAACGACGTCGAGAAGGTTCTTCCGCAAATCAAAAAAGCTCCCGTCGCGAAGTGATTCGTTTAAAAACGAACTTTGAAATTCAATTTGTCGAGCGTTGAGCGATTCTTTTCCTCGCGGCTCGATCGATTGGCGCGACAATAGACGATTTTTGCAAACACTGACAATATATATATAGGGAATACGCAATGAACGACGCGATTGGATTGATTGAAACGAAAGGCGTTCTCGCTCTCGTCAACGCTACCGACGCTATGGCGAAAGCCGCGGACGTCGAGGTTGTGAAACGCGTTCAGATCGGCGGCGGTTTCGTGACGACCGTTGTCCGCGGAGACGTGGGAAGCGTTCGCGCGGCGGTCGACGCGGGAGCCGCGGCGGCGGAATCGGTTGGCGAATTGAAGGCCGCCCACGTGATTCCGCGTCCCTCCGAAGGGCTGATCGACGCGTTTATCGCCTAACGTGCGAGTTGGTTTTTTCGTTCGAAGGGCGCGGATTGGCGCCGTCGCCCGTTGAACGGACGCGAGCGGATCGCTTTGGGGCGATCGCGCGAGTTCCGTCGAATTCAAAGAGTTAACGATGAAAATATTAGTGGCGAATTTGGGATCGACAAGCTTTAAGTACAGCTTGTACGATATGGACGACGAGAAATTGCTGGCTCGAGGTCGCGTCGAGCGCATAGGCGAAGAATCGAGTCCTTGTCAAATAACGATCGGCGAATTCAAAAAAGAGGAGAACGCCTACGCCCCGAATCACGGGGCGGCCGTTCGCGAGTGTTTTCGTCAGTTGACCGATCCCGAGACGGGTTGCGTTAAAAGCGTCGACGAAATCGCGGGCATTGGGTTTAAAGCCGTTTTTGCGAAAGGTTTTACCGACGTTCAGCCGGTAACCGACGAGCTTCTCGCGGCGATGGAAGAGTTCAACGCCGTTTTGCCCGCCCACAATCCGCCTTACGTTCGCGCGATGCGAACGTTGAAAGACGAATTGCCCGACGTGCCCCTCGTCGCCGCCTTCGAAACCGGTTTCCACGAGCGCATTCCCGACCGAAACCGTTATTACGGCGTTCCTTACGAATGGGCGCTTCAATACGGCGTTCGACGCTACGGTTTTCACGGAGCGAGCCATCGATACATCGCGACGCGATGTCGCGAGATCTTTGGCGAGGACAAGCGCATCGTAAGCTGCCATCTCGGCGGGTCGAGTTCCGTTTGCGCGATCGCGGACGGTTGGAGCCGTTGCTCGAGTATGGGTGGAAGTCCGCAAACCGGATTGATGAACAATAATCGTTGCGGCGACTTCGATCCGTTCTGGTGCTCCTACCTAATGAAGAAGTTGAACGTCTCACTAGACGAGCTGCTTCGGACGCTCGCGACCAAGAGCGGTTTGCTCGGCGTGAGCGGGGTGGGGGGCGACGTTCGCGATATCGCCGAGAAACGAGACGCGGGCGACGATCGCGCGCGGCTCGCGCTCGATGTGTTCGTCGGCGACGTTAGGCGCTATCTCGGCGCGTCTTTAGTGGAGCTCGGCGGAGCCGACGTCGTGTCGTTCGCGGGCGGTATCGGCGAATTCCGTCAAGACGTTCGCGAAATGATTCTCGACGGACTCGAAGAGCTCGGGCTCGTTCTCGACAAAGACGCCAACGCGAAAGCGCTGGGAGTCGAGGCGAAGATTAGCGCGCCCGAAAGCCGCGTTCAAATATGGGTGCTTCCCACGAACGAAGAGATTATCGTCGCGCGACAGACGAAAGAGTTGTTGGAAAAGAAGGGCGCTCGCGCGAACTAAATTTCGCGAGCGTCGAAGAGATCCGATTCGCTTGTAGAGGAAGATCCGATGTTTATCGGAAAAATTCTCGGTTCCGTCGTGGCCACGCAAAAGACGGAGTCGATGCGAGGTTCGAAGTTGATGATGATCGAGCCTTATGTCGTCGACCCAAAGACCAGAGACAAACTGATTTCGACCAACCGTTCGCTCGTCGCCGTCGACATTGTGGGGGCTGGGGAAGGGCAGTTTGTCTTGGTGGTTCAGGGGTCGAGCGCCAGAATGACTCCCGAGACGAAGCAGCTTCCCGTCGATTGCGCGATTATTGGCGTCGTCGATTCGGCCACTTTTCAGCGCGTTCCATTGCCTCTGGAATAGGCGCGTCGGAATAGATCTCGGAGAATAGAGCGTATTAGCGAGAACAATCGATGAATCGTCGAGAGGAAAAACGTTGGCGTCGCTCGATGGAGCGCGAAGCGGCGCGACGAAGAGAAGAGCGTTTTTCCAAGCGGCGCGCGTCGGTTCGTTCTTTTTACCATAGGAGCGATTCTAAAATGGCGGAAGTCAACGAAGCGCTGGTTCGCAGCGTTTTACAAGAAGTCTTATCTCGTTTGGGCGGTTCCGCGTCGAGCGCGAGCGCGATTGGCGGCGGAGCCCCGAAGAGCTACGCCGGTCGATACGGACTTTTTGAAGATCCGAACGAGGCGGTCGAGGCCGCGAATATCGCCTACGATCAGCTGTCGCATCGTAAAATCGCCGAGCGCAAGAAGATGATCGACGAAATCCGCCGCATCTGCATCGAGCAAAGCGTCGAGCTTGGAACGATGGAGATGGAAGAGACGAAGATCGGGCGGCTCGAGCACAAAATCGACAAACTTCTCAACGTCGGGTACAACGCCCAGGGCGTCGAGGCCTTGTCGGCGGAAGTGTTTAGCGGCGACTATGGTCTGACGGTGATCGAGCACGCGCCCTTCGGCGTCATTGGCGCCGTTACCCCGGTCACTCATTCCCTCCCGACGATCGCCAATAATTCGATCAATATGATCGCCGCCGGAAACACGGTCGTTTTCAATCCGCACCCGAGCGGGAAAAAAGTCGCCGTCGAAGGCGTGAAACGCTTCAATCAAGCAATTTACGCGGAGTACGGGATCGACAATCTCATGTGCGCGATGGTCAATCCGACCCTCGAAACAGCGGACGTTATCTTTAAGCACAAGAATATTAATCTTCTCGTCGTGACGGGCGGAGCCGGCGTCGCTCGAGCCGCTATGTCGCAAACCAAGCGCGCGATCGTCGCGGGACCGGGCAATCCCCCCGTTGTCGTCGACGAAACCGCCGATTTGGATCGGGCCGCGCGCTCCATTATCTTGGGCGGCGCGTACGACAACAACCTCCTTTGCTTGGCGGAAAAAGAAGTTTTCGTCGTGGAGTCCGTCTTCGATAAGATGATGGACGCGATGGAGCGTGCCGGGGCGGTGCGTTTGAACGCCGTCGAAACGAGCGCGATGACCCAAAAAGGGATCGTCAAGGTCGGCGAGGGCGACGCGCGGCACGACGCGCCAAGTCGCGAATTCCTCGGAAAAGACGCCTCCGTGTTGGCCGCCGGAATCGGCAAGAGCGTTTCCTCCGACGTCGAGATGCTCTTTGGCGAGACGGAATACGAAAACCCGTTCGTTCCGGTCGAGCAGATGATGCCGTTCCTTCCCTTCGTCCGTTGCAAAGACGTCGACGAAGCTATTCAACGCGCCTACGAAATGGAGCACGGATTCCATCACACCGCGATGATCCACTCCAATAACGTGGTTAATATGACAAAAATGGGCAAACTGCTTAATACGACCATTTTTGTTAAGAACGGGCCGAGCACCGCTGGAAACGGCGGCGGAGGCGAGGGATACGGATCCTACTCGATCGCGGGTCCCACCGGCGAGGGAATCACTCGCCCCTTGACCTTTACGCGAAGTCGACGTTGCGCGATGGTCGAGAGCCTTCACATCCTTGGCAGATAATGTCAATTCGTTGGACGAGGCGATAAGAGCGCTCTCGTCCGACCGCCTTTTCGCGGGGCGTTGGAAACGACGCCTCGGGGATTTTACGCCGAACGCGCGAACAAGACGTTGTTCGTTCCCGGAAAGGTAAACGCGCATGCCGCCTATGACGATTAGCGACTTCAATTGGTCGTACTTTTGGAGTACAATTCATCAATTGAGTTGGCTCCAGGTTCTTATGGGCGTTTGTTTTGCTTTCGGTTGGTTCTTTTCGATTAAGAAGACGAAAAAAACCGGCGTTACCGAGGGCAAAAGCGCTTTGTTCTTGCTGTTCGTTTTCCTCGGCTTTTTGTTCGGCGTTTGTTACAAGTTGTTCGTCAACTTGGATATAACGGTACTCGCTTACCTTGCGTTCGCGATCGCCGCATTTGTCGATTTTTGGATTTGTCAACGGATCGAGGCGGAAGGCGCGACGGAATCGAGAAGATCGAAACTAATCCAGCGCGACAGAGCGCGCGCCAAGTCGCGTTATTCGAGCGACTCGAAGCCCTCCTCTCATCGCCATCGTCATCGGAGTCGTTCGGACGGAAGCGATCGTTCGAGTTCGCGGCATAGTCGCCATCGTCGCGACGTCGAGACGGGGCGCTCGGGCGAGGAGAGCCCTGAGCCCAAGGAACCAAAGTATATCGGCGACGTAAAACTCGACGACGAGTCCCCGGAAAACGATCGAGAATTGGGAATCGACGGCAATGAACCTCGCTAGGATTATTGGCTCCGCGACGTCGGTCGCCAAGCACGAGTCCCTAGAAGGACAGAAAATGCTGATCGCCGTCTCCGTCTCCAATATCGACGGATCTCCCCAAGGGGATCCTCAAATCGTGTTCGATAAACTTGGCGCGGGGATTGGAGATTTGGTTTTGATCACAAGCGACGGTTCGTACACGGGAACGGAGATTATCGGAACGAGATTGACTCCGGCTCGTTGGGGAATCGTCGGGATCGTGGATCGCGCGAACAAAACGGACGAATTGGAAGTATGAGCGAATTGAATTGGAACATAGACGAGCTTGTCGGCAAGATTATGGCCGATTTGCGCGCGAGTTCGCTCGGTTCTTCCGCGTCGGAAACGAGCGCCGCCTTGACGCGCGACTTCGAAGCGGTTCGCGCGAGCGCAAAGAAAAGCGAACCGGAGATTGAAAAAAACGACGAGAACGAGAGCGTCTTTGTCGTTTCGGAGCGCGTTTTGTTCGCGGATCGAATTCGACAATTAGCCCTTGTCGCAAAATCGAAACAATGGTCGCTCGAACGAAACGCGATCGTTACTCCGGCGGCGAGAGACGAGTTAAAAAAGCTTGGGATTGAAATTTCCAGTCGAGATATTCTCCCCGGCGACTCGAAAATAACGGTTTCCGCCTCCAGCGTTCCACGTGAAACGCCTAAGGAGAGCGCTTCGGCGGCGGTTTCCCGCGGTGCGAAGAAAGACGGTTCGCGTCCTCGCGTTTGGTTCTTTGTTCACTTGCCGGACGCGGAGCGAGAACCTAGCGCGGTTAGAGAGTATCTTGAGCGGAACGCAGAAACGACCTTTATGAGAACCTCTTGTTTAAAAGAGACTTCGCAAAAGATCGCTGAAGCGCTCGCCAACGATAAATCCCTAAAAGCGATCGTCGCGACGCGAGACTCCGCGATCGCCTCGATTTGGTTCAATCGCCGCCAGGGGGTTCGCGCGATCGTCGTTCGCTCGCTCGAGCAAGCGCGGCGCGACGTCGGAGCGACCGACGCCAACGTCGCGATCGTCGATCCTCGCGACGTCGGATCCCATCAGTTCCGACTAATCGTCGATTACTTCGTTCGCCGAGGACGCGACGGGAAATAGAGAAAATGCGGATAGGTCAAGTCGTTGGCAAGGTCGTGTTGAGTCGCGCTCACGAATCGTTGGTCGGGGCTCAATTCAAAATCGTCCTGCCTTTAACGTTTAACGACCTCGCGGAACCGGATCCCGTTGAGAGCGCTCGCGAACTCGTCGAGCGCGAGGGCGAGCTTTCCCGCGCGTCGCGCGTTGAGTCGGCGATCGAGCGGATTATGAATCCTTCGTTTCCTCGAAAGTTGGGAAACGAATTGGTCGTTTACGACGACTGTTCCGCGGCGGAAGGCGAATGGCTCGCGTTTAGCGAAGGCGCCGAGGCCGCCGCGGCGTTTGGAAATCAACGTCGCCCCGTCGACGCGTTCGGTGGCGCCATTATCGACGCGGTAACGATCGACGCGTCGACCGTAAAGGCGCTCGTCGAATTAAAGAATAAAACGAAATAGTTATTATATTGACGAACGATCCGAGAATCGAGACGTTTCCAACGCCGAGTTTCTTGCGTTCATAGTAAGAGGAACCGCGCATGCTCAATTTGCATCAAGTTAAAGACGAGATCTGCGACATTGGTCGAAGATTGTACAACCGCGGATTTGCCGCGGCCAACGACGGAAACATCAGCTATCGCATCGACGAGAACCGAGTCGTGTGCACTCCGACGCAGATCTGCAAAGGCTTTATGAAGCCCGAGGATTTGTGCATTGTCGATATGGAAGGGAATCAAATCGCGGGAACGCGCAAGCGAACCAGCGAAATCTTCCTGCACCTGACGATTATGAAAGAGCGTCCGGAAGTTCGTTCGGTATTGCACTGCCATCCGCCTTATGCCACGGCGTTTGGAATCGCGAAAGAGGCGATTCCGCAGTGCGTTTTGCCCGAGGTCGATATTTACATGGGCGACGTTCCGATCGCGAAGTACGCGATTCCCGGCGGTCAAGAGTTTGCGGACACGGTTCTTCCGTACATCCACAAGTCCGATATTATCGTCCTAGCGAATCACGGCACCGTGAGTCTTGGACCGACCGTCGAGAAGGCGTACTGGCTCACGGAAATCCTCGACGCGTACTGCCGCATTCTGATGATCTCCCACGACTTGGGCAAGACGAGCTACTTCACCAAAGACGAGGCGGAGGCGCTTCTCCAACTCAAGACGAAGTGGGGCATCAAAGACCCGCGTCTCCAAGCGGAGAATTGCGAACTTTGCGCGAACGACATGTTCCGCGACAGCTGGAAAGAGACGGGCGTCGGTCACCGCGCGTTCGATCCTCCGCGGTTCCGTCGCGGCGATCAAGACGAGAAGCCCTGCGGTTGCGCGTCCAATTCGATCCTCGCGAACAACGTTGAAGTTGGCAAAGATCCTCAAACCGAGGCGCTGGTCAAAGCGATCGCGGATCGAGTCGTGGAAATGCTCGGCAAGAAATGAGTCGCGTTAGAACGTAAAGCGACGAAGCGTTAAAACGGAAATCGGCGCGTCTTTGCGTCGGTTTCCGTTTCTTTTTTGAGACAACAAAGCAACGAGAAATGGCGAGACGATGAGCGAGCGCGAGAAGATTAGGCGCGAGAAGTTTTTTTCGGTATTGGAACGAGAGCGATTGGACGGCGCGTTAATCGTCGATCCGACCAACGTCTCTTATTTGACGGGGTTCAACGGCGACGACTCGTACCTTTGGGTCGGGGACGAGGGGGTTTGTCTTTTGAGCGATTCTCGATTCGAGGAACAGATTAAAATCGAATCGCCCGATCTCGACGCGTTGATTAGGCGCAGCGGAACGACAACGTTGGAGCTAATGAAGAGCGCGCTCGAAACAAAAAGCTATTCGTCTCGCGTTCCAAAACGAGTTGGAATCGAAGCGGCGGCGACGACCGTTTCTTTGTGGTTTCAACTTCAAAAGCTTTTTCCCGAGATTGAATTCGTTCCGCTCGATTCGTCCGTCGAGAAGTTGCGAGAGATTAAAGACGAGGGAGAAATCCTCGCGATACGCGAGGCGATCGAGGTTTCGATCGACGCCTATCTTGAAACCAAGTCGACAATTGGCGTCGACGCGACCGAGGTCGATTTGCGCGACGAGCTCGAATATCGCATGAGAAAACGCGGCGGGGACGACGTTTCGTTTCCAAGCATCGTCGCGTTCGACGACCGCGCCGCGCTGCCCCACGCGATTCCGAATCGCGGTAAAAGAATAGCGGACTCCTCGATGATACTAATCGATTGGGGAGCCAAAAAGAACGGATACGTCGGCGACCTTACGCGCTCGTTTCTAACGGACAAAGGGCTGAGCGATTCTTCGCAAAGTCGCGAGTATCGCGCGAAATTTGACGAATTGTTCGAGATCGTGTTGAGCGCCCACGACGCGGCGATCGCCGCGATTAAGCCCGGCGTTTCGTGCCGCGACATAGATAAGATAGCCAGAGACGCGATCGCGAGCGCGGGGTACGGAGACTATTTTGGTCACGGACTAGGACATGGGATCGGTCGAGTCGTTCACGATAGCGGCGGTTTCTCGCCGCGCGCGGAGGGCGTCCTCGAACCCAATATGATACTCACGGTCGAGCCGGGCGTTTATTTGCCAGGTTGGGGCGGGATTCGAATCGAGGACGATGTTTTGGTCGTGGAGGGAGGCTCGGAGATTCTCTCCCGACGTCTGTCCCCGCGCGACTAAATGGTCGGTTTAGATAAAGCGATTTCTTAAGAATAACGGTTATTTTGTTTGTAGCGAAAAGGATTGCGGATAGTTTTCGCGGACGCTTTTTAAACGGGTTTTGAAAAAAGAAATAGAAAAACGGAGTCGATACTCTTATCTGTCGACGCGAAGAGCGTCGCGAGTTTCTCCCCCGTAAAGAGCGTTGGAACGAGAGGTTTCGATCGGATTCTCGAACGGTCTTCTTGTTCCCTGACAATGGCGACACAATGGCGAGCGACGTTGTTTCCTCGATCAAGACGATCGAGGAATTGCAAGATTACGTTTACGAGACCCTTTGTTCCGATCACGATTTGCTAACCGACGCGTTTCCTAAGTCGAAGCGAGTCGTCCGCCGAGCTTCCGGCGAAGTGTGCGGAATATTGTTCACTGTAAGCGGACCTCGCTCGGTCGATTTCACCGCGATTTGGGAACGAACGAAAAATCGAATATTTTTTTACGGACCAAACGGCGAACGATATCGTCAAACCGTATTGGAGGGAGCGCCGATCGTTTCCGGCGAGTTGATCGACTCGGAGCCCGCGCTCGCGGAAAAATAGCGCCTATCGTTCGCGCGATAGACTCTTGAACGAGGCGTCGAAGGAATCGACGCGCATATTAAAGGAGTTTGTTTATGCTTGTTGTTTCGCGAAGGAACGGCGAGAGCGTTTTCGTCGGCGACAACGTTAGAATAACGATCGTCGAAATCAAAGGCGCGAGAATTCGTTTAGGAGTCGAGGCCGACAAAACTCGCCGCGTAATGCGCGAGGAAATCCTCCCGGCGGTTTCTAAGATCGCCTCCTCGAAATCCGGAGATCGCGTTTTGCCAAAAGCCGCGTGAGCGCGATCGCTTTTTAGAATAAGAAACGCCCTTCGCGAGAGATTGCGAAGGGCGTTTCTTTATGCGCGCGTTGAGAAAAAGACGGCGTTTCACGTGAAACGCGTCTTTTAAACGCTCTATTTCTCGCCCGATTCCTCGCCTTCGTCATCGGCCTTTTCGCTGGCGGCTTTTTCGGCGGCTTCTTGCGCGGCCTTCTTCTGCTGCTCTTGCATCGCCTTCATGTTCTCGAGACTTTGGGCGATTTCGTTCAGCTCCTCGCTTTGGGCGACTTTGCAGAAATCGATAATCGAGTCCAACGTTTCTTCGAAGAGCTTTTCGTTATTATTGGCGGCGCCGATCTGATCGATCGCCTGACGCGCCATAATAATCGCGGTAATGGCGCGCGGACAGGTCTCGAGATCTTTCTTAAATTGCTCGACGCGCTCGTTGAATTTCGCGAGGTCGCCTTTGTCCTCGGCGATTTTCGACGCGGCGGAAACGAATCGCGAACCGTAGATTTGCGCGATCGCCCCGGCGTATTGCTCGTCGTCTTTGAGACTCGCGATGAAATCCATATACGAGTCCAAAGCGTCGGGATTTTCGCTCAAAACGGAGGTGATGGCGCGAAGCTTCACTTGGATTAGATCGTTCTTTAATTCGTCTTCCGGATTCAGCGCGAGTTCTTCGTCGGCGTATTTAATTAACCCTTCGTTGTCGTTTTTCAAAACGAACGAGCGCACCTTGAGCCCGACCGACGGGATCTTGAGCAACTTTTGAGTTTTCGCTTCTTCGACGATTTTGTCGGCGTATTCCACCAACGCTTTAATTCCCTCGTCGCTGTCTTGCGCGGCTTTGATAAGGAGTTGACCCTTGACGGCGACGCCGAGCGCGTACAGTTCCTCGTCTTCTTGCTTCGCGAGATCGTCGGCGAGCGCGGTCAATTTTTCTTCGTCTTCGGACTCGCGCAGGATTTGAGCGCGAAGTTGATAAACCGTCTTTTTAAGATCGAGGGAGTATTCGCCCTTCAGGAGTTCCTCGAAGAGCTTTTCGGCGTTTTCGGCGTACTCCGTATTGCGATCTTCTTCTTTCTCTTTTTCCTTTTCGAGCTCGGAGGCGACGATGAGCGCCACGAGTTTCATTTCAAGAGCTTTTTCTTTGACGCGAGCCGAGCGATTCTTATCGGCGATCACGCCCTCGACAAACTCGAGAATACCGGGGTCGAATTCCCCTTCGCGTTGCACTTTTCCAATAAAGGAGTTCGCCTTAACTTCAATGGCGAAAACTTGCAGTTCTTCTTGCTCGCGTTGGAACGCTTCGTCGACGAGCGCTTCGATTTTCTCGGTCGCGTCGTCTTCGGAGGCGACGAGCGTTTGCAATTTGAGCTGATACGCTTTGACGAGCTCCTCGTCGGTTTTGGCGCGCGCGAGATTCTCGTCGACGAACTTCGCGAGTTCGTCCGCCGCTTCCTTGTCGACTTTCGCCCGGGTCGTGAGCGCGACGACTTTCATTTGGACGGCGCGCTGGCGCTGATCGGCGGTAAGATCGTTCATCGCGAGCAATTTATCGGCGATACTAGAGAGCGCTTGCGAGAAGGCGTCGACTAATTTGTAAAGCTCTTCTTGCGATCGAGGTAGCGGTAGTTTTTCTTTAATCGAATCGACAAATTCCAAGAGTTCGTCGGCCGTCGCGTTTTCGGGCGGCGTCAGAATGGCGGGGTCGATGGTAAACTCGTCTTTGGGAGCGAGTTCCTCGTCCATAAGGAGGTTGGAGGACAAGGACGCCGGACGTTCCGGCTCGTCTTGCCCGAACAACGGAGCCGCGCTCAGCGCGAGAGAGGCGATCGCGCCAAGAACGCTTGGGAGATAACGTTGAAACATTGAACGACTTTCTGTTGTGCGTTTGATTTTTCCATTGGCGAGCGCCGATCCGCGAAAACGAAGCCAAATCGACGCGCTCGCGCGTCCAAAAGACGCGACGAACTATTTTAGCCGATTGAAATAAAAAGAAAAGAGAAGCGACCGGATTTTGACTATTTTTTGCGTTGCGCGTTTTTTAAGGTTCGCGTCTAACCGTCCTCCTTATCGGCGCGAAGGACGCGAGACGGAGTCGCGACGAAATCGACCCGAGCGTCGTATCGATCGGTCGGAACGCGTTCGACAAGTTGTTCGTCCAGGCAATACCCGACGATAATCGCGCTCGGGCGCAACAGGGGAATATAGCGATCGTAATATCCCGCGCCGCGTCCGAGTCTTCTTCCCGAGCGATCGAACGCGAGTCCGGGAACGATCAGCGCGTCGAGAGTCTCCGGCGCGATTTGTCGCGACGAGTCGGAGCGCGCCTCGAGCTTTGGCTCGAGGATTCCGAACGGTTTGGACGGTTCCAAGTCTTCGAATATGGGAAGATTCGTTTTAAAATCAACTTTTGGTCGCCGCAGTCGATAGAAGCGGAGATCGCCCCCTTCGCAGTACGGGATGGCGATCGTTTTTTCGCCAACTTCAAAGAATCGAGGAAGAATGGGACGGGTCGGAGCCTCGTTTCGAAAGTCGACGTAGAGACCGAGCGTTTTCGCTCTGGCGACTTCCGAAATCGAGGACAAGTTTTCAAAGAGCGCGGCGGCGGTCTGTAGAGGATCGAAAGACAGTTCGCTTAGGCGCTTCTTCATTATCCCGCGAAGACTCTTTTTGCGTTCCGAAATAGTTGACGAATCGGCGTCGGTTCGATCTTCTTTCATAGACAATCTCGCTTTTGAATCGCGGAATCCCGTTTTCGCGGAGCTCGAGGCGTGATTTCATTTTACCGCGTCGCGTTCTTTTTTCTATTTATTTTTGCGAAATATTTAGCGCGCCGGGCGCGTTTGCGCTATAATGCTCGTTAGTTTAGTTCTCGGCGCGCGGCGCGCGTCGCGGGATTGTCCGTAATAATGATCGACGAGGAACGACAATGAGCGAGGAAATCGAAAGAGAAGAAGGTTGCGGCTGCGGTTGTGAACATTGCGGCTCCGACTCTAATTGCGACTGCGGTCATGAACATTGCGGCTCCGACTCTAATTGCGACTGCGGTCATGAACATTGCGGCGACCATTCGGACTGCGGTTGCGAACATAAGAGCGCGGCGGACGAGATCGAGGATTACGCGGACGTTCCGTTGCCGAAACCGACGCTTATCACCTTCGCGACGACGCAGGCGCAGCAGGCGATGATTGCCATGGGAGTTTTGCCCAATCCGATTACGCGCAAGGCGACCTTTATGCTAAACCAGGCGTCGCATTTGATCGACACGATCGTTCTGATGATCGACAAAACCGAAGGGAATCGAACCGATACCGAAACGGAAGTCATGAACAATATAGTCCACGAGCTCCGCATGCTTTACGTCGCCGCCGCCAACGAGAAACGGCGCCGCGACGCGGAGAAAGAAAAGAAGGGCTCCAAATGATTTAGAGTTTGAGCCGAAATGACGGACGATTGGAAAACAAAAAAGGCGATCGCAACGGATCGCCTTTTTTTATCGGAGTTTCGCGACGACTTGTTTTAAGAGTCTTTGAATCGCGCGCTCGGCGGACGTCGAGTCGAGGTCGCGTCGAGTAATCGCGTCCGGGGCGAGTTTGAATCTCGAGTCGAACGTTGGGCTAAAATCGCGATCGGGATCGAACGCGCTCGTTAGGAGACTTGGCTCGCCGAATCGAAAGAGCGAGGAGTAGTCGATAAGAATCGCGTTGACGTCGTTTGGATCGGTCGCGGTTATCGCGTCGTTGGCGACTAGAATTTGACTCGCCGAGAGCTTGTCGAACGTCCAACCGCAACTGCGCGCGGCCTCGGCGATTTCGCGGCATCGTCTTTTCAAACCTTCGACAAAGCAAAGTGTGGGACGCTTTCGACTTTTTAAGATCGACGCCAGCGTTCTACCTTGAAATCTCGGAAAGACTAGGAAATCTCGAGCCAAGGCGCGCGAAGATCGCGTTTTTGAACGTCCAATATCGACGATCGGCAGAAGACGACGGCAGTCGAGCGACCCGACCGCGCGCTCCCGCTCGATCAGGGCGAATCCCAATTCCGTCCCGCGATATTCTTCGCGGAGCGCCTTGAGAATAAAAGAAAACGGACAAGCGCTTCCTCGCGGTCGCGCGAGAAAGGTTTCAAAAAATCGACCGGAGAGCGAGGGGCGATTCCAAGAAGTTTCCCATTGGGGAATTCCTAGATCGACAAACCGCGACTCTCGCGTTTCGCGTCGAGAACTCTCGACGTCGAGCGCGCAAGACGTTAACATAAGCAACTCGTTCCCGCGCCCAAATCCGCGGACGCGAAAAAACTGTTCATCTATAAACGACAAGTGGAAAAGGGACGCGACGAGCTGCGCCGCGCCTAATTAACTCTATCGACCGGCCGGAGCGTTTTTTTAGTAAAAAACAGTAAACTTGATTTATTTAATAAATTTAAACAATGGGTATAAAAAAACGCCGTCTCGCGTTCGTTTTGTTATCGAACCGAGTCGGCGTTTGGTTTGTTTTGGTAAAAGAGAGAACTACAGTCCCGCGTAGGAACCGGCCGGATAACCGGAGTTCGACGCGCCGCCGTTGGCGGAATCGCAAGGAGTGCAAGGATCGCACGGATTGCACGCCGTGGGCGCGCACGGGGCGCATTGAGAATACGCGCTCGTGGTGTTCATCATAACGACCTCTCCGGAACCGGCGGCGTTGACGACGCGAGGCGAAGCGGCGTTCGAAGCGAGCGCGGAGTCGGAGTCGGCGTAATCGGAGGAAGAGGAGGTTAGAGGAATTCTCGAACCGGTGCGAGTGAAACAATTCGTTCCGCTAAGGCAGCTCTTGCAACCGACGAAACAGGGCGAAGCGAGCGCCGCGAGTAAAGCGAGCGTAATAATCTTTTTCATTGCGAACATTCTTGCCGACATTGGTCGGGCATTAAGGTTTTGCGCGCTTCGAAACAAGCGCGCGGGCCTAAATCAATGCGGCGAATCGAAATTGTTTTTGCGACTTTTGGAGTCGACGCGACGCCGCGCGACTACTTTAAATAGTAACGCGAGACGCGAATCTTTCAAACAATAATTCTCGTCTCTCTTTGTCTTTGTCGGATTTTTTCGGTTCGAGAATCCGCCCTTTTCACACAACCCTATCGATTATTTTTCCCATTTTATGTCTGTTCGCCGTCGCTCTCCGATTTACTTTTACTCCTATTTTTATGGTAAAAATTGAAATAAAACTAAAAGTTTAAATAACCGACCTTTGATCGCGGTTTTGCGGCGGAGTTTTGTTGCTTATTAAACGCGATTAAGAAAATCGGTTTAATCAGAATAATTGGTTTTATAAACAAAGTTTTGTTTGTTTTTTGAATTTGACTATCTTTTTAGTTTTATTTAGTCGCCTCTGTTGACCGTTAAATAACGCGACGTTGTATTCTCTATTTTGTCGAGTTTACCTAAACCGTCAAAGAGAACGAAACGTCGGAAAGAACGATCGCAAGTAGAGGTTGATATTATGGGACGGACTTCATTGAAAATTGCCTTTGTCGCGGCGCTGGCGCTTGGCATTCCGGCGGCGATAGTCGCGACGACCCTTGGTTGCGTTTCGGCGACCGAGGAAAACGCGCCTTCGGCCGAGTGGTCGGTCGTCGAGGATATTGTCGCGGACTCCGCCGAAGAGAGTCTGGCGGCGGTTGAAGAGAGCGCGGAAGCGATTGCCGGGACGTTCGACAATTTGTTCGGAAAGTTAGAATTCTCGGACAACGTCGAGGTCGAAAGCAACGCGATTGAAAACGACGAGGAAGAAAACGCGACGGACGGCGAGTTCGTCGAATTGGAATTCGAAGACGCCGTTCTCGAGACGTCGACGGACTCTTCGGAAAGCGACGCGATAGAATTGTCGGACGTTTTTGACGACGAGAGCGACGCCGAGGAAGTCGAGGACGCGGTGGAATTGACCGACGTTTTCGACGACGAGTCGGTCGACGAAGGAGTCGACGACGCGATAGAGTTGAGCGACGTCTTTGACGATGAAACCGTCGTCGAGGAAGTCGAGGACGCGGTTGAACTAACGGACGTTTTCGAGGACGAGACCCTCGACGAGGAAGTTGAGGACGCGATAGAACTTGGCGACGCTTTTGACGACGATCCGGTCGCGACGGACGAACCGATTGTCGAGGAGCCCGCGGACGAGCCGATCGCGGACGCGGTCCTCGGTGAATCGATCGCCGACGCGTTGTCGGAAGAGACCGACGAACTCGTTCAAGACGTCGCGGACGCGCTCGTCGACGCCGAAGACGAGAGTTCAGAAGAAGAGATCGCGCTCGAAGCGGAGGATTCGGAATTAGTTTTGAGCGCGCCCGAGCCGGTCGAGTCGGAATGGACGGCGGAGCCGGTCGGGGGCGAAGCCGAGATTTCGGAAGACGCGATCGTCGAAGAACTTGAAGAGATCGTCGTGGAGGCCCTCGACGTCGAGGAAGTCGCTTTCGTCGAATCGGTCGAAGAACCGGCGGCGGAAGCGGACGCGATCGAAGAGACGATTTCGGACGCGCCGGTCGTCGAAGAATCGGTAGCGGAAGCGGAATCGACCGAAGAGGCGGTTTCGGACGAACCGGTCGTCGCGCCGCGAGAGGTCGAAACTCAGATCTCCGACGAGCCGATCGCGATTTACCAGACCTCCGAGGAACCCAAGACGCCCGGGGACGCGGATCCTAAAGCGGTCGTCGAATCCGAAGACGTCGTCGACGAGCCTTCCGAAGAAGCGCCCGCGCTCGAGGATCAGATTTGGATCGTCATGGCGAACGGATCGGGGTTCTTTTGCCAAGTCCTCGAAAACGGCGCGTGGCGCGTCGCGGACGTTTCCGAGTTTTATAGCGGCAATTCTCCCGAGCGCCCGACGGTCGTGTGGGCCCACGGTTTCCAAACCGATATCGCGACCGCCGCGAACGATTCTTTCGTTCTCGCCGCTTCGATCGCTCGCGCGCGATTGGCGACCGGAACGAATCGGGCTTATCGAATCGTCGTGTGGAAATGGGCTTCGGAGCGAACCGGGGCTCGACTTCGCGTCGACGCGGTGATGAAGGAACAAATCGCCGAAAACGAGGGGCGATACCTCGCCAATTTCATCGGCGGTATTTCGAACGACAACAACGTCTCCTTTTTGGGGTTCAGCTTTGGAGCTCGCGTCGTCGGTTCGGCGTTACAAACCCTCGCTTGTTCTCCGAACGGATACGCGAACTCGAGTCGCTCGGGTCGCATTTCGTTAATACTCGCGAGCGCCGGTTGCGATTACGGGGCGTTTGACTACGGGCGCTATGCTCGCGGATCGAAATTGCCCTCTTACGTCCTGAACGTTTATAACCCCGCCGACGGAGCGCTTCGGTTTTACCCGTTCGTCGCCGATTCGATCGGAACGAAGGCTCAAGGCGTCGCGCCGATTATGGGAACCGGGTTCGTCAACGCTTCCGGTCGCGCTTTTAACGTGAACGTTCAGCCTTGTCTCGGACGCGAGCACTCGTTCTCCGACGAGATTCAGTTCGTTCCGCAACAGGCTCTAGTCGACGCGATTTTCTAATTCGCGCTCTTGAACCGCGATCGTTCGAGCGCCGCCCTTGTTTCAAGCGAAACGAGGGCGGCGTTTCGCTTTACGCGAGCAAAGAGCAAAGGGCGAGGAAACCGACCGAATTGAGTGCGACGCGCGCTCCTAGAACGGTCGGATAGCTTCTCGTTCCAATTTGCGCCGCGACATTATGCGAGCAAAGAGCAAAGGGCGAGGAAACCGACCGAATTGAGTGCGACGCGCGCTCCTAGAACGGTCGGATAGCTTCTCGTTCCAAATTGCGCCGCGACATTATGCGAGCAAAGAGCAAAGGGCGAGGAAACTGACCGAATTGAGGGCGACGTGCATTCCTAGAACGGTCGGGTAGCTTCTCGTTTTATGATAGACGACGCCCTCGCACAGCGCGAAGATAAAAATGGGGATCGGGTCGACGACGATCATTGGGAAGATCTTTTGCAGAACCGATTTAACAGGGAAGATAATCGGCGCGGCGAACAAAAACAGGACCGCGCCGCGATAGAATTCGAGCGCGAATCGAGCGAGGGGACTTCCGTCCCTCGTCGAGGGGACGTCTTCGTCGGGCGACTTTGCTTTATCCCCGCGGCAAACGAACCGTAGGATCGCGAGAATTAGGCAGAGCGAGAGCAAATTGCCCGAGACGTTCGCAATCGACGATTCGACAAGCTTTTGCGCGGAGGCGGGGGCGTTGAGATCCTCGGCGGGCGCGAAGTGCAATAGAGCGAAAATTAGAGCGGGGGGAACGATCGCCGCGAGGGCGGGGACGAGACCGGTTGTCGCGCCGAATTTCTCGCTCGCAAAGCGCTCGCAGGCCCCTTGCGCGACGACGCGAAAGACCAGTTCCTCGGTTACCGGCGCGACGACGATCACTCCGAAAAGGAAGAGCGCGAGAACGAGCGGGAAACGCGGCGAGTCTTTCGCGCGGAGAAGCATTCTCGCGACGGGGTGGAGCGTGGACATGTCGCGCTCGTCTTTCGCGAGCTCCGGTTCCTCTTGGTCGGTCGCGTTCTCGCTAACGTTGGAGACTTCTTGGGTTTGTTCCTCTTCGCTTTCGACGACGGGGGACGAGGTCGTTTTGGGGAGTTCGCCTTTAATCGCGCTCGCCGTCGCGACGACGACGACGGGGGAGACGAACGAGAAGATAAGAAAAACGATTAGGGCTACGTCGAGTCCCCAAGGGACGTTGCGAGCGTTCGCGGGAACATAGTCCCGACGGAAAATTTTAAACGCGAAGGGGCCCGACGCCAATCCGCAAACGAGATAAAGGAACCCCGCGACGACGGGGATTAATTTGAACGACGAGATCGCGAAGAGCGTCGCGTCCGTTAATAAGTCGCCGCGTAACATTGCGATCGGGCCGTTTGGTAATAGGGGCGATTTCGCGCGCTCGGTTTCGAGCGCGCGGGACAAAGGGGACTATTGCGGTTTTTTCGAGCCCATTTTTATCGCGGCTCGGATATAAATCCATCCGGAGTACAGGGTTAGATAGAGAACCGCGTAGAGCAAAACGACGAAGGCGGTTTTTAACCAGCAAGGGGAGCGATCGACCCCGAGGATCAGAATAACGAATCCTAGGGGCAAATCGACGCATTGCAAAGCCGTCTTCCATTTTCCGACCCATTTCGCCGAGAAATCGCCGCCGCTCGATTCGACCATCGAGCGAAGCATCGTAACGAACATTTCGCGGAGAATAATCGCGACGACGATCCAGGTCGCGACTCCGACGGGGATTTTGCTCAAAGGACAGGCGGAACCGCAATTGGGAAATAAGTTGTGAAGTTGGGGAATCGCGGCGAAATAGATAAAAGTTCCGCAAACGAGGGCTTTGTCCGCGAACGGATCCATAATTCGCCCAAATTGCGTTTTCTGATTAAATTTTCTCGCCCACCAACCGTCGACGAAATCGGTAACCGCGGCGACGACGAATAGAATGAGAGAAGCGACGTAGACGCTCCGAGCGTTTTCGCCGAACGGCAAAATGGCGAACATAACGACGGCGAGAACGATTCGCGCCATGGTGAGAACGTTGGGAACGTTCCAGAGTTTAGGTTCTTGGGGTTGCGGACTTTCGGACATATCGAGTTCCTCTCGCGAGTTGGTTGTCGTCGGTAAATGGCGACCGGGTTATTTTTCCGGTCGTCCGTCTTTAAAGGCGTCGACGTTGGAGAGAGTCGCGAGCGCTTGGATCAGCGCTTGGGTTCCCTTTCGCGCGCCGCCTTGGGCTTTTAGGGCGACGTAGAGCTGTTCGACGAGCGCGAGCCCCGGGAGGGAGAGGTTCATGCGCCGCGAGTCTTCCAGCGCGATTCCCATATCTTTAACGAAATGCTCTACGTAAAAGCCGGGCTCGTAGTCGCCCTTTAAAACGCGCGGACCATAGTTGGAAAGGGACCAGCTCCCGGCGGCGCCTTTCGAGACCAATTCCATCGTCAAGTTGAGATCCAGCCCGGCTTGTCGCGCGTAGAGAAGGGATTCGCAAACGCCGATCATCGTTCCGGCGATCAGGATTTGATTCGCCATTTTGACGCGTTGTCCCGCGCCCGACGCGCCGACGAGGCGAACGTTCGTTCCCAGATGGGCAAAGATCGGCTCGACGCGCTCGAACGCCTCGCGGTCGCCGCCGACCATAATGGCGAGGGTTCCGTTTCGCGCCCCGACGTCTCCGCCTGAGACCGGCGCGTCGAGGGCGAGGAACCCGGCGGTTTTCGCGGCGTCGTAGATTTCGCTCGCAAGGGTCGGGGAGCTTGTCGTGGAGTCGACGTAGATTCTCGGTTTTCCCTCGGTGTCTTTGGGGTTCGATTTCCACGCGGACAAGACGCCTTGCTCGCCAAAGAAGATCTCGCGGACGTCGGCGGGAAATCCGACGGTCGAGAAGACGACGTCGGCGTTTTGGGCGACTTGCGCCGGAGTTTCGCAAACGGTCGCCCCGAGCGCGGCGAGGGGATCGAGTTTTTGAGGACTCCTGTTGTGGGCGAAAACGGAGAATCCGGCGTTTAGTAGCCTCGTCGCGCAGGCGCCTCCGATTACCCCCGTTCCTATCCATCCGATTTTGGGACTCATGCGAGACGTCTCCTTTTTTCGACGAAACTATTTGCGACGCGCGCGTTCCGCGCTTTCGTTTTATTGTGACAAAAGAAAATTGGGCGTCAAGCGATTCGTTTTTTTGAGCGAGAGCGCCAAGTCGGATTTTTTTTATAAACGCCTCTTGACGAATCGCGGGGTTCGGTTATACTTTGCGCGTTATTTGCGCCTGCGGGCGTGGCGGAATTGGCAGACGCGTCAGGTTGAGGGCCTGATGGGAGTTAATCCCGTGGAGGTTCGAGTCCTCTCGCCCGCATTAGCAAACGAGCCCGGTCTTTACAGGCCGGGTTTTTTTATTGCCCGGTTTGCCATCGATTCGCGGCGGAATAGGCGGTTGAGGGCCCGAAGGGAGCTAATCCCGCGGGGATCGAGTCCTCTCGCCCGCATTAGCAAACGAACCCGGTCTTTATGGGTCTGGTTTTCTATTGCCAAAATACGATTCTCTACCGTCGCGATCGCGACTTTCGTTATTATCGCTCTTGTTTTTGGCTTAAAAAAAGAATAGAGTTGTAAACGTTCTATTGCGCGCGGGAAATAGCCGATTAAAGGGAAAGCGCGAAATCGGGCTCGGGCGGTTCTCGACGGTTCGCGCGCGCTATCGAGGCGCTTTTGGCGCTTCTTAACAAGGACGGTAAGAATATGAATTTCAAGGTTTCGAGACGAAGGAGCGTCGGACTTCTCCTATTGGCGACGGCTCTTTTAGTTTCCTTTCCGAGTTGCAAGACGTTGAACGAGAGCCCGAAGAACGAGCGGTTCTGGTTTCCTACGCTGATGCCGCCGACTCAAAAAGAGCGGGAGATGCGCGCTTACAACTATCCCGAGGGCGGCGATCCTTACGTCGACGCCAACGTGGGGCCTCGCTCGTTCAACACGCGCCCGAGAGGTTGGGCGGATCAGCGGTCAAAGACCGCGGACGTTATGGGCGAGTACCCGGACGTTAACTACGACTAGCGCGACTTCTCCCTTTCCGCATGTCTATCGTTGAATTGAAACGCCGCGGTTCGCGGCGTTTTTTCTTTTGGTCCTTCGCGCTTCTTCGCCGAAAAATTAAAAAGTAACAAAATCTCTTTTCTTTCGTTGGGAAAAGCGCTATAATCGCGTCAGATTAGCGCAAATTGAGACGCGTTAAGAGAGCGCCCGGCGCGAGGCGCGTCGCCAAAGGACGGTGGCGCGAGCGCTACGGGCAAGTTCTCAAATCCCACCGAATATAGACATAGATGTTGAAGGAGACGGACGATATGGAACGCCTCGCTATAAAGCGCTCGAATAGATCCGGTTTTACGCTACTGGAATTGCTCATCGTATTGGCGATTTTGATCGTCATTATCGGCATCCTTGGCACGACGGTATGGAGCTCCTATAAACGCGCTTTGATTCGCGCGGCGACCGTTCAGGTAACGAACACGCTGACCAGCGCTTGCGAAGAGTTCAAAGTCGAGTTCCATAGGTATCCGTATCAAGAGGAAGGGTTGTACATTCTCGCGGATATGGACAATCCGGACGCTCAAAACAACCAAAATGGCCAAAACAACCAAAACGGTCAAAACGGTCAAAAGGGTCAAAATAATCAAAACAACCAAAACAATCAAAATGGTCAAAACAACCAAAACGGCCAAAACAACCAGCAGCAGCAAGGTCAGGGACAAGGCGGTTTTGGCGGGGCTATGGACGCTTTTGGAAATCCGGCCGGCGGTTTTGACCAGTCGGGCGGTTTTGGCGGGAATCCTCAGGGCGGCTTCGATCAAAATGGCGGCTTCGGCGGCAATCCCGGCGGCGGTTTCGGCGGCGACGCGACTGGCGGCTTCGGCGGTAATCCCGGCGGCGGCTTTGGCGGCGATATGAGCGGCGGTTTCGGCGCGGGAACGAACTTTAATGGCGCCGGCGACTTCGGCGGCGGTTTCGATACTTTTGGAAACCAGCCCAACAACAACGTCAACAATAATAACAACAATAAGGTTTATAAACGCCCGAAGATCGTCGAGGCGTACATCAAGGAAAAAGATCTCATCGATCCTTGGCAAAAGCCGATGCGCTACGAATGGCCGACGACCAAAGGGGACGGTATGAAGCCCGCCATTTGGTCCTGCGGTCCCGACGGCGAGGACAATAACGGCGAAGGGGACGACATTATCAACTGGGATTCCGAGGACACTCGCGGTCAACAGCGCGCTCAACAACAGCAACAGCAGCAACAACAGCAAGGCGGGTTCGACCAGTTCGGCAATCCGACCGGCGGCGACCAATTTGGAAATCCCCAGGGCGGCTTCGATCAAACTGGAGGCTTTGGCGGCAATCCGGGCGGCGGCTTTGATCAAACCGGCGGCTTCGGGGGTAATCCCGGGGGCGGTTTCGGCGATACGACGGGCGGCTTCGGCGGTGGCAACCAAGGCGGAGGTTTTGGCGGCGACGCGACGGGCGGCTTTGGCGGCGGTCAACCGGCTGGCGGCTTCGGCGGCAATCCTGGCGGCGGTTTTGGCGGCGGCAACGGGGGTGGCGGCTTCGGCGGCGGCAACCCAGGCGGCGGCTTTGGCGGGGGGAATCCCGGCGGCAACTTCGGCGGCGGCAACCAAGGCGGTGGCAACCAAGGCGGTGGCAACCAAGGCGGCTTTGGCGGGGGGAATCCCGGAGGCGGCGCGGGCGGCGGTTTTATGTAATCGACGAGAGCCGAGACAAGTTCGTTTCGTTTGATTAAAACGACTTTACGATAACGACAGACAACGACGACGCGGTCGGGAGGCGATTCCCGATCGCGCCTTTTTCCGTTTTATTGGGCGCGTCGCTCGCGCCTTCCGGACGAGGTTAAAATGAGAAGATCCGCTTTCACGCTGTTGGAGCTCTTGCTCGTTTTAGCGATCGTTATCGTTATTTCGGGGATTGGAATTACGTCGTATCGTCGGCAGTACGCCCGCGCTCAGTTCAAGAGCGGGGTCGTTCAGATCCAAGTCGATTTGTCGCTGGCGCGTCTATTGGCGATGCGGACGGGAAAGGCTTACGTCTTTCGATACGTTCCCGGCTCGGGGGTCTACGAGATCGCGCCGTTAAGAACGCTTCAAGAAACGCTTTACCGAATTAACGGCGAGGCGGTCAAGGAGGACGATTCTTCCGCGCTCGGAGGCTCGTTGACCGGAGTCGGCGCGACGAATTCGGGCGCGACCGATCTTTTCGGCTCGACGCTAGGGGGAGCGTCGGGGCTTTACGGAGAGCCGGTTTACACCGACGATCTATTTTCCCCGGAGAATATCGCCGCCGATATGGCGGAGATTTCGCGTCAATCGGCGCGCGCGAGCCGCGCCGGGTCGACGAGCGTCGATCTTTCGGGGGGACTCGGCGGCGGATTGGGATTCGCGCCGGACGCTAATTTTGGCTCAGAGTTCGGCGATTCGTCGGTCGTCTTCGGGGCGTCGGGCTCGATTAATTCGCCGACGTCGTCTTACGGAACCGATTACGCGACCGACTTTTCGGGGTACGGAGCCGAATTTTCAACGGGAACCGATCTATATACCGGCGCGGATCCGTCGACCCTCGCGACGCTACAGACGCTCGACGGAACCGAGAAGCTCCTGCAAGACGAACACGCCCTCGCGACCCGGATTAATTTGGACGGGCTCGTGATACGCAAACAGATCCCGGGCGAGGTCGTTTTCACCTATTCGCGCCTTTCCAGTTCGACCCCGAGCGTTTTGAGAACGCGCCGTCCCGGGGGCGTCAAAGATAATTCTAAAGACGACGTTTACGGAAGTTCCGACGGAGAGGATATGGGCTCTCGACTCGGCGGCTCCCTTCGCTCGATTCCGACCAAGCGCGAGGGGGACGCGGCTGGGCTCGGGGGAGGGCTCGGCGCGCCCGCGGAACTCGAGCAAAATTCGGTCTTCGGCGCGTTGACCGAGGAGGACGCGCGTCCCGTCGGCTTATGGTCCGAGCCCCTGTTGTTCTTTCCAAACGGGAAGACCTCGAACGCGATTATTGGGTTCGCGAGTTTGGGAGAGGCGTCCTTTTATTCGGAAATCGCCCTTCGAGGTCTTACGGGGGTCGCCAAGATTTCGGCGATTTCTAGCGCTCCGATCGAGCTCGATCCCAGTCGCTCGGCGCTAACCGAAGAGCAACTTTTCCGGCTGCGGAATCCAAACTACGCCTCGTCCGACTCGTTCTCGGCGCGAACCGCCCTAGGAGGGGCGCTCGGGAGCGTCTCGACCCCGGATTCGTTCGACCCGAGCCAGTTCGCGGATCCGTTCGCGGAAACTTCTCCGGGAATCGCGACTTCGGGATTGGGCGAGCTCGGCGCGACGCCTACCCTCGGATACGGTCAAGCGAGCGAAGGGTACGGTTCGCGCGAGCGACGATCAAATTATCGATTTGACGAAACGAGCGCGAGCGGGTCGGGCGCGGCGTCTGCCAATCCCCCGACCAACCCGTCGCCAAACGCGTTTCTCGAGTCGTCGACCGCGGCGCTCGGAACTTCGAATCAAAACGCGCCCGGTATGGGAAGCGCTTTCGACGCGCTCGGCGGTTCGGGTTCCCAAGCCGGCGCCCCGACCTCCGCGGACCGAGGCGGGACTAATTCGCGCGAAAGAAGCGGCGCCAATGGCGAGAGCGAGTCCCAAGACGGCGACAAATCCAAGACGGGAGGCGGATTATGAACCGTCGCGGATTCACGCTTCTTGAAATTTTGGTCTGCCTCGCGGTTTTGGGAATGGGGGTCGCGCTAATCGTCGAGATCACCCAGGTCGCGGCGCGCCGCTCGCAGCGAGTGGAAGAGGACACGACGGTCCAAATCGCGTGCCAAAATATGATGAACTCGATCCTCTCCGGAAATATGACCGCGACGATCGGCGTTTCGATTCCGATCCCCGAGGCTCCGAATTGGGAGACCACGATCGAGCTCTTGGACGGTCCGATCGACAAGATCGTCGCGATCCGGATAACGGCGCAACGGTACGTTACCGAAATCGTTCCGTCGTACAACGGGGCGACGGCGGTCGAAACGAAAACCCCGGACGCGGCGCGACGGTTCGTCGTTAAGGAATGGGCGCGTCGAGCCGAAATTAAGACCCGGGTCGTCAAAACGAACTCCTCCGGCGGGACAACGGCGGTGGACGGCACGGGCGAAACGGTCGCGAACGACCTTATGGGCTCCAACGACGCGTTCGGCGGAAGTCTCGGAGGAATCGACGGTTTCGGAGATATGGGAATGGGATCGGAGACTCAGGCCGATCCTTTCGCGTCGATCGACGCGTCGTTCGGCGGGGCGAACCAAGAATCTTTTGGCAACGCGAATCAAGATCGATTTGGCGGCGCGAGTTCCGAATCGAACGGGACGAGAGGAAGGCGGCGAAGCGGCTATTCCGGGCCGGTCGAGACTCCCTCCAACGACGCGAGTTTCTGAAAGACGAGCGCGAGCTAACATGGCGACAACGACGATTTTAGAAAAGACGACGGCGATGCGCGCGAGGAGTCGCGAGGGGTTCACTCTCCTCGAAATCCTACTGGTTCTCGCGCTGATCGTTCTATTGCTCGGGGGGCTCGCGTCGTTGGTTCGCGTCTTTACAATGAGCTACGACGCGGACGAGCGACGAGTCGGCCGCGCTCAGTTGGCGCGCTCCATTTCCCAAATGCTCGAAGAAGATTTGGGCTCGGCGGTTCAAGACCCGATCCAAGCGGTCGCGGACGACGCGAATCGTCGGTTTATTCGCCACTTCGGCTTGCGCGGCGACGAGCGCTCCCTTCAAATCGACGTCGTGCAACCGAATTTGTTCGCGACGACCGCGACCGCGGACGAAAATCGCAGAGTTCTCGCCGGAGGCGACAAGTCGACCGAGAGTCGACAAGTTCCGGAATTAAAGACGATATTCTACGAATTCACTCCGATCAACGCGGTCGAGAAGGAAGATTCGTCGTCTCGCGGCTCCGGAGCGAGCGCGTCCGGAGCCGACTCGGGCGAGGACTTGGGCTCGGAGCTTTCGGGCTCGCTAACGACCGGCGGCGAGGGCGCGACCGTTTTCGGCGCGTCAGGTTCGCTCGAAAACTCGTTAGACGACGGGACTTATCTCGACGGAACGCGCCCTCTCGCTCAAAAATTCGGACTTTCGCGCAAGGAACTTGATTTCGAGACGCCCGACGAAAACGAGCAAGAAGATCAATCGACTTCCGGCGCGTTGGGAACGATCGGAACCGACGGAAGCGTTTCGGCGGGCTTGTCCGGTTCGTTGACCTCGCCGCCCGACGCTCAAAATTCGACCTTGACCTCGTCCGACAATTCGATTAACGACCTATTTGGAACGAGCCCCGACGACAACGTCGTTTATAAGGAACCGATGACGGCCGCTCAAATCGCGATGGACTCCGACGACGGAACCTCGTGGGCGCCCGAAGTTCTCGACTGTCGTTTTAGCTATTTCGATGGAAACGAATGGCGCGATTCCTGGGACAGCATCGAGCAAAAGGGACTCCCGATCGCCATTAAGGTCGATTTGAAATTGGCCCCGCTCGACGACGTCGATTTGTACCGAAATTCTCCGCTGATCTTTTCGCTCCCGACTCCGCCGGATCTCGAAACGCTATCGAAACTTCGGTCCCAAATCCTTGAGCGAAAATCGGACGGGGGCGCGGACGTTTCTCGAATCGCCGGCTCGCTAACGCAAGTCGCGAGCGGGGAAATGGGAGAGCCGGTCGACGTTTTCAATTCGTATCGCCCTCTTTCGTCGATTCGCGCGGCGCTCGAGGGAATTCGAAGCGAGACTTCTAACGCGTCCGCTTTTTCCGAGATTTCGTACTCATCGGCCCTAGCGGGCGCTTTCGAGAACGAAAAGAAGGCCGCGTCTTCGTTCGGAGAGACGGACGCGGAGAACTCCGAGTTCGATTTCGGCGGAGCGACGGGCGGTTCGTTGACCCCGACTCCGTCGGGATCCTCGTCGTTGGGAGGTTCGTTGAGCGAGGAGACCGACGTCGACCCGGCCGTTCGCGCGATCCAAGAGGCGCTCGCAAACGGGGCGGTCTACAACGAGACGGGCGTGTGCGTCGATTACTCTAACGACGGGTCCTACGTTACCTTAGAGCAAATCGCTAGCGAGATCGGGGTCGCCGAGCCGATCGTCTACGAAGTGATCGCGTATTTGCCCACGACCCCGCTGAGCCGCGCGACGAGCGTCGAGCGACGACGACCCGCCGTCGTTCGCGAGGGAACCGTGTCGCAACGCCGCAATCCGAACGCGAATTCGAGTCGAGAGCGGCGCGCCCAAGGTCAAAATCCTTACGCGACGGGGCGAGCTCGTCGCCCCCGCGAGCGAACGGCCAACGAACGGACGCTTAACGAGCGCGGTTTTCAGGAAAGGAATCGATCCGAGCGCCGCGCGTCGGAGCGAGGAGCGGAGAATCGACAAGCGGCCGAGAGAGGCGCGTCTAATCGCGGCGCCGACGAGCGCGGTTCGAGCGAGCGCGTCGCGCGAGGGCGCGGCGCCAACGAGCGGACGGTTCGCGAACGGTTCGGCGCGAACGGAGGTCGAAGCGACGAAACTGAGGAAACGATCGTCGCGGCGACGCCGAGAGTCGAGACCCCAAGAGCGCCGGAGCTCCCCCCCGCGAACGTTTCCCCGAGCCCGGCCGATCCCGGGTTGACCGGCGGGCTCGGAGGCGGAGGCGAGGCGACGGTCGTCCAAGGGCTCGATCCTTTCGCGATCGTCGATCAAGATATCGGATCGGCTCCTTTCGCGTCGTCGAGCTCCGAATTCGATCCGATCGGCGATCTTACCGCGCCCGGTCTTATTGAGACTCCAATGGGCGAAACGGAAGTCGTTTCTCCGACGGGTCGCGCGCGCGGAACGACTTCGAACCAACAGACGTGGATACGCGGCAAACGATAGAAACGCAACTTTTAACGGCGTCGCAAGCGACGCGAGGGAATCGAGAAATGGAAAATGCTCCCGAGATTGCCGAGACGGTTCTTTCCGAGGCTTCGAGCGCGGCGAGTCGCGCGCGCAAGTCGGTCTATTTTCTCTTGATTCTCGTGGGACTCGGCGTCGGGTTCGGCAAGATCGCGTCGGTCGAATCGGTTTCGGATCGCGCGATTCAAAACTATCGCTTGCAACAGATTCCGAAGACCTTGGAAACGAAGGCGAAAGAGCTTCGCGAAAAGGGCGTCGAAGGGGAGCGCTTGGAGAGCGAGTTGGCTCGCGTTTACGCCTCCGCGCTCGCGGACGCGCAAAAGGCTCGCCCGACCCTTTGCGCGAACGATCGCAGCCGTTGGGCGACGATTCGCGCGCTAGTCGAGCCCGAGGCGCGGGTATATCGCTACGCCCCGGTCTTCTCCTCGGAGGAGAAGGCGAAGCGAGTTCGAAAACTCAACGACGCGAATCCCGAAAGCCTTGGAACAATACCGTTTAAATACAAGTCGTCGGAGCTTTTGCGCAATACGAAATACGACTGTCCCGAGAAATTTGAACTCGCGAATTGCAAGGCGGATCGATACGCGAAGAAATGGGTTCCCTACGCGATCGACAAGGTCTGGGAGGATCCGCTTTGGGACTCGATCGACGTCGTTAAGCACGGGCTGAAAGACGAGGTCTACGAGCCGGCGAATCCCTCGTCCGGGTATATGTACTCGAGCAAACCGACCCTGCTGCCGACGATAATGGCGGGGCCTTATTGGATATTGCGAAACGTTTTCGGCTTGTCGATGGCGGATCGCCCCTTTGAAACGGTTCGTCTGCTCCTAATTATTTACAATCTGATTCCGCTGGGGATCGCGCTAGTTTGTCTCGCGTCGATCGTCGAGTCGCTCGGTCGAACCGATTGGGGGCGCTATTTCGCGGTCGCGGCGGGAGTTTTCGGCTCCTTCGCGCTAACGTTCGTCGCGACGCTCAACAACCACTTGCCGGGATTCGCGTGCGTCGCGATTTCGCTCTGGGCGACGATGAAAATCGTTCGCGAGGGCAAGACGCGTTGGCTCTATTTCGCCCTGGCGGGGTTCTTTGGCGCGCTCGCGGTCGCGTGCGAATTGCCCGCGCTCGCCTACGCGGGGGCGCTTTGCTTAATCCTGCTCGTCCGGAGCCCGAAACGAACGGTCATTGTTTCGATTCCGTTCGGATTAGTCGTCGTCGCGGCGTTCTTCGGAACGAACTATCTCGCGCACCAGTCGCTCGTTCCCGCCTACGCCCATAAACGGGATCACATGACCCTCGCCGCGCTCGAGGCGACCGACCAAAAGGACGCGACCGGAGACGCGAAGCTCAAATTTGATCCAAACGACTGGTACTACTATAATTATTATCCGGCGGGCCGACCTCGCGAGGCGAAGAGCGCTCGATTGAGCCACTGGGCGAATCGGACGGGAATCGACAAAGGGGAGCCGTCCCTCGCGCGGTACGCGCTCCATTCGACGATCGGGTTGCGCGGCGTTTTTTCGCTGGCCCCGATTTGGATTCTCTCTCTTGTCGGCGCGCTCGCGCTTCTCGCCCGGTCGGACGGAAAGCGCGGAGGCCGCGCGCTGGGCGGATTGACCCTCGTTTTAACGGCGGTCTTTATCGCGTTCTTCCTAACGCGGGACCAAGGGGATCGCAACTACGGCGGCGTTTGCTGTTATCCGCGGTGGTTTTTCCCGTTGATTCCGCTCTTTATTCCGGCGTTGGCGCCGGTCGTCGACGCGCTTTCCAAGTCGCGACTCGGGCGCGGGATCGCGCTGCTCGCGCTCTTCGTTTCGGTCGCCGCGGCGTTCTATCCGACTTGGTCGCCCTGGGTTTCCCCGTGGTATTACCAGTGGGCGGTCGATTGGGGATTGTTCGAGCCGTATTGAGATCTCTATAAGTGTTATATAACGTTAATTTATTAAACGATTTACCGAGGTGACGATGGCTCGACGAGCGCGGATTAAAACGCGAACTAAAAACCAAGACGGGGTTCAACGTCTACTTTGGGACTTTGTGGTTTCCGAGCAAGCGAAGTCAAGGCTTCATTCATTTATCGACCTTTTCGCGGGGATAGGGGGGATGCGCCTTGCGTTCGAAAACGCCGGTGCGCGCTGCGTTTACTCTAATGAATGGGACAAGTATTGTCAACAAACATACTTTGCGAACTTTGGCGAGATTCCCGACGGGGACATAACGAAAGTACGTGCGGACACGATTCCGGACTGCGATATTCTTGTTGGGGGATTTCCGTGTCAACCGTTTTCAATTGCCGGGGTTTCTAAAAAGAAGAGTATGGGACGCGCGACGGGTTTTGAGGACAAGACCCAAGGAACGCTGTTTTTCGACGTTTGCCGGATTTTGAAGGTGAAGCGCCCCAAGGCATTTTTGCTCGAAAACGTAAAGAATCTCCGTTCTATCGACAAAGGGCGTACGTTTGAAGTTATCCTCTCTTCATTATCGGAACTTGGCTACCAAGTTTTTGACGACGTTCTCGACGGTCGACGATTTGTTCCGCAACACCGAGAGCGACTTGTTATCGTAGGGTTCGATAAGGAACGATATGGCGACGACATTGGGTTTCGTTTCGATTTGCCGACGCCGACTCACATCCCTGTCACGAAGGATATTTTGCTAACCGATGTCGACGATAAGTACGCGTTGTCCGACAAGTTGTGGACGTATTTGCAAAACTACGCCGAAAAACACAAAAAAGCGGGAAACGGATTTGGTTACGGAATCGCCCCTCTTGACGGACAAACGAGAACTCTCAGTGCCAGATATTACAAAGACGGTTCCGAGATACTTATCGAGCGGAAAGGGAAAAACCCCAGACGGTTGACCCCGAGAGAATGCGCCCGATTGCAAGGTTTTCCAGATTCGTTTATAATTCCCGTGTCCGATACCCAAGCCTATAAGCAGTTTGGAAATTCGGTCGTCGTGCCGCTGATGACGGAGGTTGCGAAGTTGATCTTGAAGAAATTGCGGAATTTGGAAGAATCGGAATCTGACGACGAATTCGAAGAGTAGTGACGGGTCGAGAATATGCAGGGAGTACTTTGTAATATTGCCATACGCTCCGTTTTAAATGGCCAGATGTCATTTTGCAAATTTTTATCTGCAAACGACACGGGGGCGACGCGTTCTCATCAAAGCGGCGTCTATATCGGGAAACCGACCGCCATTATTTTGTTCGACGAATTGGGACGAAAAGGCGAGAACAAAGAAAAGTGGGTAAAAATTAGATGGCAAAACGATCTTGAAACCGATTCTCGTTTTATCTACTACGGGCGAGGCACAAGGAACGAATATAGAATTACGAATTTCGGTTCGCATTTTCCTTTTTTAACACCTGACGCAACCGGTTCGTTGCTTGTTTTTGTAAAACGAGCCGATGACGAATATCAAGCGTTTATTTTGGATCGGGAAGAAGACATTGATTTTTTCCTTGAAACATTTGGAATAAGTCCTGCCGACACAAATCGAATCATCGATTTTGGAGGAGTAAAGGAATCCGTTCGCGAGCAAGCCAGAATTGAACAATTTATTGCGAGTTTAGCGGAAGATTTTCCCGATTCTCGCGCGATGGCGGAGGCGGCTCGCGAAATTCAAAACGAGGTCTATAATAAGGTTGATCTTGTAGTCAAAGAACCCGATAGAAAACTAATCGATTGGATACGAACGGAGTATTCACTTTTTCGCGCGATCGAAAACGCTCGATACGGAAGTTTGGCACGGAGAGGCTTCGAGACACTTGACGAGTTTCTCGCGTTGGCGAATACGGTATTGAATCGTAGGAAGAGTCGCGCCGGAAAAAGCTTGGAACATCATCTTTCGGCGATATTCGACGCGAACGGATTGCTTTACGAATCGCAAGCCACTACGGAAGGTAATAAAAGACCGGATTTTCTGTTTCCATCTCGAAGTGCCTATCTTGATCGCTCTTTTCCAACAGAAAAACTGATAACACTCGCCGCTAAAACTACTTGTAAAGATCGTTGGAGACAGATTCTTAATGAGGCGGACAGATTGAGGGACAGACCAAAATTTCTTTGTACCCTTCAACAGGGGATTTCTCCCAATCAGATGGACGAGATGGAACGAGAGAAAGTGATATTGGTGGCTCCGAAACAGTATATTAATTCGTTTCCCGAAGAAAAGCGGGATAAAATTTGGACCTTGGGCAAATTCGTGGGATTTGTAAAAGAACAAGAGGGACGATAATTATAAAAAGTTTGATAGATAATCGCGATGGCAAAGAAAAAAGACAAAAAGAAAGAAGACGACGGAATCGAGCGCGTGGTGAGCGACAATCGCCGCGCTCGCTTCGATTACGATATTTTGGAGACCTTAGAGTGCGGAATCGCCCTGGTCGGGAGCGAGGTGAAGAGCTTGCGCTCGGGGACGATCTCCCTGGCGGAATCGTACGCGAGGGTTCGCGATAACGAGGTCTTTCTCGTCAACTGCGATATCCCCGAGTATATCGACGCGAATCGCTTTAATCACAAGCGCAAGCGAGATCGGAAGTTGCTATTGCACAAGCGAGAAATCGCTCGGTTCGCGAAGCGCGCGGCGGAGAAGGGCCTAACGCTCGTTCCGCTCAAGTTGTACTTCCGCGAGGGGCGAGCGAAACTATTGCTCGCCCTGTGCCGCGGCAAGCAGAACTTCGACAAGCGCCAGACGATGAAAGAGCGCGACGCCGAGCGCGGACTGCGCCAGATGAAAATGTTTCGCCGTCAATGACCGAATCGAACGACGAATCGAATTTCGATTTTTCTCGAGCGCGCAAAGTGCTGTTGAGCTGGTTCGACGCGAACGAGCGGCGCTTTCCTTGGCGGGACGAGCCGACGCCGTATCGCGTCTGGATTAGCGAAATTATGCTGCAGCAGACGACGACCCAAACGGTTCTCGGATATTTCGAGCGTTTTCTCGCGCGTTTTCCGAACCCCGCGGCGCTCGCGGCGGCGTCGGAGGAAGAAGTTCTTAAGTTTTGGGAGGGGCTCGGTTACTACCGTCGCGCGAAGATGGCGCGCGATGCGGCGCGCGAGATCGTCGCGCGGTTCGACGGCGAGTTTCCCTCTCGATTCGAGGACGTTCTCTCGCTCCCGGGAATCGGTCGGTACGCCGCCGGGGCGATTCTCTCTTTCGGATTCGACGAGCGGTTCGCGATCCTCGAGGCGAACACGACGCGGCTTCACGCGCGATTGCTCGGGCTTCGCTCGGAAACGACGAGCGCCGAGTCGCAACGGATTTTGTGGCGATTCGCGGAGAGTTGGCTGCCGCGCGAGTCGTCGCGGCGTACGGCGGGAGTCTATCGTCGAATCAACGGCGCGCTCACCGATTTGGGACGATTGATCTGCGCCCCGAAAGACCCGTCGTGCGAGCGCTGCCCATTGGCGAAATTCTGCGAGTCGGAACGGCTTTCGCTCCAATCGATCGTTCCGGTTCTCAAAAAGAAAGCCGATCCGATTCGTCGGACGGACGTCGCCCTTTGGATCGCGCGCGAGGACTTGCCCGGCGCGAAAAATGTTTTCGATCTTCCCGGCGCCGAACGATCTCCGACCGACGTTCTGCTTATTCGCCGCGCCGCCGGTTCGCTTTGGGCGGGGCTTTGGGATTTTCCTCGATTCGAAGTTGGGAACGCGTCCGTTTCGCGCGATTTTTCCTCGGACGCCTTTCTTTCCGACCGATTGCAGTTCTTTCTTGAAGAGGAAGCGGGGGCGCCCGCGAGCGATTATCGAGTCGGCGCCTCGCTGGCGACGATTACTCACGCGGTTACTAAATATCGCGTAACGCTTCATTTGTGTCAAACGACGAGCGCGAGAACGAATCGCGCTCCGAAGAAAGAGCGGACGCTTTTCGAATTCAAGGAATTGCCGACCAATCCAAACGCGAATCGGGGAAAGTCGACCCGGCCTTGCGCGCGCATAGCTTCGGAGACGCGGTGGGTTCCGATCGATAAATTAAGGGAATTTCCGTTGAGCTCCCCGGGCCGTCGGATAGCGGAACTGATCGCGAAACTCGCGTCGGAACGTTAAAACTGAGCGAAGCGTTTTTTTTAAAAATATCGGAAGTTTTTTAACGGCGCCGTTTGCGCCCGAGCGCTTTTTGGGGTACAATAAGCCGCGACGTTTGTCAATAACAAGGGCGCGAGTCGTTTGGCGCGCGCTATTTTCAAGTCTGATTGAAAGGACGATTATATGAAATTCTGGTCCGCTTTATTCGCCGTCGCGCTTTGCGGAAGTCTCGCTTGCGGCTCTTACGCGTTTTGCGACGACGACGACGTTTTTGAGAACGTCGAGGACATTGCCGGAAATCCCTGGGGCGACAACCTCTTCGGCGCCGCGGTTCCGCTCTTTGGCGCGAACCTCGAGAACGGCGATTTCCCGGAAGGGGTTTGGTATCTCGACGACGACGGTTGCCTTTGCGCGAAAAAAGACGCCGTGATCTGGACGAAGGAGAAGTACTCCGCGTTTGTTTGCTCGTTTGAGTTCTGCCTTTCGGAGCACACGAACGGAGGATTCTTGATCCAGTCTTCCGACAAAGAGAATTGGATTCCGAACACGATCGAGATTCAACTCCTCGACGACTTCGGACAAGCCCCGAACTATCACACCTGCGGCGCTATCTACGGGTTCCAAGCCCCGCGCAAAAACGCGACTAAAAAGCCCGGCGAATGGAACAAAATGGAAGTCGTCTGCGCCGGTCGCAATATCGTCGTGTTCCTTAACGGCGAACTGATCAATTCGATCAACACCGCCGAATGGACCGACAGCGCGAAGAGCCCGAACGGAACCGACATTGAGGAAAAATTCCGCGGTCGTTCTCTCGCCTCGTTCGAGCCCTACGGATACATCGGGTTCCAAGGTCTGCACGGCAACGCCCCGATGAAGATTCGCAACGCGACGATCGCCCCGATTAAGAACCCCGATACGACCGGCGCGGGCTGGACGTCTCTCCTTGGCGACAAACTCGAGAAAGCGGACTACGATTCCGCCGTTTGGTCGGTCGACGCCGAGGGCGTTCTCCACGCCACGAAAGACGAAGTGATTTGGGCGAAGAAGAAGTTCGAAGATTTCGTTCTTGATTTCGAATACAACGTCGCCGAGGAAGCGAACAGCGGTATCGTGATTCAATGTTCCGATAAAGCGAATTGGATTCCGAACTCCTTCGAAGTTCAGATCTTCGATTCGTTCGGACGCGACGTCGACATGAGCGACTGCGGCTCGGTGTACGGCCGTTGCGCTCCCGAGTTCAACGCCTGCAAACCGCACGGCGAATGGAACCATATGACGATTCGCGTCGAAGGCGACTTCATTTCCGTGATCCTTAACGATCAACTCACCACGGTAATGGACAAGGACCTTTGGACCCAAAAGGACAAGAATCCCGACGGCACCGAGCCTTACGGCTGGCTGATCAATAAGGCTCCTTGCGACACGGACGACGAAGGTTACGTTGGTATCCAAGGTTTGCACGCCGGTCGTCCGGTGCTGTATCGCAACGTGAAGATTCGCGAAATCGACGACTGATTCCTCGATTTAGAAAGCGCTTCGCCGCGGAGCTTTAGGGGCGTCGATCAATAAAGCTCCGCGCGACGCGGAAAACGAAAAAGCCCTCGAAATTCCCAATGGGAGATTCGAGGGCCCTTTTTATATTCATAGCGAATAGGGACGAATCCTAATTCGCGCTAATCGACTTTCGTCTATCAATCATTCGGCGGCGTCGGCGGCGGCTTCAACGGCGTCGGCGGCGGCTTCGGTGGCGTCGGTGGCGGCTTCAGCGGCGTCGGTGGCGGCTTCGGCGGCTTCTTCGGTCGCGTCGGCGGCTTTCTCGACGGCGTCTTCGGTATTCTGGTTTTGAGCGGGCGGGTTCGTCGGAGCGGTATCGGCTTTCTTGCAACCGAACGAGCAGAACGTGGCGCACGCGGCGACGAGCATCAGAGCGATGAATTTTTTCATTGTACTTTTCCTTTAAAGCGATTTTTAAAGATACGCCGCGATAAACGGAATTATCGCGACCTAAATTTAACCGTTAATATCATAATCGCATATTATTGGTTCTTCAATAGTCCCTCGAGCAAAATTTCGCCAAAAAGGGGGATTCTTTAAACGAAAAACTTAATAAGAGTCCGATTTTGCGAATAAAACGGCTTGTCTTTCGCGGGCGCGGCGCTCGACTATCGTCGTTTGAAAAGTAGAGCGGTCGCGTAGAAAACGGCGACGACGAGAATAATGACGGGAGCGGTGGAGCAATTTAAAACGGAGCTAAGCCAGATCCCGAGCCAGGAACCGACGAAGCAGACGGCGGTCGAAGCGGCGATCATTGAGCCGAGTCGTTTGGTGAAACGCGCCGCGGTCGCGGCGGGCAGCGTCAGCAGCGCGACGATCATCGCCATACCGACGAGTCGCAGCAGGAGAACGACTGCGACGGCGGTGAGCGCGAGAAGGAGCCGGTTTTGGCGACCGACGTTCACGCCGCGAAGGAGAGCGAATTCCTCGTCGAAGCAGACCGCCTCGAGCTTTTTGAAATTGAGATAAACGATCGCGAGAATGATCGCGCCGATAATTGCCGCGCGCCAAACGTCGGCGGAAGATACGAGCAGAATGTCGCCGAATAGGTAAGTCGAGACGGAGGAATTGTTGCCGCTGGCCCGCTCGAGAAAGATTAGCCCGATCGCCATCCCGACCGCCCAGACCGCCCCGAGCAACGTTTCTTCCCGCTCTTTCGCGCGTCGGCGTATCCAATCGACGAGGAGCGCCGCGAGAACCGCGAAAATCATCGCGGAAAAGACCGGGTCGATTTTCGACGCGACCGTTTTGCAGAATTCCGGCGCCGATTCCTCCGAGACGAACAATCTGGCGAGCGCGGCGGAGCCCAATAGTCCGCTCGCGACGATCTTTTGAAGCCATATCGCGAATCCGACCCCTCCGAACGCGCAGTGGGAGACCGCGCCGGTCAGGTACCCGATTCTTCGCGCGACGACGAACGAGCCCACGACGCCGAACGAGACGCTCGCGACGGCGCTCAGCAAGTAGACGTTTTTGAGCAGGTTGAGAAGCAGCGCGTTTTCGAGGGATTCGAGCATCGGGAGGGGAAGGGGGCGTTTTATCGACGAAAAAACGGGAGCGGCGCCGAAACGCGCTCCCGTCCTTGTTTAGCTTAATCGAGTTGGCGAATCGAGTCGCCCGACGAATCACATATTGCCCATGCGATAGATGAGGTCGGCGGCGCGGTTGCTGTAACCCATTTCGTTGTCGTACCAAGAGAGAATCTTGACCATGTTTCCGCCAATGACCATCGTCCATTCGGGGACGAAGATGGAGGAGTAGGTTTGCCCAACGACGTCGGCGAGGACGATCGGGTCTTCGCAGTAATCGAGAATGCCCTTCATCTTGTCGGATTCGGAGGCCTTCTTAACGGCGGCGTTGACTTCCTCGACGGTAACGTCTTTCTTGAGGACGGCGACGAGGTCGACGATCGATCCGGTCGGAGTGGGGACGCGGAGGGAGATACCGGTCAGCTTGCCGTTGACGGACGGAATGACGAGCCCGACGGCTTTCGCGGCGCCGGTCGTGGTCGGGATGATATTGACGGCGGCGGCGCGACCGCGATAGATGTTCTTATAGGGCTTGTCGAGGGTGACTTGGTCGTTCGTGTAGGAGTGAACCGTGGTCATCAAGCCTTTTTCGATTCCGAATTCGTCTTCCAGAACCTTGGCGACCGGCGCGAGGCAGTTGGTCGTGCAGGACGCGTTGGAGACGTATTTCTTGTCGGCGGTGAGCTCGTCGTCGTTGACGCCGAGAACGCAAGTGAAGACGTTGTCGCCCTTAGCCGGAGCGGAGATGACGACCTTCTTGACTTTGTGGCTGTCGTAGCCTTCTTTGTCGGCGGTGGCTTGGGCGGTGAAGAAGCCGGTGGACTCGAGGACGATGTCGGCGCCGAGGGATTCCCACGGAATCATCGAGGGCTTGGTTTCCTTGCTGACCGGGATCTTCTTTCCGTTGACGATCAGGTTCGCGTCGTCGTATTCGACCGTGCCGTCAAAACGTCCTTGGGAAGAGTCGTACTTCAGGAGGATCGCGAGGGTTTTCGTGTCGGTGAGGTCGTTGATTCCGACGACGTTGTACTTTTCCGGAGCCTTCGCCATTTGACGGAAGACGATGCGCCCAATACGACCGAATCCATTGATACCAACATTAACAGCGGCCACTATAAATCTCCTTGAATGGTTGTTTAAAAAACCTATGGAACGCTTTGCGCTCGCCGTTTCGAAGTCCCTGGGACTTTGCGCTCCGGAGAGCTTTTATTTTTTATCGATAGGATCTCGGACGCTCTCGCGTCGGGCTCCCTTTCGGCTAAAATTTCACCCATTATAGGATTTTCGCGGGAACCGACAAGCCCCCAGACGAACGGTTTCGCCCGTAAAAATCGATTTTTGCGCCAAAAACTCGTTGAATCGAGCGGTTCGCGGCTTCTTTTCGCCCTACGCGACGCGAATCGGGTCGCTTTCTTTCCCGCTCGCTTGAACGATCAATTCGGGAAATTTTCTCCCGATTCGATCGGCGAGGATGCACATAGAAAAACGCTCCGTCGCGTAGTGACCCGCCAGAACGAGCGCGAGGTTTTTCGATCGCGCCTCCAAGCAAGCGTGGAATCGCGCCTCGCCCAAGAGCATAACGTCGGCTTTTTCCTTCGCGGCTTGTGCGATGAAATCGTCGGAGGCTCCGCATCCGATCGCGACCGTTTTGACCTGTTTGTCGGCGTCTCCGACGATTTGGAGACTTTCGATTTGGAGCATGTCCTTGATTTGCTCGACGAGTTCGGAGAATTTTTTCGGCTTGGGGAGAGCCCCGATTCTTCCGGTTCCGATGAGTGGCGCGGATTCGTCGCTTTTCTTGCCCCGTTTTTCAAGCTCTTTCGCGACGTTCTGAACGTCGGAGGGGTCGAGTCCGTCGAGCGCCTCTTTAGTCGCGGGCAATTTCCCCGGATAGAGGGATCTGACGTCGCGAAGCCCCAATCCCTCGGCGAGTTGACGATTCACCCCGAAGAGCGCGGAATCGTGGGCCGTGTGCGGACTGTAGACCGCGATTTTGGACCCCGCGAGCTTGAGGAGCAGTTCCCCGTCGGTCGTGTCGGTCGTCCATCGCTTCGCGGACTTGAACGGGAAGGGATGATGGGAGACGACGCAGTCGACCCCGAGCTCGACCGCCTCTTCGGCGACGGCGCGGTCGATCGTAAGGCACGCGAGGACCTTTTTAATCGGCTTTTGGCGATCGCCGAGCAATAAACCGACGTTGTCCCAATCTTCCGCCAATTCGAGAGGACAAATTTGTTCGAGGTATTCGATCAGCGATTGCAGTTGCATAGCGAACTTTCTTATTGTTTGGTAAGGTTTGCCTTGCGCTCTCGCGCGGGGGGCCCCCTTGCGAGCGACTCGACCGGCATTATACTAAATATTGGCGAGAAATTCCAGCCCCGGCGCGGCGTTTTGTCGGGAAATTGTCGCGGGGCTGCTCTTTTAATCTTTGGCGCGGCTTAGGGTTGCGATGGTCGAAACCGAACGAAACGAATCGACGCGAACGAGGCGAAAGATCCTCGCGTTCGTTTGGGCGCTCGGTTTGTTGGCGCTTTTCGCCGGGTCGGTTTTCGACGCGTCTTATTGGAGCGCCAAACTTTCGGCGGAGGCGGTTCGACGCGCCTCCTCGCGCTATTCGACCGCGGACGGGGCGCTCGCGAGTTCCGGGCGCGATCGCTCGTCCGCCGCGACCGAAAAAGAGGCGCGTCGCGCGGCGGAGGACTATTTCGCGTCGAGCGCGTCCCCGCGATCGCGCGCGGTGATCGAGCGCGAATTCTCGCGATGGGACTTTGACCGAGGTCTCCCGCGTCGCGAAATAAAAGCGATTCGCGAGGACGACGACGAAGCGACTCGCGCCGCGATCGACGCGTTGACCGAGTTCGGCGAGGCCTCGGAGCTCGACGACGCCCTCGCCTTTCTCCGCGAGCTCGACGAGGAATCGAGCCTCGAGTCGGGGGAGCGCGCTTGCGTTTCGCTCGATTTTCGCTCGGGCAATCCGCTCGACTCGGTCGCTTTCGTCGCGCCGTCGGACTTCGCGATTTCCCCGTCGGTCGCGCGCCGTTCTCTCGACGCGTCGTCGAGGCTCTTCTTTCTCGCGACCCTCGGAGGTCTTTTGCCGTTTTCTCGCGTCCGTCGGGTATGGCGGACTATTTGGGAGCGCGCCCTTTCGGCGCTCGAGTCCGTCTCGCGACTCTCGGTTTCGCGCGTCGCGAGGTTTTCCTCCCGCTCGATCTTTCCCGTTTTCTCGCTCGTCGAATTAAGCTCGGTTCGACTCCTCGTTTGATCCCTTTTTCGCGTTTCTATACTTTTCGATATTGTTTGTCGCCGATCGCTTTTTCGCCGTAATTACGGGCGAAGATTCGATTTGGCTGCGCATTACGGAGACGCGTTATATGAAAACGACTTTGCGCGGAAAACGCGCGTTTACGCTGGTCGAGCTTCTGGTCGTTATCGCGATCATTGGGATCTTGATCGGGCTTTTGCTGCCGGCGGTTCAAGCGGCTCGCGAGGCGGCTCGCCGAACGCAATGCTCCAATAACGTCAAACAATGGGGGTTGGCCCTGGCGAACTACGAGTCGGCGACCGGCGGACTCCCGCAGTTTACGAGCTGGGGCAAAAGCGCCGCGACGGGCGAGGTTTACGACACGGGATATTCGATTTGCGCTCGAATTTTGCCCTATGTCGAACAAGGATCTTTTATGCTCGGAATCGATTTCGGAGACTACGATCGATTTCGAGTTTGGGCCTCGAAAACCGCGATCAACGAGGCGTTGCGCGAGAAATGCGATTTTCCTTGTCCCATGCTCTGGTGCCCTAGCGAGGATCAAGAGAAGAAAGCCCTCCAGCCGCGCAACGAGAATCTCTACGCGAACAACGTCAACTACGTCTTTTGCACCGGAACGTCGGTCGGGGAGCGGAACAATCTCAACGGTCTCAAAAACGACGGCGCGTTTCGCTTCGTTCAAACGACCCTCGCGACCCTCGTCGACGGAACCTCCAATACGATGGTCGTTTCGGAGAGCCGAATGCAAACCGCCTCTTTTTCGAGCGCCGAGAAGACGATGGATCGCATGAGCGTTCTCGGCGAGGGGACCTGGGCGTCGTATATCGACCCCGATTTGGAGGGGATGAAGTCCCTGGCGTCGCTGACGCATCGCGGCTCCCCGTGGCTCGCCGGGCGCCATTACGCGACCGGCTACTCGGCGTACTCTCCGCCGAACGCGAAAGTTCCCGGGATTTGGCTTCGGGGAACGGAACTGACGTTCGAGGGCGCCGCGTCGAATCATCCGGGAATCGTCGTCGTCGGTCTCGCGGACGGGTCGGTTCGGAACGTTCCGGAAACGATCGATTTGAGCGTCTGGCGCGCTCTCGCGACGGTCGCGGGGGGCGAGACGAATTCTTCGCTATAATAATAACTCTCGTCGCGCGACGAGTTTTGAAAGGATATAACTATATGAGTTGCGTTATTTTTCGTTACGGTTTTCTTTTCGTCGTTTTGTCGCTCGCGTCGTCGAGTTTCGCGCAAGATCCGGGCTCCGGCGCGGGAGGAGGCGGATTCGGGCGCCCCGCGTTCGAACTGGACGAGCAAGGGCGGATCGATCTGTCGAAGTTGCCGGACGGTATGCCCGCCCCCTTCGCGGAGGGGATGAAGAAGCTGGACGCGAACGGGGACGGGTTTCTCGACGCGGACGAACAGAAGGCTTTGAGCGCTCTTCGCGGGGGGCGCGGGGGCGGTCGTCAAACCGCGAGCCCGACGGTTCCGATCGAGAAAATGCGCGCGAGCCTCTCCGACGCGGAGCGCGCCGATTTGGAGGCCCTTCGCGCGTCGATGGTCGCCGAAGGAATCGCGTTTTTGACGAAATCGCAGAGCGAGGACGGGTCCTTTTCGGCGTCTCCTCGGGTCGGAATCGGGCCGACGCTAATCGACGTCGCGGGGCTTTTGCGCGCCGGGGTCAAACTGGACGAGCCGATTCTCGCGAAGGCGCTCGCGTTTCTCGAGAAATCGGTTCGCGAGGACGGAGGGATCTATTCCGAGGGATTGCATTTGTCGACGTACGAATCGTGTTTGGGACTCGTCTGCTTTACGCTCGCGAATCGACAAGCGGGGGACGGACGGTACGACGCGATCGTCGAGAAGGCGGAGAAGTTTGTTAGAGGCTCTCAGTACAATAAAGAAAACGGGGTCGAAAAAGAGGACGAGTATTTCGGCGGGGTGGGGTACGGAAAAGGCGCGATGACGCGTCCGGACCTGTCGAACACACAGTTCTTCGTGGAGGCGCTTCGCGAAATTGGCGCGGGAGAGGACGATCCGGCGATTCAAGACGCGCTGACCTTCGTGTCGCGCTGCCAGAATTTCGAGACGGGGGACGTCGTTTCCAGCGGTCGTCCGAGCTCGAACGACGGGGGATTCTTTTACACGTTCGTCGCGGGGGAAGAGAACCCCGCGGGAGAAGAGGTCGACGGCGGTTTGCGCAGCTATGGGAGCATCACGTACGCGGGCTTGAAGAGTTTGATTTACGCCGGATTGACTCCGGACGACCCTCGCGTCGAGGCGGCGACCGGGTGGATTCGGCAAAACTATACGCTGACGCAAAACCCGGGATTGGGAAAACGAGGTCTGTACTATTACTACCACACGCTTTCGAAGTGTTTTCAAGTTCTCGGCGAGGATCTGTTCGAAGATTCGAACGGAAAGAAACACGACTGGCGGCGGGAGTTGATCGAGGCGCTGGCGCTCGCGGAAAACGCGGACGGGTCGTGGGTCAACGAGAATCGATATTGGTACGAAAACGATCCCAATTTGGTAACGGGGTACGTTCTTATCGTTCTTTCGTATTGCGAGCGCTAGAATTAGGGAGAGAAGAATGGACGAGCGAACGACGCCGGAATTCGCGGTTCGCGCGATCGGCTTGACGAAAAAGTATCCTCGAGGGGAAGGGGAGTTCCTGGCGCTTTCGAACGTCGATTTGACGGTCGAGCGCGGCGAGTTCGTCGCGATTATGGGCGCGAGCGGCTCCGGCAAGAGCACGATGTTGCACTTGATCGCCGGTTTGACGCGACCGACGAGCGGAGAGGTCGAACTCGAGGGGGTTAAAATTGGCAAAATGGGGGATCGCGCCCTGACGATCTTTCGTCGGCGCCGAATTGGGATCGTGTTTCAGAGTTACAATTTGATTCCGCACCTCACCGCCGAGGAGAATATTCTTTTTCCGCTTCGCGCCGACGGCCGAAGACTGGACGCGACGACGATGGCGAAACTTCGAGCGTTTTGGTCGGAACTCGAATTGAGCGAGCAACTTGGGCAGTATCCCGATTCTCTCAGCGGAGGGCAGCAACAGCGAGTCGCCTTGGCTCGCGCGCTCTGCTCCGACCCGGTCGCGCTTCTCGCCGACGAGCCCACGGGAAATCTCGACTGGACCGCGGGACAGGCGATTTGCCGGATATTCGACCGCCTCAATCGGGAGGAGGCTCGAACGATACTCTTGGTAACGCACGAACCGGCGGTCGCCGTCTGGGCGAAGCGGATCGTCGTGCTGCGCGACGGCGAGATTGTTGGGGATTTTCCGAGATCCGAGGTTGGCGACGCGTCGGAGTTGGCGGCGCGCTATCAAGAATTGGCGCGCGTTTCGCGCTCCGTGTGACGAAGGGAGAAAACGAACTATGAAATTCGTTCTCAAATTGGTTTTCTCTCGCGCTCGCAAGCGAAAGGTCCGACTGGCCCTGGCGATTCTCGCGATCGCCGCGTCGTCTTGCTTGGTCGTTTGGACGATCGGCGGATTTCAAGCGCTCTTTATCGACGCGACGAGTCAAGACGCCGACTATCTTGGGAGTTACGATTTGCGCCTGGCGGTCGATCCCGGTTTCGGGGCCGGTTTTGGGGGACGCGGAGGCGGTTCGTTCGGCGCCCCCTATTCGCGACAAAACGCGCCAGAGAAATCGGAAACGAAGACCGAGGCGAAACCGGCGTCGCGAGGAGACGGCGCCGCGCCCCCGGAAGGGCGGCGCGGCGGAAGACGCGGGGGGCGAGGAGGTTTGGGCGGACCCGGAGCGCCGGGCGCGATTCCGGCGGAGTTGATCATGGATCTCCGGGCGGACGAGTCGACGCTCCTTTGCGACGAGACCTCGACGCTTCGCGCCTTCGTCTATTCTCCGGGGGCGGTCGCGTCGATTTTGCAAGACGCGGACGCGGTGGAGGAAGAGGACAAGCCGACGATCAAGCGCGCGCTCGAGCTTACGGACGAGGAGTTTGAGCTGATCGGCGAGGCGCCGCAAGGCGTCGATCCCGCGCTTCACCGAGCGGCGTTCGGAGCGTTTCGCGCCACGATGGGGACGCCGATGGGACTGGGCTCGACCTTTCTTTCGACGACCGCCTCGGACGCGCCTTACGAACTTGAAGACGGACGATGGTTTAACGTCGGAGCCCCGAGCGCGGAGCTACCGCGCGAGGCGGTCGTTACGACCAAAGGGAACGAGCGGCTCAAGGCCCGCGTCGGGGATTCCTTGCTGATTATCGACGGGGATTTTAGAACCGGATCGATTTCGGAATACCAACTCAAAGTCGTTGGGATTGCGAAGGACTCCGAGAACGACGGGTTCTATATTTCACGAGACCTCGCGCTGGAGTTGTTCGGCGAAGAGCGAGTCGAAACGAGCGGCGTTTATTTGAAGTTGCGAGGGGATCCGGTAGAGTTTCGCGCGCGCTGGAGCGAGCGTTTCGCGAAGGACGCCCCCGGCGCGAAGTCGGCGACGGAGAAGGAGATCGCCGAGCAAAGGGCGGCCGCGTTTCGCAACGATCGGGCGTTCAAATACCAAGCGATAAGCGGAACCCTTTTGGCGTCGTTGGCGGCGCTCTTGATCGTTTTCACGACCCTGAATATGAGCCTCGAAGAGGACAGGCGCCTGATCGCGTTCTATCGGATCGCGGGCCTAGCGCGCTCGCAAATTGGTCTGAGCGTTTTGCTCGAGTCGGCGTTGATCGCGGTTCCCGGGTGGGCGTTCGGAGCGCTCGTCGGCTGGGTCGTCGTTTGGATCGTCGCGGGGAAATGGACGGGACTCAACGTTCAAACGATCGGGCTTTCGTTTGTATGCGCTTGTCTCGGCGCGATTTTCGCGGCGCTCTATCCCATGATTCGCTCGCTTCGGGTTCGGCCGCTGGAAGCGTTCGGGGAATTGGAGCGCTCGATTTCGACCCGAAAGGCGATTCAGAGGCGAAGGCGGCGCGTTTTCGTCGCCTCGATCGTCGGGGCGCTCGCGATATTCGGGGATCTTTGGATCGTCGGTCATTTGCCCAAAGACGCGGCGCTTCGAGCGGCGCTTCACTCGAGCGTTGGGACGGCCCTCTTGGCGCTGGGGGGCGTTTGCCTCTTGCCGCTCGCGTTGAGCCTCGTTCAATTCGTTGTCGTTCCGCCCTTGGCGGCGCTGTTTAGAGTCGAGAGCCGAACCCTTCGACGAGAACTTTCGGGAAACTCCTGGCGCGTCGTCGCGGTCGCGGTCGCGCTTAGCGTCGGGGGAGGGCTCTTCGTAACGATGCAGATTTGGGGATATTCGATGCTCGATCCGTTCCTGCCCGGTCGGCGCTCACCGGACGCGTTCGTCGCGTTTCTGCCGACCGGGCTTCGTCCGGAAATCGCCGAAGAATTGAAAAAGTTGCCCTGGGTCGACGAGAACCGATTCGTTCCGATCGCGATCGACCAGGCCGCGTTCGCGGAGGGCTCGGTTCCCGACGACGAGCGAAAGCGGCAGTTCGCCAACGTCGTCTTTTTCGGCGTCGACGTCGGGAAGGCGTTCGAAGGTCGCGAGCCGCTCGTCGGTTTTCGTTTTCGACAGGGAAATCCCAAGGAGGCTTTCGACGCGATGAAGAACGGGCGCGGCGTTATTGTAACCGATTCTCTTTCCATCGATTACGGACTCAATCGTGGCGACTCCCTAAAGGTCGTTGACCCGCGCGACGCGGGCGCGACGTTCGAGTACCCGATCGTCGGGGTCGTTTCTTTCCCGGGTTGGCAATGGCTGTCCAAGACCGGCGGCGTTCGCCGCAATTTCGGGCGCTCCGGAGGAATCGCCTTCGCTCGGGAGGGGGTCGTCGCGAGCGATTTCCAAATCGAGCGGCGATCCTATTTCTGGTTCGACGCCCCGGAAGGCGAAAAAATCGACTACGCGACCACCGAGTTGGCGTGCGATTTTTTGGCGCGCAAGAACCTCGCGCTCGACCTCCAAGAAGGGCTCGTCGAAGGAAAAGGCGATTTCGGCGCGCGAACCGCCTACGCGAAGCTCTCGACCCGCGACTCGCTGACCGAATCGATAACGAAGCGCGCCGACTCGGTGATTTGGGCCCTTTCCAAGATCCCGATTACGACGCTGATCATCGCGTCGATCGCGGTCGTCGGGGCGATCTCTAACTCGGTTCGCGCGCGGCGGTGGCGCTACGGGGTCATGCGCGCGGTCGGCTCGACCCGGGGAGCGATCGCTCGCGCCGTTTTGGTCGAGGCGCTCGTTATCGCGATCGTCGCGTCCATGGCGAGTTTCGCGTTCGGTTTCCTCGCGGCTCGAGGGGTTCTGAAACTGGGCGAGAGTATCTTCGGTACCGCCGATCCGCCGATCGTTCTTCCGTTGAAAGGACTGTCGTTGGGGTTGGGACTAACCGCGGCGCTTTGCTTGGTCGCGGCCCTTTACCCCGCGATTAAGACCGGGCGAACCGAGATTCTCAAACTCCTTCAAAGCGGGCGCGCGCTCGAATAAAACGAAAGGGTCGCCGTTCGAACGTTTCTCGAACGGCGACCCTTTTTTAATCTAACGGGCGATTAACCGGGAACTTATTCGGTTTTCGCGGTTTCCGCGTCGGCTCCGGCGGGAGTCGCGGCGGCGTCGATCGTTTCGCCGGACTTTTCCGCGTCTCCGGTTCCTTGCAATTTCGCGAAGACCTCGGGGAACTCGACTCCGCCGATCTCTTTCATCACGTCGAGCATCGGGGGCAGGGTTTTCGCCATATTGCGAAGCCAGTTCGCGGTCGAGGTTTCCGCGCCGCCGTTGGCGGAGTCCCATACGACGACTTTGTCGAACTTGATCGAGGAGATCGCCTGCGCCGAAGCCGCGACGAGCTCGTCGAAGTGGTCGAGCATGAGCATTTGGAACGCTTCCTTGGCCCCGCCGCACGCTTGGATGATCGCCTGGAGACCCTCGCCCTTCTTCTTGAGAATCTCGAATTGACCGCGCGCCTCGGCTTCCAATTTCGCGTAGATGGCCGCCGCCTCGCCTTCCGCCTCGATCCGCTTTTGTTCCGCGGCGGCTTCCGCTTCGACGATGACGCGCGCTTTTTCCGCCTTCGCGGGCGCTTCCAATTCGGCCCGGCGCTCCGCTTCGACGCGCTCGGCCCGCGCGGTCGCGGCCACGGTTTGCGCCTTGTGCTCGGCTTCGGCGACCGACGCGTCCGCTTGGCGCTTTCTGGTTTCGGCGAGCTGGAACGCCTCCGCTTTCTTTACGGCGAGCTCGGCGGTCGAGTTCACGACGATCGCTTGAGCCTCGTTTTCGCCCTTGACCGCTTCCGCGTTCGCGTTCGCGAGTCTTACGCGCATGTCGCGCTCGGCGTCTTTGATCTGGGCGTCTTTTTCGAACGCCGCCGACTGTTGACCGACCAACTTGACCCGCTCGAGGTCGGCGAGACGAACCGCTTGCTCTTGGTCGATTTCGGCGGTCTTGACGATTTGCTCCCGATCCGCCTCTTTCGTTCCGATCGCTTGGTCTTTTTTCGCGTTCGCGACTTGAATCGCCTTTTCTTTCTCGGCGTTCGCGACGCGGGTTTCGCCCATGCGCTCGTTGTCGGCGACGTCGCCGCGCGCTTTTTGGATCGCCTCGGACGCGGCTTTGCGCCCGATCGCCTCGATGTAGCCGGACTCGTCGGTGATGTCCGTTACGTTAACGTTGATGAGAACCAGACCGAGTTTCTTCAGCTCCGGTTCCAGCGACGCTTGAATATTGGAGAGAAACGCCTCGCGGTCGCGGTTGATTTCGTCGATCTTCATCGAGGCGATCACTTGGCGCAATTGCCCGAAGATGACGTCCTCGGCCTGTTTCGCGACCGCTTGCTTCGTCATGCCGAGCAAACGGATCGCCGCGTTTTGCATTTGTTCCGGAGTGGTTCCAATCGCGATCGAGAAGACGCTCGGGACGTTGACGCGGATGTTTTCCATCGAGAGCGCGCCGCGGAGCGGAATCTCGATTTGCATCGGTTCCAGGCTGAGGAAAGCGTAGTCTTGGAACAGGGGCCAGATGAACTTCGCGCCGCCGTGGATGCAGAGCGCCGAAGATTTGCTCGAAGACCGACCAAAGATGACCATAATCTTATTGCTCGGGCAGCGCTTGTACCTCGAGCTAAAGAGAACGATCGTTCCAAAAATGATCACGGCGAGCAGAACCGCCATCGCCGCGACGAGCCCGGTCGAAGCCCCGAGACTAGCCGCGAACAAGAATCCTGTTGAAGACATAGCGCGCTTTCCTCAATTTCTAAAAAGGTAATCGGTCGCATTCCCCCGCAAAAACGCGACGGGACACTTTATTTATCTTTTCTATTTTAACATTTCTTTACCGTTTTGTAAAGAATGCGCGTCGCGCGGAAAATATTTATTTTTCTTGTTGGAATACTTATTGAATAAAAAAAGAAATAGCGTTATAATCCAAATTGGTGGATTAATCGTTTAATTTGGCGCTAAGCGTCGTTTCGACGCCGAGGCGCTCGCGGAGGACGCTATGACGTTGATTATATTGGCTTTGATCGCGGCGATTTTGGTCGCGTTGAACTGCTTTTACAACGTGCGAGGGCTGTTTAGTCTCGTTCTCGGGGGACGGTACGCCAAGAGCGAGGATCTACAATTCTCGATTCGCAAATACAAGGAAGAGAATTATCTTTTCGGCGACGAGGATTTTTAGTGGGTTCCGAGCGTAAAAAAGGACCTTTCGTCGAAACCGGTCGTTGATTTGTCGCTTGATTTCGCGTACAATAAACAAAGGGGACGCGCTATGGCGCGAGCCAAAGGCCTCGTTTCATTAGAAAGGTCGATAACGTTATGGAAAAACTTTTTCTGTTTTGCGCGATCTTGGGATCGGCGTTCGTCCTGCTTCAATTCGCGCTGACGCTCTTTGGATTCGGCGGCGATTCGGGCGACGGCGGCGACGCTTCGTTTGATTTGGACGGAGACGGGGTTCCCGACGTCGCGACGGTTGATCTCGACGGCGACGGCGTTCCCGACGCGGCCGCCCCAAACGACGGGCTTAACGAGTCGGTTCATCGCGACGCGGGCGGAACGCATTTCCTTCGCGTGTTCTCGGTTCGCACTCTGACGGCGGGAATCGCGTTTTTCGGGCTTTCCGGCTTGGCGATGCGCGAGAGCGGAGCGGCCCTTCCGGCTCAGTTGGCCGTCGCGTGCGTTTGCGGATTCGTCGCGATTATCGCGGTCTTCTTCCTATTTCGAATGCTTTCGTCCTTTAACGCCGACGGCTCGATTAGGGCGAGCTCCGCGCTCGGCGCCGAGGGAAGCGTTTATTTGACCGTCCCGGCGTCCCGAGCGAAGCAAGGTAAAGTGACGATTTTGCAACAGGAGCGCTCGATGGAATACGAGGCGCTCACTGATTCCGAAGTCGATTTGAAGCCGGGAACTCCCGTCGTGGTCGAGAAGATTCTCGGAGATTCGACCCTATTGGTTCGCCCGAAGTAACTCGTTTTAGAATTTTCCTCGAAAACGCGAAAAAAAGTCGTCGACCCTTGCGCCGACGATTTTTTTTTGTACGATTTACGGAGTCGCGGCGAAATCGCTCGGATTGCGTCGCCGCTCCCCGCTCGATCGAGCGATTATTGGGTTGGAAGGTCTATGAACGAGGCAGATAAAACAAACGTCGATCGTCCGTCGAAGGGTTCGGCGAAATCGCCGAAGGCGCCCGGCGCGAAAAAAGAGCGCAAAGGCGAGCTTATCAACTACGCGGCTCTTTTGGCGTCGGGCATTGTGGTCTTGGCGGGTATTCACAGCGCGCGCGGCGTTTTGGGGATTTTCTTCCTCGCGACGTTCTTCACGGTTCTTTTAATAACTCCGGTCAATTGGCTCAAGTCGAAGGGCGTCGCCTCGTGGCTCGCGCTCACGGTCGTGATCATTGGCGTCGCGGCTATCGGACTGAGCGCGATGACCGTCGTCGGCGCGCAACTCGCCCAGTTCGCCGGGAATATCGACAACTACCGCTATAAATTCACCGAGAAATTTAAAGAGTACAATTTGAACTTGGAGGAGTTTTTCCCTTCGCTCAAATCGTCCAACCCGGATCAAGAGGAAGAAGAGGAGCCATTGACCTCCGCGAAAGACGTGGAGACAGCGTACCTCGACGAGCTTCGCGCGGGGGCCCGGCTCGGACGAGCGCAAGTCGACGCGCTGCGAGGATATCGAGACGAAACGACCGTCGAGTCCGCCGGTGAGGATCGGGGCGAAGCGCGCGAGGGAACCGGCTCCGGCTCGCCTCCCGCGGCGGAGCGCGCCCCGGGCGAGGCGACGATGAAAAACGTCGGTTACTCGACGAAGAGCGTCGAGGACGCGCCGCGCGAGATCGAGCCCAAAGGGGCGACTTCCGGTTTCGATGGAATGGCCTCGTCTTGGAACGACGAGCTTCCGCGAGACGGGCTCGCGCCAAATAATCCTCGAGCGTTCTTGGAAGAAGACGGCGACTCGCTGGTCGACGACCCGTCGTCCGGGTTTGTCGGGGGGCTGAATCCTTACGAGGAGCGCTCCGACGCCGAGCGCGGCGACGGAGGTTTGCTCGACGACTACGCGACGGCGGGACGCCTCAGCGATCAGGCGTACGAAGATTACCGCCGCGCCGACGAGCGGGCCGAGACCTCGGCGGTCGGCGCAAGTTCTCAGCAAATCTTCCGGTTCCTCAAGGGATTGGCCGGTGAATTGAGCGCCCTGTTCAGCAACGCGCTGCTCATTACGCTGCTCGTGATTTTTATGCTCTGCGAAACGGCGAAGATTCCTAAGAAGCTCGTGGCGGCGCTCGGCAAGCGGCGCTTTACGAATTCGCACATCGAGGGCGTCGTTCACGACATACGGAACTATATGGTCATTAAGACGACGATGAGTTGCGCCGTCGGCGCCCTGGTCGTCGTTCTATGCGCCCTCGCGCGAATTCAGTACCCGCTTTTGTGGGGGTTCGTCGCCTTTATCTTGAACTATATTCCCAATATCGGTTCGGTCGCGGCGGCGGTTCCTCCGATCGTCTTGGCGACGGTCGATCACGGGGTTGGAGTCGGTTGCGCGGTCGCCGTCGGATTCGCGGTCATTAACTGCGGAATTGGGTACGTGTTGGAGCCTCGTTTGCTCGGCGACGGGCTCGATCTCTCGCCCCTCATTGTGTTGATCGCGTTAATTTTCTTCGGATGGCTTCTCGGACCGGTAGGAATGTTCCTTTCGCCGCCCCTCGCCGTCGTGATGAAGATTATTTTTCAGTCCTTCCCCGAGACGCGATGGATCGCCGCTTTAATGGCGAATCGTCCTCCGCCGCCGATTAAGGACGACGATTCGGTTCCGGCTTAGTCGCGGCGAGAATCGAGCCCGGAACTCGAAAAAAAAGCGCGTCCTCCGAGAGGGCGCGCTTCGCTTGAATCGCTCGACGAACGCGTTACCATTGCGGTTTGTCGGCTTGCAAAAAATCGTCGACGGTTTTGCTCGTTTTTCTGCTCTTCGTCGTTTGGCATCCGGAAGAGAAGAGAACGGTCGAACCCAACAGGATCGCGCTCGCCGCGAGAGCCAACCGTCGCAAGTCGCGACGTTTCGACTCGTCGAATTTGGGCTCGTCGGATAGTTTTCGCGACGCGTCGTCGTTTGAAACGAACATTGTTTTTTCCTTTATCGCAGACGTTCGCGACGCTCGGCGTCGCTACAAAAAGGGCGATCGTAACTATGCGAAAAAATCGCTCTTTTAGCAATATCGGATTTTTCGATTGATTTCTTTAGCGCGTCGGCGTCCCGCCGTCGCCGAGAGGTCGCCTTTATCATAGGAGTTATTAGATGAGTAAAGTAGAACAAGCCTTCGCTCTGGCGAAAGAACGTTACGCGGAACTTGGAGTCGACGTTGACGCGGCGATCGCGAAGATCGACGCTTCCGCGATTTCTTTGCACTGCTGGCAAGGGGACGACGTCGGCGGCTTCGAGGCTTCCGGCGAGGCTCTGAGCGGCGGCATTCTCTCGACGGGCAACTATCCGGGCAAAGCGCGAACGGTGGCGGAGCTTCGCCAAGACGCCGAGAAAGCGTTCTCGCTCATTCCCGGAAAGCTCCGATTCAATCTTCACGCGATCTATCTCGAGAACGGCGGTCAGAAAGTCGATCGCGACGAGATCGAGCCGAAACACTTCCAAGGCTGGGTCGATTGGGCGAAGAAACTCGGAATCGGGCTCGACTTCAACCCGACCTTCTTCTCGCACCCGAAAGCCGCCGACGGGCTGACCCTTTCGCACCCGAGCAAAGAAATCCGCGATTTCTGGATCGAGCACGACAAGCGCTGCCGCGCGATCGCCAACTATTTCGGTGAGCAATTGGGAACCGAGTCGGTCGTCAATCACTGGACTCCCGACGGAATTAAGGACACGCCGGTCGATCGTCTCGCGCCGCGCGAGCGTCTCGCCACCTCCTACGACGAGATCTTCTCGGTCAAGTACGACAAGAAAAACATCCGCGACGGCGTCGAAAGCAAGCTGTTCGGCATTGGCGCGGAAAGCTACACCGTCGGAAGCCACGAATTCTGCATGGGCTACGCGATTAAGAACAACTTGATCGCGACCCTCGACGCGGGGCACTTCCATCCGACCGAGTGCATTAGCGACAAACTGACCTCGATCGCGATGTTCACCGAGAACTTGCTTCTGCACGTTTCGCGCGGGGTTCGCTGGGACTCCGACCACGTGGTGATCTACAACGACCAAATGCGCGCGATCGCCGAAGAGCTGGTGCGCAACAATTTGCTTCCGCGAACTTACGTCGCGCTCGACTTCTTCGACGGCTCGATCAACCGCATCGCGGCCTGGACGGTCGGAACCCGCGCCGCGCGCAAGGCTTTGCTCGTCGCCGCGCTCGAGCCGCTGGAGCAACTCCGCAAATTGGAACTCGAGTTCAACTACACCAAGCGACTCGCGCTGCTCGAAGAGCTTAAGTCCGCCCCGTTCTCCGCCGTTTGGGACTACTACTGCGAGAAAAACGGCGCTCCGGTCGGAGAAAAATGGATCGCCGAGTGCGAAAACTACGAAAAAGAGGTTCTTTCCAAGCGTTAATCGTTCGAGATTTCTCTCGTTGACAATAGAGCGTCGAAGGGGCGGTTATATTCCGGCGCTTCGGCGCTTTTTCATTTCGAAAACGTTTCTAAAACGGATTCAAAAAGCGCTCGCGCCGTCGCCTCTCTCGCGACCCCCCCGACGCGCGCCCCCTCTTTTCTCAGCGCCGTCGCCGTTAGCTCGCTAATCGCGAACCACGGAATTCCTTTCGCCGATTCTCCCAAAAGTCTCAGAACGGCGCTCGCCGACGCGGAGCTCGCGACGATTCCCGCGTCGATTCTTCCTTCTCGCGCCGCTTCAACGATTCCCGGCTCGGCCGCTTCGACGTCGACGCTTCGGTAGGCGATCGTTTCCCGAACCGTCGCGCCGAGCGAGGTCAAGCGCTCGCTCAACGTTTTTCTTCCTCGGCTCGCTCGAAGCGAGAGAAATTTTTGCGACGCGATTGTTTTTCCAATACCCTCGAAGAGGGCGTCGACTAGACCGTCCGCGTCGAATTTTTGGGGGACGATATCGACCGTTAAACCGCGCTCTCGGAGGTAATCTCTCGTTGTCGCCCCAACCGCCGCGATCGCGACTCGGGTAGAGAGCTCGCGCGCGTCGATTTTCTTCGTTTCTTCGAGGCGATCTAGCGCGAATTTTACCCCGTTGACGCTCGAAAAGATGGCCCAGTCGAATTCTCGGTCGAGCGCGGCGGTCAACGCGTCGTCCAATTCGCTCGGATCCTCGACCGGCAGCGTTTGAATCGGGGGCTGAACGAGCGCGCGTCCCCCCTCCGCCTCCAAGAGTTTCGTCATTTCGTCGGCGCGCTCTCTCTCCCGCGCGACCAGAATCGTTTTGCCTTTGAGCGTTTGGGACATTGGACGCGTTGTTCCCGGCGCGCCGCTCGCGATTTAACGGCGGCGACGCGTTTGATTTTTTCTTTCAAAACGATATTGACCGGTTTTGCGAAAATCGCGACAATCGGTCGGCTTTTATGAAACAGGAGCGCTTTTTAAAGCGCGTTGCGAGAGGATCGTTCAATGAGCAAGTCGTTTGGACTGTGTTTCGTTTTCGGATTGGCGGCGCTCGTTTCGACTTTGGGTTGTTGTCGAAGCGAGGGCGGGGCGCCTTCTTCGGACGGAACGTCCGTTAATTCTTCCGAAAATGGGGCTCCTTCCGACGCGCCCGATACCGGCGCGAAGCCGGAAGTCGACGAGACGCCCCTCGACGTCGATAATCCCGAAACTCCGGAGGGAGTGGTGAACGCCTTCTTCAAGACGTTCTTCAGCGGCGACGACGACGGCGCGTTCGCCCTGTTGACTCGACGCGCGCAAGAGGCGCGGCGCGATAGTTTCGCCGCCCAAGAGAGCGCGACCGCGCGATGGCGAATCACTAAAAAAATGAAGCCGATTCAAGGCCGCGTTTTAGTCGCGGTCGACGTCGAGGACTACACCGACTCGGGCGCGATTCAAGTGGACGAGCTGACCTTCGTCTTGACGAACGTCGATTACGGCTGGCGGATCGCGGGGTTTAGCGTCGGCGATTTGGCGATTAATTTCGAGGACGCCTCGGGCGAGGAAATGCTGGCGAGCGACGAGGCCGAAAACGCGCCCCCCAAGACGGCGCGCGCGAGCGAACCGGTCGAAGAGTCGAACGGAACGATCGTTCGCTGACAAAAATTCGCGTCGACCGGCGCAAGGACGCGCCGAAGCGCAAGGACGCGCGGTCGACGCTTTTCTTATTTCAAAACCGAAAACGCTCTAACGGACGAGCGCAAAAAGACCGTCGCGGACGCGAAGATCCGCGACGGTCTTTTTATTTCATCGGAGAAAAATCAATCTCGCGAAAGCCTCGGGCTCAGTCCCACCACCAAGCGCTGGAGTCGGAATTTTGGGACTCGGCGCGTTTCTCTTCGATCTTGCCGTTGTCGTCGTACTTGACGCGGGTTTGCTCGAGCGCGATTTGCGGCTCGATGGAGACGCCGCCGCCGGTCGGGTAGGAGACGAGGTTGGCCCCGCGACGAATCGTGTTGACGGCGGTCTCGGCAAATTGAACGGCGATGAGGTTTTCCGTTTGATATTTCGACTCGTCGGAGAAGAAATCGAGCGCCCAGTTCGCCTTTTCGTAGACGTTCTCCTTTTGGAGATAGGCGGCGACGATCGTCATATCGATCAGGTTGCGGAGATTGGCGTAAACCGGAACGCGGTCGGCGATCGACTCGAATTTCGCGGTGAAGCTCTTGGCGTAGGCGCGAGTGGCCGGGTTGCCCTTGCCCTTGTCGGCGGAGCGCTTGCCGTCGGCGCCAACGAGCTCGTCTTCGCCAACGAGATTGACGCCGTTGCCGACCAGTTGCATCGCGTTGCCGTCTTCGGTTTCGACGACGCAGTCGTAATTCGGTTGGAAGAACCAGCGAACGAGCGCGTTGCTCGAGCGACGCGCCGGATTCGATTTGTCGACGTAGGTGGTCAGCTTAACCGGAGCCTCTTCGAGCCCGATCCCGATGAGCTTCATGCGGTAGTCGGCGGCGACGAGCGTCGCGGCGAAGTTCGTCTTGGGGGAGACGCCCCAGACGGTAACGTTTTGCAGACCGAGCGCGTCCCGAATGCCGTAGGCGTATTCGACGCACTCTTCGTCGCTGGCGACGTTCGGCTTGCTCGCGGTGTTGAGGTAGGCTTGCATATTGCGAAGGCCGTCTTCGGTCGGGTCGATCGAGCAACCGACGAGCGCCGCGCCTTTCCCCTCGGCGGGATACGCGCGAAGCGCGACGACTAGGTCTTGCAGTTGCAGCGTGGGACGACCGCTCTTGGCGCCGACGGTCGCGCCTTCCGGGCCGACCTTCCAGCCCTCGGCGGGACCGGCGACCACGACGTCGCCCGTCTCCGGATAAACGAAGACGTTCTCAATGCGAGTGAGTCCGGCGAGATTCGCCATTTCGTCGGTAACGACTCCGCCGTTTTCCTTAATTTGCGCTTCGAGGCGCGTCAGGGAGACTTTGCGCAGCTTGCTGGGAGCGCTCATCTCGGACGGAATCGCCGAATTGGCGGCGGAGCGAGCCAGCGCGAGCGCGCCGTCGTCTAGAACGACGCGTTGGAGAACCCCGTCCACGTCGACGACAACGCCGCTGCCGTAGGTCGAGCTACTGCTGTTGCTGTTGTTATTGTTGCTGTTATTGTTGTTTCGGTTGTTGTTGTTATTGTTGCTGTTGT
>JAFRXD010000051.1 GCA_017441605.1 Thermoguttaceae bacterium | reverse complement strand
TGTTTATTATGTTCGGTAGCGTGTTTGCGCAACTTTATACGAGCGCATTAGTTAGAAAAAACGTCTCCTAGCGCTCGATATTAGGCAAACTAATAACGAACAACAATAACTAATACATTCTCTCCCCCGCCAGGCTCAGCGGTTCGGCTCCCAAAGTCGCCAAACGGAACTTTCGTCTAGACGCGGTCTCGGCGTAGTACTCTTCGATTTGTTCGCTCGTTAGAGAATCGATTTCAGCCAATTTTTCTTCGAGAGAAGGAATTCTTCCGAAATCAATCCAATCCGAGACCAACGCGGCGGTTCTGCTTCCTGTAGATTCGCGCTGCATCACAAACGAACTCTTCAATCGAATTTTGACTCGATCCAGTTCGTTTTGATCAATGGGTTCCCTTCCCAACCGATCGATCTCGGCGACGATCACGTCGAGGGATTGCTGGGCGCTTTCGCTCGTCGTTCCACAACTACAGGCGACAAAACCGAACCGATCCACCGAGTAATGCGAGGCGCCCACCGAATAGCACAGGCCTCGCTTTTCGCGAACCTCGGTAAATAAACGCGAACTCATCCCGCCGCTTAGAACCTTAACGCCTCCAAGAGATTTAATAAAATTGGGATCGTCGCAACAGAGATCTTTGTAACCAAGTCGAATCGTCGTTTGAGCGTTGCCGCTTGGTATGTGAACGAAGGATCGATCGCCTTCCCTCGGCGCGGGTTCGACAATTTGTTTTTGAGACCAGTCGCCGAACAAACGCTCGACGGCGTCCTTAAGTCGTCCCCAATCGACTCGCCCGGCGACGGCAACGATCATATCGTTCGGACGATACGCTTCGCGATGAAAGCGGCGGACGTCGTCGATCGTCGCGTTGCGAATTGATTCGACCGTTCCATTGGCGGGGCGACCAAAAGGATACGGGAATAAAATCTCTTGGAAGGCTCGCCCGGTCTTAACGTCCGGATCGTCCTCGTCGGACGCGAGTTCCTGAATTTGGATCTGTTGGCACGGGACAAACTCGGCGTCGTCAAATCGAGGTTGGCGAATCTGCAGCGCCAACAGTTCGAGAGTTCTTTCCCAGTTGTCGATTAAGCCGACGGCGTTAAAAGCGGCGAGAGTTTTCTTTACGTTTGTGGAAGAATGAACGCCTAGATTTTCGAACGCTTCCAGGAAGGAACGATTATCGTACTCTCCGGCGCCACGATCCGTCATTTCGCACGTCAAGCTCGCCAAACCGGTTAGTTCGTCGGGATCCAAATACGAGCCCGCTTTGACGGCGATCGATATGGCGAACGATTCGCTCCAAGCCATTTCCTCAAAGAGAAGAACAAGTCCGTTATCAAATCGATGAATTCTGTTATTAGCGTCCATTTAAGTTCTATTATTCGCTCCAATTAACAGGCGCGGGGTCGCGCGAAAAGCAAACGAATTCTAACGCGAGCGCTCGACAAAAGATTCGGCGTAAAAGTAGCGCAACGGGCGAAAACCAATCGACGAGTACATCAGAAGGGCGCCGACGTTTTCGGCGGTAACTTCCAAAACGATTCGTTTTGCGCCAATCCTTTCAAACGACTCCAACGCTTTCAAAACCAACGCCTTTCCAAGACCGCGACGACGGGCGCTCGGACGCACGGAAACGTTCTGAATTTCTCCAATCGACTCTCGTTTCCAAAGGCATTGCACGGCGGCGCAACACTCGGCGCCGCATTCGTCTTTATCAGGGGTTGGGAATCCGCGCGCGCATATCGCCCAAGTCGCCTCGGGCGCAAAAGAAGACGCGCTCGAAGTCGCGTCCACAAGATGCTCGCAAGCGGCCAATTGACGGTACGTTGGAAAAACGCGAGCGTCCACGTCGACGGAAAAAGCCTCGAAAACGACGCGAGCGTGTTCCGACACGAGAGAAGGGTTCCATTCTTTCCAGAAGAAGCTCTTTGGGAGGGCGGGGCTTTCCAAACGCGAGCCGTCCAGATCAAACGCCATAAGAACTCTTTTTACGTACCGAATATCCACGAACACAAAAAAGCTCCGATAGGAATCGCGGAACTTTTCGAAACGCGTTATTTCGTTTCGATTTTATCGCGACTCGAGCGACGGCGCGGAATAACGTCGCGCTCGAACGGACTTATTGAAGTCGCGCCGAGCCGCGAACGGTCGGCGCGTCAAAAGAATCGGGCGCAAAAGGCGCTCACACCTCGGGCAATTCGTATCCTTTGCGAGGCTCGCGCTCAAGATAGGAATTGGCTTCGTCGTCGCCCGGGAAGACCTCGGCCTCTGGATCCCATTTTAAGCCGCGCCCCAGGTAACGAGCAATGTTCAATAGATGGCAAATAGCCGCGCTTCGTCGACCGATCGCAATATCGGAAATGGGGCGCTCTCCGGTCAGAATACAAGAAAGCCAGTTGTCGATATGATCGCCGTTGGGCCGATCCGACTTGAGAAGCTCTTCGGCAATTTCCGGGGGATTGGACTTGAGATTCGCCCTGAAAATTTCCATTTTCCCCTTCTCTCCAACGAAAATGGCGCCGCCGCGATTACCGTTCCCCAAACGCACGGTAATACCGTTGGGATAGCGATACGCCAAATTAGGCTTTGAACAAATTTGGTTTCCGCGATCGGCGGTTTCCGCTTCGGTATAGACGGGAGGAACAAGTTTTTCGGCGCCCTCTTCAACGAGAATTTCGACCGGACCGGTCAAATCCATACCAAGGGCGCATTGGATCTGGTCAAAACCGTGAGTTCCCCAACCGGTCATTTCTCCGCCCGAATAAGGTCGGAAAGAAAGCCAACCCGGTTTGGCGCGAGGGGCGAACAGGTCGTTATTATAGGGAACGACGGGAGTCGGCCCGCACCACGTTTCCCAATCGAGTCCCTCGGGAATCGGTTGCTCCGGCAAACCGCAAAGCCAAGGGGATTCGTAATTCGCGGCGATCACTTCCTTTATTTCGCCAAGTCCCCCGTTGCGAATAAAGTCGCAGCCGATCGCGTTTTCGCGCATTGAGCGCTGTTGGCTACCGGTTTGAAAAACAACGTTATTGCGACGAGCCGCCTTCTCCATCAACTTACCTTCGTTTATCGTCAAGGTAATCGGCTTTTCGCCATAGACGTGCTTTCCGGCAAGGCAAGCGTTAATACAGATTAAACCGCGCCAATGTTCGGGCGTGGCGGTGGTAATCGCGTCGACGTCCTTGCGCTCTAAGACGCGACGATAGTCTTGGTAGGCGGCGTCGCAACCGTTTTTCTTCGCGACGTCCTCGGCCCGAGGCAACCAAACGTCGGCGACGCAAATCGGTTGGGTCTTAGGGTTTTTCGCGGCGGCGGCGTAAATTTCGGAACCTCGGCGTCCAACGCCAATCCCGGCGACGCCAATGCGCTCGTTGGCGCCGGGTCGGTCGCCGTCGGCCAAAGCGGATCGATCGATCAAAGAGGGAATCGCGATTCCCGATATAACGGCTGCGCTCGCGGAACGCAAGAAAGAACGTCTCGATTGCGGTTTCATAGCTTCTCCCCGGTTATAAACAAAAACAAAAATCGCGACGAACGAACGATAAAAAACTCGAACGCGTCAACGCCCAACTATTTTGCGGAGATAATCGATAGATCTCGCCGCCTGATCCATCGTTCCGCACTCAACGCTCATTACGACGTCTTGCGGAACGCTTCTTAAAATGGCGACGATCTTTTCCCAGTCGACCATCCCTTCCCCGCAAGCGCAACCGACGGCGGTTCCCATCACCTTGCCGCGCTCGGCGGCGGATTGCTCAAACGATATGTCCTTAGCGTGCATATGGATCACGCGGGTTTTAATATGCTCGAGCCACGAGACGGGATCGAGTCCGCCAAGATAAGCGTTGCCCGTGTCGAAGTTCGCGCCTATCGCGGGGGAGTCGACCAAATTCAGAATACGGTCGTAGCCGTCTATTGTGAGCGAATAGGTTTGATGAGTTTCCAAACCTATTTTAACGCCACGTCTTTCGCAAACTTTTGAGGCTTCTTTGATCGAGTATTTGATCAGGACAAAGTCTTCCTCGGCGGTAGTCCACGACTGTTTGTGACCTTCGTGGGTATTGATAACGGGCGCCCCCGCCTCTTTTGCGAATCGCGCGGCTTGTTTGAGGTACTCGACGGCAATCTCGGGTTTTGACAATTGCGAGTGGGCGGAGAACGCGGAAATTTTCAGACCGTATTTTTCAACGGCGTCGCGGATCCGAAACGGATCGTCGAGCATTGACACGCTATGGAAATAACGCGCTTCGCTCAGGAGTTCCCTTCCCCAATGCACCATCGGTTCGACGTACTCGTATCCAAGCTCCGCGGCAAAGGCGACGCCTTGTTCAAAAGATTTGTGCGAGGTTCTAACCGCCTCAAGATTAAGTCCGATACCTACTCTACCCATTGAGTCCCTTTTATTCGATCTATGAGCGCGATTTGGTCGAGAAAGCGTCGGCCAACGCGCCGCGCCGCCCACCAACGCGCGGAATTACAAATCTTTCTGGTAAACGCGATAGCATTTAAATCGCTTCGCGCCGACGCGTTCCAAAACCCGGGTGATTTTATCGTTATTCTCGTCGGTCCACCCCAACTCGGCATTGTTAAATTTCATATGGTAATAACCGGAGTTGAACGTGTCGATGATTAATTTCTCGGCGACGCCCTTCTTTCGATATTCCGGCAAGACGCAAAGCACCATCACGCGCGACCCTCGAGCGCGTTTTACGCGACTCATTAAACGAAAGTATCCCAAATAAGGAATACCGAACCAAGACAAACTCCCTTTGAGCGGGGCGGCGGCCTCGTTGAAGTCCGGAACGGTAATGGAAAAGCCGACCGGTTTTCCATTCGCTTCGGCAATTAAAACCATTTCGGGATTAGCGAACGCTCGAAGCGATCTAGAGTACTCCATTATCTCCTCTTGCGTCAAAGACACGCTTCCCCACCACCATTCGGATCGAACGTAGTCGTAGATCTCCATACACCTTTTGACGTCGCGATCAAAATGCTTTATCGAAAAAGGTCGCACCGTAAAACCGTGGCGCTCTTGCAAACGGTCAACGATCGATTTCCATTGTTCCGCGAAGGCGCGAGAGGATTCGTCGAAATACCAAGAATAAAGATCGCGATTCTTTTTCAACCCCCACCCTTCGAGAAGCGCCCGATAGTAGGGAGGGTTGTACGGCATCATAATCTTGGGAGGCGAGTCGAACCCTTCGACGAGAAGAGCGTACTCGTAATTAGTGGAGAATTCGACGGGCCCGAATAACGAATCTCGGTTTCTTTCTTCCTTGAGGACTTTCGCCCCGGCGTCCAAAAGGGCGCTCGCAACGTTCGCGTCGTTCACGCATTCGAAAAAGCCGAACATACCCACATTAGAAGAGTTTTCCCTATTAAAACGCGAATCGTCCGAAACGAGAATTCTACCGAGAACGTCGTCGCCTTCGGTCGCGATAAACTCTTGCGCCCAACCGTGTTTAAAGAAGGGATTCTTTTTACGGTCGAGTTTTTTGCGCGTCAAAACGTCCAACGGGGCGATCCAATTTGGATCATTGGCGTAAATTTTGTAGGGAAGCGAGACAAATCGCTTGAGGTCGCGAGCCGTTGTTACTCTGATAATATCCATAGGTTCATCAACGAAAAAGCGCGGAATCGACGGCGAGATACTGAAATAACGTCGGTCGATTCAGCTGACCGTCCTTAAAAAACGAAACGCTAAAAGGTCCAATCAATCGCTAAACAATAGATTTGTCGTAAACGCGGTAGGTTTTATTACGCTTCGCGCCTCCTTTTTCCAAACTTCCGCGAGAAAACTGATTCGATTCTAGAACCCAGGAAAACTCCGCTTCTTGAACGCCGCATTCGAGGGCCTTTGGCACCAACGCGTTCAGCAGCACAAGTCCCAAGCCGGACATCTGATATTCGGGCAAAACGTTGGTGCTAATCACGCGAATGCGCTTTATGGCGTCCTCTCGATTTCGCAACAACTTGATAAAGCCAAAAGGAAACAGCTTACCGTTAATCGCTTTAATTCGCGGGTTATAGTCGGGAAGACAAAAAGTGGCGCCAATAGGTTTCCCGTCGATCTCCGCGACAATAGCCAACTCCGGAATCATCAGCCACTTGAGTGAAGCGGCCATCGTCTTGATCTCGCGCTCCGACATAGGGACAAACCCCCAAGTGTTCGTCAGCGAGCGATTATAAATGTCGAGGAACATTTCGTAATCGTCCGTAAAGCGCTTCTTATTCAAGGGACGCAACTTAACGTTAAACCGTTCCTGAATCATCTCCGCCGTGTGAAGATATTTCTCCCGCACTTTCGGCAACATATCGACCTTTCCCCAGAACGAAAAGAGATCTTGGGACTTTGTAAATCCAGCGTTCTCAATAAGTTTTTCATAGTAAGGGGGATTGTAGGTCATCATAAAGAACGGGGGAGAGTCAAACCCGTCGATAAGGAGGCCGACCGTGTGATTCATCGAAGGATTCATCGGTCCGCGAACGATCGAACACCCACGCTCCTTCAGCCATTGCGAGGCCGCGGCGAACAACTTGTCCGCCGTTTCTTGGTCGTCAATCGATTCAAAGAAACCGAAAAAACCGACCCCGTCGTTATAACGCTCGAGGTGCCCAACGTTTAAAATGGCAGCGATTCTTCCGGTCACCTGCCCGTCGCGCAACGCCATAAAAGTTTGAACTTGATTGCGCTCGTAAAATGGGTCGGATCCAAACCCAAGCAACCCCTTCTCTTCCGACCAAATAGGGGGGATCCAGTTGGGATCCGATTTGTACAAGGAACGCGGAAAGGTCATAAGACGTTTTATTTCCGCATTGGTCGACGGTTTTATAATAGTGATCTCGTTCATAGAGAGACGATACCTTTCGGATTCGAAGAGACGCTCGTCGCTAACGCGCCTCCCAAACGAGGCAAAACGGGACGAGCGCGATCAATTCGTTCATACGGTCGCGATTAGCGCCCTCCCCAAGCGTTAAAGAACGCTCGTCGCTCAAAAGGAAGGCGCTGCGCTTTTGGACCGTCTGTCGCGGGAACCCCGATAGGCAAAACGATTTGGACGCGCTTATCGGCGGGGACGCCCAAAAACTCCGCGATTTTCTCCGCCTTCCCTTCTCTTCTCAACACGCCGTCCAACCAGACGCTGGAATACCCGAGGGCGGTAAGAGCCAGCAGCATATTCTCAACGGCGGCGGCGCAGTCCTCCTTGTAAAACGAGATTTCTCCGTACACGGGACTGGAGTCGGAAACGCAAACAATCATCGCCTTCGCCGTCGAACAAACCGGGGCCTGTAAGACGTCCGCAATTTTGGCCAAAATCGACGGATCGTCGATCGCAATGAACGAGGGCGATTGCTTATTACAAGCCGAGGGCGCTAAAATGCCGGCCTCTAAGACTTTTGTTAAAACGTCGCGAGAAACGGGAACGTCGGAAAATTCTCCGCGATAACAGGAGCGCTTACTAATCGTTTCAAAAAAATCCATCTGGACACCCTTTGCGGAATGTGCGTTATAACAACTCGAGCGATTCTACTGGGCTATATGGAATAGGAGCACGTCGCCCTCTTTCACAATGTAGTCCTTCGTTTCGCGACGATTGAGCCCGGCGGCTTTAACCTCTCGCTCGCTTCCGAGTCGAACCAGATCGTCGCAAGCAATGACTTCGCAACGAATAAATTTCTTAACGAAATCGGAATGGATTTTCCCGGCGGCCTCGAGCGCGGTGCCGTCTTTACTGGTAAGCCAACTGCGAACTTCTTTTTCCCCGGCGGTTAAAAAGACCATCTGTCCGGAGTTGTCCATTAACGAGCGAATCACTTTATCGCGCCCAACTAGAGTTAATCCCATTTCGTCGCAAAACGCTTTCGCTTCTTCGGGAGAAGTCTTAGAGAGCTCTAGCTCCAGTCCAACGGAAGCCGCCAGAACGGGCTCTTTTTCCGTCGCGAATTTGTCATATTGTCCAAAGTCGGTTTCGTCGTCGCCGGTATTCACAAAAATCGTCCGCTTCTTCTCGGTCAAAAAACGAAAAGAACGGGTGGCGCGGTACTGTTCATCGCTCATTTCCTCGGCGAGCAAGGGATTACCCGCTTCGAGACGATCGCGAATTAACTCCAAAGCGTCGTTCTCTTCCCTTAACTTTTCGAGATCTTCTTTGGGAAGATGTTTTTTCAATTGCTCCGAGATTTTTTGCAACCTATTCGTCGCGATTTCAAGATCGGCCAAGATCATGTCCTCGACAAACGACTTCATTTCCTCGTCGACCATCGCGCCGCTAAACGCGGGCACAAGACACACGAGATAGTCGGCTTCTCGAAGTTGAGCGAGTTTCGGCACGTTTCCAATATGGTCGCGGCTCAATCCCGGCGTGTCGACGATTTCCATCGAAGCGTAAGTAACTTTCTTCGGCTTGTAAATCTGGCAAAGCGCCTCTATTCGCGGTTCGGGAATAGTCGCCATCGCCGACTGGGACGAATGAACGGCGGCGGGATCCGGCTTCACGCCGCTCAACCATTCGAACAGAGTACTTTTACCACTTCCGGAATAACCCACCAAACCAATTTTCATAACTAACTCTATTCAAAACGACAAACAAACAAAAACAAATAAGAAGGGAAAACGCGCGAGCATATTAATTTGGCGCAAACTGTTCGGGCGCGAAAAGGAGTCGTCCGCAAGAAGAGCAACAAATCGCGGCGCCGTCGCAAACCCTCGCGACCTCGTCGGGAGGGAGTTGACAGTTGCAAGACCCGCAGTACCCTCCGTCGCAAAGAGGGGCCAATGCGCCCTCGCCCCCGTAATTATCGACACAACGCCGATAGAAGCCAACGAAATCGCGGGGAATCTTCAACTCGGACTCTTTCAGCCTTGCGAGAGCGCGCTCGATTTCGATTTTCAATTTGTTTGACTCTTGCTCTCGGGTCGCGCGCGCTTTGTTCAAGTTGGAATCGGCGGTTCGAACGCGTTCCTCGGCGCTCGCTATTTCGGCGCTAATCTCGTCGAGAGCGCTCAAAGCCTCCAACGTTTGATCGGCTAGCGAATCGTTCTTTTTCTCCTCCAATTCAATTTGAATTTTAAGAGCCTCGTATTCGCGATCCGATTTGGCGGAGTTCAACTGTTCTCGCCGACGCTCTAGTTCGCTCGCCGCGGTCGCTGCCGCGCGTTCGTTTTCGTCGACGACAAGAAGAGCGCGTCGCTTGGAATCAAGACGCTCGCTCAAATTCAACTCGGCTTCGCGAAATTCCTTTTCGCGCGCCTCGACAGATCGCTCCAAAAGACGAACGCGATATTTCAAATCGCCAATTTGCCGGTGAACGCGAAAAAGCCCGTTCATTATTTCGGCGATTTCTTTTCCCGTCATAAACCGCTCCTTTCAAAGGTCGCGACTCCTCGCGCGCCCAACGTCTCAAGGGTTCGATCGCGACTTTGCCCATTATAACAAAGTTTGACGGCTTTTCCAGTTTTAGCGAGAAAAAACCTCAAGCGAATTAGACCGCTTTTGCGCAAGAGCTAAAATGAGCGAACGCGCCTAGCCTCGTAGAAAAGTATGGCGGCGGCGTTTGAGACGTTCAAACTGTCGGCGACGCCAAGCATCGGCAAGCGGATTTTTTTCAACAATCCCATCTCCACGTCTTCTCGCGACTCGGTCGACCACGCGTCGCTCAAACCGTTAGCCTCGCTTCCTAGAACGATAGCGGTGGGAAGACAATAATCGAGTTGGACGTACGGAATCGCTTGATCGCACAAAGCGGTCGCGCGCTGGATTTTTCGTTCGCGAGTCCAAGTTAAAAGGGTTTGAGCCGGGGCGACCACAATGGGGGTGTGAAAGACGGCCCCCAAGCTCGCGCGAACGGCGTTAGGATTGAAGACGTCGAACTCCGACGCGGCAATTAGAAGGGCGTCGACGCCCGCTCCGTCGGCGCTGCGCAGAACCGCGCCAACGTTGCCGGGCTTTTCCACCCCTTCGAGAACGGCGAGCAACGGAGACTCGCCGGTTTTCCGCGATTTCTTTTCCAAAAACGCGTCGAGCTCTTCCAGAGAAGAAGTCTTAGATTTAACGACCGCCACGACGCCCTCGTTCCGATCGCCAAAAACGATTTTCTCGAAAGCCCTAGAGGAAAGAGGAATTGTGGGGACGCCTTTTGAATCAATTGTCGCGAGCAATTGTTGGAGTTCGTCGAGTCGGTCGCCTTCAACTCGGTTCCTCTTTAGCGCAACTTCGGGACTGATTTTATCTTCGGCTCCAACGTTTTTTCCAGCGTCCCAAAAAACTTCAACTATTTCAAACCCCGAACGGAAAGCTCGTCCGACTTCCCTAACGCCGTCCACGAGGAACGCCCCTTCTCTACGTCTAGTTCGACTTTCACGGAGTTGAGCCGCGCGTTTAACGCGCGGATTATTGGGGCTAACGATCGCGGTAAACATATAACGCCGTTCCAATTGTTAACAGGTCGCGGTAATGCGACGCGGAGGGTTCGAGGTCAGATGTTTTTTGATGAATCAACCGTCCAACCGAGCGTTCGGCCGGGCGATCGTCACAGAGAAAAAAAGATAGCGGTTGTCGAGGCATTTTCAAACAACTGCCGAGAAAAGTCGACCAACCTCGCGAGAATCCAAGGCAAAAACAACGCGAGGGCGAGGATCATCGCGGATATTTTAACGACGAAAGCAAAAGTTTGATCCTGGATCTGGGCCGCCGCCTGCAAAAGCCCAGTCAGAAGCCCGACAATCGCCCCTGTCAGTAAGATAGGAGCGCTTATCAAAACCGCTAGTCGCGCGCCATCGCGCGCCAAAGAAGCAATCCCGTCCAAATCCATAGTCGCCACCGCGCTATCCATATTTACCATTAGCCCAAAACAGAAAACCGCTAGGTCCCCATAGTCGGCGCAAAACTAACGAGCAAGGATTTTATAACAAGAGTCCATCCGTCAGCCAGCACAAAAAGGATCAATTTGAAAGGTAACGAAACAATCGCGGGGGGCAACATCATCATTCCCGAAGAAACCAGAACGCAGGAAACGACCAAGTCGACAATCAAGAACGGGAGAAAGATCTGAAAGCCTATTAAAAAAGCCGTTTTCAACTCGCTCAATACGAAAGCGGGCAACAAAACTCGCCAAGGAACGTCCTCGTAATACTCCGGAGTTTCGAGTCCTTGAACGGACTCCGCAAAGACGTTAATCGTTTCGGCGTTTCCCGAGCGCTCGATTTGTCTCCAAAGAAACGATCTTATGGGGACCTGTCCAATCTCAAACGCTTCGACATTCGAAATTTTTCCAGCCGCGTAGGGCTCCACGGCGTTTTTATAAACGTCGCTCCAAACCGGTTCCATAACGAGAAGCGTTAGGAAGAAGGAAAGAGCGGCGATAACTTGGTTCGATGGAATTTGCCCGGCTCCCAGCGCTTGGCGCAATAACGACAGAACGACGGACACGCGAACAAAGGAAGTCGTCGTAAGGAGAATAGCCGGAGCCAACGACAAAATGGACATTACCAACAACGCTTTGAGAGAAGTCGAGATTCCCGATCTTCCAAACCAACCTCGATCGGAATCCAACCACGCTCGCGGTCCCTCAAGTAACGCGTCGCCAAAATCGCTCGCCGACTTGGAAACGGCGGTATTCTCGCTTTCGTTCCCGGCGCCTTCGTCGCTCGCCAACGGGGAATCGGTCGATTCGCTCTGTTGTTCCGGAATAGAAGTAAGAGAAGAATCGTCGTCGCCACTCTTAGTCGCGAGTTGTTCCCCCCATACCCCGTCCGATTTCAGATTGGGAACGTCGCGATTATCAAATTCTCCGGCGTCGACAAGTCCTCCAATGGCGGCTTTGCCCACCGACGAGGCGCTGAACGCGGAATCGACCGGATTCTCTTGCGCGTTCGCGAGACAGAACAACGAGAAGCAACAGCACAAAGCAAGGGCAAAAAGAGAAAAACGAGCGCTCGCTTTCCCAACGATTTGTCGGAAGTTTTTACCAAAAAGTTTCATCGTCGCATCTCAAATTGCCAAACGCTCGTCAAAACCGACCCGCTATCGTTCTTCGGAGGAAGTTTTTCCCGCGCGTTTCAATCCGCGCGTCAAAGCGGGAAACGCCCCGACTTCTTTTCGCGTTTTAATTGAATTCAACGCCGCTTCCACCTCGTCTTGTTCGACGATTGCCGCCAACTTAGTCGCGCTCTCGGGCGAAACCGAAACGAGCAGTAGCGAAGCGCCCCACTTTACCGCAAGTAGCTTCGTTTTTCTGTCAACGGGACAAGAGTCGACGATTTCAATCAATCTCGAAGTTCCGCCAAATCGACCGGGAGCAACTAATTTCAGAAGCCAAACACCCCCCCAGAAAAAGCCAAGGGTTAGCGCGAGAGCGCCGATAATCGAAACTAACGAACGATACGGAGAAGAAGAGACGAACCCCTCGCCTTGCGCGCGAGCGGTTTCGAGCGAGCCAATGGGGGTTTTCATCTCGCGCCCCAATTCGTCTCCGTTCCGTCCGACCTCTGTGGAAGGAACGGACTCAGCCGTCCGTTCCTCCTCCGAAAACGCGACTCCAACGAACGAAAAAACCAAAGTCGTCCGTCCCCAAACGAGAATAAGGAGGACAAGCCCCAAAATCCGCGTCCGTTTACCAATTCTTAATCGCGCTCGTTTCATTATCGTCAGTTTTCAAGATTCCTCCGCGAACCGGCTCCAAAGCATCGATAAACGGGAGCCGGAATCTTGGCGGATTATAGCGAGAAAGTCAACTTTCTTTCAAGGTCAAAATTGGCCGGTCGAATAAAACGAATCCGGAAGGCGCGATCGATTTGCCGCAACTTGTCAATTCGCCTCCAATAAGGTATACTAAACTCGAACGCGGACACTCGGGCGCGCGCGGCGCGCTCGTTTCGTCGCCGCGAGAAACAAACGCGTTGAGGAGTCGCGCTATGAAAATTGTTCCGATAGATCTGGGCGAGCGAAGTTACGATATAGAAATCGATCAAAACGCCCTCTCTCGAATAGGCGCCGCGGTCGAGTCGCTCGGTTCGGTCTCTCGCGTCGCGCTGATAACGGACGACAACGTCGAACCCCTCTACGCGGAAGTCGCGTCTCAGGCAATTGTCGAGCGCGGTCTCGATCTCGACGCGATAGTGGTTCCGTCCGGCGAACAAACGAAATCTCTCGATTACGCCGAGGCGCTTTGGGAACAATTCCTCGAAATCAAAATTGATCGACGTTCCGTCGCGGTGGCGCTGGGAGGCGGAGTTGTCGGCGACCTCGCGGGATTCGTTTCCGCCACTTACGCGCGAGGCATAAGATATTTCCAAGTTCCAACAACGCTACTCGCGCAAGTCGACAGTTCGGTCGGTGGCAAAACCGCGATCAATTTGCCGAGCGCCAAGAATATGGTGGGGGCGTTTCACCAACCTAGCGGCGTTCTAATCGATCCAACAGTTTTGAACACGCTAAGCGACGACCAATACCGAGCGGGACTTGGAGAAGTCGTTAAATACGGGGCTTCGCTCGACGAAAACTTCTTCGCTTATCTCGAGCAAAACACGGAGAAGGTAAACGCGCGCGATCCGATCGCATTGGAAACGGTTATCTCGCGCTGTTGCGAGTTGAAAGCGGAAATAGTCAAGAAAGACGAGCGCGAGACTTCCGGTTTGCGCGCGCTGTTAAATTACGGGCACACCTTTGGGCACGCTCTTGAATCGAGAATCGGACACGGAAAACTATTGCACGGTTTCGGCGTGGCGCTGGGGTGTTCGTTGGCCGCTCGACTAGCGTTTTGTCTCGCGCAAAAAGGAGACGATCGTTTCTCGGATATAAACGAGTCGTGGATCGCGCGACAAGACAAATTATTCGAAAGCCTCGGTTTACCAACGCGCTTGCGCGACCTTCCGGCGGTTGTTGGCGTCGAGGTCGATTGTTCTCCGGAAAAACTCGTCGAGCTAATGTCGACCGATAAGAAGACGGAATTTGGACAATTAAACTTTGTTCTCCCGCGAAAAATAGGCGATAGTTTTTTGGTCCGCAACGTTTCGGTTTCCGACGTTTTGGACGCTCTCCACCTCCAATAGGACGGGAATGTCCCAATGAAAGAGCGAAACGCGTCCAAATCGGAGTCGGCATCTTATTTCAACTTCGGGAAGCAATCCGGACTCGCCGCCTGTTCGGTCATATTGGCGACTTCTCTCTTCTTTCCCAAGTTGTCGTCAACTTATGGCGAGGCGCGCGTTCCATTAAACTCCGAGCGCGCGGAAGTCCAGGAACAAGTCCTCGAGCCGCGTCCGATAACGTTCCTTATCGATTTAAATCGCGCGTCCAAGGAAGAGCTTTCCAATTTGCCGAGAATCGGTCCCAAACTTGCGGATCGCATCATTGAGTATCGCGAGGAAAACGGAGGTTTTTCTTCGGTCGACGAGTTACAAAAAGTTCGAGGTATCGGTAATAAAACATTGGAAAAGCTTCGTCCTTTTTGCGAAGTTCAAAACAATGGAGACGAAAACGACGAGTAAAAACCCCGTTTTTGTCAGGATTCTTTCTCCAAACTAAGTAGTCAATCGGAAAAAAATGAACGAAGACAATTTACTTTATCTCGTCTTGGCAATTCCCCCGGCGCTCATTGGCTTCTACGCCCAAAACATTCTCAAAAGTCGCTACGCAAAAGCTTGCCAAGCTCCTTGCAACGCGACCGGCGCGGCGGCGGCGCGAGCGGTGCTCGATTCGGCGGGACTTCAGTCGGTGGCGATAGAGCGCGTCGCGGGCGTTCTTTCCGATCACTACGACCCTCGCGCCAAGGTTCTGCGTCTTAGCGAAAACTCTTATAGCGGCAGAAATCTCGCGGCAATAGGCGTCGCGGCGCACGAAGCGGGTCACGCGCTGCAAGACGCGCAACACTACAAGCCAATGTTGATTCGCCAGACGGCGGTTCCCCTTGCCTCGTTCGGGAGCAATTCGGCGATGGTCATATTGTTGGCCGGGGTCGCAATGAACGTATTCGCGCTCGTTATCGCGGGAATCGTTTGTTTCGGTTTCGTCGCCTTTTTACAAATAATCAACCTTCCCGTCGAGTACAACGCGAGCGCAAGAGCCAAAGAGCGACTTGTGTCCTTAGGCTTCGTCAACGAGGCCGAATTGCCGGTCGTAAAATCGATGTTGGGGGCCGCGGCCCTAACTTATGTCGCGGCAATGATGTCGGCGGTATCTCAGTTACTTTATTTCGTCGCGAAATTTTTAGGCAGTTCAGGTCGAAGACGGTAATTTCAGAATCCAACGACGCGAGGGATCAATGAGGTTGTTTTTTTTCCTTTCTCGAAACGCGGCCGGGAGTTCGAAAAAAAGCCGCGAGGGAACGCCGCGGAAAAATCGGCGCGGTTCGTTTGAAGAACTGGAGGAACGAGAACTTCTCTCGGCGTCCCCCTCGTCTATGGACGTCTCGCCTTTCGAACAGAATTCCATAGTAGCCGAAAACTCGTCCAACGCTCTCGATCCCTTCGACATAGACTACTCGCTTCTAGAGGACGGTCGAGTTCGCGTCCTTGGACAAACGGGACTCCAATATCTTTCGGACTACGTTTATTGCGACGTTCCGGATCAAATATACGTCGAACTGTGGGACCAGGCCCTCGCGCGATGGGAAGAAGTTTTTTCCGAAGGTCTTGCCGACGAGATTTATCCCTACGACATTGACGGATTTTCCGAACTGGAGATAGACGACATTTACGTCTATTTCGGATTCAGCGACTCTTACGCCTCGTCGTCTTCGCTTGGTTCGTCCTTAAACGCGGGTTACTACCGCGACAACGGACTCGGACAGGCGGCGACGGGGTCTTTAGTTTTTAACGCGAAATACTTCGTCGCAAATCCCAGCGAAAAGGTTCAAACCGTCTTTTACAATACGGCGCTTCACGAACTGGCGCATTCCTTCGGATACAATGTAAACCACATGAACGCGACGGGATTGATCGAAAGGACGTCGAGCGCGCCATTCGATCTCGACGACGTTTTTTCGTCGACGTCGGGTTTTTGGAATTATATTGGCGACAAAGGAGTCGAGCGGTACCAAGAAACGTTTCCCGAGGACTTTCGTTCCCTTTCTTCGACAAACGGTTTCTTAATGGAAACCTATACCGCGAGCGGCTCGTTTGGAGCGCATCTTAGTTCAGTTCTTGGCACCTATTATCTCTTTTTAAACCAACGCGACGGAATGAACTATTCCATTTCTCCGTCCTTCAAAGCGACAATCACCTCCATGACGCTAGGAGTCCTCGAGGACATGGGATATAAGGTCGATTACGACTTTGCGGACGCGCACGGTTCGCCGTCGCCGGTCGATCCCGTAGTTGAGACGAGCGAATCCGGAGTCGAAATCGTATGGACAAAGTCGCCGGGAACATATTCCAGCTCGGCCTCCAATCCAGAGTTTTACACAGTTCAGCGCAAAGAGCGCGGAACGGAATTATGGATCGATCTGGCGACCGATCTTTTGGAAACCAATTTCTTTGACGAAACAGTCGAACCTGGAAAGGAATACAAGTATCGGATTATCGCCAACAATGTTCGAACCAACGAAGAAATAGGGGCGTTCAAAGCAAAAGCCGGCGACGTACTGAGTTGGAATTCTTCGGGCGCAAAATATAGGGTGTACGCGCTAGTCAATAACGGTTCCGACGCTCTGGTTTGGACAAAGGTTCTAGATTCAACAACTGAAACGAGTTGGGTCGTCGAAACATTAGAGAAGTCGCCCGGCAACGGGGAAACGCTATTTCGAGTTATAGCGCTGGGCAATACGCTAGAGCGGTCCGAGCCTTCCAAAGCCGTTTCCGCCACGATTCCAGAAGCGCCCGAAGTCGAGTTGCGGATTGTCTCGCCCGGGACGTTGTCGGCAACGTCGATCGTCGTCGGGGAAATTTTGAGCGTTCGCGACATTGAAATCGTCAATAAGGGAAGATCTTTTTCGAACGCTTTTTCCGTCTCGCTTTTCGCCTCGTTGGACGGCGAGCTCGACGCCGAAGACGTCCTATTGGGCTCGCGTCGCTCCCTTGGAATCGATCCTCGTTGTTCGGAAACAATAGGTTCCGTTCAAATCGCGACGAATCTTCTAACTCAGGGCGAAACGTACAAGATCGTTTGTCTCGTTTCGTCGGAGTCCGACGGCGATTCTTCGAACAATACCGCTATCGCGTCAACAGAATTGCGCGTCTTTATTGAAAACGCCGACTTGCCCAATATTTCACTTGATCGCGATTCTTACGAAGTTGAAATAGGAAACGACTTCCTCTTTTCGGCGTCTTCTTCCAACTTTGTCCCTCCGTCCAATGTCGCGTATTATGTCGATTTCGGAAACGGCGTTTTTGTCAAAACAAACGAAACGGCTTGGACGTCATTCGAAAGTTACGGCGCGGAGCAAGGAGAGAAAACCGTAACCCTTAAGATTGTCGACCTCGACGCGGGCGAAGCGGTCGCGCGAGGAATCGCCTCGTTGTCGCTAAAAAAGTCCGCCCCAACGCTCCGAATTGAAACTACGCCACTACTAGACGGAAGAGTTTTGAACTTAAATCTATCCGTTTACTCGGCAATGCGAACGCAACCAATTCAAAAATGGGAAATCGAATGGAGCGACGGAACTCGCGACGAAAGATTCGCGTTTGGACACGACATAGCGTTTTCGCATTTTTTCGACGACGAAGCGAACTCGTCGACGCGTTTCGCGACAATCTCGATTTACGATTCGGACCTAGATAAATACGAGTTTTTAGTTCAATTCAACGAGAATAGTTCGACCGAAACGCTTCTTCGCGAAACAAAAACGGAAACGTCGTCGAGCGGGTCGGAAAAAGCGCTCAAAAACGAACCCCTAAAGACCCAAACGGTCGAGAAATCGATCTCGCTCTCGTTTGTTCTCGCTCCCAATTCGCGCGGACGTCGCGAACAAGTTGTCGGACGCGTTTCGCGTTGTTTTTCCATTGCGCGCGGATCTCGCGAGGAGGTCTAAAAACGCGGCTTCGATCCTCATTCCGCGCTAGCTTGCTCGGAGCGCGGTCGAACCAGTATTCGCTTCGCTCCGATATAGTAGTTCAAGCCGTCAAACGCCGCGACTCGAACAACGCTCTCGCCCGAATAATCCTTTGGAACGAGAATCTTCATCTCCAAACGCCCGTTCAACGTTTTTCCCCTAACCGCGTCGACAACAAACAAATTCGCCTTTCGATAGGTTTCGCGGTACTCTTTAGCCGTTTCCGTCGATTCGACAAACGACCTAGCGCGCTTAGGCTTTCTAACTGTCGAACGGAAATCGGCAGGTAAAAGTTCCACTTGCGCGAGAGATTCTCTATCGTTTAGGTTGGGAACAGTAGTGGAAACGGTAATTTCATCGGAAGAATAAGCTATATCGGGAGCTTCGACGCGAACGCGTTGAGGAAGTTTGACCCGCAACAAAGGATCTCCGAATAAATTGAATTCAAGGACGTGATCTTTAATTTGCTCTTCAAGTTTTGAAGCGGTTGGATCCAGAATCGCCGCCCAACGATCCAAGGAAACTCTAAACGAAGCGTTCTTTTGTTTAAATTCCTCCGCGTCCCGCAAACTTTTTTCCAAACGCGCGTTCAATTTATCCAAAGGAGTGTCTTCGAACGAATCCGCGATCTCGGGTTCCGGGGTCGAAACCTCGTCGTCAAATACCAGGGTTTCGTCGAAATTCTCCCCATCGTCCGACGTTCTGTCTTCGAGCGTTGACTCAGGAGGACTCAACGCCTTCTTTTGGGCCTCAAGGACAATGCGTCCCAGAGTCTTTTGCTCAGTCATTCCCGACAAATCGCTTTCGAACGCGCTAAGCATCAAGGAATATCCCAAGACGCACATACCATAAGGGGCGGTTAGACGGCTAGCCGCATAGACGGCGACCGGTCCGTCGGAACTTACGGCGACTTCCTCGGCGAGACATTGACAGTTAGCGTCGTAAGCGCCGGTATAACAGGCGAAGAAAAGGGCGATCGGGGCGCCGCGCTCCGACTTAAGGTTCGCGCAATCGCCTATCTCGAAGACGCCGTAGTCCTGGAAAGAAGAAGGCTGAAAACGATCCAAACCTAGAACGCGTCCGTGTCCCATATAAATCAGGAATAAAGCCCCCTCGTTCATTCTTTCCAAAAAAACCGTACCAAAATCGGGCGGATACGGACAAAACGGACTTTGAAGCGAACATTGGGCGAGAGACAATGAAAATTCCTGCGGGAGAAATTCCGAAAACATCTTTCGCGCCATACTATTAACGGCGGAGTCAACAATCGCGGAAACCCCGCCCAACGGATTCGTCCCCGTTATTTCGTCTCCCGGTCTGCTCCCAATAACTCGTAAATCCAACCCATTGGGTCCCGCAAAAATATTCACGCGACGCGTCCAATTGCCTTTGGGCGAATTGTTCTCGTAACGAATAATCTTATTAACGAGACGCGTTACTTCTTCGGGAGAGCGCGCGGGAAATCTTCCGATCGGGACGTCGGCCAACCCGTCGCCATCGAGGTCGGCGAAATAAGAATCGGTGGCGAGTAATTCCTCCGATCCGAAAACTTGAACAACCGAGGCGGGCACCCGGGCCGTTGGGACGGCGTCTCGCCAACCGAACTTAGCGTCTTCGGTCGGAGCGGCGTCTCCCACCAAAACAATCGCCTCAATTTCGCGCTCTAAAGCGACCTTAACGATCTTTTCGCGAATTTCGGCGGGGGTCGCGACGGGATTCGTTTGAATTCCCCAATCAACGTTTCCGTCGGAATCGAGAATCGCCATGGGCAAAATCATAACGTCGAACCCCTGCGACTGCCGGTACTCGACCCAAGGCTTGAGCGCTTCGTTGAAAACGGGAGGGGTAACGACGAGAACAACGGGGCGTTTCGTTTTCGCAAAGACGGAGTTTGTCGGGCCGTCAAACTCGCGACCATAGAGACGCGAGAAAAACAACGCTCCGATCAAAAAACAACCGAAAGCGAACCAAAAGCGGCAAATCGGATTAAAAAACAAAGAGCGGATTTTTTTCAAAACCGAATCCTTTCGCGGGTTTCTTCGCCCGATTGCTCGTCAAGAAACAGAACAAAACAGAACAAGGGTCGATAGTATCGAAATAACCTAGCGACGTCAATAGCCACCTCTCGCGACGCGCGGGTTTCTGGGAACTTGTCCGGCACTTCCTTGAACGTATTTCGATCGCGCAATATAATAGCCGCGTAGAACGAGAGTTCGCGCCCCGCCGATTATCGCGTTTCCTAGAAGCCGATTTCGTCGCGAGGTCTCGATATCGAGCGCCCAAAGTCGATTTCTCGCCGATCGAGTTATCGAGCGCTTCCCGTCTTTTTAACGCGTTCGCCATAAAAATGCCGACAAGAAATATTTATTTTGCGCTGATAGTCGTCTTTGTTTCGCTTTTTATCGCGAGCAAGACCTCCTTGAAAAATCAAATTCTTTCCCAAGTGTCTCGACAATTAGAAAAGAACTCTCTCGAACGACCGACTCGAGAACAATTGTTCCAAGGCGCGCTAAAAGGCATGGCGACGGCGGTCGGAGACGAACCGTACACGGACTATATTCCCCCTAGCGAGGGGAAGGAATACATGCGAGAAATCCAAGGACAGTTCGCGGGAGTGGGCTTGGGGCATTTTTTGAAAGAGGAATCGACGGGCGGATTCTATTTTGTTCCGTTACACGATTCTCCCGCAATCAAAGCCGGACTCAAATTTGGGGATCTTATTGTTTCAGTCGACGATCGGGAAGTCGCCAACTTGTCGATCGTCGAATTGACGGGACTACTTCGCGGAAAAGAAAAAACCGACGTTCGCATAAAAATCTTGGATCGGGATTCAAATCCTCGTTTTTTGAATCCCGAAGCGAATTCAATCAACGACGCCTCCCCCGAGGAGTTAAAGGAGATAGTCGTAACGCGCGATCTAGTTCAGCAAGATCCCATTTCCGGGGATAGACTAGACTCGTCCAACAATTGGATTTTTACGTTAAAAGATCGTCCCGATATTGGTTATATTCGGATCGAATCTTTTATCGACGCGACTGGGACGAAAACCCAAGAAGCCCTCGAACAACTCGAACGAGAAGGCGTTTCCAAGGTTGTTCTCGACTTTCGCGGAAATCCGGGCGGATTTTTACCCGACGCGAGCGCGATATGCAACGAACTCCTTTCCAATGGATCGCCAATAGTGGAAACGCGCAACAGAAACGGAGTCAAGCGTAGAATCACGGCAAAGAAGTACCCAAGAAGGCGTTTTCGCGTAGCGGTTCTCATAGACTCTGACAGCGCCAGCGCTTCGGAAATCGTGGCGGCCGCGCTTCAAGACGCCGGAGTAGGAACGGTCGTAGGGACTCGCTCTTACGGTAAGGGAACAATTCAGGAAATCTTTGAATTGCCGTGCAACTCCGGCGTGCTTCGAATGACGACCGCGTCGTTTTGGCGCCCTTCCGGCGCGTCTATTCATCGCCACAAGGATTCCACCCCCGAAGACGATTGGGGAGTGAAACCCAACGACGGTTACGAAGTATCCGTAACCCCAGCGCAACAATATTATTTAGAGTGGGTTAGAAAAGTTCGATCCACCAAACCCGACGCGTCGGAGCTTAACGCGAGAACCTTCGCTTTTATGACGCGTCAAACGGAAGGGCTATTGCGTCAGTTGCGCGAAGGGCAAGGTTTAACGCGTCTCGAAGCCGCCTTCGAACTTGGGATAGATCCATCGGAAATCGGGTCGGTTCGCCAGCAGTCGGAAACCGAAGCCGAAAACGACGCGTCCTCTACCTCGACGTCGTTTAAACCGTTGGGACTCTCTCCCTATTTCGATCCCCAGCTGGATCGAGCGGTCGAATACTTGTCGTCGCTTGAGAACGGCGACGGCCAAAATCTCTCGTCGCCCGAAGACAAGCTGGAAATCGACGACGGAGGAAATCGCGACATTCTATAGAAAAGCGGTTTAAAAAAGCCCGAATCTCGAAAGGCGAGATTCGGGCGTCGGTCAAAACGAGTCTCGCTCCGCGAGAAGCAAGTCATCGAATTCGGAACCAGCTATTCTTTAGGCGTTTTGGGAACGATTTTGGTCGTTCCACCTCCGCGCAGGGACAAATCGAACGGTTTATTACTCGTCCAAGTGCCGCCCGTAAAATCGGGGAATTCGATGGGCTGCGAACCGTGCGTGACGGACCAAAGACTCAACGGAGTAACGGCGCTCCACGTAGCCCCGTCGTAGACGGAAATATTAAGGGGAAGTCCGTTGTGCAACGAGTCGATCAGTTGGTAATCGCAAATAAAGTCCATACCGCCGTGTCCGCCGAATTTCACCGCGTTTTCGGCTAGGAACTTGATTAACTCGGGGGTGTGCTCTTCTTTTACCGCCTCCATTTCCTCGTCGGAAAGAGGTTGATCGTGAGTCAAGTAAATTCTAGACGGTTCCGGATATTTCTGAACGAATCCCTTCGTCCCGCTCAACATGTGAATGCGCGAATAGGGACGCGGAGAAATACGGTCGTATTGAATCTGAATCGCCTTCCCGTTTTGCGTTCTAACGAGCGACACGTTCATATTGCCCGTGAAATCCTTACCCGCAAATTGTTTGTGGTATTCGCTTCCTCTCGCGAGAATTTCTTCAAACGCTTTTCCGCAAGTAAAATCGTTCGTCTCGACCGAAGTCAAAAAAGCGGGACGGTCGCCGGCGTTAATGCGCATCGCTTGGCACACCGGTCCAAACCCGTGCGTCGGATAACGATTTCCTTTATTGCAGGCGCCAATCGCGAACCTATAATATCCGCCTTTTTTACTAAGAGGAGGCATAGGTTCTTCAAAAATCGTTTCCGCCGGGAAGTAATGAATATAGGCGCCTTCCCCGTAGACGATTTCGCCTAAGAGGCCTTTTAACGCCATATTAATCGTCAACGATTCAAAGAAATCAAAACAGCAATTCTCTAAAATTCCGCAATATTTTTTCGTTTTTTCAGAAGTTTTGACTAAACGCCAGCAATCGGCGAGAGTATACCCGAGGGGAACCTCGCAGGCGGCGTGTTTCCCGGCTTCCATTACGGCGCAAGCCATTTCCGAGTGGAGATATTGGGGAGTCGTAACGTAAATCAAGTCGAGATCGTCGCGCTCGATCAAATCGCGCCAACTTTCCTCGTCTCGATAATATTCTGCCGGAGGCGGGTAGTCGATACTATTAAGGTATTCACGGGCGCGCTGTATGGGATATTCGTAACAATCGGCGATAGCGCGCACCTCGACGCCGTCAAACTGAGTCAAGCGCTTCATCGAGGCCAAGCCGCGATTCCCCATCCCGATATAACCAACTCGAATGTTAGAAATAGCGGGAGCGGCGTAACTCTTCATATTGAACGCGGACTTATGATCCTTCAAAATGAGTTTCGTCTCTTCGACGTCGTCGCGCAAGTTTTTCTCGTCGCCGTAAACGGTCGCGACCGCCGCCATCGCGGGAAGTCCGGCAAGACTCTTTAAAAAGTTTCTTCTTGAATTGGACACGTTGCACCTGCCATATAAGAGAACAAAACGCGAGAACCAAACGTCTCGGAAGGAAGAAAGCGCGACGCCTAAAATCGCGCCATAAGACGTTGATCAACGCGGTTACCGACCATTATTGTCGTTCTTAGAGGCCGCGCTGTCAACGCCCCAACCGAGTTTTCCGCGCAAATTATGATAATATCTATTCTCCGGAACGCGCGCCATCTTGAAAGAGAACGGCGCTCGACGCAGAACGACGCGGTCGCCGCTCAGAAGTTGTTTCGGGGGGAATCCGTCGACAACCACAAAGGCGTCGTCCGAAACGGCGCTAAGTTCGTAGACCCTCGCGGCGGAATCCACCACGGAACGAAACGTCAAGGCGTGAGGCGACAAGGGCGTAATAACGACGGCGTCCAATTCGTTCCGCAAAATGGGGCCGCCGGCCGACAAGCTGTGCGCGGTCGACCCGACGGGGGTAGCGATAATGAGACCGTCGCCGCGTATCGCGGCCACAAGCTCCCCGTCGATAGACAAATCAATGTGAAGAATGGAAAAAGGGGGACCGCCTCGCGCGGTAACTTCGTTGACCACCAGGTAGTTGCCAACGCAACGACGGTCGTCGGCGTCGCCGCGCCAGTCGGACGGATACGCAAAGGAACGCAATCTCGAAGAGGGCGAATCGTCTTCTCGGCGTTTTTTTCGACGATCCTTACGCCAAATGGAACAATTCAACAGCAATTGTTCGCGAACGACGAAGTTATCAAAGTCGGAGGACCGAAGAAAAGGAACAAGTCCCTCGGGATCAACGCTCGACAAGAACCCAAGCGTTCCCAAATTAACGGCGAGAACGGGAATCTGATTCTCGCCCATTTGATGAACCGCTCGCAAGATAGAACCGTCCCCGCCGAAAACGATCGCGACGTCGGCGGAAACATTGGACAAATCGGCCTCGTTGTCAAAGTCGGCGAGCGCGACGTCGACGATTCGCTCAATTTCGGGACGAAGCGCCACCGCGCTTTCCAAGACTCCCTCGCGAGAGCCGTTTCCCAAAAGAATCGCCTTCATCTCGCTCGCTCCGTTTGTCGCTACTCAATACCTCGGGCTTTTTCATACTCGATGATTTTGTCTTCAAATCGCAAAGTAAGCCCAACGTCGTCCCACCCGTTCATAAGGCATTCGCGCCGGAAATCGTCGACGGCAAAGGAAAGGTTTAGACCATAAGCGTCGGAAATAACCAATCGTTCCAAATCCACGTTCAGCTTATACGGACGATATTTCGCTTCGCGTTGAAAAAGCTCTTCAATTGTCTCTTCCGGCAACGCTATCGGCAAATACCCGTTTTTAAAAGAGTTGTTATAAAAGATATCCGCGTAACTAGACGCCAAAATAACGCGAAAACCATAGTCCGCGATCGCCCACGGGGCGTGTTCGCGACTCGAACCGCAACCAAAATTACGACGAGCGAGAAGAATCGTCGCGCCGCGATACTCGGGACGATTTAGTTCAAAATCGGGATTTTCTTCGTATTCGTCGTTAAGGTAGCGCCGATCAAAAAAGAGGAATTTTCCAAATCCGCTTCGTTCGACGCGCTTCAGGAATTGTTTCGGAACCAACTGATCAGTGTCGATATCGCTTCGATCCATTGGAACGACGAGACCTTCGTGGCGAATAAACGCTTGCATACGATAACCTTTTCGAGGACTTACTAATTAAGGTCGATTGAAAAAATCAGTTGAACTTCCATTCGCGAACGTCGAAAAAGCGCCCTTTAACGGCGGCGACCGCGGCCATAGCGGGGGAAACAAGATGCGTTCGCCCGCCCTTCCCCATACGTCCTTCAAAATTACGATTGCTCGTGCCCGCGCAACGCTCGCCGGGCTGAAGCCTATCGGGATTCATCGCCAAACACATGCTACAACCCGGGTCGCGCCATTCAAACCCGGCGTCGATAAAGATTTTGTCCAGCCCCTCCTCTTCGGCTTGTTTCTTAACGAGTCCGCTGCCGGGAACGGCGATTGCCTTGACGCCGTCGGCAATCTTATACCCCTTGAGAACGGCGGCGGCTTCGCGAAAATCTTCGATGCGACCGTTGGTACAAGAGCCGATAAAGACCCAATCGAGCTTTATCGAGGTCATCGGAACACCGGGCTCCAACGCCATGTACTCGAGGGCGTTTCTAGCCATTTTTTGCTCTTCAACGTTTTCGAAATCTTCCGGAAACGGAACGTTTCCCGTAACGGGCGAACTTTGAGCGGGATTCGTGCCCCAAGTAACAAGGGGCTGGATATCGGCGGCGTCAAAACGAACTTCCTTGTCGAAAACGACGCCTTCTTCGGTAACAATCTTCTTCCATTCTTCGACGGCTTTGTCGAATTCGGAACCTTTCGGAGCGAAATTGCGACCGCGCAGATATTCAAACGTCGTTTCGTCCGGGGCGATCATTCCAACTCGAGCGCCCATCTCGATCGCCATATTACAGACGGTCATTCGACCTTCCATCGACAAAGACCGAATCGCTTCGCCGGCGAACTCGACGGCGTATCCGGCGCCACCCGCGGTCGTTAATTTATTGATGACGAACAAGATCAAATCTTTAGCGTAAACGCCGCGACCAAGTTTGCCGTCGATCGTAATTCGCATTTGCTTCATCTTCTTTTGACGAAGCGTCTGAGTGGCCAAAACGTGCTCGACCTCGCTCGTTCCGGTTCCCATCGCGATCATTCCAAACGCGCCGTGAGTCGCGGTGTGGCTATCTCCGCAGGTGAGAGTCCCTCCGGGGCGAACGTGTCCCTGCTCCGGGGCAACAACGTGGATCACGCCCTGTTCTATGTCAAAAAGGTCGTAGAGCCTAATGCCAAACTCTTTGCAGTTTGCCCGAAGCGTTTCAATCTGCTTGCGGGCGATTGGATCGGCGATCGGTTTGTCGCGGTCTTTGGTGGGGACGTCGTGGTCTTGAACGGCCATAACGCGATCCGGATGACGAACCTTTCGTCCCGCCATGCGGAGCCCCTCGAACGCCTGCGGACTGGTCACTTCGTGGCACAACAATTGATCGATGTAAAGAATCGCGGAATCATCGCCCGGCTCTTGGTAAACAAGGTGATTCTCCCAAATCTTATCGTACATCGTTTTCGGCGAACTCGCCGTCTTGCCCGATTCTTCCGTCATATCAACCTCGCAATCGAATTGCGCTAACACTAGTTGTCCCGACGCCGTCCGCGGCGCCTCGCGATTCGCGTATTCTAACCCTTTTTACTCGAGCGTCAAGTTGACGATTTCCAGCGCGTTTTCGCGAGCTTACTTCTTCAAATCGCGAGCCTTCGTCAAAAACGCGTCGATTTTATCGAGCAAATCGGATTTAATGTCGTCGCCCATACCGGAGATCCCGTGAGTAAACCCCTCGTTTTCAGAAAACTCGACAAGCGGAGCGCCAAGCGCTTTGAGAGAGGAGAACATTAATTCGTTCTCTTCCACGCGACATTTCCATTCTACTTTTCGATCGCCCATAACGAAGAAAATGGGAGGAAAGTCTTTGGAAAGACCTCCAAGAGGCGCGTTTTCGTCGATGACGGGATTATACTGAAGCCCGGGGTATCCCAGTAATTCTTTGACGTGAAAATGCGTCGTCATTTGCCCGCTAACGGGAATGAAACCGGCTATTTCTTCGCGACTCGCATCGCGCGCCTCGAGCCATTTCGGATACGCGGCGAGCATAGCGCTCAAGTACCCTCCGGCGCTTCCGCCGGAGACAAAGACGGCTTTTGAATCGCCTCCGTACTCGACAATGTGTCGCAAGACCCAAGCGGTCGCCGCCGCCGCGTCTTCGATAAAGACGGGGAACGGAACCTTTGGAGAAAGCCGGTATCCCACGGCAACAATGGCCAAACGACCTTCTTTGAACGCTTTTAAACGCTCGAACGCCGAAGGGATGTATTTCCCTCCTCCCGTAAGCCCGCCGCCGTGAAACCAAACGATCGTAGCGAAAGGAACTTCGGCGTTCTTTGGATAGAGAATATCGAGCTTGCACTGCGAGTTTTGGTATTCGTCGGCGCCCGCCAGTTCGTCTTGCGAGTAATAGGGGACGTTCAAAACGAGCTCGTATTCGACGCTAGCGACCTCCCGAGCAAACGTCGGAAAAACTAAAAGAACCGCGAAAACCCCAAAAACTAAACTGGAAAAAAATACGTTTCGTTTCATCAACACACCATTCTTGTTTGAAATAATCATTCCAAGGTGGGGACGGCTCGCTCGCCTCTCAATTCTCGCTCGCATCCATCTTTCTCATAGACCCCGAAAAACAACGAGTTCGTATCGAGCCAAAGAGCGATTCGCCGACGCTCGTCGTCGGACAATTTAACGTCGTAGTGGTCTTGAATCAAATCGTAGAGCGAAGAGGCGCGGGCGCCGAATTGTCCGGGAGTAGTTCTTAGGGAATCGACATAGTCGTTGAAAACGCGCCCGCTAGCGAGCAGATTCCAGTAAGACGCGTAGAAACCTCTCTCGTAGGGTTCCCGATCCAGATTTGGCGCGCCCTTTTCGCGAGAATCGTCTCGACGATGACATTCGACGCAATGTTTGTCAAGAACGGGCTGAACGAGTTCGGGAAAGTTGACCGGTTGAGTTCCGGAACCCTCAGATTTAAGCCGAGAGGGTTCGCGTCTCAAGGCGAGCGGAACTTGGTCTCCTCCAGAAACGCCGGGCGAGTTCGTCGTTTCGGCGCCCGTCGCTTCGCGCGGCTCGTGACAACCGATGCACGAGAGATTTTCATTGGGACGCAAAGCGGTTCCAGAACGCATCGACTGGACGACGAGTCCGTCCTCGTCGAGCGCCTGAAAATAAAGTTCGCAGTCGGCGGGGACATAAAAATAGGCGCTTCCGTCTTCCTCGACCGGGGCGGTTCCCCAAACGCGACGCGTCAGCTTTACCGAATCGGTCGAGGTGGCCTCTCGAACGCCAATTTCGTAAGGGGGATAGCCCGAGGGAACGGACATACAAAAGATTTGAACAACTCTAATCTCCTTAATTTTTGTCCCTTCGGGAAATGGGACGTCCGTCGCGTAGACGTTTTGGATAGAGACGACGCCTTGTGGTCTTTCGGCGTCAAACGCCGGAGGCGTTACGAAGGGCTCGTCCACGATCTCCGATTCGGGAACCAAGGACGGGGCGACGGGAGGCGCCTCGCGCGAGACGAGCGGAATAGGAGTCGACGCGCCAATATCTGGGTCGCGATAGAGCAACTCTCGATTTCCCAGAGCGTCGACCAAGTAAATACCGTAATCGCCTCGTTGATACGCGCCGCCCTCTCGACCGAACCTAGGATCGAACGAATAATCCGCCACCGCCATAAACAGATCCTCGGCCAGCGGCCAAGGGGTTCCCCAAACTTGCGAACCGTCTTGGCTTTCGGGGAAACCGATTTCCGGAGTCATTCTCGTAATGGGACTTATCGGATCGTCTGGGGCGTTTGGATCGATCTCGACAATGGAGCCAAACGATTGACCATGGTGAGGTCCGGCCGTCGCGATCAATTTGGAAGACCCGGGAATCGCGCGAACGTCCAAAACGGAATCCGGACGCAAATGTCTAGGAGCGTAATTACCGCAAACGGCTCGCGGATTTCGACCGTCGGGACTCGTTGTCCAAACGCCGTGCGCGATACAACCGAAACGGTCAATGTAGTCCCAACGAGTCCACAAAATCTGCCCGCTATTGGAGACGCTCGGGGCCCATTCGTTCGTTTCATGGCGACTAAGACAGCGAATTTTTGAACCGTCTTGATTCATATCGAAGAGGGTGTAGGTCGGGCAATCGCGCCCGCAACGCAAGTACCCATTGCGACGCTCGGAGATAAACGCCAAACGTCCGTTCGGCAAATAGCAGGGATCGAAATCGTTCCACGTTCCGTCGGTTATCATTCGCAAATCGCCGCCGTCGACGTCGCAGGTAAAGACGTGATAGCATCGTCCCTCTTGGGTGTGCCCTCTAGTTAAGTCGAGGGTTTGAAGGTGTTCGGGGGATCCTTGGCATTCGCAAAACGCGAAAGCGATTCGCTTGCCGTCAAAAGAAAGCTCGGGCGAAATAAAAGCGCCGTTTTCCAGTTTCTTCCCATCAAGTCTCCCGCCGACCACTTTCGATTCCGCCAACAGATCGAAATCGGCGGGACAATACGAAACGCGCCACAAATCGCCAAACTCGAGCGAGACCCTAGAGCGCGAATCTACAATGGCGGCGAGAGCGCTCCGCAACGCGGGAGAAATCGATGCGCTTGGAAACTCGCCAAAGGGCTTGGAAAGAGTAAAAAGCCCCCCGCCCGGCATGGCGGAACGACCATAAAATTGGTCGCAGATATGATTGTAGTTCGAACGGTTTCTCTTAACGAACAAAATCTTGGCGAAATCCAACTCGGCGCGTTTGAAGATCAAGGAACGGCGCCAAAGAGCGACTAGCGCAAAGAGTTGAAACCTCGTTTCCGGGTTCTCGACGGAGACGATTTTGGAAGCTTCGTTCAATTCGCGCCATAAGCGGACGTCCTCGTTCAGCGAAGGGTCGAGATCATTGTTCGCGGAACCGTCGAAGAAATCGTCGTCAAGTTCGTTTATCAAAAGCCAAAGAGCCCGCGTTCTTCGCAAAACCACGTCGAGCGGGTCTCGATCGGTCGGAAGTATACCCGCTTGTTCCGACGGGAGTTGCCGCGAGATTGCCCGATAGTAATCCGCGCGTCCCAACTCGATCGCGAGACGTCCGTATTGATGGAGTAGATCGTCGAAATAGGGAGATCGAACAATGTCGTCTTCGGAAACGCCGACTAGTTCCGCGAGAAGTCGAACGGCGCGCTCTTTGGGAACAATGTCGCAAAGACCAACCGAGGACGCTTCAATAGGTCGAAAAAACGCGCCGTCGGACAGAAACTCAAGTTCCGCGACCGCGGCGAAGGGACGATTTGCGAGTTCGGTTTTCGCGCGAAAAATCGCGTAACGCGCGGCAACGGGACGCTCAAATAGAACCGTCGTCCCTTCCTCCAATTCCTTTTCGCTTCCGGTAAACGCGCCGGCGACAATCGGCTCGCCTAGTTCGCCTTCCCATTCGCCATTTTCAACGAAAGCGGACGCGTCGGAATCGCTCAGTTTTTGAAAAATGTAGAGCTCGTATTCGCCTATTTGCCCATTGGGCGTTCCGTCGGCTCGGGGAAAGTAACGGAATCCCGTTATAAGTCGCTCGCCTCGCAAGTCGATTCGAAGCTCAAACGGACGATTCGGATCAAAATCGCGAGAAACCTTGCGACGCGGATGCTCGTCAACGCACCCGCATTGATAGCCGCAACTTATTGGAATGGGAGAGTATTCGAACGGAGGACGAGAAAACTGCGAGTGCCAGAAAGAACTTTTGTCGCCGTCAAAGGCCTTGTACGCTTCGTAGCCCTCGTTCTCCGAATTTGTCGAAACGGAGACAATTATGGGCTCGCCCGACAATTCGTCCGCGCAAACGGAACGCGGCAATCCCAATCCGAGAAACGCGAGGGTCAATGCGAACGCAACGAGCGCGAGGGTCGATTCGACGGTCATTTTCGCGCAAATACGGATTAGAGGCTCTTTCTGCATCGTCTCAACAACTCCAACGTCCAACAATTCGAATCAATCGGCGCGCTCGCGCGGCCGACGCGCTCGCTTAAACAGTCTACTCCTCGCCAAACGCAAAATCAAGAAAACGAAAAGTCCAACGAGAAAAAATAAAAAAAAGCGCGACGCCCCTTGTAATAAACGCGGGCTCGAATAGAATAGCGTCAGGCGAGGGGATCCTTGCCGCTAGTCAAACGGCTTTCAACGAGACCCCCTGCAATGGGAGGTCGCGAACCTGGTCAGGCGAGAGATCGAGCAGCCATAAGCGGTTACTCTTATGTGCCGGGGTTCTCGTTGAAAGTCGTTTTTTTGTTTCTTGGCGCCTCGCGATTTTTCGCGACCGCCGTCCCGTTGGTCTTTGAGGAGACGCAATGAAACGAACGCGCGGGGAATCCCCTAATACCAACGGTTCCGGTTTTCTCTTTGCCGACGCGGGCGCGTCGCCAAAGGAGGCCGCGCCGGAGGTCGAGGAACCGGTTAAAAAGAAGCGTCCCGTCCGAAAAACTTCGATCGAGCCGACGGATTCTCAAAAATTGGGAAACGAAACTCCCGAATCGCCAACGACCGACAAAACAAACTCAGCGGTATCGGAATCGTCGGTTTCCATCTTCTCTTCGACGGCGGAATCCCGCGCGCTCGCGGCGGACGTTCCCGGCGCGACGAACGAAGGCTCCGTTGCGCCGCCCGACGCCAACGCCGCGGAATCCCAAACGCAAATCGAACCCGAGGCGGTTCGAGCGAGGGAGCGAGCGATTCCCGAAAAGCTCTCCGAAGAGCCGCGCGTCGAGCGCTCAAAGCCCAGCGCGTACCAGGTTGTCGCGCGTCGGTATCGTCCTCAAACGTTCGACGAGCTCATCGGTCAAGAAACGGTCGCTCGCGCGTTGTCCAACGCCATTGAAACGGATCGCGTTGGACACGCCTATCTCTTCACCGGGGCGCGCGGGGTGGGCAAAACGTCTTGCGCTAGAATTTTCGCGAAGTCGCTCAACTGCGTCGACGGGCCGACGACTCGCCCTTGTCTCCAATGCGACAGTTGCGTCGCGATCGCATCGGGCGACGACGTGGACGTTATCGAAATCGACGGGGCGAGCAATCGCGGGGTCGACGAGATTCGCCAATTGCGCCAAAACGCCGCGATCGCGCCCTCTCGATCGTTGTACAAGATATACATCATCGACGAAGTGCACATGTTGACGCGCGAGGCGTTCAACGCGCTGTTGAAAACGCTGGAAGAACCTCCCGCGCGAGTCAAGTTCATTTTCTGCACAACCGAGCCGAATAAAATCCCGATTACGATTCTTTCGCGCTGTCAACGGTTTGATTTTGGGAACGTCAACGGCGCGTCCATCGCGGCTCGACTAGGGCAAATCGCTCGCCAAGAGGGAGCGGAGGCGGAAGAAGGGGTTTTCGACGTCCTCGCGCGACGCGCCAACGGATCGATGCGCGACGCGCAATCGCTTTTGGAACAATTGCTTTCCTTCGCGCCGAAACATATTTCGTTATCCGACGTTCATCAAATGCTCGGTTCGGTGGACGACAAGGTCATGTTCGACCTTTTAGGCGCAACGGTTCGCGGGGACGCGGCGGAGGCGTTTCGTCTATTGGACGAAGCCTCTAAACGCGGAGTTGATTTTGGGGTTCTCATCGAGCAGACAATCGGAATCTATCGCGATTTAATGGTCGTCGGTTGCGGTTGCGGAGCCAACGAGCTTCTGTACTCGCCAATCGCTCGATTGGACGAGTTGCGCGCGACTTCCGAGGAACTAGGTATTCGCCGAATCCTAGCGGCGCTTCAGATACTCGATCAAACGGCTCAGCGAGCGCGAGTTAGCCCTCAATCCCGCGTATTGACCGAACTCGCCTTCGCGAGACTGTGTCGACTTGACGCCTTCCAAGCGATAGAAACGTTAATCGCGCAACTTAGGCAGGGCGCGTTCCCCAACATCTCGGCGTCGTTCGTTTCAAATTCCGCTCGATCAGAATCGAGCGAGCAAAAAAAAAATCCCGACGTCGAGTCCCAATTAGCGACGCCGAGCTCGCCGCTCGAAGCCCCCGTTGAGAATCGAGCTCCGGCGTCAAATCAAAGCGCGTCGCCATCGAACGTCGGTTGGATCTCGCTCCCTCAAGAAACATTGATCAAGTATTGGCTCGAATCCACCAAATCGGGCGTCGTTTTGCCGAGTAAGGCGGCGACGTTCGGGGAAATCCGCGCCGAGTATCCCGATCGTTTCGTCGTTCTCTTCCCCGAGGGTCGGGACGAAGAAAAATCGTACTGCGAAAGCGAAAAATCAAAAATCGCGCCCAAGCTTTCTAAAAAGTTAGGCGGCGCGGTGACGATCAGTTGCCTCATCGATCCTTCCGTCTCCCCTCGACTTCAAACTAACGACGTTTCGTCAGTCCAAACGCCGTCCCCCTCCGCGGCGATTTCCGCGCGACCCAACTCCGGTTTTTCCCCCGTCGCGTCTCGCGCTAACGACCCAAGAGATCGCCGTTCGAGTCCTCGCGGAGATTTCCAAGAGATACGCCGCGAATTCGAGCAAAATCCGACCGTTCAAGAAATCAAGGAACTATTCGACGCGGAACTCGGCGAAATCAAACCGCCCGCGACCGGCGCGCGAAGTTTTGGACGCTCGCAACAATGAAAACAACCGCCGCCGATTTACTTTTTATCCCCGAAATCATCGGACTGGACGCGAGATCTTCTATTGTTCGAATTCCTCCGGAACTCGACGTTCCACTCACGCCGCGCGTCCGCCGCATCGTCGATTCTCGAGCGTTTCGAAGGCTTGCGGACGTTTCGCAACTTGGATTCGTTCGGTTTGTTTATCCCGGCGCGACTCACACGCGTTTCGAACACTCGCTGGGCGTTTACCGACTCTCGCTCGTCTTGCTTAAGCGCCTCGCTCACGACGAGCGATTCGCGTCGCTCGTTCGCGTCGAGGAAGCGGAAACGTTCATTTTGGCGGCGCTACTCCACGACGTCGGTCATTTTCCATATTGTCATCTGATCGAAGATCTAAAACTCCCGGAAGTCGCTTCGCACGAAGAGCTCGCGACCGATTATATTACCGGCGAATTAGCGCCTCTCCTTCGCGACGATTGGGGAATCGAGCCAGAAAACGTCCTCGATATTCTTCTCAAACGCGCTCCTCGTCGACAAGAGAATGAAACGGACGAAGGTTTCGCTCGACGCGAGAAAGTTTTTCGACTCCTAGCGAGCGCGCTTTCCGGACCAATCGACGTCGACAAGATGGACTACTTGATGCGGGACAGTTGCGGATCCGGCGTTCCCTACGGGAAAAACTACGATATCGATCGTCTCGTCGGAAGTCTCCGTCTTAACGAGCGCGGCGATGGAATCGCGATTTCCTCAAAGGGTAAAACGGCCGCGGAATTGATGGTGTTCGCACGGTACGTTATGTTCAGCGAGGTCTATTGGCACCACGCCGCGCGATCGGCAACGGTGATGTTTCAGCGGCTAGTCGCGCTCCTTTCGGAGAAACTCGGAGCAAGGGAATTTATTGACGAATTTCGCCGCAAGTCGGATCGCGAGGTCGGGGCGTTCCTTTTCTCTTGTTGCGGCTCTTCCAAAGGAACAACCCCCGCGCTCGATCGCGAAGCGACGAGACTCTGCGACGGATTGTTCGGAGAACGGCGTCTGCTTTTTAAACGGGTTCGACAATTTAGCGCGATGGAAGAACCGGAACTCTATCGTAGAATCGCGGGACGCCCCTACAGAGAGATTATGGAGCTTTCCCGGCGCCTAGCGATACAATTCGGAATTCGGGAAGACGACGTTCTCGTCGACGCCCCGCCGGTCGACAAAGAAGTGGAATTTAAAATCGACGTCTTCTATCCGGACGAGGGCTCGTATCGACCGTTAGCGGAGGCGTCCCCAGTGGTTCGCGCGCTGGCTCGCGAACAGTTCGACGACTACGTTAAACGAGCGCGCATTTTCGCGTCGAGCGAATCGGTCTCCGCGCTGAGAAGCGCTCCAAATTTCAATCGTTTACTGGAAGAGGCGCTGAACGAAGTCGACGTCTTGAATAAACGGCAAATCTAGAATCAGAATTTCGACCCGTCCCAAAAAGGGCAAAACAAAGGACAACGCATATGGGCGAAGGCTCTTCGAACAATCAAACGCGCGCCTACTTAATGAAACGCTTTGAAACGCTTGGAATTCATCCTCGCGGAAAGCTTGGTCAAAACTTTTTGATCGATCTCAACCTTCTCCGTCTACTTTATCAATCCGCCGAACTCGAGAAGAACGACGTCGTGCTAGAAGTTGGCACCGGAACCGGTTCTCTCACGGGCGCGATGGCACGAGAGGCGGCCGTCGTCATAACGGTCGAAGTCGATTCCGTAATGCACGAGATGGCGAAGCAAGAGCATTGGGACAAGCCTAATATCCGGTTTTTATTCGCCGACATTCTCGAAAATAAGAATCGTCTGAATCGCGACGTACTAAACGTCGTTCGGGAGGAATTGGCGAAATCTCCCGATCGACGATTCAAGTTGTGCGCGAATCTGCCTTATCAGATCGCGACGCCCTTAATGTCCAATTTATTGCTGTCCGACGTCCCTCCCTACTCGATGACGGTTACGATCCAAAAAGAAGTCGGAGACAGAATTTGCGCTAAGCCCCGAACTAAAGACTACGGGGCGCTCGCGGTCTGGACGCAAGCGCAATGCGATTGCCGAATCGTTCGGATTATGCCTCCAAGCGTTTTTTGGCCTCGTCCCAAGGTCGACTCCGCTATTGTTCAGTGCGTTTATAACCAGAAGAAACGCGCCAGAATTCCAAATTTGCGATTCTTTCACGAATTCGTTCGCGCCCTCTTCTTCCATCGACGAAAATTCATTCGTTCGGTGCTTTGTAGCGCGTTCAAGAATAGATTGGAGAAGGACGTCGTCGACAAGGTCTTGACCGAGATGGATCTCAAAGGCGAAATTCGAGCGGAAACACTGACCGTAAAGCAGATATTAGAACTATCTGAAAAGTTCAGAGTCCTCTTCCCCCCCGAAAAACAAACGCTGTTAAGCTAGACGCCAACGCGTCCGAATTTGCGACAAGAAACGCCGAACATAGCGATTATTTGTTTTGTAGCGGCTTTTCTGGAAATTACGAAGTCCATTTTCTGTTCGGCGGCATTTTTGGACAAACGGAATGAAAAAGAGTTTAAAACTTGAGCGAATAATGTTAGAATAGGGGATGCGGCGCGGGGGCGTCGTTGACGTCCCCGGCGCCTTCGTTACAATGTGAACGAGTCCGACGAAATTCGAGCCGTTTTGAACGGTTCGCTCGCGCCGATCCACCGAGGCGAGAGAGTCGGAACTATTGAAACTTGAATATTACGACGGAGCTTTTGGGAGTTCCGCTCGTTTAATTTAAATGAAAGGTTTTCTTATGGAACCGCTGTTTGGTATAGGTTCTCCCATCCAGATGGTCATTCTGGCCGTTATCGCTTTCCTGCTTTTCGGGAATCGCCTGCCTTCCGTGATGCGTTCGGTCGGTCGGAGCGTAACCGAATTCAAGAAGGGCGTGGCGGGAATCGAGGACGAGATCGACGACGCGGTAAAGACCTCGGGGAAGAAAAAGTCCGAGAATAAAGAGGACGAAACGGAAGAGTAGTTCTTTCGTTGTCTTTATCAAGTTGTATGAAGAGATTCAAATTGGTAAGTTCGGCGTCGGTCGCGACGTCGAACTTTTCTTTTTATCGCGGGAAAAACGACGTTCCCACAAAAATTGCACTGTTTTAGTCGGGGCGTTTGTAGTATAATGCGGCGTATTCCCTTTCTATGCGCTAGGCGCATAATCCACAGTGAACACAGAGGACTTTATGGCCAACTTTTTCACCGACAATCAAGACATTCAGTTCCTGTTCGACTATTTCGACTTGAAAGAGATCGCCGCGCTACAAGAGCGGGAAACGCCGAACGGCGACGCCGATTACGCGCCTCGAAGTATCGAGGACGCGATCGACAATTATCGCAACGTTCTCAAGATCGTCGGCGAAATCAGCGGGAGCGTACTGGCAAAGAACGCTGAAGCGGTGGACGCCGAAGGGAATACCCTTAACGAGGATCAAACGGTAACGCTCCACCCCCTCGTCCAAAAGAATCTCGACCAAATGAATCGCGCCGACTTGCAGGGATTCACGCTTCCGCGAAAGTACGGCGGGATCAACTGCCCCACTCTTATCTACACGATGGCGACGGAAATCGTCGCTAGGGGCGATTGTTCGTTTATGAACATGTTCGGATTGCAAGGAATCGCGGAGACAATCTACGCGTTCGCCTCGGACGAGATCAAAGACGAGTATCTCCCGAAATTCTCGCGCGGAGAAGTAACCGGAGCTATGGTACTGACCGAACCGGACGCGGGTTCCGATCTGCAGGCGGTTCGTCTTCGCGCCGATCAGGACGAAAACGGAAACTGGGTTCTCAATGGGGTCAAACGTTTTATTACCAACGGCTGCGGCGAGGTTCTTCTTGTGTTGGCGCGAAGCGAGCCGAGCATTTCCGACGGACGAGGTCTGAGCCTGTTCCTTTGCGAGCGCGGACCTTACGTTAAGGTTCGGCATTTGGAGAACAAACTCGGGATTCACGGTTCGCCGACTTGCGAGCTTGTCTTTAAAGACGCGCCTTGCCGGATCATCGGAGAACGACAACGCGGATTGATCACCTACGTAATGTCGCTAATGAACGGGGCGCGGCTCGGGATCGCGGCTCAGTCGCTTGGAGTCGCGGAGGCGGCTCAACGACTCGCGCGCGATTACGCCAATTCTCGCGAACAATTCGGGGCTCCAATCGAAAACTTGCCCGCCGTCGCGGAAATGGTTTTGGACTCCCGCGTTCGCATCGAATCGGCGCGCGCTTTGTGCTACGAAACCGCGCGCGTCTGCGACTATGAAAACAATATTAATCGCCTTCTCGAACGAAACGCGGACGCGCTTTCCCCCGAGGAAATCAAGGAATTCAAGAAGAAGTCCAGGTCGCTTAAGAAGCTCAACGCAATGCTCACCCCGCTTAGCAAATACTACTGCAGCGAGACGAGTATTTCGGTCGCGACGGACGCTATTCAGGTACTTGGCGGTAGCGGTTATATGAAGGATTACGCGGCGGAACGGTATTATCGGGACGCGCGCATTACGACGATTTACGAGGGAACTTCGCAATTGCAAGTTGTCGCGGCGATTCGCGGTTTGACCTCCGGAGTCTACGCGAGTTATCTCGAAGAATTTGAAGCTAAGGAATACGCGGACGACGCGCTCGAGGAAATGAAGGCGAAGTTGGTTTCCGCGCGCGCAAAATTGACGGACGCGATCGCTTTCGCGCGAGAAAAAGGCGCGGCTTACGTCGAACTGCGCGCGCGCAAAATCGTCGACGCGGGGTTAATCGTTTTGCTCGGACATTATCTCCTTGGTCAAGCCGCCAAGGACGACCGCAAGAAAAAGGTCGCAAATTATTTTATCACTAAAGGATTATCGGATCTTTCCGGAATTCTGGCCGTAGTCCACAACGGATCAACCGTCGTTTTGGACGATTACCTCGAATTGGTAGGATCGGTATCTGAGGCGTGATTGTTTCAATGAAACAAGAGCGGCTTTGCGAGTATCTTAACGGTTAAAACGAATAGAACGATTAATGGAGGCATTTTTTGACATTTGTTGAAATCGAGCCTCCATTTCGTTTGCTATTTTGTTGGCGCAAAATTACAATGAGCCCAGCGTTGAGTTCGTTTCAACGTTAAAGTTGGGCCGTTTGGATGGAACTATTTACAGGTTTGCGCATCTACTTATCGCGGTTCGTCTTTCGAGGACGACCGCGGCCTTTCGTAGGCGTCGCGATTGAAAGAGGAGTCGAAGATGAAATACCATATGTTCGGAGTCGCGCTTGTCGCGACGATTTGCCTCGCGGTTACCGGATGCGGTAAGAAGAAGCCCGCCGATATGCCCGAGACTTTCCCGTTCACCGTAACGGTGGTCGACGGTTCGACGCCTATCGCGGGCGCGCAAGTTTTGCTTATCGACGGTAAAAATCCAGTCGTTAACGGAGAGACTGACGCGAAAGGCGTCGCGAAGATTTCAACGACATTGCAAGGCTACACGCAAGACGGAGCTCCCGCCGGAGACTTCCGCGTTCAAGTTACAAAAGAGCCATTGGCGGAGCACTGGAAGACCCCCGAAGAGCAAGCGCAGATGAGCAAGCCGGAAAAGGACGCTTACATCGACGAATGGCTCAAGAAATGCGAGGAGTTGCCTCGCGAAGTCCCGAAAATCTGGGGCGATTTCGATAAGACGCCGCTGAAAGCGAGCGTCTCCGCCGGCGGCGGCGAAGTTACTTTCGACGTCGAAGGCAAAGCCAACAACTGATTTTGAGCTTTTGTCGCGCTAGACAAACGCGCCGCTTAGGCGGCATTTAAATACTTTCTCGTTTTTCATAAGGTTAGGCGCCATGAAAACTATGTTTAGCTTTGAGGAGAGTCGGAACCGCAAAGGTTTCACGCTTGTCGAACTCCTCGTTGTCATCGCCATCATTGGCATTTTGATAGGTCTGCTTCTCCCCGCGGTCCCAGCGGCTCGCGAAGCGGCTCGTCGTATGCAGTGCACGAATAATCTGAAGCAAATCGGTATCGCGCTTCACAATTATCACGACACGAACAACGCTTTTCCTCCGGCTCGACTTTCCCCTTGCTACGATCCGTACTGGGCGGCTTGGGGTATGGTCGGTTTCTACGTTCCGCTCTATCCGTTTATGGAACAAACTTCTCGCTGGAACGCCGTTATGGCAAAGGCGGACGAAGCGCACGGATTCCAGAGTTGGGCTGAAGTTTGGTTGTGTTCCACCGCCGAATTTCAAAACCCGATCCCCGGAATGGGTTGTCCCTCGGACTCGAGCGCCAAGGCCCCGTCTTATTTGAACAAAGCCCAAGCCGGAAGTTACCCGGGTTGCTACGGCGACGCCACGGTTAGCGTAACCGAATCTGGCAAAAACAAGCGCGGGTTCTTCCCCGGCGGTTACGGCGGCTCCACTCCCGGTTGCCCGAACCTTATTTGCAACACAATGGCGTCAATGACGGACGGCACGTCGAACACAATCGCGATCGGCGAGCAAGTCGTAGGCTCCGAGGGTTCCTCGCAACGAGTCAAGGGCGGCACGGTCATTTGGGGCGGCGGTTCTCCCAACAGCTGCCAAGCGATGGTTAAGACGGACGACAACAGAATCTACAACACGACCAACGTTCTCGGCGACTCTCGCGGTTCGGTTCACACCGACGGTCGTCCCTGCACGATGGGCTTCCAGACGATTCTGCCTCCGAACTCCGCGAACTGCACGACCAACGCGCACAACGGTTGGGGCTGGGGTATCTTGAGCGCTTCGAGCAACCACGCGGGCGGCGTCAACGCGCTGCGCGCCGACGGTTCCGTCGCGTTCTACTCCGATACGATCGACTGCGGTAATAATTTGGGCGATTCCGCTTATGGCGGCGCCGACCCGGTCGGTAAGAGCCCGTTTGGCGTTTGGGGCGCGCTCGGTTCGCGAGACGGCGGCGAGTCTCTCAACAACAACTGATACTAAACCGCAAATTCGGACTTTTTTCGCCGAATTAGAATTATTCGTTTAAACAACGTCCGAGGGGCTAAAACGCGTCCTTCGGGCGTTTTCTTTTGCTCGAACGACTATTCGGGAAGGAATATCTTCAAGGGACAAAAGCTGTCGTTGTTCGGAGCGGGGGCTTTCCGAACAGACCCAAAACAATAGTTAAAATAGCCGAGAATTGATTCCGCCGTTCCGGCAAGTCCTTCGGCGACAGTCGCCCCTCGATTAGCGCCAATGGTCGTTCTTACCGCATTGAACATCCAGACGATTCCTCCTCCGAACTCCGCGAACCGCGCGACCGACGCGGGAGACACTTGAGGAGGGATTGCCAAGCTACCGAAGTGGCGGTATTAACCCGGTTCGCGTAGACGGTTCTGTCATGCTCTGCCCCGCGCGAACGACCATCGGGCAAACTTGGGGAATCTTGCGCGCGCAAGATCTCATCGGAGGAAACTCGCTTGACGTTTGAGAAACCCTCGATTTTTGCAACGGTAGCGAGTCTCCTTAAGCTAGCCAACTAGCCCCGCGTATTCGATACATTTGTAACCGAAATATTGTTCAAACTGTGTCCAAAGAAAGCGCGGACGCGCTCTTCGGGTCTTAAAATACTTTTGGTTCTACGCGCGGTTTCCGTCTCTTAAGCACGCGTTTACAAGTTTTTTGAAATTTTTTCAAAAACAGCGAAACAGGCTCCCGCGAAACTGTGTCCTATGTTAAGATAGGGGCGTCGTTCCTAGATGAGCGTAACCTAACTTTCCGGAATAGGAGGGTTTGCTCGACGGCGCTCGATCGCTAGCGCGACGTTTCGCGATTTATTCCGAGGCGTTTATCATACTCCGGAGTTTCATCTTTTTGTTTTAAGGACGTTGGTTATGAAAGCAATGTTGAATTGGAATGGCGAGAGAAACCGCCAAGGTTTCACGCTCGTCGAACTTCTCGTCGTAATCGCCATTATCGGTATTTTGATCGGTCTGCTTCTTCCCGCCGTTCAGGCGGCTCGCGAGGCGGCTCGTCGTATGCAGTGCACCAACAACCTGAAGCAGATTGGTATCGCGCTGCACAACTATCACGACACGAACAACTATTTCCCGCCCGCGCGGACTTCCCCGGGCCATGACCCGTACTTCGCGGCTTGGGGTATGGTCAGTTTCTACGTCCCCCTCTATCCATTTATGGAGCAGACCTCGCGCTGGAACGCCGTTATGTCGAGAGGCGACGAAGCGAACGGGTTTGCGAGTTGGTCCGAGGTTTGGACTTGCGCCACCGCCGAATTCCAAAACCTAATTCCAGGTATGGGTTGTCCCTCGGATTCGAACGCCAAGGCTCCTTCGTACTGGAACAAGGGACAATGCGGGAGTTATCCCGGTTGCTACGGCGACGCCACGGTTAGCGTAACCGAATCGGGTAGAAACAAGCGCGGCTTTTTCCCGGGCGGGTACGGCGGTCGCGAAGGCTGGACCAAAACCGGGACTTCGTACCTCACGTGCAACACAATGGCGTCGATGACGGACGGCACGTCGAACACGATCGCGATCGGCGAGCAAGTTTGTGGCGCGGAGGGATCCTCGCAACGCGTCAAGGGCGGCACGGTTATTTGGGGCGGCGGTTCTCCGAACAGTTGCCAAGCGATGGTTAAAACGGACGACAATAGAGTCTACAATACCACCAACGTTCTCGGCGATTCTCGCGGGGCGCTTCACACCGACGGCCGTCCCTGCACGTTGGGCTTCCAGACGATTCTGCCTCCGAACTCCGCGAACTGCACCACCAACGCCCATAACGGTTGGGGTTGGGGCTACTTGAGCGCCTCGAGCAACCACTCCGGCGGTATTAACGCGCTGCGCGCCGACGGTTCCGTCGCGTTCTACTCGGACACGATCGACTGCGGTAGCAATTTGGGCGATTCCGCCTACTCCGGTTCGGATCCGATCGGCAAGAGTCCGTTCGGCGTTTGGGGCGCGCTCGGTTCCCGCGACGGCGGCGAGTCTCTCAATAACAACTAATATTTATTAACGCGAGCAAATCAATTTTGGCGCCTAACCGAAATTGATTAACAGGACGGGGTTCGTGGAGAATAATGGTTCTCTTCGAGCCACGTCTTTTTTATGGTCCAAACGTCTTGATCCTAGCGCTCAAGTGAAAAGAACTCGCAAACGGTATTTAAACTGAACGCGAGTTCTTTGGCTATGTCGAAACTAATTTCGAAAGTCAACGCTTAACGATGATACTCCTGTAACGAGCAGACGTTTTCAAGTCCGCCGCGAATCGCTTCCACGCCCTTGAGCGCGGCGAATGCGGCCGCGAGAGTCGTCATATAAGGAATACGGAGACGAATCGCGTTCTTGCGTATGTAGGAGTCGTCGTTTTGCCCGCGTTTGCCCAAGGGAGTATTGACGACAAGTTGCACTTCTCCGTTCTTCATCGCGTCAACAATGTCGGGGCGTCCCTCGTTGAGCTTGTGGATCAACTGCGCTTCGACGCCCAGATCGCACAGAGCTTTGTGAGTTCCCTCGGTCGCAATGATTTTAAATCCGAGTCGAGCAAATCCCTGAGCGACCGTCGCGAAGGTGCCGCCTTTACGATCGTTTTCGGAAACGGTCATAAGGACGGTTCCATTCGTTGGCAAAACGCAACCGGCGGCTTCCTCCGCTTTATAAAACGCCAAACCGAACGAATGGGAAAGCCCCAATACCTCGCCGGTCGAGCGCATTTCCGGTCCGAGAATCGGGTCGACCTCGGGAAACATATTGAACGGGAACACCGCCTCTTTGACGCCGAAATGCCCGATCACCTTGGGCATCAAATTTAATTCGGAAATCTTTTCGCCGAGCATGACCCGCGTCGCGAGAGCCGCCATTTGGATATTGCACACTTTTGAAACGAGCGGAACGGTGCGACTGGCGCGAGGGTTCGCTTCTAAGATATAAACGACGTCGTTCGCGATCGCGTACTGAATGTTCATAAGCCCGACGACGCCCATTTCTACGGCGATGCGCTTTGTGTACTCGCGAATCGTCTCGATATGCTTCGGGGCGATGCTAATCGGGGGAATGACGCACGCGGAGTCGCCGGAGTGAATGCCCGCCAGTTCAACGTGCTCCATCACCGAGGGGACAAAAGCGGTCGTACCGTCGGAAATAGCGTCGGCTTCCGTTTCGATCGCGTTGACCAAAAAACGATCGACGAGAATAGGCCTTTCCGGAGAGACGTCGACCGCCGCCTCAACGTATTCGACAAGTTGTCTCTCGTCGTGCACGACTTCCATCGCGCGACCGCCCAACACGAACGAAGGTCGCACCATCAACGGGTAGCCGATGCGCTTGGCAATTTCGAGAGCCTCTTGGACGTTCGTCGCCATTCCCGATTCCGGCTGGGGAATGTTTAGCTTTTGCATCATGTGCCGGAAAAGATCGCGGTCTTCTGCCAAATCGATCGTCTCGGGGGATGTTCCGATAATCTTCACGCCGTTCTTCGCGAGATCGGCGGCGAGATTCAACGGAGTTTGCCCGCCAAATTGAACGACGACGCCGTCGGGCTGTTCGGCCTCGTAGACGCTGAGAACGTCCTCAAGAGTCAGGGGCTCAAAGTAGAGCTTGTTCGACGTGTCGTAGTCGGTCGAAACGGTCTCGGGATTACAGTTGATCATAATCGTTTCGTAACCGCTCTTGCGCAGCGCCATGGCGCAGTGAACGCAACAGTAGTCGAACTCGATCCCCTGCCCGATTCGATTGGGACCGCCGCCCAAAACCATAATCTTCTTCTTCGGACTGATAACGTTTTCATCGACGCCGTTGTAAGTCGAATACCAATAGCAAGCGTTTTCGACGCCGCTAACTTGCACCTTGTTCCAAACCTCTTTGACGCCCATCGCGGAACGTTGGTCGCGAATCGACTTTTCTGAGACGCCGAGCAACTCGGCAAGGTATTTATCAGAGAACCCGTCGAGCTTCGCGCGCTTAAGGAGCTCGTCCGGAAGCGCGGATCCTTTATGTCCGAGAATCTCTTCTTCGAGTTGAACCAATTCGAGCATTTGCTCGAGGAAGTACTTCTTGATCTTGGTTTTCTCGAAAATGGCGTCCACGGTCGCGCCTTTGCGCAACGCCTCGTAAATGAGGAAGTAGCGCCAACTGTTCGGAACCGCGATTCGTTGCATTAACTCGTCGAGAGAAAGCTTGTTGAAGTTCTTGGCGAAACCGAGCCCGCAACGTCCCTTCTCAAGCGAGCGAATCGCCTTCTGGAACGCTTCTTTAAAAGTCTTGCCGATGCTCATCACCTCGCCGACGGCGCGCATTTGAGTGCCAAGTTTGTCCTCGACGCCTCGAAACTTTTCGAACGCCCAGCGCGCGAACTTCACGACAACGTAATCGCCGTAAGGCTCGTATTTATCAAGCGTTCCCGCGCGCCAATAAGGCATTTCGTCTAGGGTCATCCCAGAAGCCAGTTTGGCGGAAACAAGGGCGATGGGAAAACCGGTCGCCTTTGACGCGAGCGCGGAAGACCGGCTGGTGCGCGGGTTGATTTCGATGATGACGACGCGGTCTGTAACCGGATCATGGGCAAATTGCACGTTTGTGCCGCCAATCACGCCAATCTTTTCGACAATGCTATAGGCGTACTTCTGCAAGCGATCTTGGAGCTCTTTGCTAATCGTCAGCATTGGAGCCGTGCAGAACGAGTCGCCGGTGTGAACGCCCATCGGATCGACGTTCTCAATAAAACATACGGTAATCATCTTGTTGTTGGCGTCGCGAACGACTTCCAACTCAAGTTCTTCCCAACCGAGAACGGACTCTTCGATCAAGACTTCGGTAACAAGGCTCGCCGCGAGCCCGCGCGCGACGATTGTTCGGAATTCGTCTAGATTGTAGCAGATTCCTCCGCCGGTTCCGCCCATTGTGTACGCGGGACGAACGACCACGGGGAATCCCAACTTTTCAGCGATCGCCTCGGCTTCTTCCAACGTTCGAGCAATCTCGCTCCTCGGAGTCTCGATCCCGAGTTCCTTCATCGTGTTCTTGAACTCTTGACGATCTTCCCCGCGCTCGATGGCGTCGAGTTGAACGCCGATCACTCTAACGCCGTACTTGTCCAAAACCCCCGCTTTTTGGAGGGCGGTGGCGAGATTCAAGGCGGATTGGCCGCCAAGATTGGGAAGAAGCGCGTCTGGACGCTCTTTCTCGATAATGCGCGCCAGCGATTCGACCGTCAGCGGTTCGATATAGGTGGAGTCCGCCATGACGGTATCGGTCATAATCGTGGCGGGATTCGAGTTTACCAAGACAATTTCGTACCCGAGAGCGCGCAACGCTTTGCAAGCCTGAGTTCCGGAATAGTCGAACTCGCACGCCTGACCGATAACAATGGGACCGGAACCGATAATAAGAACTTTTTTAACGTCGTCGCGACGAGGCATCTTAGCTTTCTCCCAAGAAAAATGGCGTTGCCGTTGCGGTAACTTCGAAGGTTGCCGTCGCCGCGGAGAAAAAGCCAACCTTCCGTCGAAACGCGGCTCGCATAGAGGCGGGAAAATCGCGAATCGTTGGAAAAAATCAAAAAAAAACGCCTTAACGACGCGACCTTTTCTAAAACAAAGTCGGCGCTCGTCGAGCGTTCGAAAGACTTTCGTCCCGACGCCCGTTAGAGCAAAACGGAACGTCGCGCAAGGCATTTCACGGCGCTTTCTCGGCGTCCGAGCGTTCAACGCTACGAAGGCGAATGGGCGCGCGCGGCTCGTTTTCGAGCCCGCCTAATTCGCGCCCATTATATCGCGCTTGCTTTTTTCGTCAACTCGAGAAGTTCCCATTTTAACTTATTCTTAAAATACCGGAAAGCAAATTAAGTTTGTCTTATACCCAACTTGCGTCGACTAAGTACGGGACTAGAACTCAAGGACGCTGAAAGAAAAGAACTCCAACTGTTTGAACTAGCGGATCGAAACGTAAAACGGATTCGTCCGAACAAAGAGACTCGCAAAGGGACTCAAGCCCCGTCGTCTCGGGCGCCCCGTCGTCCGACGCGTCTTCGGAGGCGCGAGGAACCAAGGATTGAGAGATCGAATTAAACGAAACGGGCAAGACGAGAGCGGATTCCAAGTTTTCTTCCCACACTCCGATTTTTGCAGCGGAATAATCGATAAGGTTTTCGGTCAACCCAACGAAATCCCCCAACTCTTCGCTTTCCGAGGGCGAGTCTAACTCGTCTACGATCTCGAGATCGTCCGACTCGACCTTAGTCTTGAAGGCGAGGCGCTCCGAGACGCCCTTGCCTTCCGGGACCTCGGACGTCGAAAGAAAGTACCGAAGAACAATTCCGAACGTTAGCAGAACGAGAACAATCGCCGCGATCGAAAATAAACTTTTGTTTTCAAATCGGGTCTTTCTCGATTGCTTCGCGAAAAAATCGACCCCAATGTCGGAAGGCAAAAGCTCGAGAAAATCGTCTATATCGGCGCGCAACCTTTCTTCGTAGGAAAGGTCGTTTGTTTTCTTTCGATCGTTCATCTCTTCTCTCCGCTGGACGCGAGATCCGCGATTATTCCAAACGTAATTTTCTAACCAGTTTCTTTCTGATTCTCGTTAGGAGAACGCGAACGTTTCCCGGTTTTTTACGAAACGCTTCGGCTATTTCGTTATCGCCGCGCTCTTCGACGTATTTTGCCCACAGTATTCTAAATTCGACGTCCGTCAAAATATCTTGAGCGACGCGCCATATGTTCCCAACAGCTTCGGCGCGCTCCGCGCGCGCGTCCGGAGGCTCGCGCCCAAAGGAGTTTCCACAAGGTCGTCGTTCCTTTCCAGAAAACGCGACCTCTCGTCGATCTGACTCGTTTCGCGAATCGTTTAAGGCAAGTTCGTCGTAAGAAACGGCCCGCGAAACAGAAAAACTATTCTTCCTAGTCCAGTCAATCCAGTTGTTATAGGCGATTCGATAAAGCCATTGAGAAAGAAACGCCCCGTCTCGTAAAGAATCCAACGAGCGCAGCGCGCGGACTAACGTCTCTTGCGCCAAGTCTTCGGCCAAATCTAACGAGCAAGATCGTCGACGAAAGAATCGAACAAGACAATTACGATAGCGGCGATCAATGACGTCGAATATGTCTCGATCTCCATTTCGGAATCGTTCGACCAATTCGGAGTCGTCGATATAGGTTTGTTCTTTCATTCGAGTCGAGTCGCGCTAAAAAACTCGACGCGCTCGTTTCTCTTCAACGAACGCGTCAAGCGATAAAAGACGACGTGTATCGGGAGATCAAGCGGTCGCTTTATTTCGCTTTCTCATTGACGTATTTCGCGACCGTCTTCATTTGTTCGGCGGAAATCGGCGCTTTGCCAACGACGACGCTACCGTCGCCCTTAGCGACCTCGATCTTCTTCAGAATTTCGATGGCGAACTTCAGCTCGTCGGAAGGATTGTCTTCGGCCTTAGCCTTAATGCGAAGCGCGGCCAAACCGCCGTTGGCAAGATCCGCGAAGGTTTGCGCGGAATCGGCGTCGACAGTCTCTAAAGTAGTCTCGACGCAGATTCCCTCGGCGTCGCCATTGACCTGGAAACGGAACGACTTAACTTTTTGGATCATATCGTAGGCAACTTTGGCGCCATCGTCGAAGTCGTCCTTCTTTTCGCCCATTTTCGCGACGACTTTCTCAAACAAGCCGGTCTTGAACATATGATCGACAAAAAGTTTACCATCGGCGCGCTTCGCGATGAAATCGTTCGTTTGCTGGAAACGAGAAATCTTCTTTTCGGCTCCTTCTTGCGAACCGGCAAAAACAACGACGTATTTGTCCATATCTTTGACTTTCGTTTCGCCAAAGAAGATGGTCGCTTTGAGCTCGCCCTTTTCTTTCACAAAGATCTTAGCGAGCTTTTCTTTGTCGGTCTTTTTAACGATTTCAAAATCTTCGCCTTCTTTAAAGAAACGATCAACGTTAATGTTGGAAGGATCGGAATTGAGAACGTAGGTCATAGAAACGCCGGGGGCGACGTCCTCGGGCTTCTCGGCGTTTTCGGGAATATCAACGGCGAAAATAACGCCGTCAACGTATTTGAAGTAGCAGAAGAACGCCGCCTTGGAAACGGAACTCTCTCCGACGTCGTTACGAACGAGCGAGGAAATAAAGTCGACGCGCTCCTTTTGGGAGGGGTCTTTTTCAATCGCTTTAGCCAGTTCCTTGTCGGCTTTTTCAAAGAGCTTGTTGAAGAGATTCTGGGTTTCGTCTAGATTCCAAACATCTTTCACCGAATCAACTTGCGCAAAAGTGGAAGGGGAAGCGCAAAGAATAACGTCGTCGTCGGCAAAAGGACAAGGGACGTCTTGGGCGCGAAGACTCGAAACGGACAGGGCGCAAATCGCGGCGCCCAAGAGCAAAACTTGGAAATAGCTTTTCTTGAAATTCAAATTCATCGTTTTCTCCTAGTAAGGAAAAGTTGTCGCAAATCCGAAACGTCGTTTCGTCCCAAAGGGACGCGAGACGTCGATGTTTGAAGACGAACAAACCTTTTGGACGTTTCAACCAAAAAACTTTTTAACGATTTTTTTCAAAAGGGACAAAGGGTCTTTCGACTTGAAACGAGGCTCGACTCGCATATAATATGGGGCGTTTCCAAGCGGTCGGTATCGTCGACCGCTCGACTATTGCGAGTCTTCATTTCGTTCGCATAGAACCAAGCCAATGCCCGCGCCCTATTTTTTTGACCCCGAACTAAGACGTTCTATCGAGAGTCTCCTCCTACCCGACATACGAACGCCGGGGCAATACATAGGCGGCGAGGTCGGCCAGATAGTCAAGCCCGCCGAATCGGTCGACGGTCGGATGTGTTTCTGTTTTCCCGACGTCTATTCGATCGGAACGTCAAATATCGCGCTTGCGGTTCTGTACGACATTACGAATCAAAAACGCAATCTTTCCTGCGAACGGGCGTTTTGTCCAAGTCCTGATTTTGAGGAATTATTGCGCGCCAACGGGCTCCCGCTTTATTCGCTGGAAACGTTCTCGCCGTTAAACGCGTTTGACGTCGTGGCGTTCACGCTCCAATACGAACTTTGTTACACCAGCGTTCTAACGATGCTCGACCTTGGTCGAATTCCATTGCATCGAAGAGAGCGCGGAATCGACGCGCCGCTAATAGCCGCCGGAGGTCCGGCGTCTTGTAATCCGGAACCGTTGTCCGATTTCGTTGACGTTTTCTTGATTGGAGACGGCGAGGAGACGGCGCCTCAACTTTTGGAATTGTGGAGCGATCTGCGGAAACGAGTCGGAATCGAGCGCCCTCTCGCGTCAAAGTCGGGCTTTTTCCCGCAAAAGGGACTCGATCCGGAGAAGTCGCGCGCGCTGAGGCACGAAGCGCTACTGGAAGTCGCGAAAAAAATCCCGAGCGCGTACGTTCCCGAGTTTTATCAAGTCGATTACGACGAGTCCGGTCGCGCGCTGCGCCCGCGTCCCGTTATGGACGACGTTCCGGAGTACGTTCGCGCGGCGATCGTTCGCGATCTAAACGCATTTCCTCCCCCAAAACAACCTATATTACCGCTCATCGAGAGCGTTCAAGATAGGATATCGGTCGAGATAATGCGGGGATGTCCGCAAAAGTGTCGCTTTTGCCAGAGCACGCAACTGAAACGGCCGATTCGAACGCGCTCCGTGGATCTTATCATTGAAACGATCCGAGACGCTTGCGCCAACACGGGAGTTGACGACGCGACGTTGCTTTCGCTTTCTTCCAGCGAGTATCCCAGGTTCGAGGAGGCGCTCCAAAAAATCCAAGCGGCTCTTTGTCCAAAGGGCATAGCTCTTTCCGTTCCGAGTCTCCGGGTTAATCACCAGTTGAGTTCCGTCGTTCAAGGACTTACGACGGAGCGCTCGTCGAGTCTTACGGTGGCTCCCGAGGCGGCGCTCGACAAAATGAGACGCCGGATCGCCAAGCGCGTGACCAACGAGGACCTTCGCGCCGGTTGCAAAGCCGCGTTTGAAAACGGATTTTCCCGAATTAAAATGTACTTCATGTGCGGATTTCCTCACGAAACGGAAGCGGACGTCGCGGGAATCGTCGAGTTGGCGAACGAGATGTGCCGACTCGGAAAGGAAACCCGCAACAAGTGGCCGCAAATTGTCGCCAACGTTTCCAATTTCGTTCCCAAACCTCACACACCGTTGCAATGGGAACCGATGAAGCCGCGCGAGTATTTCGTCGAAGCGCATCGAATCCTTCGTCAAACGCGACGCGAACGCTCGGTCGACGTGAAGTATCACGAATTAAGCGTCAGCCTGTTAGAGGGACTTCTAACTCGCGGCGATCGTCGAATCGGGGCGGTGGTGGAAAGCGCTTGGCGATTGGGCGCGAGGCTCGATCCCTGGCGGGAACACTTTCGTCCCGAACTTTGGGAAGAAGCGATAAAAACAGTTGGAATCAACGTCAACTTAATCGCTCACGAACCGTACTTGCTCGACTCCGAACTCCCCTGGGACCACATAGTCCTCTACAACGGTAAAGAGAAACTAAAAGAAGAAAACGAGCTCAGTCGACAATGCAAGTTGACCAAGTTTCAACCTTCTTCGTTAGACGAATAGAAAGTTCGCTATGTTTAAGAATTCATTTTCGCGGCGGCGTTTTTTTGGCGCGTCGACGGCGCTCGTATCGACGGCTCTCGTTTCCCGGAACAATTTGTTCGCTCAAGAGAGGTCGGCTCCCGATTTTTCCGACGCAACGTTTTCAATGGACGGACGTCGTTTGAGGTTCTATTCCAAGGCGATCTCAGAACCGGTCAAAATATTGCAAATATCCGATTCGCACCTCTATCTGGACGACGAGCGAGGAGAAGAGTATCGCGAGTTTTCCGGAAGAATGGCTAAAGCGTACAACTCGACCAAAAATTTCCAAACGGGCGAATCGACGAATCCAATTGAAATGTTCAAAGCGATCGCCGACGAAGCGCCGTCTCAGAAACCCGACGCCATCGTTCTCACTGGAGATATCGTCAGTTTTCCGACCGCCGCCGGAGTGGATTACGTTTTGGAACAACTCGAGAAAACGGGGATCCCGTTCTATTACGTCGCCGGGAATCACGACTGGCATTTCGAAGGAATGCTAGGTTCCGAACGCGAGCTACGAGACGAATGGATTGAAAAGCGTTTAAAGCCGCTTTACCCCCAAGGGGTCGACCCATTGGCGTATTCAGTCGACGTAAAGGGAATCAAATTGTTACTGGTGGACGACTCTATTTACGAGATTCTTCCCAAACAACTCGACTTTGTTCGCGAAGAGTTGGCTTCCGGCGCTCCGAGCGCGATTTTTATGCACATTCCGCTCTACGCGCCCGGTCGTTCGGTAGGTTTTGGCGTTGGTCACCCGAAGTGGAACGCGGATTCCGACGGCAATTACAAAATAGAGCGAAGACCCCAGTGGCCCAAGGAGGGTCACACGGAGACGACCTACGCTTTCCGAAACGAATTATTGGAAGCGCCCAATCTTCTCGGCGCGTTCACGGGGCACATTCACTCGCATTCGCTCGACATATGTTCGGGCAAGCCGCTAAGCGTCGCGCCGGCGGCCAACGACGGTTCCACGTTGCTCGTCGAGTTTTTACCGTTCAAAGACTGACGACAGAACCAGAGAGTGGCGTTTTAACGAACCGACGGGCGAGCTCACTATTCGTTAAAATCGTTATTTTTGTTTTTACAGTAGGGTTTTTTAAGAAAAGCCCTCGATTTTGAAACAAAAGTTCCCCCTAGCGTCGCGGGCGGGATTATACTAGAACACCGCGAGCGTTTCGCGTTTTTGACGTTGAGCGCTCGCCCCTGTGAATAAGAGCGCCGCATTTGCGTCGAGACCAGCCAGTGCGTTAGAACCGCGTCGTAGATAGCAACGGGTTCTTTCGATTGAAGGAGACGTTCCCCTATGAACTTGGTAGGAAAAATATTTGTCGGTTTGATTGCGTTGATGAGCGTCGTCGTTCTCACGACCAGCGTCATTTCGTACGCGTCTCATAAAAACTGGAAAACGAAAGCCGACGAATTGCAAAAGCAGTTAACCGACGCCAATAACGAAAAGACCAAGTTGGAGGCGCAGAAAAAGGAACTGGCGCAAAAGATCGACGAAGGCAGGGAGTCTTACACGAAGATGGTCGAGGCGACGATGACCAAGGTCGCCGAAATGCAGGACGAGAACTCGAAGCTCAAGGACGTCAACGAGAAATTGGAGCAGGATCTCGACCGCGCGAATCAAACGGTTACCGCGAACACGGAATATATTCGGGACATTCACGCGAAATACGACGTCACTTCCGACGAGCTCAAGAAAGCGCAAGGGCTTCGCGCCTCCTACCTTCGCGACCTTGCCGAAACGATGGAAAAATTGCACGATCTGTCCACTAAGTACGGGGATTTGCAATCCGAGCAGGAAGAACTGACGGGAGCTTACGACGAGGCGCTTGAAGTTCTTAATCAGCACGGACTTTCGGCAAATCCCGGAGATTATTCCGAACTTCCCAAAGTTCCGGTCGCCGGAACGATCTCCACGGTAACGAACGATGGATTGGTGAGTATTTCGATCGGTTCCGACGACGGACTTCGCGAACACAACAGGCTCGACGTGAAACGGGACGATAGTTATCTCGGTAAGATCGAGGTCGTCGTGGTCGAGCCCAATCGCGCCGTCTGCAAAATTCTGCCCGAGTATCGCCAAGGATTGATGCAAGGAGGCGACCGGGTTTATTCACAGGCGAATTAGGTCGAACAGGAGTTCCTAGCGTAAATACGACCGGATTACAACAGGAGAAACGTTGCGATGGCCAAGGCTAAGCCCAAGAAGGAAAAAGCTCCTAAGGCTCCTAAGGCGCCAAAGGCGAAGAAGGAAAAGAAAGGCAAGAGCGTCGAGATCACAAGTTCGTCGGAGGGTTTTTCCGACGATAGTTTCGCCCCTTCGCCCGTCGGTAAAAGAGCGCCCAAGGCTAAGGCGCCTCGCGTTCGCGCGCCCAAGGACGCGTACACGCTGGTTTTGTTGATTAGTTTTCTAATCTTTATCGCCGCGACGGTCTTTATGTACTTGGATTTGAACTCCTACAAATAGGTCGACGTTTTTTACAGGGTAAACAAGGGAGTCGCGACTCGGGTTGCGACTCTTTTCGTTTCTTTTTAAATCGGCGAGCTAGTTCCGCGTTCCCCAAACGAAGTTATTAGATCGTTTTCCTTTGGTGGA
>JAFRXD010000050.1 GCA_017441605.1 Thermoguttaceae bacterium | reverse complement strand
CTCCGGAGGAGTTAGAGTTGGAGGCGGTTACGGCGGAGGAGTCGAATTTGGCACCGGAAACCAATTGGAGGCGACGTTCGTCAACTGTTCGATCGTTGGCAACTCGGCAAATTACAAACACGGCGCGGGCGGGGTTCATCTTTTGGGCGTGGGGACCGTATCCTTCCAAAATTGTTCGATCGCGGGTAACGTCTCGGCTAAAGGTCCCGCGGTTTATAAAGCCAAAGACGCCGGTTCCCTAACCTTCCAAAACACCGTCGTCGCGGCAAACCTTGGAGACAGCGAGCCCATAGTTGGCTCTTATACCTCGACCGACAGCCTAATCGGAGTCAATCCCGGTTTCGTTTGCCCCCCGATTTTCGAGAACGGAACCCTAACGAACGCCGACTCGATCGACCTTCGTTTGGCGCCCTATTCGACCTACGTCGATTACCCGCAAGAGGGTTACCTCGGCGCCTACGAGTTTACCGGAGAACGAGTCCCGCTCGCTTGCAACGTCGTTACGACCCTCGAAGACGAGTTCGATTTGACGAACGACGCCGTGTCCCTCCGCGAAGCCCTTTACCTGACCCCGAACGATACGAAAATCGTTTTCGCGCCGGGGCTTTCCGGAACAATTTACCTCGACTCGACCCTCGAAATTATGGACTCCCCGCAAATTGACGGGGACGGGCGCATCGTCCTCGACGGTCAAGGCGCCAACCGCGTCCTCCTAGTTTGGAACGGCACTCCCAGATTCGAGGGACTGACGATAACGAACGGTCGCGCCGATGGTTCGGGCGGGGGAGTCTACGTCCGAGGCGGCGCGAACTTTGCGTTCGTTCATTGCTCGATTACTGGAAACGAGACGTTTGGAAGTTCGGACGTCTTTGGAGGCGGAGTCTTCGTCTCTAATAACGCGGGCGGAACGTTTGAAAACTGCGTTATTTCCGATAATGTCGCGCGATCCTCGAACAACGCCGCTTACGGGGGAGGCGTCGCGCTTTGCGACAGTTCCCCCGTCTCGTTCGTAAACTGCGTCGTTTCCGACAATATCGCAAACGGCGCCAATGGGTACGGAGGAGGCGTCTATCTTACTACGGAGACCCATATATACGCCACGTTTGTAAACTGCGCGCTCGCGAACAATTCGGCGGATTATGGCGGCGCGATGCTCACATGGTACGATGCCAGGAGTTCGATAACGTTCCAAAACTCTATTGCCGTTATGAACGAATCGAACAAGAATTCAGATTGGACCGATATAGGAGGCCGAGCCTCGGCGTTCAATACTCTTTCCAGTTATGCCGCTTGGTACAACGCCTCGGATTCCGGCGTCGTCAATTACGTCTACGACCCCAGTTCTCCCCTCTTCGTCGACCCCGAAAATGGCGACTACCGACTCGCCCTAAATTCCCAAGCGATCGATCTCGGAAACAACGCCTACGTCTCGCTCGATAAAGACTTGGCGGGCGCGACGCGAATCGTCAACGGCGTCGTCGATCTCGGCCCCTACGAAAGCGGCGATTCAAACGCGCTCGACGTCCCGGCGCTAACGATATCCCAAATCGGCGAAATCTCTTTCGTCGCGACGATCGGAGCGGTCGCGAACGCGGATCGCTACGTCTTGGAATACGCGACCTCCTCCAATTTCCAAGGCTCGACGATCGCGACTTACGATACCGCCGGAGCGAAACCGATTTACGGTCTAACGAGCGCGACGACCTATTACGTCCGCGTTAAGGCGCTGTCCGCGGGCGAATTGGACGATAGCCCCTGGTCGAGCGTCCTCGAGGCGACCACGACCATCCCGGCGCCGTCCCTCTTCGTTCTCTCGAAGACGACGAACTCGATTACCCTCGCGATCGGCGAGGTCGCCAACGCGGCGCGATACGTCCTCGCGATCGCGACGGACCCGTCCTTCGCGTCTTCGACGAACCAGAACTTAACGAGCGCCGGAACCAAGACGATCTCCGGGCTCGCCTCCGCGACGACCTATTACTTCCGCGTTATGGCGACTGGAACCGGGCTCGGCTCTAGCGCTTGGTCGAGAACCGTCAACGCGAAAACCGACGTCTCGACCCCGACCCTCGCCTTTGTCTCGAAAACCGCGACCTCCGTTTCGCTGACGATCGGCGAAATAGCTAACGCGGCGCGATACGTCGTCGAATTCTCGACGAGCTCCGACTTTGCGATGAGCGTCGCCTCGCGCTCCTTCAACGTTTCCGGCGACGCGACGATCGGCGACCTGGATCCCGCGACGACCTATTATTTCCGCGTCAAAGCGGTCATGTCCGACTCGTCCGAGTCCTCCCCCTCCGGCGTCGTCGAAGTCGAGACCGATTTCGGCGCCCCGATCTTTTCCCTCGGCGAGAAAACCGCGTCGACCGTCGCGCTAACCCTAACCGGCGTCGGCGCCTCCCCCAAATTGGAAATCTGGTACTGGAGCGTCGCCTCCCCCGAGATCCGAACGCAAATGATCGCGACGAGCGCGAACATTCTCGTCGACTATCTGCGCCCCGCGACGACTTATTCGTTCCGAGCGCGAGCGATCGACGAAAACGAGGCGCCCCTCTCCGATTGGAGTTATCTCGAAACGACCACGTCCCTCGAGACCCCCGCCCTCTACGTCCTTCCCGATGCCGCGACCGCGAATTCGATTTCCCTCGTCGTCGGAAAAGTCGACGGCGCGACCGGGTATTCGATCCAATACTCGACCGACCCCGCGTTTAGCGTCTCCGACCCGTCGACCCAAACCGCGTCCTACAATAGTTTCGGCGCGAAACAAATCTCCGGCTTGATCCCCGCGACCGAGTACTACTTCCGCGTAAAGGCGACCTCCCAAGAGTTCGACGAGAGCGCTTGGTCGACCGAGGACGTCAAAGAGACGACCAAACTCGCCGTCTCGACCCTCGAGTTCGTCGCCAAAACCGCCGATTCCGTAACGATTTCCCTGGGCGCCGTCGAAAACGCGATCGAATACACTGTCGTCTACGCGCTCGACTCTCAATTCTCTTCCGGCAAGAAGTCGGAGACGTTCTACGCGCCCGGGCTCCAAACGATTTCCGGTCTTAACCCCGCGACCGAATACTACTTCTACGTCGTCGCCTCCGCGAACGACGGATACGAGTCTCCGAGATCCGGTTCGATCTCCGCCGCGACCAACCTCGCGACCCCGTCCCTCGCGGTCGTCGGGCAAAGCGTCGACGCGATCGACTTCTCGATTGAATCGGTCGACCGCGCGGGAAATTACCTCGTCCAATGGTCTACCGACTCCTCGTTCGCGTCGATCCTCGGCGAAAAAACGATCGAGGCGACCGAGGCGCAGGCCCTCTCCGACTCGATTCCTAACCTCGTTTCGGGAACGATTTATTACCTGCGCGTCAAAGCGATTTCCGACGACCGCGACCCGAGCAAATGGTCCGCCGAACCGATCGCCGCGACCGTCGTCTTCCCGTCCCCCGCGCTCGCTTTCATCGCGAAAGACGCGACCTCGGCGACGTTGACGATCGGATCCGTTCCAAACGCCGGGCTTTACGAGCTTCAGTATTCGACCGACTCCCGATTCGACAATAGCGTCGCCTCGGTGACGACCCGCGCGTACCTGGCCCCGGGAATCAAAAAAATCGACGCGCTAACCTCCGCGACGACCTACTATTTCCGCGTCAGAGCGGCGAGCGCGTCGGGCGAGGTCGGTTCCGAATGGACCGCGCTCGACGCCTCGACCAATCTCGCGACGCCCTCCCTTGCCGTTAAATCGGTAACGTCCGTCTCCGCGACGCTCTCGATCGGCGCGGTCGACCGCGCGCAAAACTACGTCGTCGAATTTTCCAACGATCCGGCGTTTGACGAACTCGATCCCTCGACGACGACCCGCGCGTTCGACGAGCCCGGCAACGCGACGATCGACGGCTTGACCGCCGGAAACGCCTACTATTTCCGCGTCAAAGCGACCTCCGACTCCTTCGACGACGGCGCTTGGTCGACCGAGGACGTTCTCGCGATCGCGACGATCGAAGCCCCCGTCCTTTCCGCGATCCGGTCGATCGACGCCTCGACGATTAACCTAACGCTCGACTATCCCGACGGTTTCGCGGGTTCCTTTGTCCTCCAATACTCGACCGATCCCAAATTCGAGTACGCCGACGCTCCGGTAACGACCCGCGCCTTCGCGAGTCCCGGAACCAAAACGATCGGCGACCTCAAAGCCGCGTCGACCTACTACTTCCGCGTCAAGGCGAGCGCCGAGGGAATCGAGGATTCCGACTGGTCGAACGTCCTAGACGCCTCGACCTGTCTCCCGACCCCCAATTTCTCCTTTAGCTACGCGAGCGACTCCTCCGTGATCCTGACGATCGAGTCGATTCCCGAGGCGAGGAAATACGAAGTCTTCTACGCCGATTTCCAGTTTGACGCCAACGCGTCCCCCTTGCCCGACGGCGTAACTCGTCTTGTCGTCGTTCCCAACGGCTCCCAAGCGATTATGCGCCAAATCTCGGGGCTCGCGTCGGACGCGCCCTATTACTTCTACGTCAAAGCGTCCGCGACCGAGCCCGCCCTTTACGGTCCTTCCCCGAAGAAAAGCTCCGCGCCCAGAACGACCGCCTTGCCCCTCTATCTCGACTCGAGCCTCGGATGCGGCGTTTGCAATATCGTTCGGAGCGTTCTCGCCGCGCCGTCTCTTTGCGTCGAGAAATCGACCGCCCGATCCGTTACCCTATCGATTAACGAGTCCAACCTCGGAAGCGCGTTCGTCGCGCCTACTTACGTCGTTCAGTATTCGACGTTCCCGGACTTCCCCGAAGGGGATCCCTCGCGCGACTCGACCTGGAACGGCGAGTTGGTCGCGACCGAAACCGGCGGTTGGGTTCAAACCGAGTTCGAGAATCTGACCTTCGACAATCTCGCGCCCGGCACGACTTACTACTTCCGAATCAAAGCGAAGTCCTCGACGTTGGGAGTGAGCGACTCCGTTTGGAGCGAAGGGCTCGACGTCTCCGAAACCACCGCGATCGGACTCGGCGCCCCGCCCCTCGCCGTCGCTTCGACGACCGCCAACTCCGCGACGATAAACATCGGCGCCATCCAAGGATGCGAGATTTACGAGGTCGAATACGGAACCGACCCCGAGTTCAAAGTCGCCGAGCGCCGAAATATCTCGTCGAGCGGGCTGGGAACGATTCAAAATCTCGCCCCCGCGACGACTTACTACTTCCGCGTCAGAGCGACCGGCTCCGGGCGCGACGCCACCCTTTGGTCCGGAGTCGCCGCCGCCAATACCGCGCTAGAAACCCCAAGCCTCGCCGTCGAGGCGATTTCCCCCGACTCCGCGACGATTCGTCTCGGTCAAAGCGGCCGCGCCCAACTCTACGCCGTCGAATTCGGAACCAATCCGTCCTTCGACGACGCCTCGGTTCGGTTCTACAACGCCCCGGGCGTTAAGACGATCTCCGGGCTAACTCCCGGCGCGACCTACTATTTCCGCGTCAGAGCCAATGCGACCGGATACTCCGATTCCGCGATCTCCGCGACGGTCGAAGCCAAAACCGCCCTCCCGACCCCAAAAATCTCCGCGTTCGTCGTCGAGAACGACTCCCTCTCCTTCAATCTCGAGCCCCTCGCCGGATCCGAAGGCTACTTCGTCCAATACGGAACCGACCGAAACTTCGCTTCCGACTATACGACCGAGCTCTTCTACGAAACCTCCGGCGAGAAGCGAATCGAAGGACTCCTTCCCGGAACCCTCTACTACCTGCGCGTTAAGTCGAAATTCGCGCGCGAGGACTTCACCGGCGATTCCGACTGGGTCGTCCTCCCCGCGACCACCGGCTTCGCAGCCCCGACCCTGACCGTCGGGTCCCTTTCCTCGAGCTCCGTCGTCCTCAATATCGGGGCTTCGGCGAACGCCAAAAACTACGTCGTCGAATTCGGAACCGATCCGAGATTCGCCTCCGCGACCTCGAAGACCTTCGCGACCCCCGGCGAGAAAACGATCTCCGGGCTCGAACCCGACGCGACCTACTACTTCCGCGTTAAAGCGAGCGCCCCGGGGCGAGGCGAGTCTCCCCTTTCGACCGTCGTCGACGCGACGACCGAATCGATCGACGATTCGCGACTTGTCGTCTATAGAACGGACGATAGCGCGACGCGAACTGGAACCCTTCGCAACGCGATCGCTCGCGCCAACGACGGGGAAACGATTTTCGTCGATTTGGAACCGGGCGAGACGATCGAACTCTCCGCCGAGCTGGTCGTCGACAAGGCGATAACGATCGACGCGTCCTCCTGTTGGGACGATTCGGCAAACGCGCCGGGCGTTGCGATCGTCGCGAGCGGCGCATCGCGCGTCTTTACCATAAGCGCGAGCGCGACCCTCGTCGGCCTAACGATTACCGGCGGCAAAGCGAGCGAGGGCGGCGGAATCCTCGTGGCCGAAGGCGCCGACGCGACCCTGGCGCGATGCGTCGTAACCGGCAACCAAGCCTACGACGAACCCGAGTCGAGCGCCGATTACAACCCCGTCAAGGCGTGGGGCGGCGGGATTTCCGCCCGCGGAAATCTGACCCTCGACCGTTGCGTCGTCGTCGACAACGTCGCCTCGACCCCGGAGCATAGTCGCTCCGCCTATTGTTACGGGGGCGGCGTTTACGTCGCCGAGACCGGAGAACTGACCGCGCGAGAGACGACGATCGCCGAAAACCAAACGAGGGCCAACGCTCAATACCGCGCCGACTCGCTCGGCGCCGGGCTATACGCGAGTGGCCCCGCGACGCTCGTCGACTGCGTCGCGCGCGCCAACGAGAGCCTCTTTGCTTCTCCCAACCCGTCTTCCGCGAGCGCGTTGTTCTCTTACGGCGGCGGCGTTTTTGTCGTTCGCTCGCTAACCGTCGACAATTCGCGATTTGTCGACAATAGCGCTCTTCAGAAAGGCGGCGCGATCCACGTCTCCCAGGGCGCGAAAGTCGAAATCGCCAACGACTCGACGTTCGAGCGCAATAGAACGACCTCCTTCGGCGGCGCTATCTACTCCGAAGGCGACCTAACCGTTTCCGAGGGATGCGCGTTGATCGCCAACCAATCGGAGTCCGGCGGCGCGATCTATTCGAGCGGCAAACTGACCCTCGCCGACGCCGTCGTTCGCGACAACCTCGCCGAAAGCGGATACTTGGCGATGGGCGGAGGATTATACGTCTCCGGAGACGCGATCGTCGAAAACGTCTCGATCTACAATAACGCGGCCCGAGTCCCCGGATCGACCACCGGAGCCTCCGCTCTCGGTGGCGCCGTTTACGCCAACTCCTCCCGCGACGTCGCCCTGACCAACTGCTCGATCGTCGACAACTATGTCGAGACGAACTCGACTTGGACCGCGACCGCGCAAGGCGGCGGAATTTATTCGAACTTTGTCGGCGCGAACCTGACCGTTACAAACTGCGAAATCTCCGGCAATTCCGCGTCGACCTCCACGACCGGCTCGTCTCAATACGCGACCGCGACCTCCCAAGGCGGCGGTATTTACGCCGCCCGCGCCCTGGCCCTCGTCAACTCGACCGTCGTCGCCAACTCCGTCGACGCGAGCGGCGCCTTCGTCTCGACCGCCGGAGACGGCGCCTTCCTCCAACGATACGCGCAAACCGACGCCTTCTCCCTCGACAATTCGATCGTTATTCTCAACGGCGCCGCGGAGGACGACTTGCGACGCTCCGACGTCGAAACCGTCGTGCTAGGGCGAAATTCCCTCTCCTCCTTCGACGAATGGACGAACAAAACCCAGCCGGGCGTCGTCAATTACGGCTACTCCCGCTTGGAGCCCCTCTTCGAAGACTTCGAGGGCGGCGACTACCGCCCCGCCTCCAATAGTCAGCTCGTCGATCGCGGCGACCCCGCGAGCTTCCCGAGCGGACTCGACGTCGATCTCGACGGCAACGACCGATTCTATCGAACCATCGACGTCGGAGCCTACGAGCGCGTCGGAGACAAAGAGCCCCGCCTCGCGTCTCCGGAAATCGAACTCGAGCGCGACGGCGACGAGCTCGCCGTCAATATCGTCGCAAAAGACGACTCCGCCGAACGATACGTCCTCGACTACGCGGTTCTCTCGACCAGATCCGGAGGCTCGACCCTCTCCTACGAGACGATCTCCTTCGACTCCCCGGGCGTCAAAACTCTGCCCGGCGTCCCAGCCGACGCGACGATCCGCTACCGCCTTCGCGCCGAGGCCCTCGGGCGCGTCTCCTCCCTCTGGGCTCGCGATTTGACCGGCGCCGAAACCGCGTCCGCCAAATGGGTTCCCGCGACCGAACCTCTTCCAGACTCGCTCGAGCCGAACGATTCCCGCGAAAGCGCCGTCGCGCTCGGAACCCTAGCGACTCCGGTCTCTTACGAGCTTGGGCTTAGTTCCGCCTCCGACGTCGATTGGCTCGCGCTAGAAACCGTCGCGACTGGCGGCGAGGAGAACTCCGTCCGCGTCGAGTACGCGCGATCCAACGACGGAACCGCGCTGACTCTCGATCTTTACGACGCGCGAGGACGAAAAGTCGCGACTTCGAGCGCCGCGACCGGCGTCGAGAGCGTCTCGTTCAATAACTTGTCCGCCGGGAAATACTGGATCAAGATCTCCAATCCGCGACCCGACGGACGCGCCGCCGATTATCGCCTGACGATCGATCCGCCCGTCGCGATCGAGACCAAACTCCCGCGTCCCGTCGTCTCCGTCGCGAGCTCCGCCTCCGGCGCGACCGTCCGAATTGAAACGGTCGAAGGAGCCTCGGGCTACCTTGTCCAATACGGAACCGACCCCGACTTTGTCGACGCCGTCGAAAAAACCTACTTGTCAGGCGGCGCGAAAACCCTTTCGGGGCTCGCCCCGTCGACTAAATATTACGTTCGCGTCCGAGCCTTCGCCAACGCCCCGACCGACCCGAGCGACGCCCAAAACCCGCTCTCCAACGACCTTTTCGCGACCGATTCCGACTGGACCCTCGCGACCGTAACGACCGACGCGAATCGCGACCGGTTCGAGCCGAACGACCTCCAAGAGGAGTCTCGCGATTTGGGCGCGATTTCCGGAGAAGTCCGATTTGACTCCCTGAACTTGCACTCGGGAGTCGACGTCGACTGGTATAAATTCGAGCCGACCCCGGGCGCCGAGTTGACGATCGCCCTAACCTCCGCGTCCGCGAACGACGCGAATCTCGCTTTCGAGCTGTTCGACGTCCAAGGGAATCGAGTCGAAATCTCGAGTTCCGTCGGAGGCGTCGAATCGATTACGATCCAAAACGAAGCGAGCGAATATTGGTTGCGCGTCGTCAATCGCGCCCCGCGACCGAGCGCCGCGAACTACTCGCTACAGTTCGCCGAGCGCGCGATTCTGCCCTCGCCCGCGATTTCTATCGACGAGGTCTCGATCGATTCGGCGACCGTCGTAATCGGTTCGGTCTCCGATGCGACTCGATACCTTCTCCAATACGACGTCGCCCCCGATTTTTCGACCCCAACGGAGCTTTTGCTAACGGAGCCCGGTTCGCTCGAAATCGAAGAGCTCCTACCGGAAACGACCTATTACTTCCGCGTCAAGGCGATCGCCGAGGGGCGCCCCGACTCCGACTGGTCGGAGACTTCCGCGACGACCTCCTCCGACGTCGAAGAACAACTCGATCCCCCGACGATTACCGGAACGACGACCACAAAGGTCGCCGTAACGTTCAAAATCAACGCGGTTTCCGACGCGACCGGGTTCTTTGTCGAATACGGAACCGACCCCAACTTCGCGTCTCCCGCGACAAAGAACTACGCGTCCTCGGGTTCTAAGACCGTTTCCGGCTTGGCGTTCGGAACGAAGTACTACTTCCGAGTCAAAGCGACCGCCGACGGGTTCGCCGACTCCGACTGGACGACCTTTGAAGCGACGACCAAGAACGCGACCTTCCCGAGCGCCCCGACCCTGACCCCGTCCGAATCGACGACCGACTCGATTTCCGTCGAAATCGGCGCGGTCGCGAGCGCCGAACAATACGTCCTGGAATACTCGACGAGCGCTAACTTTGCGACCGCCGCGTCGCTCGAATTCGCGTCCCCCGGCGTCCAAACGGTCTCCAACTTGGCGTCCGGAACGACTTATTACTTCCGCGTCAAAGCGACCGCCGAGCGCTACGACGACTCCGCCTGGTCCGAGGCGATTTCCGCCGCGACCCTCGACCCAACGACGACTCCGCTCGACGTCCCGACGATTACCGCGCTATCCGGCACCAAAACCGCGATCGTCGTTAAGTTCGACGCGATCGACGGGGCGGCGAAGTACGTCGTCGAATACTCGACCGATTCCAAGTTCTCGAACCCCGTCTCGAAGACCTATTCGACTGCCGGTTCCAAGACGATCTCCGGATTGCCGACGGGAACGTGGTATTACGTTCGAATGAAAGCGACCGCGACCGGGCGTCCCGACTCCGCCTATACCGAAGTAAGAAAGATCTACACCGGCGGATCCTACGCGATGCCGTCGTTCACGTTCTCAACGGTGAAAACCGCCGTCGTCCTCAATATCAAGCCGGGCAAAATCGACGCGAATCAAGGCGCCCCGGAGAAGTACGTCGTCGAGTATAGCGAGAGCCCCGATTTCTCAAACGCTCGAACCAAAACGGTCGCGCAAGGAGTCGAGGCGGACGGAACCCTCAAACCGTGCAAACCGACGATTTCCGGTCTGACCTTCGGAACGGCGTACTACTTCCGCGTCAAGGCGACCGGTTCTCTCGGAAACGACTCCGCGTGGTACGCCAATAACGGCAAACCGATCGCGGCGGGACAACTCGCCGTCCCGACCTTCTTTACCAGTAAAATCGGAACCGATTTTATCAACGTAAGGTGCTACAATTCGGCGGGCGCGTCCGGTTTCGAGGTAATGTTCTCGACGAGTTCCGATTTCGCCAATCCGCGATACGCCCAATGCTCCGCCTCGTCGGGAACCGTCGCGCTTACCGGCTTGGACCCGAATACGAAGTACTACTACAAAGTCCGCGCCCTTGGCGACAACGTCTCCCGCGTCGACTCCACGTGGTCCGTGATCGTCAACAACGCGACGACCAAACCCGCGACGACCTCGAGCGCCCTTTTGGACGAGGACTCGGACTTCGAGAACTACTTCGAAGACGACGACCTCGACGCCTTCTGGGACGTCCTCGCCAAATCGGTCGCGAAGTAAACCAGAGCGCGAGTTCAACTCGCTAAATAAATAGAAACCGGCTCCGGGTTGTCAAACGGCGACGCGGAGCCGGGTTTTTATTGGTGGTTAAGACCAAAGAAGACTAGCGACCAACGGGAGCGGGTAGTTTACCTTTTCGCGCGGAAGCGCGAACAAAACCCGCCCTCGGTGGGCGGAGCCGGGTTTTTTGTCGTTTTAAAAAAACTTGTAGAAACGGCGAATAATTCCCCGACGCCGCGCGATTATCCTAAAACCGCGGGCGCCCAAGGTCCGCGAGATCAAAAAAACAATCGTCTCCAAAATCCCTTCAATTAAAAATGATGTCCCAAACAAGCCCGAGCCCAATCTATCCGACCCGCGACCTAAGAGCCGCCGCCCTGCGAAGCAAACTGGGCGCGCGAGGCTACGGAATCTACTGCCTCCTTCTAGAAGAAATGGCGAATCAAAGCGCCGAATATCTCCGCTACGACCTAAAAACTCTCGCGTGGATTCTAAGAGCCTCGGAAAAAACGATCGAAAGCGTAATCAAAGATTTCGACCTCTTCGAACTAACCCCCGACGGAAAATTCTTCCGCCACCGCGAGGAGCCCGACCGACCAAAAGCCCCAACCCCGCCAACCGAACAACTCCTAGTATCGCCAACCGAACAACCCCTAGGATCGCCAACCGAACAACCCCTAGTATCGTCAACCGAACAACCCCTAGAGTCCTTCGAGCCAAGTAGCGTCCCCAACGGGGACGCGGGTAGTTTACCCAACCGCGCGGAAGCGCGAACAAAACCCGCCCTCGGCGAGCGCGCGGAAGCGCGAATCGCCTGTCCGGCGACGGACCGAACAAAAGCGCCCTCGGCGCCGGCTTTGTACGACCCGGAGATTGACCTCGCCCTAAGCGCCGCGTTGGACAAATGCTCGAGCGATCAATTAATAGAGGTAATGAGCCTAGTTAAAGACGCCCGCGAAGACCTTCGGAGAAAACGAGCGAGTCCCGGAGGCGACCCGTAGTCGCGCGGAGGCAAAAAACTAAAGAGGTTGAAAAGTGGAGGCGGAGGCGCTACAATAGCCCTCGGCCGCGCGAGATGTAATGGCGCGGTAACGACAATTCGCTTCGAGAGGACCCAACGCAATGAACCGCCGCGTCGCATCGTCTTTATTCGCGCTAACCCTAGGTCTCGCGACCATTTCGTCGCTAGCCCAAGACGCCCCGACCGTCCAGCTAAAAATCGCCGAGCCGCAAACCCCGATCGTTATCGCGTCGAGTGGCGAGCCTCGCGCGACCCTACTGCAAACCCTCGACCTATCGAGCCTCGCGAGCGCCCCGAGCGAGATCGTCGTCGATCTCTCCGACCCCAAATACCTACTCGGACTAGAAGCGCGAATCGGGGACAAAGTCGTCGGCGACTACGAATTTAGAGGAATCTTCAACGTCGACTATAATACCCCGACAATGCCGACCCAAGTCCCGATCCAAATCGACGCCAAAACCGCCTCCGAAGCGTTGGCGAAAACCAAAGATCTGGAGATCTGGACCAAACCCTCCGAATTCGCCGCCCCCGATCTGAAGATAAAAGTCGGAATCCGATCCCTAACGACCGATGGCGGCAAAATCAAATTCGCCGCGAGCCCGCTGGAGTACCGATTCGGCGTTTTAGTCCGCGATTCCGGTTGGGACGGCGTCGCGCAATACCGAATCCCGGGCATAGTCCGTTCCGTTAAGGGAACCCTAATCGCCGTTTACGACGCGCGCCATAACGGCTTCCCCGACCTGCCCGCCGATATCGACGTCGCGTGTAGTCGCAGTTTCGACAACGGGAAAACCTGGGAGCCTATGCAAATCGTTGTCGACGTCAAAGGGGACGACGAGACCAAAGAGGGCGCCGGGGATCCCGCGATCCTCGTCGACGAAAAGACCGGGCGAATCTGGGTCGCCTGCCTCTGGGCGCATAACGGCAAAACAATTTCCAACTCCGAGCCCGGTCTGGAATTGGGCAAATCCGGTCGATTAGTTCTGTCCTACAGCGACGACGACGGCGAGACCTGGAGCGAGCCCCGCGATATTACCAACGAAGCCGCTCCCGACAAGGACTGGCGCCTCTACTTCCAGGGTCCCGGTTCCGGAATCGCGACCCGCGACGGCAAACTCGTCTTCCCCGCTCAGTTCTTCGACAAAGACAAAACCGGCTGGTCGACGATCGTCTGGAGCGCCGACGGAGGCGAAACCTGGAAAGTCGGAACCGGCGCGCGCAAGGGAACTTGCGAGTCGCAAGTCGTCGAGCTAACCGACGGGAGACTCATGCTGAACATGCGAAACTACCGGGTCGACTTGCGCGAGCGATCCGTCGCGACCACCTCCGACCTCGGCGCGACCTGGACCGAGTTCAAGGGCGAGAAACTCCCCTGTCCGATCTGCCAAGCCTCGATTATTCGCGTCCGCTCCAAGGCCAACGGCGACGACTCCGACCTGCTCGCCTTTATGAACCCCAACTCCCCGAACTCCCGAACCGATATGACGATCAAATTGAGCGAGGACGAGGGCAAAACCTGGTCGCGCTCGATAACGATTTACCGACCCGGATGTTGCGGGTATTCGTCCTTAGTCAAAATCGATTCCGATACGATCGGCGCCTTTTACGAAACCCTCGGCGGACTAATCTATCAGACCGTTAAGATCGACGATATTCGGTAATTATTTACACGTAAATGACATAGACTTTTTTCGCGCAAGACGGACAAGATGGCGAAAAGTTTGCTCGATAAGATTTTAGATTATTTTTTTGATAGTGAGTGGAAAGGACGTCGAGGAGAAAGGTTGGTAGAAAAAGAATTGCGCTTGGTCGGTCTTCTGGGACGCAAAGGCAAAATTCTTAAAAACGTCTACCTACCGGCGTCGGGCGAGGAAACCTCGGAGGTCGACGTTATCTATATCTCTCAAAAGGGTATTTTTATCATTGAGAGTAAGAATTACTCCGGATGGATTTTCGGAGACGAGAAAGACAAAAACTGGACGGTCTCCCTACAGAACCGTCAAAAGTTCAAGTTTTATAATCCGATTCTCCAGAACAAGACCCATTTAAAATGGACGCGAAAGTTTGTCGGCGACGACGTTCCGCTCTTTTCGATCGTGGCGTTTTCGGAACGTTGCGAACTCAAGCGAGTTACGGTTCGTTCCGAAGACGTCCGAGTTATTAAGAGAGACCGGCTTTACGCTACTATCCGGAGCATTTGGAAAAGTGTTCCGGACGCGCTCGACGAAGAGGAAGTTAACGCCCTGCGCGACAAATTATATCCGCTTACTCAGGTTGACAAAGCGACAAAGGAAGCCCACGTGGCTAAAATCCGCGAAAAATACCGTTAAATAACAATTATTTTTGAACCTTGCGCTAGAGCGAAAAAAGCCCGAGGCGCCGCGCGGCGCGCTCGGGCTTTCTTTTCGAAATCCAATCCCCGTTTACTCGAACAGCGCGCGCATCTTGGCGAGTCCCGTCTTCGCCTGCTCGAGCGCCGACATTTCCTTCGCGTAGTTCGGATTGAACAGTTCCAGCGAAAGCGCCCCGTTGAACCCGTTTTTCGCGAGCGTCGCGAGAATCGAGCGCAACGGGCAAATCCCGTCCCCGGGGAAAACGCGATCGGAGTCGTTCAATTTCTCGCGCTCCGGCGTCCCGGGGTAGTCGTTCATATGGAAAATCGGCATGGCGCTTCCGGCGACTAAATTCAGTCCCTCGTAGGAGTTGCCGCCCCGATAGAGGTGGTAGGCGTCGAGCAGAAGCCCCGCGTCGGCGCGACCCGTTTCCGCGCAGATCGCCAGACAGTCCGAAAGGCGGCTCAGCGTCGGGGACGGTCCCCAAAGTTCCAATAGAGCGCGAACCCCGAACTCCGCGCAAGTTTCCAGCGCCGCCGCGAATCGCTCCGCGATAACTGAAATCCCCTCGATTTTTTCGTTCCAAGGTCCCGCCGCCGGGCAGGCGATGCAAGGGGCCCCGAGCGTCGCCAGCGCTTCCGACTGTCGCTTGAGTTCCTCCAAACCCGCCGAGCGCTTCTCAGGCTCGTTCATAATCCAAGTCGCGAACCCAATCCCGCCCTCGACTTGAATCCCTTCCCCGTCGAGATATTTCTTCAGTTCGACGAGTTTCGACTTGGAAAACGCGACGTCCCCGTCCTTGGCGTAATCGGCGAGCCGATCGAACCAGATCTCGACCGAGCGATACCCCGCTTCCTTGGCGACCTTAAATTCCTCGGTAATCGGAAGATTGTAATTCCGAATCGTCCCGAGATTCAAGCAGAATCGAAGCGAGTCCCGCGAAGGGGCGCTATGCGAGTCCGCGAGCGAGACCTCGGAACCGATAAACGCGCTCCCGCAAAGACCTAGCGAAACGGAGCCTAAAAAAGCGCGGCGATTAACGTTTGTTTTCATGGCTTTACTCGAGTTTGTCGATTTTTTCCATTTCCCCCGCCCGCAGCGCCAGATAGCTTTCGTAGCGCCGAGCGTCCAAGCGCCCGTCCGCCACCGCGTCCTTCACTGCGCAGGACGATTCGTCCCGGTGCGCGCAATCGGGGAATTTGCACAGGTTTTCGTAAGGGCGAAGGTCTCGGTAGTATCCGAAAACCTCCTCGGGAACCACGTCCCACAACATAAACTGCCGAACCCCGGGCGTGTCCACGACGCAACCTCCGAACGACAAATTCAGCAGTCGCGCCGTCGTCGTCGTGTGCTTGCCCTTGTGGTTCTCGCGACTCACGTCCCCGACTCGCAAATCGAGCGAGGGGTCGATCGCGTTCAGAGCCGAAGACTTCCCGACTCCGCTTTGTCCCACCACCGCGCTCTCGCGACCGACGAGCAAGCGTCGCAATCGATCTAAGTTAAAGCCGGTCTTCGCGCTAAAGAGAACCGTCCGGTACCCCATTCCCGCGTAAACCCCGACGAACGGCTGCAACGAGGCGGGGTCGACCAGATCGACTTTATTTATGCAAATAATCGGTTCGATCCCCGAGCGCTCGCAAGTGACCAGCAGACGATCGATCAAATTCGGTTTGAGCCGAGGCTCCGCCGCGCTCGCGATAATCAGCGCTTGCTCTACGTTCGCGACCACCACGTGCTTCCGCTTCCAACTCGTCCGGCTCAATACCCCGTAGCGAGGCTCGACCCGTTCCACGACCCCTTCAAGTCGCCCGTCCGGGAGCCGCGCGTCGCTAAAATAGACGCGATCCCCCGCGACCACGATTTGCCGCTGATTCGTCGAAAGCGTCTTGAGCACCCGGCGCGTCGCGCACAAAAACTCCCGGCCTCGCTCGTCTTGTACGACGCACTTTAGTCCGTGAACGCTTATAACGCGACCTTTAAGACAAACCGACGGATCGACTTCCGGCAATACGACGAAATCCCCGACCTCCCCGGAAAGATTCTCCTCTCCGACGTAAGTCCCAACGACCGTTCGTTTGCGCGTCCCGTCTCCTTTCGCGCGAACCCGCTCCGAGCGCGCCGCGTCCGCCGCGTCCAGCGATCCGACCCCGCTTCGGCGCGCCGAGCGAACGACGCGCTCTTCCTCCGCGCCGTCCTCCTCCTCGGAGTTCGTCTCCTCCTCGAACCGCTCCGAAGCCGCCCGACTCTCCTCGAAACGCCACGTCCAGTCGACGCTTCGCGTCCGCGCGTTTCGATTGCTCCGAAACGAAACGCGGATCTTTTGCGAGCCTCCCTTGTTCTTTTTCGCGCTCAAATCGATTTTTCCGTTATTTCTTGCAGTAATCGATCGCGCGCGCGATTTCGCTCTTCAAATCTTGCCGCTTGACGATTCGATCGATAAACCCGTGCTCTAAAAGAAATTCGCTCGTTTGAAAACCTTTCGGCAACTCGATGCGTATCGTCGCCTTGACGGTTCGAGGCCCCGCGAATCCGATCAGCGCTTTCGGTTCCGCGAACACCACGTCCCCGAGCGAGGCGAAGCTCGCCGCGACTCCCCCCATCGTCGGATTGGTCAGCACCGAAATAAAAAGCCCGCCCGATTTATGGAATCGCGCCAGCGCCGCCGAAGTTTTCGCCATTTGCATAAGGGAGAAAATCCCCTCGTGCATTCGAGCCCCGCCCCCCGAGCCGGAGACGATGATCAGCGGCAAATTCATCTCTTGCGCGCGCTCGATCGCCCGAGTCAATTTCTCCCCGACCACCGAGCCCATGCTTCCCATAATAAACCGAGAGTCGGTGACTCCGAAGACGACTTTTCGAGCGCGAATCCGCCCGCAGCCGACCACCGCGGCGTCCTTCAGACCCGTCGCCGCTCGATCGTCGATCAAGCGCTGCTTGTACGTCTTGCGATCCCGAAAGTTGAGCGGATCCGCCGCCACAAGATCCGCGTCCCATTCCTCGAAAGTGCCCTCGTCGAGCATCTGCGCGATCCGCTCTTGAGCCGAAATCGCCCAATGATAATTGCACTCCGGGCACGTCCCCAATCGTCGTTGCGCCTCTTTTCTAAAGATCGTCGCCTGACAGCCGGGGCAGCGAACCCAAAGCCCCTCGGGCACGCCTCGTTTGCGTTTTGTTTCCGACGCCTCTTGCCAACTCATAATGCGTTTCCAATTTCCCCGACCCCGAGCGAGCTCGAAGTCGCGACGATCCTTTACTTAGACTTCGCGTCCAGCGCGAGCCGCCTTAACAGCGATATTTGCGCCCCATAGTCCGGCGCGCGAAAAACTCCCGTCCCGGCGACGAACCAATCGACCCCCGCTTCCGAAGCCGATTCGATCGTCTCGACGTCGATTCCGCCGTCGATCTCCACTACCGCGTCCGGTCGAGCCGACGCGCGAAGCGCCCGAACCGACTCCAAAGCGTCGGGGTGAAACTTCTGCCCCCCGAAACCCGCCGGAACGCTCATCGCCAGCAGCACGTCCGCCTCTTTCGCGAAAGGCAATATCTTCTCGACCGGAGTTCCGTAGTTCAGCGCGAGCCCGGGCGCCGCCCCAAGTTCGCGTATCTCGCGCAAAAGCGCCGTCGGTTCCGGAACCGCTTCGATGTGAACCGTGAGCGAGTCCGCCCCCGCCTTTCGAAACGCCTCGACGTACCGTTCCGGCTCGACGATCATCAGGTGAACGTCGAGTTTCAGCCTTGTCGCCTTCCGAACCGATGCGACCACTGGAACCCCAACGCTAATATTGGGAACCAATCGACCGTCCATCACGTCGATATGAACGACTTTCGCTCCGCCCTCTTCCAATCGCCGCAACTCGCGCGCGAGATTCGCGAAATCGGAAGCCAATAGCGACGGAACGATCGTCGCCCCCGCGCGCGCGGTTTCCGCGACCCACTCCGCGCTCGCCGATACTTTTACCGACTCGTCCATTCGGCGCTCCTAGTTAATGTCGTTCGTTATTCGATGGCGATCGCGTTCGACCGCGCTATTTGCGAGATTATACGAGAAAATCCCCAAAAGTCAACCGAGCTCGAAATCTGTCGAGATTCCGCAGAATCGTTTCAAAATAAAAAAACAAAAAAATCGTTTTAATTTTCACTCGATTGAGAAAAAGACCCTTGACAAAAACAAAATGCGGGGGTATCAAAATAACGCCGTCCGCGTCCGTTCGCGCGGGCGTTTTTAAATTGGAGCCGTTCAACGCGTCCCTCAAAAAAACGAGGACGACGATACTATTCGACAGCTTATGACTCAAAAAAATTCGACCGCTAACGGTCCCGCTCTTGTTATTGTCGAGTCCCCCGCCAAGGCGAAGACGATTGGAAAATACCTCGGTTCCGATTACGTTGTCGAAGCGAGCGTCGGGCACGTTCGCGACCTGCCCAAAGGCGCGAGCGAGATTCCCGAAAAATATAAGAAGGAACCGTGGGCTCGACTCGGAGTCAACGTCGACGCGAATTTTGAGCCGATTTACGTCGTTCCCGGCGAAAAATCGAAACAAATAAAAAAACTTCGCGATCTCCTAAAAACCGCCTCCACCCTATATCTCGCGACGGACGAGGACCGCGAGGGAGAGGCCATTAGCTGGCACCTGCTCGAAACCCTAAAGCCGACCGTGCCCGTCCGCAGGCTCGTTTTCCACGAAATCACCAAATCGGCGATCCTCGCCGCCCTGCAAAACCCGAGAAATCTCGACGTCAATCTCGTCGGCGCGCAAGAGACCCGTCGCGTGCTCGACCGCCTCTACGGTTACGAAGCCTCCCCGTTGCTCTGGTACAAAATTCGCAACAATCTCTCCGCCGGGCGCGTTCAAAGCGTCGCCGTGCGGCTCGTCGTCGATCGCGAGCGCAAGCGAATGGCGTTCAAAAGCGCGAGTTACTGGGACGTTCTCGGTTCCTTTTCCTCCGCCTCGCGCGCGTTTCAGGCCGAGCTCAAATCGGTCGGCGGTCGAGCGATCCCCGTTGGAAAAGACTTCGACCCGTCGACCGGAAAGCTGACCGATCCCTCCTCGCGCGTCTTGCTCGACGAATCGTCCGCGAAAGGACTCATCGAGCGCCTGCTCAAATCGGGCGAGGCTAGCGTCGAATCGGTCGAGGAAAAGCCCCACTTTTCCCAACCGGCTCCTCCGTTCACCACCAGCTCGCTCCAACAAGAGGCGAACCGAAAGCTCGGGTTCACCGCTCGAAGAACGATGAGCGCCGCCCAAAGCCTCTACGAAAATGGACACATCACCTACATGCGAACGGATTCGACCAACCTTTCGCAAGAGGCGATCAGCGCGGCGCGCAAGCTCGTGGAAACCCACTACGGCGCGAATTATCTCCCCGACAAGCCTCGTTATTACCGAACCAAAGTAAAGAACGCCCAAGAGGCTCACGAGGCGATTCGCCCCTCGGGCTCTAATTTCCGCTTGCCCGAAGAGTTGCGTCATTTTCTTTCCGCCGACGAATTCAAATTGTACGATCTCATTTGGAAGCGCGCGGTCGCTTGTCAAATGAAGGACGCGGTCGGCAAGCGCAAGACGATCGTCGTCGCGATGGACGACGCGCGCTTCCAAACGAGCGGTAAAACGATCGATTTCCCCGGCTATTTGCGAGCTTATGTCGAGGGAGCCGACGATCCCAACGCCGAGCTCGCGGACCAAGAAACGATACTTCCCGACGTAAAACAAGGCGAAAAGCTCGTCTGCAATTCTCTCAAGCCGCAAGAACACGCGACGACCCCGCCGCAGCGCTACTCCGAAGCCGCGCTCACGAAGACGTTGGAAGACAAAGGAATCGGGCGACCGAGCACCTACGCGTCGATTATCGACGTCATCCTAAATCGCGGCTACGTCTTCAAAAAGGGAGGCGCTCTGGTCCCGACTTGGACCGCTTTCGCCGTCTGCAACCTGCTCGAGACGCATTTTCCCGTGCTCGTCGATTATGGCTTCACCGCCGATATGGAAAACGAGCTCGACGAAATCAGCCGCGGCGAGCGCGATCGAATCGCTTATTTGCGCGCCTTCTATTTCGGCGACGCGCCCGAGCAAGGCGGAACCGACGCGTTTCCTTTCCCGAAGTCGTTCGCGCCCGGATTAAAACAGCTAATCAAGGACAAAATCGACGAAATCGACGCTCGTTTGGTGAGTCGATTCTATATTGGAACCCCTAAAAACGAGGACGGTTCCGACGGCGAACCGGTCTATCTGCGGGTCGGTCGCTACGGTCCGTTCCTGGAACAGGGCGAATCGCAAGTCTCGGTCAACGACGAAACTCCGCCGGACGAATTGACGCTCGACGTCGCCGTTAAGCTCCTCGAATCGTCGAAACAACCGGAAGCGCCGCTAGGACTTTGTCCGACGACCGGCAAACCGATCTTCCTAAGACACGGTCGATACGGATGGTACGTCCAGCGCGGGGAGAACGAGGATCCGGATCGTCAAAACGCTTCGCTGCTTCGCGGCATGCAAGGCGGCGACGTCAATTTGGACGTCGCGATCGCGCTTTTGAGTCTGCCCAAGACGCTCGGAACCGCTCCCGACAACGGCGACGAGCCGATCGTCGTTTCGAACGGTCGCTTCGGTCCGTACGTCAAGCGAGGTTCCGACACGCGCTCGCTTCCCGCCGATATGTCCCCGTTGGACATAACGCTGGAACAAGCGCTCGAGCTATTGTCCAAGCCAAAGTACGGGGCTCGCTCGACAACTAAAAAAGCGGAGGCTCTCGCGACCTTTGGGATTTCCCCGGTCACCGGTAAGGAAGTGAAGCTAATGTCCGGCAGGTACGGTCCTTACGCGACCGACGGCGAGACGAACGCGTCCCTTCCCAAGACGATGCAACCGAGCGAGTTAACGTTCGAGCGCGCGCTCGAGTTGCTCGCGGAGCGCGCGGCGAAAGGGGCTCCCAAGCGCAAACGAGCGACAAAGAAAGCCGCGGCGAAGAAAACGACGACTAAGAAAACCGCGACGAAAAAGACCGCGGCGAAGAAAACGACGACTAAGAAAACGGTTAAAAAGGCGAGCGCCGAATCGTCGAACGACGCGCCCTTTTAATTCGCCGCGTCGTTACGGTTTTCGGAACTCGTCCAAGGAAACAGTTTTAGTCTTTAAGAGCGTTTCGACATGAAAGTGGTGACGGCGCTGGGCACTCGTCCGGAGATCATACGACTTTCCCGGATCATGGCGACATTGGACGAATACGTCGACCAAATAGTCGTTCACACGGGGCAGAACTACGATTACGAGCTTAGCCAAGTCTTTTTCGACGATCTGTCGCTCCGAAAGCCGGACTACTTTCTCAACGCGGCGGGGGCGACGACCGCGTCGACGGTCGGGTTGATCATCGCGAAAATGGACGACGTGTTCGCGGCGGAGCGCCCGGACGCGGTCGTGATATTGGGCGACTCGAACAGTTGTTTGGGAGCCTACTCCGCGAAACGACGAAAGATCCCGATTTTTCACGTCGACGCGGGAAAGCGCTCTTACGACCAGCGGGTTCCGGAAGAGATCAATCGGCGTCTCATCGACGCGATCGCGGACGTCAATATGCCGTGCAACTCGATCGCGCGCGACAATCTATTGAACGAGGGATTTCCGATCGATCGAATCTTTCAAATCGGGAGTCCGATGCGCGAGGTGTTCGCACAAAACCTCGATAAAATCAAAACTTCCGACGCGCTAAACCGTCTCGGGGTCAAGCCGGGAGAATATTTCGTGGTCAGCGCGCACCGTGAAGAAAACGTCGACGATCCGAAACAGTTGGCGCAACTCGTTCAAACGCTCAACAATCTCGCGAAATACGAGAACAAGCGAGTCGTCTTTTCCGTCCATCCGAGAACGCGCAAACGTCTGGAAGCCGGAGCTTACGAGTTAGATCCGTCCATTCGCGCGCTGCGCCCGTTGGGATTTCACGACTACAACGCGCTCCAAATGAACTCTTACGCGGTTCTCTCGGACAGCGGGGCGATCGACGAAGAATCGACGCTTCTCGGTTTCCCGGCGCTCAATCTGCGCAACACGCGAGAGCGCTACGAGGCGAACGACTCACCGGGAGCCATTATGACGGGCGTCGGTTGGCCGCGGGTGTCGGACGCCTTAAAAATCGTCAAACGCAAGCGCGAGCAGGGACTTATCGCGCGTTCTGAATTCGAGGCGCGCGACGGCGTCGTATCGCAAAAAGTCGCGCAAATCGTGGTCAGCTACGCCGATTACGTCGATCGTTTCGTATGGCACAAGACCCCGTAACAAGGCTCACTGTCCTTCGATAACGCGCGACGATTCGGGTGGAACGACAACCCCGTCGTCGCAAACGTAGTCGACCTCTCCGAAATTGACGACAACTTCCACCCCGTTCGCGAAAACGGTCTTTTGAACCGAGCGATCCTCGGTAAGTATTCGATGGTCGGTCATCGCGACGCGCCCGGTTAGTCGCGAAACGGGCTCGGCGATCTTAAAGCTCTCCGCGAAACGCTCTCGATTCGCGTCGAAAAACTCGTTGGTAAAACCGTACATCGGAGGGGTTCCATAGAGGGCGTTGAAAAGATCTCGTTTACGCCACAGCTTTGGAAATTTATTATTGTAATCTCCCCAAAACCAATAAGATACAACACATCCGTGATAGACCAATTCGAAGAGCGGCAAACGATACTTTTCGCCCAGCTGGAACTTTTCGACGTCTTCCGGAATCTCGTCCCAAATTCTCGCGGTATTGCGACCGGCTTCGGGACAACGGTACTGCCCGATGCTCATCATGCCCTCGTAGAAATCGCAATAGGGCACGGAGGCGTCTATCCCCGTCTCGCTTCCGCAAACCAAGTCGAAGCGCGAACCCACCAGCCCCAACAGTTCCATCCTAGCCTTCTTACACTCGGTTCGCGTCATGGGATGGTCGGGATTCCAGCATTCTCGCCATGGAGACGCGACGGTCGTGTCGAGAAATCTCGCGCGATAAGGTTTCTTCTTTAACTCTTGGCCAATTCGCGATTCGGCGTAGGGAATCGCCTTGGTATCGCACAGGACGCCGCAAGGAATCCGAGGTTTTCCTTTCTCTTTGGGCTCGACGTCCCAACCGCGCGTCCAATGTCCGTCGGGCGAGTCCCAAACGAGGTCTTTCGGCCACGCGTCCTCCACCCAATCGGGATGAACGCCAGGAAGTTCGGGATAACGCGCGGGATCCATCACGTCTTGATAAATGTCGTATCGACTCGTTAGAACCCCGTCGATTTCGTTAAGAGTCTTGATTTCCTCGGGGCTTCCACCCTTGCTCCACAGGATATGATCGAACCCAATTTCGCGAAGTTTAGGAACGGTCTTGGTTCCTTTCCCGTCCCAATTCCAGATATTCGCGGCCCCCACGAGCAAATCGATCCCTCGCGTCAGGTTGGGATTACGGCGAATCTTTTCGTCAAACGGAACGTAGAGTCCAATTTGCCTGGCGTATTCTCTATAGCGAGCGCACGCGGCGACGTAGCCTCCGGACTCGATGGCGACGATTCGCAACCGTCGGTCGTAAGCGAACTTGTTCATCGAACCCCGCCAAAAATGCCCGATCGACAAAGTTCGAGTCGAACGATTGTCGGAATCCAAGTTCCGCAATTTTGTTTTGATTCCGGAATCGTCGGGAGTCTCCAAAATACCCATTAAACCGGAACTTTGCGACGCGTCCAGCTTGTCGTCGACGATCGCCCAAAACGCCATGCAGATCCCGTGTCCGCCATAAGTATATGTATCGTCGACTTTATACGCTTCCTCGGTCGCCGGAAAAGAAACGCCCTCGTTCACCGGCAAAACGATCCGATCGGTCGGAATCGACTGGAACGGATAAGGATACTCGATTCCCAAAGGCAAAAGTTGTTCGCGCGGCGCGGACAATTTGACAAGAAGTTCAGGGGAGTCCGACTCGAGACGAATCTCGGCGACGTAAGACGTAAAGGTTCGGGCGTCGATCAATTCGAAACGCGCCCCGTTAGCGAGGGGCTCGGCGTTTTGAACAAACTGGGCGCGCCCCTCGGTATTCTGCTTCCAAGTTCGCCCCGTCCGGTGGTCGAGGATCGAAAAAGACGCGCTCGATTTATCGAAATCAACTCGCGCGCTATCGTTTTCCACGGAAATTGTTCCACTCCCCTTGAAGAGCTCGATCGCGCCGATTCGCTCGATCGAATAGGACGCGAGCCAAACTTCGGAATCTCCGCTTCCCACGACGCGAGGAACGATGGTCGCGACGTCTTCGGGAACGATAAAACGAGATTCGACAAGTTGGAACTCGCTCGCCGACGCGACGTTGACGGAGCCGTAAATCCACGCGAGAGACTTTCCCTTGGAGTCGTAGAGAACGACGCATATTTGGCAAGGGCTCTTTCCGACATTCTTGATCTCGGCGGTCAATTTAAAAATTTGCCCTGGCTCGGCTTTGATCGATTCCGGAAGACTGATCGTCCAATCGGTCGAAGCTCGGTGAACAAGGCGAAAAACGGATTTTCCGTCCAAAGTCGCTCTGTCGACGGAAAATCCTTCGGTATTTCTCGCCCAAGAAGAAGGTCGCTCCGGAAACGCCCAACGATTCTCGTCCGCGAAAAGGAGCGCTTCGAACGAGAACAACGCGACGAAAAACACCGCCGCCCAAAAACGAAAAACGCGAATTGGTTCCAAAGGAGAACTCCTTAAAGCGGATTGGGATTATCGGCGCGCGGCGATTATTTCGCTCGTTTCGGTTCCAGTCGCGCCGATTGCGTCGATCATTTCGCGCGGCGCAAGAACGTTTAACGAGGCTCATCGCTCCTCGATGACGCGAGACGATTCGGGCGGAACGACGACTCCGTCGTCGCAAACGTAGTCGACGTTTCCGAAATTGACGACAACTTCCACCCCGTTCGCGAAAACGGTCTTTTGAACCGAGCGATCCTCGGTAAGTATTTGATGATCGGTCATCGCGACGCGCCCGGTTAGCCGCGAAACGGGCTCGGCGATCTTATAGCTCTCCGCGAAACGCTCTCGATTCGCCTCAAAGAAATCGTCGGTAAAACCGTACATCGGCGGAGTTCCGTAAAGGGCGTTGAACAAGTCTCGCTTTCGCCATAGTTTGGGAAACTTGTTGTTGTGGTCGCCCCAATACCAATAGGAGACGACGCATCCGTGATAAACCAACTCGAAGAGCGGCAACCGATATTTCTCGCCAAACTGATATTTTTCGACGTCGTCGGGAACCTCGTCCCAAATTTTCTCGATATAACGCCCCGATTCGGGACAACGGTACGGCCCGATACTCGTCATCCCCTCGTAAAAGTCGCAGTAAGGAACGGACGCGTCGATACCCGTCTCGCTACCGCAAACCAAGTCGAAGCGCGACCCTAATAACCCCAATAGTTCCATTCTAGCCTTTTTGCACTCGGTTCGCGTCATAGGATGGTCGGGATTCCAACACTCGCGCCATGGGGAGGCGACGGTCGTGTCGAGAAATCTCGCGCGGTAAGGTTTCTTCTTCAACTCTTCGTCAATTCGCGATTCGGCGTAAGGAATCGCCTTGGAATCGCACAAAACGCCGCAAGGAATTCGCGGTTTTCCCTTCTCTTTGGGATCGACCTCCCAACCGCGCGTCCAATGCCCGTCGGGCGAGTCCCAAACGAGATCCTTTGGCCAGGCTTTGTCCACCCAGTCGGCGTGACCCCCGGGGAGCTCGTCGTATCGGGCGGGGTTCATCACGTCTTGGTAAATGTCGTATCGACTCGTGAGAACCCCGTCGATTTCGTTAAGAGCCTCGATTTCCTCGGGGCTTCCGCCCTTGCTCCACAGAATATGATCGAAGCCAATTTCGCGAAGTTTGGGAACGGTCTCGGTTCCCATCCCGTCCCAATTCCAGATATTCGCGGCTCCCACGAGCAAATCGACGCCTCGCGCGAGGTTGGGATTGCGGCGAATCTTCTCGTCAAAGGGAACGTAAAGACCGATTTGCTTCGCGTATTCTCGATATCGCCCGCAGGCGGCGACATAGCCGCCGCTTTCGATAGCGACAATTCGCAATCGTTTGTCGTAAGCAAACTTGCGCATTGAACCAAGCCAGCGATGCCCGATCGCCAGAGTTTGAGTCGCGTCGCCGTCGGATTCTAATTTCCGCAATTTCGTTTCGATTTCGGTATCGTCGGGAGTCTCAATAATTCCCATTAAACCGGAACTTTGCGACGCGTCCAATTTGTCGTCGACGATCGCCCAAAACGCCATGCAAAGCCCGTGTCCGCCAAATGTGTAAGACTCGTCGACTTTATAAGCCTCTTCGGTCGCGGGGAAAGAAACACCCTCGTTCACCGGCAAAACGACCCGATCGGTCGGGATCGACTGAAACGGGTAAGGATACTCGATTCCAGAGGTCAAAGGCGTCTCGGGCGGCGCGATCAATTTGACGACAAGCTCTGGCGCGTCGGGCTCGAGTCGAACCTCGGCGACGTAAGAAACAAGAGTTCGCGCGTCGATCAATTTAAATCGCGCCCCGTTCTCGACGGGCTCCGCATTTTGAACAAACTGAGCGCGACCGGCGGTTCTCTGAGTCCAAGTTCGCCCCGTCCGGCGGTCGAGAATCGAAAAAGAGGCGCTCGATTTATCGAAATCGACTCGCACACAATCGTTTTCCGCAGAAATTGTTCCGCTCCCCTCGAAGAGCTCGATCGCGCCGATTCGCTCTATCGAATAAGACGCGAGGCAAACTTCGGAATCTCCGCTTCCCACAACGCGAGGAACGATGGTCGCGACGTCTTCGGGAACGATAAAAGTCGATTCGACAAGTTGAAACTCGCTCGAGGGCGCGACGTTGGTCGCTCCGTAGACCCAAGCGAGAGACTCTTTCTCGGAATCGTAGAGAACGACGCTAATTTGACAAGGACTCTTTCCGACATTCTTGATCTCGGCGGTCAATTTAAAAATTTGCCCGGGCTCGGTTTTAATCGATTCCGGCAGACTGATCGCCCAATCGGTCGAAGCTCGGTGAATAAGGCGAAAAACCGATTTTCCGTCCAACGTCGTTTGGTCAACGGAAAAACCTTTGGTATTTCTCGCCCAAGAAGAAGGTCGCTCCGGAAACGCCCAACGATTCTCGTCCGCGAAAAGGAGCGCTTCGAACGAGAACAACGCGACGAAAAAAAACGTCGCCCAAAAACGAAAAACGCGAATTGGTTCCAAAGGGGAACTCCTTGAAGCGGATTAAAAAAATTGGTTCGGCTCCCGCGCCCAACCGTCCAATAGAAGTATACAGGAAATAAGTCGCAGTTGCAAAGAACCCGACGCGACTTGCCCAAACTTTTGCAAGCGTTATAATAAACGGCTCATTGATCGCCTTTTAACGGAAACAACGTTGCGATGACGGGTTTATTGACGACATATGCGAGCGCGGCGTCGCTTGGCGCGGGATTCGGGATCAACGGTTCCATTTCGCCGGGACCGATGCAAACGCTCTTGATATCGGAAACGCTGCTCAACGGCGTCAAGTCGAGCTGGCGGGTGGCGATTATTTCGCTGGTCTCGGATCCCATCGCGCTAACGATCGCGATTCTCGCGCTAACCAACCTTCCCGATTGGGCGGTCGCGTGCTTCGCGTTCGCGGGAGCGACGGTCTTGTTCAAAATCGCCTGGGGAGCGATCAAAACAAAGTCCGAGGATTTCGAACTAAAAAAGAAGGCGCCCATCTCTTTCTTTCAAATTTGGCTCGCCAACGTAACCAACCCCAACTTGTGGATCTATTCGTTCACAATTAACGGAATCGCCATTTCCGAGTTTTGGAAACAGGGGGGATTCCCGCTAAGCGCGACCTATGTTTTCGCGTTTTACTCGACGATGATCGCTTGCAATTTTGCAACGGCTTTCATTGTCGGGGCGATGAGACGCGCCTTTAAACCGAAAGGTCTTGTAATCGCAAACCGAGTTTTGGGGATTCTAATGTTCGCGCTCGCTTTGGGGTTCGTATATACGGGCATAACTAAGGTTGGTCTGATCCCTCAATTTTCCCTGTGAGAACGAAGAAGGGAACCAGATTGTTAACATAGATAAGAGTTATCAATTAAACCTGTTTTATCGGTCAAATAAAATTTTCTTTTTTAGCAAAGTTTGCCAGCGCAAAAGACGATACCAACGATAGCGCTCAAGGCGCTCGAGTTTCGACGTCGTGGAACGCCGAGTAAATTATTGAAAGTTTGACGCGAGTTATTCGCATGAAAGGACGCCCAAGATGAAGTCTCCCAACCTTGAATCGACTTCTATTGAACGAGCGCCGCGATCGTTCGATCGTCCGAGCCGAGCGCTCGGCGCGATCGTCGCGTTGTTGGCGATATGTCCGGCGATTCTGTGTTCCTGCAAATCTTCCGAGACGAGCGGATCCAGTTCGTATTCCCGCAATCCTTACGCGCAATTCGAACCTAAGACGGCCGAAGAGGAAGCGTACTATCGCGACGTGTACTCCGGGGAATGGCGCGAGCAAACGGACCCCGCGGGATTCGGTAAATCAATCGCGAAGAAACAGGGCTCCACGACGATGCCTCCGCACTGGGCGGCGATGCCTCGAGGCGCGAAGACGCTCGAAGAAATTCGCGCCGAAGCGTCGCGCGCCAAGACGGCGAATTCGCTGACGGCGAGCAACCCTTACCCGCTGTCCGCGCCTCAAGCGGCTCCGACGGCGGCGCCCTACGCGGATCAGGCGAGCGGGCCATTCCCGCCCGCGCCGGCCGTCTCGCCGCAAAGCGACGTTTACGCGCCTCAACAACAACCTTCCCCGCAATACGCGCCGTCCTCGTATCAAGGAGCGTCTCTAGAGCCTCGCGCGCTCGGCGAAACGTTGATTGTTCGAGGACAGGAGCCCGCGAGCGCCTCCCTCGATATTAAGGCGGAAAACGTCTCGTCGAAGGTTTCGGCGGAAGCGACGGCGACGCTCGACGAATCGCGTCCCGGCGGAGCGGTCGTCAAGCCGAACGTCGTCGATCCGTCGATCGCGGCGCCTTACGCGCAAACGCGAGGCCCGGCGAGTCAAAGCGCTCCGCCCGCGGCGCGCGACGAGTACGTGACAACCGGCGGGGACGCCAAGCGCAAAGTGATCGCGAACGAAGACTGGTCGGTCGAGAATCTCGATCCGGAAGACTCCGCCGTTCACTTCGACACGGTCGACGGTCGCATTCTGACCGAACCGACCAACCGAGTTTTCCTCTACGCTCCTCGTTTTGGAGCGGTTCGACAGGTCCTTTCTCCGGTCGAGGGCGCGCAACGAACCGCGCTCGACACGGCGACTCGGGCGCAGGGAGCCGAAGAGAGCGCGAGCTCCGTTCAAGCGGACGTTCGCTCGCAAGACGAAAAACTCCTCTCGGCGACGGGAACACAAGAAATCGCGGCGGCGGAATCGGCGATGGCGCCGGCTTCTGCGAACGCGCGCACCGCGCCGTTGGCGGTCGACGGGCGCCTCAATCTCCAAGGTTTTTCGAAATCGATTACGGCGGAGCGACTTGGAACGGAAGAGCTGGCGCTGCTAATGGACGGGGCTCTGGCGGCGCAAAGCTGGAGCGGACGCGAAGGAGTGGCGGTTTCGACCGATCGAACGAACGTCTTCTCGAACGTCTACTTGGACGGACCGTCGATCGTGTGCGCGATCAAAGACGGGACGGTAACCTCGAAGCTTCGCGTAATAAAAATCGCGAACAAAGACGCGGCTCGCCCGGGCGAATTGGTCGAGTTCACGCTCCGCTTCGAGAATATCGGGGACGAACCGATCGGAAACGTAACGATTCTCGACAATCTTTCCGCGCGTCTGCGCTACGTGGACGGCACGGCGAAATCGTCGGTTCCCGCCGATTTCCTCGCGGACTTGAGCGAATCGGGATCGCTGGTTTTGCGCTGGGAAGTTAAGGATCCGCTACAACCGAAAGAATTTGGAGTCGTCCAGTTCATCTGCAAGGTTCAATGATCCTAGCGCCGAAGTTCTAGAAAATTAGGAAACGATACGGGAATCGCGACTCGTTTGTTGGGAACGAGTCGCGATTCTTTTTTGTGGAATCAAAAAACGGGTTTCGAGGGGTTGAAAAGGAGTTCGCGATATGTGAAAATAAGGTTTCGGCGCGGCGGCGCGCTCGCCAATTTTGAAACCTATTTTTTTACCATCGCGAACAAACAATGCCGTCGAACAACTCGAACGAATCGGCCTACACCCTCGACGACGCGGCGTCGTATCTGCGGGGAGTGGTCAACGACGATTTGTACGGACCCCTTCGAGACAATCTCGAAGCTCTTTTGGACAAGTACGAAAACGAGAACCCGAAATCGGATCGGGAACGGTTTTGGGAGGACATACGCAGGGCGCTTCGGGGTCTCGAGGGCTATTTCTCGGAATCCTACGACGAAACGTTTCGTCGTTTTGCGCGCAAACGCTTCGATAGGATATGGGGGACGCTAACGTTCGACGAGCGCTCTCTCGCGACGGCGGAATTTAAATTCGATCCGTTCGGGGACGAGCGAATCGTTCGAAAGAACTTCCTCGCGGCGCGGCGCGAAGCGTTGAAACAGTTAAAGCGCCGCATCGAAAACGTCTTCGGAACGTATTCGACCGAAATGAAACAACGCCTCGTCGCGAGAAGTTCCGACGATCCGGACGTCGCTTTCATGATGTGCGAGTACGTTTACGCGCTGGACGATTTCGAATGCAACGCGGAAGCGGAAGAGCCGCAACGTCTGCTCGACGCGCTAATGGACGCGATACGAGGTTTTTTCTTTCCCCCTAAAACGGAAGAGAGCGCCGGCGACGGCTCCGCGAGCGAGTCAGACGGCGCGGATTCCGCAAACGCTTCCCCCGACGCCGCCGTCGAAAACGGTTCCGAAACGCTCGACGAGCTTTCCGAGGAGCCGCCCAAAACGGAGAAGGACGCCAAGCCGGGGGGATACTACCCAGTGGACGAGGGTCTGGCGGAGGCGGCGAAACGCGCCATTTCGTTCGACGATTACGTTCCCAATAGCGAAACGGAGCTTTACCGCCGCGAAGTGGACAAGGCGCGTCGTTACGTCGACTTGGTCAAAAAGCGAGCGGATCAACGCCACTGGGATCGGATCGATCAAGCGCTCGATCGATTCGAGCGGAATTTGGCGAATTGGTACGACAAGCGCAATAAGGTCGAGTCGTATTGTCCCTCGATTTTAATCTCCGGCTCGGGGGGATTTCCGACGGCGCGCCACAATAAGAAGATGGAGCGTCTCGGGGCGCTCTACAAGGAGCGGGACGAAATATTCGACGGGCTCCAAAAGATCGAGAGCATAGGAACGGGCGGCATAAACTCCGACGATCCGGACGCGCTGGAGCAACTTCAGGCGAAGTTGCAACGGATCGTCGACGAGCGCGAGCGAATGAAGCGCGCGAACGCTTATTTGCGGCGTTGCGGAACGTGGGAGGGTTACGACGATCCGGAGTTTGTGTCGAGCGCTTACGACCAAGACGGTCAGCCGAAGTATTTCTATCTGACGGGTTGCAATCTCGAGATTAGGCGGCTCGAAGGTCGCATAACGATTCTAAAGCGGCAAGCGGCGACCGATTACGGAGACGGATGGCCGTTCGAGGGCGGAATCGCGAAGGTCGACAAAGCGGAAAACCGCCTTCAAATCTTTTTCAATTCGATTCCGGACGAAGAGGTTCGGGCTAGACTGAAAGAACGAGGTTTCCACTGGGCGCCGCGAAACAAGGCGTGGCAACGGAAACTCTCGCCGGACGCCATTTGGGCTGGAAAGTATCTCGGGTACATTCCCAAAGACTGGAAGCCGGTATTGATCGAACCCGTCGATTAACGAGGAGACGAAACAGTGAAGACGACAAGACGCGGATTTTTAACTCAAGCGGGAGCCGGGCTCGCAATGTCGCTCGTCGCCGGAAACGGCTCGATTCGCGGAGCGGTTCCGCAACTACCGGTCAATAAGTCGGGGGAGCGCCCGAAGATCGATAGCAAAACGCGACAATTTCATCTCTCGGTTACGGTAAACGACGTACTGTTCGAGGGTTTGCAAGAGAACGACAAGCCCATGCCCCCCGACCCTCGCGCGATTCAATTAAAAGCGGAGGTAATGTCGGAACTCTGGAAAGAAGCGGGGGTAACGGACGTCTGGCTCAATCCTTACTCCTACGGTCTTTTCCCGGAATCGGAAAAATTCGACGCGGCGGTTCGACGCTCGCTAGACGCGGGATACCGAGTTCACTTTATCACGGTTCCGGTCGGACACCCGGGCGCGAACTTCGCGCCGCAAATCGCGGAGCGCTGGAAACCGTACGAACACTTTGACGGGAGTTCCGGTTGGGGCGTTTCGGTGCACGAAGGCTGCGCCGAGGACTGCGTTAAATCGGTTCGCCACATCGCGGACAAATACGGACCTTGCGACGTTTTTCTCGACGACGACTATCGGTTCGCGGTTCAACCGGAAAACGTTGGCGGTTGCGTTTGCGCGGAGTGCAAGGCGGACTTTATGAAAAAGGCGGGGTTCTCGGAATCGCGTTGGGACGCGTTGATCGCGGACTTGCGCGCGGGGAACGACGCGAAGGACGCGCGGTTATGGCTCGACTATTTCTGCGACCGAATGACCCAAACGTTCCGCGCCACCCAAGCCGCTTCTCCGGAAGTCGATCTCGGAATCATGATTATGGGAATGGGATCGGAAAAGGCGGGGATTCGTCTCGACGATTACCGCGAGGCGCTCGTTCGAGTCGGGGAGTGGATGTTCACCAACGCGCAGTACGATTCGACGAAAAACAAGACGATCGAGCTCTTTAGCTCCCTTTTGCACCGACGTTTCGTTCCCCCGGGGCGCGCGTTTAGCGAAACGACGATCATTCAGGATCTTTCGGCGGAAAATTACGTCTCCAAGCTCTCGGTATCGACGCTGAGCGACGTCCGCAACACGATGTTTATGTGCCCGATCCCCGCGAGCTACTGGGGCTTAATCGCGCCGAGAATGAAGCGCGAAGCGGCTTTCCACAATCGAATTGTCGGCGCGAAAGCGAAGGGACCGTTTAAGCATTTCTGGGGCTTGGCGGATCGTTACTGCGCGGGCTACAACGCGTATTCTCTCTTTTTGGCGACCGGGGTTCCGTTCGAGGTTTGCGACGAGCTTCCTTCGGACGGCTGGACGTTCCTCGGCGACTATAGCGCGAAAGAAATAGAGCGCGGAGAGCTCGCTTCCAAGGGCGGGAATCGCGTCGCTCGGATCAACTCGCAAACCTGGCGTTTCTCGCAAGTTCCAGAAACGTTCGAAGAGCTCTTTAAATTCCGTCGCGGTCTCTTGCCCCAGTTCAAGAGCCAAGGGATTCCTTACGTCGAAGAGGAAACGCCGGTCGTTCTCGGTCATTACCCCGAAGCTCGCGCCATGTACTTGTGGAACGTCGAGAAAGAAGATAAAGTCGTTACGCTGCGCAAGGGGGACAAGACGGTTTCGGTTCCGCTAAAATCCCTCGATTCGGCCATGGTTTTGGAAGAGGGCGACGGGCTCAACGTTATTTGATTTCAGTTTAATCCCGCTATGAAGACTCCATTAGAAAGATTTTTAAAATACGTCGAATTTGAAACGACCTCGAACGAGGACGCGACGACGACTCCGAGCGCGGAAACCCAGTTTAATTTGGCGCGGTTTCTCGTCGAGGAGTTGAAGGAACTCGGCTTAACGGACGCGAAAGTCGACGAGCATTGCTACGTTACCGCGACGCTTCCGACGAACGTCGCCGATCGGAAGGTCCCAACGATCGGATTGATCGCGCATTTGGACACGTCGAGCGCCGCCTCGGGGGCGAACGTCAAGCCGAAAATCATCGAGTACGCCGGAGGCGAGATCGCGCTCGAAAACGGACTCGTTATCCCCGAAACGGAAGAGATGAAGGCGCTCGTCGGGAAGCGATTCGTCGTAACGGACGGAACGACGCTGCTCGGAGCGGACGACAAGGCGGGAATCGCCGCCATCGCGACCGCGCTGGAGCGCCTAATCGCGTCGGAGAAGCCTCGCGCCAACGTCCGCGTTTGCTTCACTCCGGACGAGGAAATCGGGAACGGAACCGCGTTTTTCGACATCGAGGGATTCGGGGCGGACGCGGCGTACACGGTCGACGGAGGTCCCGGGGGCGAAATCAACGGGGAAACGTTCACCGCCGACAAGGCGACGCTCGAGGTCAAGGGTTTCGACACGCACCCGGGCGAGGCGAAGGGAGTTATGGTCAACGCGTCGCGAGCGCTAAGCTCCATTATCGCGGAACTTCCAATGGAGAGAACGCCGGAGCGAACGGAGGGTCGCGAGCCGTTCGTCCATCTCTATAAATTAGAGGGGGGCGTTTCGAGCGCGAAAGCGGTTTTCCTCCTGCGCGCTTTCGACGAAGAGGAGCGCGAAAAGAACAAGACCGCCTTGCGAGAGGCGATCGAAAAAGGAACCGCGAGTCTTCCGAACAAACCGGTTTGCGAATTGACGTTCGAACAACAGTATCTAAACATGGGGTATTTTTTAAAGGATTCCCCGGAAGTTTTGAACAAATTGGAGCGCGCGACTCGCAACGTTGGCGTAGAGCCGGAATGGATCCCGATTCGGGGGGGCACCGACGGTTCCCGACTCACCGAAATGGGGCTTCCGACGCCGAATATGTTCACGGGCGGGCGCAATTTCCACTCCCCGATCGAGTTTCTCGTCGTCGAGGAAAACGAATTGGCGACGCGAGCTCTAGTGGAACTAATTCAACTTTGGGCGGAGTAGCGCAAGACAAATTTTAACCCGACGTCGCGGGCGTTTCGCAAGTTTGCCGAAACGCCGGGGCGGTCAACGCAACGAAAACAATGAAAGCGATTAGATTATCGGCGCTTTTGGCGGCGCTAGCCGTTTTTCTCCCGTCCTTTCTTCAAGGGGTCGAACCGACGGGCTCTTCGCGCCCGCTAAAATGCGTCTATTTCACGCCCAGCGACCAAACGCCGATTCCGGACCGGGCGGAGCGCCTTTTGCGCGTTATGAAACGCGTTCAAGAGTTTTATCGAGCGGAAATGGAACGAAACGGTTTTGGTCCTTCGACGACGTTCGGACTCGAAGAAGAAAAGCCCGGCTCTCTGAAACTGTACCAAGTAAACGCGCCGGGGAAACAGCTCGATTACGGGCGAGATTCAAGTTGGAAAGTTCGCGATATTGTCGTTAAGGAATTGGCGAACCAAGGGATCGACGCGAACAAGGAAGTAATCGTTATTTTCCAACAGGGTCTGCGGTGGGAAGACGGCAAAGCGACCGAGGTGGGCTCTTTCGTCGGAGCCGGAGCGCCCTCTCGCGGAACCGCGTGGTTTTACGACGATCCGATGCTCGATCCGGACAAACTTTCGAGCAAAGAGCCCGGCGGATATTATCATCGCCCTTGCTCGATCGGGGAATTTAACTCGCACTACATCGGCGGTATAGCGCACGAGCTCGGGCACGCGCTGACGCTTCCGCACGATTGCGAGCTTTCGACGGAAAATCGGGAATTAGGCTTCGCGCTCATGGGAAGCGGGAACCACACCTTTGGTCGCGAAGAGCGCGGCGAAGGAAAAGGCGCGTTTCTCACCTACGCGGAAGCGCTGATACTATCGGTCGTTCCGGCGATCAACGGCAAAGAGCCCGCTCGCCGAAACGTCGACGTCAAGTTGGTCGATTTCAAAGCGGAGCGCGTCTCGAAGGACTCGGTCAAGTTCTCCGGCAAAATCGAAGCGGGGTCGCCGGTTTTAGGACTGATTTTCTACGAGGACAAGGATTCTCGCGCGTCGGACTACGACGCCAAGACGCTTTGCGTTAAGCCGAACGAGGACGGGACGTTCGAGGGGGTCATGCCGGAAGTCGCGGCGGAGCCTTCGGAACTTCGCGTTCGCGCGGTTCGGGACGTCGACGCGATCGAATTGTTCCGGGTTTCCTATAACCCGAACGGCGAGGACGGGGAGTTCGCCCCGATCGACAAAGCGTTTCAAATCCGCAAGATCGAGTCGCTTTTTGCGAATCGGGACGCGGACGGTCTAAAGAGCTTCGCGGAGACGGAAAACGCGCTTTCGGACGACTTAAAAGAGGTTTGCGTCAAATTGTCGAGCGCCGTCGCATCCTCCGCCCCGCTCGTCTCTCCCGAGAGCGCGGAGGGCGACTCGTTCGATCTAACCAACGCGGAATTCGAATCGGCGAAGGTCGGTTGGTCTCGGCTAACGCGCGAGATCTCCTTCGACGGCTCGCTCATGCAATCGGAGGGAACCGTTTTTTCCAGCGGTCTTTCCGCGCACGCGCCGAGCGATCTCCGGGCGAAATTGGGCGCGAAATGGAACAAATTCCGATTCGATTACTGCGTTCAAAGCGGACGAAACGGCTCGGTCGTCTTCGTCGTCAAAGGGGACGACAAGGAGCTGTTCCGAAGCGAGTTGATTAAGGACCACAAGCTTCGCTCGGCGGAACTGGACGTTTCGGGCGTCGACGTTTTGGAGTTAATCGTCGAGGACGGCGGCAACGGCAACACCGCCGATCACTCCCTTTGGATTCGTCCCGTCCTAACGCGATAAAAATTTCGCTCTCGTTTTTCCGCAATTCCCGGAAATGGAACTTCAATCATGACAAAAGAAAAAATGACCTCGCTGGTGCTGCGAAGCTCGATTATCGCGGCGCTGGGCGGATTGCTGTTCGGGTTCGACACGGCGGTTATCTCCGGAACGACCGGCGCGTTAAAAGAAGTTTTCGGACTCACCGATTTCTGGCTCGGCATGACGGTTTCGAGCGCGCTCTGGGGGACGATTCTCGGGGCCGCGACGATTCAGTTTCCCGCGAACAAATGGGGACGCAAACCGACGCTCGCGTTTATCGCGATTCTCTACTTGATCTCGGCGATCGGAAGCGCGTTTCCGCGCTCGCTCACATTTTGGGCGGACTCCGCGAAGCTCGACTGGATTTCCTTTATGTTCTTCCGGATTTTAGGAGGAATCGGGGTCGGGGGCGCGTCGGTCGTTTCGCCGCTTTACACCGCCGAAATCGCGCCGCCGAAACGTCGCGGTTTCCTCGTCGCGCTGACGCAATTCAATATCGTGTTCGGGATTCTCGTCGCGTACGTTAGCAACTATATCATCGGGAGTTGCGGACTCGGCGAGGACGCTTGGCGTTGGATGTTCGGGGTCGAGGCGATCCCGGCGTTCGTTTTCTGGGTCGCGCTGACCGCGACGCCGGAAAGTCCTCGTTGGCTTATCGCGAAAGAGCGGTTCGAGGAGGGGCTCGCCTTGCTCAAACGACTCGTTCCGAACGATGAGGACGCGCAAAGGGAATTCAAAGCGATTCAAGAGTCGCTCGTCGCCGAAAGATCGCAGGGGAAAGAGCGCTTCTTCTGCTGGCGTTATCGCAAACCGATTCTCCTCGCGTTCGCCATCGCCGCGTTCAATCAGCTTTCCGGCATCAACGCGGTGCTCTACTACGCCCCGACGGTCTTCCAAATGGCGGGGGCGAGCGAAGAAACGGCGCTCGCGCTTCCCATGTACATCGGTCTGGCGAATTTCGTCTTCACGATTATCGCGCTGTTCCTTATCGACGGTTTCGGACGCAAGAAGCTCATGTTCGTCGGGTCGATCGGATACATCGTCAGCCTAGCGGTGGTCGGAACGATTTTCGCGACCTACTCGGCGCAATTTAAGGCTTCGATCGAGCGAATCGAGCAAGAGAAGAAACAAGCGGAAATCGCCGCGACCGAGGAAGCGAAAGCGCTCGAGACGCCGATCGCGCAAAGCGCTTCGAACGAATCGGCTTCGGAAACTTCGACCGGCGAGGTCGCCGAAGAAGTCGTCGCCAACGAGGGGGTCGCGAGCGATGCGCCCGAAATCGCCGCCGCGACGGCGACGGAGGTTCCCAAGATGAGCGTCTACGGGATTCTACTCGGACTGATTGTCTTTATCGCGGGTCACGCGTTCGGTCAGGGCGCGTGCATTTGGGTCTTTATCGGGGAAATCTTCCCGAACGCGGTTCGCGCCCAAGGTCAAGCGCTCGGTTGCTTTACGCACTGGATTATGAACGCGATCGTATCGGGGTTCTTCCCCGCGACGGTGGCGATTATCGGTCCTTCGGCGGCGTTCTTTGGGTTCTGCGGATTTATGGTACTGCAGCTACTCTGGGTTCTCTTCATTATGCCGGAAACCAAGCAGATTCCGCTCGAAGAAATGCAGAAGAAGCTGGGGATCGTCGAGTAAGCTCCGAACGTTTGGGGCAACTCTTCAAACGAAACCTAATCGCGGTTAGATAAAGGCTCGGGGAGGATCGTTGGACTCCTCGAGCCTTTTTATAATAGACAAAAGCTCCACTCAATCTATTGCAAGAAGAAATTCTCCATTAAATGGATTTCGCATCTTTCTTCTTTACGATGGAAGTACTATTCCTAAGAGAACCACAGCATTCGAGACATTATATTCACAACAATTATAACGATTGTGCAGTGCAGATTACAAGTAAGAAGAGAAATTTTCCGATATTATCAACTTGAACCGTTGAATTATAACTTTTCATTCTTTATCATACCGGGAATTCCTACAAAGTAGGCTTGCCCTAAACTTAACGTTAGGTTCCTCGATATTTTTTGGATGATTACAAAAAAGGAATAATACTATGGTAAACCTTTTTGAATTGTTGAAGGGGGTTTTTCGTGTCACGTCGTCTTCCAGATTCCTTCCGAATCCTTCAAGCAGTTCGAAAAGACTTCGTTTTGAACACCTGGAAAATCGGAGAATGCTCTCTGCCACATCATCGGACAGTCCACTAGATAACGATTCTTCTATTGGTCAATCGATTAGTGGTTTGGTTTCAGTGCAATCGCCGCAGGATTACGAGATTACCACGCCGTCCCAGGTCGTCTCCGATTCTTCTTTGACCTCTGCCGAGTCCATAGTCGGACAATCCATAAGCGATAATGAAGTCGACTTGTTCTTCGAAAAGTTTGGTGTTTATATTAACGGCGAAAAATATATTTGTATTTGGGATTTACAGTATCTTCCCACAATTGGCGATCCACGAACTAATCCAAACGTCCAAGATCAAGATTCAATTCGAGGTGAGCCAGATCCTAACACTGATCCTGAAGAATACGATTTGGAACTGGGAATCACATATTATGGTTGTCAATCGTCAGGACAAGAGAGTGGCATTGAATTGCACGAAGGACATAATTCAGTATTGCCTTTTCCTGGAGCTCTTAATGACCCAGAATCAACCGATTATTTAAGTGTTGTCCTTCCCACAATTCCCCCCGGATACTTCTCGGTCATTTCATTTGGTGGATCCGCCTCCACCAATGATTATTTTGCGTACGTACCATATTCAATCGGGGATCATTCTATTTATGACGGTTACATTCATTCAGGTTCCAGTATAACCGTATACATCAAGATAGTAGACGATCGAATTACCGAAACGGACGAAACGCTCTCTATGACATTAGGGTATCCCTCGCCATACTGGGGTGTTTCTGTGATTCCTTACAATTTTAACGAGATTTGCACTACTGTCTCCGCAACGATCATAGATAACGACGGTTGGAAAGTGGGCTTTGTTCCAGCGGACGGAATTGCGGGCGAGAAAGTTATTACAGAAACAAACAATGGCGAAATTGATTTTCGACTTTCACGAATAGACAACGGTTCCAACCACGGAAGCGATACGCATTACCTGATCGACGTCAAATTTACTATAACGGGCACAGCGTCTCCAAATGCGTCACCCTTACCCGACTATAGAGTTTTTTTAAATAACGCCGACGGATCAAGGTCATTGATAACGCCCGAAGGATCCGGATACTATATAGTTAGAATCCAAGAAAACCATTTATTCGAAACCATTACGATTAAGGCGGAAGACGATTCCATCGTCGAACGTTTAGAAGAAACCCTTTCGCTCACAATAACGGAAGCTAAAGGATATCCCCCGTTTCTCTCTTACGCAATCGACTCCACTCCGGTCACCATTATAATCAGAGACAACGACAAACTAGAATTGGTTACAGTTCAATTCAAGAATAATTTGAATCTTACTTCCGATACAGAGGAAAGTTTCGGAGTCTCTTGGCAAAATAGAATTCATTGGTACTCCGATGATTTTACGCGAACCTTACCCGTTGCTTATAGTAGTAATGAGTCGATGAAGTGTCAAGCCATAATAACGGGACAATTGGATCCAACCCAAACATATCAAATACGGATGAAGTGGAACTACCGAATAGACGATGAAACACACACATTCTCTTCTGGATGGGAAACTTTATCTGATTCCTCTGTAACAACTGAACTCCTTTCATCTTTTAGAAGTATCCTTGGACAACAAAGAGCTACGTACTACGATTTACATTCTTCTGTGGAATGGGAATTTAGGACCACATCAGAAGCAACACGAGGGGCAGATGGGTATATGGGCGCAAATGTTAATCCGTTATATGTGACCTATAAGACTCCAGGAACAATCTCCTCCCCTATTTACCATTCTTTGGTTCATATTGGCTGTGTTGCTGCTAACTCGACCAGTTGTTCAAACGATCAAGTTTTTGCTTCGATTTGGAGTAAAATATCTTCCAAAACCATTACCAAAGTTAAACTTAATAGTGGCATTGTTATAGATGACACACTCCTTTACTATTATGGTAGAGATATCGACGAATCAGGTTCCTTAACTGCTGACGAAGATGATGTTTTGAATTATTTATCTGCTACAAAAATTTCGGGCACGAACACGTACATAACCGATCAATCAGCTTCCCTAGCCAGACAAATTCGCCTCGATACAAACATTCTGAATGGATACACACTTCCAACGGGTGATTCACTTTTATACTATAAAGACGGTACTTGCGATGTTTGGCGCGACTTTGCCATTAATCTATGTGGAATCCAAGGATTGTCGTGCAGTTCTGTCAATATTGAAGTAAATGCTAGTGAAAACGTCAACTCTTTTAAAATTGATCCAACTCTTACGGGACAAGGGGGAGTAACCCCACGTGAAAACACTTGGAGTGGACATGCATTAATTCGATATAACGATTATGTCTACGATCCATCTTACGGATTAGCTTATGGTGAATATGACACATTTCTAACTAGTTTTATTTCAAAGCTAGATAGTGTTGGCAACGAAACGGACGTCGTTCACTCTCCTTATGGACACACTTACGAGGCGGCGTATAGCGGCGCAACTATCTCGTCGTCGCTTTTCACACTCGATCCCCCTATTTCAACAGGAAACGAGGAGGATTAAATCAATGCGTCTCTTTCAAACTTTTTTGTTGTGCGTTCCGATTCTATTCTCTTGGGAAAGTCTATCCGCTTTGTCCGCGGAACATTCCTTGCGCGAAACAGTTCGTTTAGTTTCCGAGGTCGCCAACGTTCTACCTCTCGACCTTTATACGGGAACGACCGAAGGGGAATATCGAGATTGGAATTGTCGATACGAATTAACTTATAAAGAATTTCGTCCCAATTATATTCTCTATTTAACGGCAAGGAATTCGACCGTCGAAGAGTTATTTGAATGCCTCGAGTCGTTATCCGAAATGTCGCCCAAAGAGAAAGCGCTGACGTGCGCGGCGCTTGTCGCCTTTGTGGACGCGCGTCGAGAAGAAGAGGAAGCGCGAGATTCGGGCAACCCGATCGAGCGCCCCGTTTTTATGCTTTCAAATCGTTCGGGGGAGGAGGTTAGATCTTTGAACGACGACGAAACCCGACTTGCGACACAATTACTCGAAAAGGAACTCGACGACCAAAGCGTCGCGTTTTATCAAGCAAAAGAATCCGACGAAACGAGCGCGGAACGAGAACAAAACTTGCGAGAAGAACTTTTTCGGTTTATGTCGATTTATCGTTCCTACGACGGCGCCACTTCGCGACGCGCTCATTACGACCATTGGGCGCCTCCAACCAAACGAGATTCGAGACGTCGTTTTTTCGACCTTTTTGATCGTTGGAAAAACGAATCCCAACAACTTCCCATCGAATTTTCTCGCGCTCTTGCTCTAGTTCAAGCGTCTTTCGATCAATTCCAACTCTACAACGACCTTTCAGCCGTCGAAAAATCGGGAGCGCCAAGAATTGGCGACAAAGCTCGAAGCGCTCGGTCGGTACTGACCGAGCATTTTTTGAACGACCGAACGTCGGTTTCAAAAAAGAGCGACGGAAGACTCGATCCTATGATCGAAGGCGTTATTATGAAAGAGTTTCTAAAAGCTCAACACAACGCCGATCTCGCCGTTGTTCAAGAGTCCGACGACCGGGTTTGCGCAATCCGTTCCGAAAACGACGTTTTGGTTTCGGACGTCGTTGAAAAGACCCTCGACGTTCTTTCCAAACAACGAGTTTTCCACAATCTCGATCGCAACCCCGAATCTAATTGTTTCATCTTGTCCAAACTTGGAACAATAGCGAAAGAACTCGTAAAGGAAGGCGATTCCGAGCCGCTAAATTGGCTCGAACCGCTCAATAGTCATTTTCCCCTTGACGACTTCAAACAACGCGTTTTAGCGCAAGAGACAATTCAAGAAGATTCCATTACCGAAAGACGGACGAGAAAAACGCTACTCGAAACGATTCGCGACAAGTCGGATTTAGTCGAGTTCTTCTCGATTTCCTTGTTTCTCGACGCGTTCAAGGAAGACTTGGGAGCGCGCGAGTATCCGAGCAATAGGCTATCAAGCCCGGGCGTATTTATGCCGATAACGTTCGATCTTTTCCAATCGTTCGAATCGATTTACGAAGTTTCAAAAGAAGCGACCCGAGAGGAAATTACCGAGTGTCTCGCGGCGTTCGACGAACTATCGGTTAAGGAGCGAGCTTTTGTTTTAGCCGCGACAACCCTTTACCTGTATCGTTCAGAAAAACCGCAGTACGTTAACGCGATTCCCGAAGGCAAACAAATCGAACCGCTTTCCTACGAAGAGAAGTCGATTTTCTCCGGCGTCGCGCAAGATTGCGCAAGGGACGATAGAACGGCTTTTATCGAGCTTTTTGGAACTCGCGAGGATTGGGAGGAAAGTTTCCGAAAGGACGCGTTTCAGTTCCAATATTATCTCGGAAAATCAAATCCCATCTATCCTTTTTCGTCCCAAACCGAGTCTCTATGGCGACAACTATGCGACGAAACTCCGATCGTTATCTTGTACGCCGTTTTGGCGATGGAAACCCGCCTCGATTTTGACAAGTTAAACGGTCGCCCGAGAAATTTTGATAATTCTTTACATTTAGACGGTTACGAAAAAACCAATTTAACTTCCAAAAATTGGGATAACGAGAGTTTTCCTGAACCCGAAGAAGTCGCGTCGGAAAAAATAAACGCCATGCGACATTTCTTACTTCTTCAAATCGCGTTTTCGTTAAGAGACGCCAAAAGCGTCAATATTCCCAGTCCTTTGCACCCCGTCGCTCTCAAAAAGATCGACGCTCAACGGTTGAGCGATATCGCGCGGCAGGTAATGGAGATATTTCCCGAGATTAGGAACGGAGGAATCCCATCGTTCTCGAATAACGACGCTCCGGTCGACCGTCAATAAAGCGGTGCGTTTTTAGAAAGATCCGCCAAGCTCGAGAGAAGAGACGATTATCCCGGTTTCTTCTCTCTACGCTCGAGCGCGAGCGAGATCCTGTTTCTTCTAAAACCAAAATTCTCGACCTTGCGGCGTCTTTTCCCACTCTTCCCAACGTTATGCGCCCATTGCTCCAACAACGCAAGCGCTATCTATTTTTCGTCGTAAAACGCGAACGAATTGAACGCGAATTCAATTTTGCGTTGGATCTCTTATTCGCCAAGAAACAAAATCCTCTTTCTTCCCGAGTCTCCGTTCAATCGGCAACTTCAGTAGATAAGCCGAAGGAAGATCGTCTGAAAGAACGGTTCAAAGAAACCTCGCTTGACGCCGCGTCTCGGACAGCTCGGCGTCATTGACATAATCGTAGCCCGCGTTAGAATTGACGCGATCGCGACGTCGTTTGGCGGCGCCGTTCGTAATCGCCGCGACCCAACCATGGAATTGAGGAAAGAAAATGAAACACGCCGATATTTGCGACGTTCTCTCGGACGCCTCGTATTTGAACCAATCGACGACCGTTTGCGGTTGGGTTCGCACCTCTCGCGATTCGAAGACGGTCGCGTTCGTGGAGCTGAACGACGGGACTTCGCTCAAACACCTGCAAGTCGTCCTCGACAAGGAGAAATTCGCGGATCCGTCCGCTTTTCTGAAGCTCGGATCGTCCTTGCGGGTCGTCGGGACGGTCGTTCCGTCGCAGGGAAAGAACGGCGGGGTCGAAATGAGCGCGGAAACGGTCGAGGTATTGGGAACGTGCCCGCCGGAGTACCCGTTGCAGAAGAAGCGGCACACGCTGGAATTCTTGCGAACGATTCCGCACTTGCGGCTTCGCGCGAACACGTTCAACGCCGTCTTTAGAGTGAGATCGATACTCGCGGCGGCGCTTCACGAGTACTTCCAGTCGAGACATTACGTCTACGTCCACACCCCGTTGATCACGGCGAGCGACTGCGAGGGCGCGGGGGAAATGTTCCGGGTAACGACGCAGCCTTGGAACGCCGAGGTCAAATCGGAAGAAGAGTACTTCAAGAACGACTTCTTCGGTCAGAAGTCTTTTTTGAGCGTTTCGGGTCAGCTCGAAGGCGAGGTCTGCGCGATGGCGTTCGGAAAGATCTACACGTTCGGACCGAGTTTTCGCGCGGAGTGCAGCAACACGCCTCGGCACGTCGCCGAGTTCTGGCACATGGAGCCGGAAATCGCGTTCGCGGAATTGCCGGACGTCTTGGAAATTATCGAGGACATGATTAAAAACGTCATAAAAGTCGCGCTGGAGAAATGCCCGACCGAGTTGGCGTTCTTCGATAAGAACTTCCAACCCGGGCTTTTGGAGAAACTGAACAATCTCGTGAACGAAAAATTCGGGGTCGTTACCTACACGGAGGCGATCGAGATCCTCAAGAAGGCGGACGTCGAGTTCCAGTACCCCGTCGAATGGGGTTGCGACTTGCAAACGGAGCACGAGCGCTACTTGGCGGAAACGGTTTACAAACGCCCGGTCTTCGTCACGGACTATCCGAAAGAGATCAAGTCGTTCTATATGAAGCAGAACGCGGACGGGAAAACGGTCGCGGCGTGCGACTTGCTGGCGCCGGGCGTGGGAGAAATCATCGGAGGAAGCGAGCGCGAGGCGGATTTGGAGAAACTTCTCGCGGCGATGAAAGAGCGCGGAATGACGCTCGACGCCTACGAGCAGTATCTCGAACTGCGCAAATTCGGCTCGGTTCCGCACGGCGGGTTCGGGCTTGGATTCGAGCGCTTGATTATGTACGCAACGGGAATCGAAAATATTCGCGACGTCATTTTGTTCCCGCGAGTCGTCAATAAGATCTTTTAGTCGAAGGGTCGACGAACCGCTCAAGAGACGTTTCGCCGTCGATGGACGCCGAGGAGAACTTTCCTCGACGATTTTTTTATCGAAACGCTTGATTTCCGAATCGAGCGCGGCTATAATGCGAAGGAACAGCGCGTCGGCGCGTTCGGGACGGGGTTGTCGATTCGTTCCAATCGACGTTTAGCGACGTCGGATTCGCGCCGACCATCGAGATTAATTTGAGGAGACGAACTCATATGAATAGACGCGATTTCTTTGGCGCCGGCGCGGCTCTCGGCGTCGGCCTCGCCGCTACTTCCCTAACCGCGGGCGCGAGCGCCCAAACGACCGAGCAAATGGACAAACGCGCGGAAGCGAAATTGCGCATCTGCAGCCAAGTCGGACCGGCTCCGGGCAAAGACCTCGCCGAGAAGCTCGAGAAAATCAAGAAGTACGGTTGCGAAGCTGTCGAGTTCGGCGGCGATTGCGTCGGCAAGGGCGAAGAGCGTCTCAAGATGTGCCAAGACGCGGGTCTTGAAATCGGAGCGATCTGCTGGGGCTCTCACAACGGCGACCTTTGCTCCGAGGACGAATCGAAGCGCCAACCGGGAATCGACGACCACAAAGCGGCGATCGAAACCGCCGGTATTATGAAGTCGCCGGGCGTTATTTACGTTCCCGCGTTCAACGGTCAGACGAAGTTGACGAACCAAGAGATCCGCGCCTGGTTGCTCGAATTCCTTCCTCCGCTCGCCGAATTCGCGAAAGACTGCGGCACCAATATTATCTTCGAGCCGCTTTGCCGTTACGAGGCGTACTTCCTTCGCCAAGTGGCGGACGGGGCGTCGATCGCTCGCGACGTTCTCGAAAAAGCGGGAATCGAGACGGGGATCGGCGTTATGGCGGACTTCTACCACATGGACTCGGAAGAAACGAGCCAAATGGGCGCGATTATCTCCGGCGGCCCGTTGCTCAAGTACGTCCATATGGCGGGCGGACGCGCCGAGCCTCGCCGCACCTACCCCGGCGAGAACAGCATGACGTTCGTCGACGGTTTCCGCGGTCTGAAGTACATCGGCTACCAAGGATTCTGCTCGTTCGAATGCGGCTGCGCCAAGGAAGACAAAGAGCAAGCGTTCCAAGACTCGATCGCGTTCCTACGCGCGCAATGGGAACAAGCTTGAGATCTCTCGTTTGATTGAATCGCGATAATTCGCGAACGGTAAGAGCGCTTTTCCCAGCGAAAAAGCGCTCTTTCGTTTAACGCGGATAACTGCGCAGTTTAACGCTTTTTTCTATTTTCACGGTCGCGACCGCTTTACAAATCGTCGAATTGTTGGATAATGAGTCGGAGAGAAACGGAGAGCGACAAATCGTCGAGGGACGACTCGAGCTACGAAAACGAGCCCGGGCTTTCTCCGTTGGCGATCGGGTACGCCTGGGTCGTTCGCGTAACGACGCTTTGCTTCGAGATCGTCGCGCTTTTGCTCTTGGGTCGGTTCGTCGACGCTCGGTTCGGGACCGCTCCTTGGGGAACGATTTCCGGAGCGGCGATTGGGATCGGAGCGTTCGTCGCCGGTTTGATTTCGATCGCGCGCCGCCTCGACGCGAACGAGCGAACAACGTCGGACTCGAGCGACGATGAGCCCTTCTCGGTTTGACGCCAAGGGCTTCGGTTGGAAGCTCGTCCTTTACGCGGCGCTTTCGACGCTCGTTTGGTTCGCGACGATTCGCGTCGCGAGCGCGTCGCGCCCCGGTTTGCGAGGAGCGCTCGCGACGACCGCGATCGTTTGCGTCGCGGGAGGTTTGGCGACGTTTCCGATCGCGTCGCGACGTCGAAAAAAGGGGCGCTCGGCGTTGTTCGAATACGGTTTGAGCGCGCTGTGCCGCACGGGGGCTCCGCTCGCGATCGTTTCGCTGGCGATTCGCCATTGCGATCCGGAGACATCGCGGGTCTGCGCGGTCGCGACGCTAATCGGTTATTTCGCGACGGTTCCCGTCCTCGTTTGGCTGACGTTTCCCCCCGAGGAAACGGCTCGGGGTTAAGGGACGGCTCGGTTCGCGTCCTCGATTCCTTTTGAAAGTTGCAAATTACGAAATGAGCGCCGAATTAGTCAATATGGAAGAATTGAGGGAACACGTGTCAGACGCGAGTTCCTATCATCTTCCGGACTTCATAGGTCATTTCGACCTCCCTTCGATCGGCTCTTTCGCGTTGACCAAATGCATGGTCGTCGAGTGCTTCGCGGCGCTTTTGGCGATCGCGCTCTTCGTCCCGCTCGCCGCCAAGATGAAATCGGGAAAGCCAGTTCGCGGCAGGCTGTGGAACCTTCTGGAAGCGACGCTGCTCTACTTGCGAAACGAGGTGATCGTTCCGTCGATCGGCAAGAAGGACGCGGATCGATTCGCGCCGTTTTTGTGGACGCTCTTTTTCTTCATTCTGTTCTGCAATCTCGCGGGTTTGATTCCTTGGTTCGGGGCCTCTCCGACGGGGTCGTTGGCGACGACCGCCGTCCTTTCCCTGTTCGTTTTCCTGGTTTTGATCTGTTCGGGAATGAAGAAGTTTGGGATCGTCGGTTTCTGGCTGGGGCAGGTTCCCGAGATGGACTTGCCGTTCGTCCTCGCGATCTTCTTAAAACCGATGCTCTTCGTTATCGAAGTCGTCGGAATGATTATTAAACACGTCGTGTTGGCGGTGCGTCTTCTGGCGAATATGTTCGCGGGGCACCTGGTCATCGCCGTCATTATGGGTTTTATCTCCGCGGTCGCGGGAGGTAGCGCCCTTTTATGGGGAGGCGTCGCTTTCGCGAGCGTCCTATTGAGCGTCGCGCTCAATATGCTCGAGCTTTTCGTCGCTTTCCTACAAGCCTACATCTTTATGTTCCTCGCGTCGATCTACATAGGGATGGCTCAACACAAACACTAATCGGGTTCGCGTTTCTCGCTTAGGGCGAGCTAAGAACCCGCAACCAAATCGCTTGGGAGTTTTTTCCGTGAACAAAATCGCTAAAATCGCCTCGTTGTTGTTCGTCCTCGCCGCGATTCTCGCGCCTTGCGCCGTCTTCGCTCAAGACTCCGACGCGGACGCCGCCCCCGTCGTCGCCGCGACCTCTTCGGTCGATCTTACGCCTCTTTACGGTATCGGAGCGGGTCTGGTTCTGATCGGGGCGGCTTACGGGATTGGGAAAATCGGGGCGAACAGCGTCGAGAATATGGCGCGCCAACCGGAGGTCGCGGGTAAAATCCAGACCGCGATGATCATTTCGGCGGCGCTCATCGAAGGCGTAACGTTCTTCGCGTTGATCGTTTGCATGTTGAAGTAGCGAACGAACAACGCGACGCGCAAGACTTTTTCGACCGAAGCACAACCCTATGGGAACCGAAATGCACCGCACCGAGTTCTTTTCCAAGACCCTTCCGCTCAAGTCGCTAGGATCTTCGCTCTCCGCTTCCGTCGTTTTCCTCCTCTATTGGCTCGAAACGGCGACGGTTTTTGCGCAAGAGACCGCCGAAGCGTCGGAAGCGCGGCTCGATCCGTTGGCGTGGAAAGGGGATTTGGCGCTCTGGACCGCCGTCGTCTTTTTACTTTTGCTTCTCGTTCTGAGCAAGTTCGCGTTTGGTCCGATCGTTAAGGCGCTGGATCAACGGGAGAAGAACGAGCTCGCGAAAGTCGAGGCTACGGAGCGGGCGAACGCGGACGCCAAGGCGCTTCTCGAGGAATATCGCCGCAAGTTGGACGATTCCAACGAGGAGGCGAGACGGATCGTCGCGGACGCGAAAAAGGAAGTCGAAATCCAGGCGGACGCGATTATCGAGAGCGCGCGAACGGCGGCGGAACAGGAGCGCGCCAGGGCGATCAAAGACGTCCAAGCGGCTTCGGACGCGGCGCTTCGCGATCTCGCGGAAAAGACCGCCGACTTGGCGACCTCGCTCGCCGGAAAGATTTTGAAAGAGCGGATCGATCCCCAAAAGCATTCGGAGCTCGTCCAATCCGCCGTCGAGAAAATGACGAATCAGTAACGCGATCGCATGAAAAAGAACATCGAACGAGACGCGCAGTACGCCGCGCGCTTATACGCCGACGCAACCCGGGAGAGGCTGGCGGAGATCTACGCGACCGCGCTCTTGGGAGCGATCGAGACGCTTGGAGTCTCCTCGCGCGATCTTTGGGAAAGCTACGATTCGTTTATCGAACTTTGCGACGCCAATCCCAAGTTCGAGGAAATATTGGCTTCGGCCATGGTTCCCGTCGAAGAAAAGCTGAGAATTATCTCGGTGATATCGGGGGGGGCG
>JAFRXD010000049.1 GCA_017441605.1 Thermoguttaceae bacterium | reverse complement strand
GTTAATAACGTGTTTTCGCTCGGTTGTCAAATTCGGAGTCGAACGCGAACTTGTTAGACCGGAAACCTTGACCGCCTTACAAGCGATCGCCCCGTTGAAGCGCGGTCGAAGCGTCGCGGGGGAATTGCCCCCCGTGCAGGCCGTCGACGCTCGGATCGTCGACGCGACGCGCGAGGCGATGGCGGGTTTTCGTTTTCGCGAGAAAGACAACAAGCGCGACCCCGGCTACTATGGGAAATACTACGAAGCCGGATGGGCGCCAAACGGGCGCAAGGTTACCGTCCCCGATCACTTTCTACGCAAAGCAAAGAAGAAGAACAAACCGAGACTCGAAAGGGAACTGGACGAAGCGATGGGCGATTATCGGGAAATGTTGGCGGAATATATGAGGCGCCGGAATTACAACCAAAACCTAAAGAAGCCGAAATAAACCGGGCTATTGAACGATCTTTTCGCTTACTTACAATCAGAGTCGATAAAGCGTCCGATCCCTAACAAGGACGGACGGGAACCAAGGTTGAAAAGAAAGCGAGTTCGAGATGTGGACGTTTTTTGGTTTGGTGGCTTTTGGGGGAATCGGTTTATTTTTATGGGGTTACCTTAAAAAGGTTTGGGAATACTGCGATATAATAGACAATGCGTATAGAAACACAAATGAACTAATGAATCATCAGGAAATCGATAAACAGAGAGTCAAAGATGAGTAGCGTAAATCGAATAACAAACGGCGACACAATAACCGTAGACGTCGAGCAAATGGTCACGAAACTTGACCAAGCGGCCGGACGGCTCGAGAAAACGCTATCGAAATCCCAAATTGCGCTCGGAATGTCCGTAGATGGTTTAGATCGTTTGGTAAACCAGCAGGGAAAATGCGTTGAAGGTCTATCAAGAGCGCAAATCAGAATGCAAATGTGGGTCGACGAATTAGGGAGAGTTCGAACGGCGAACGACCAATACGTCGCGGATCTTAACAGGATCGAACAAGCACTAGGGATGTACGCGACCGCAGAGGGCAAAGTAATCAATACGCAAGGGCAATTTGTAAGATATACGGCTCAAGCGACCAAAGCAATGGAAGCCCAAAAAAGGGCGGCGTTAGAAGCTAGCGAAGCTCAACAAAGAGCGGAGTTAGAATTATTGGAAGCACAACAAACTCGCACGCGCAATACTTCGATGAAATCTGATTCGTCATTCTTACGCAAGTTGACAGGAATAATCTCGCGGAGTCAAGGGGAAATCGTTCGCGCAATAATAAACGCCGTCGCGAAAACGAGTTTCACAACGGCGCCTTGACGATCAAACTCTATGGCGAAAGAGTCTATTTAATCTTTTCGTACTCGATAACGAGAGCCGTCTTCTTTTCTTCCAACAAGAGTCTATACGAAATCAATTCTTTTCCCGAGATCTCGAAGGAATCGGTCTTTTCGTACCCCGGCTTGACGGAGACGCGGTAGGTTCCGTCGGGATCGATTCCGCGCAATCCGAATTCCACCCCGAGATATGGGGAGTCGGTTTGTCGGAAAACGTAGACGAGCCCCGCGCTCAGATCGGGACGGTGGAGTTGCCACGCGATAATATTTCCTTTGCCGTACTCGGCTTGCGACAGCGGGTAAAAGTCTCCGTACCAGAACTTTTGGTAGGTTTTCGCCTCGTCGACAGAGGCTTTCGCTCGGTCGCGATCGTAGTCGTCGTCCAAGAAGTTGTACTGCATAATGGCGCCGGGATTGGCGGCGCTTCGGAACGTATAGGGGGACGAGTCCCACGAGGAACAGGAGAAGATCGGGAGGTATTGAGCCAAGCCCAGGGTTTGGGTTTGGTCCCATTCCGGGTGTCCGGGCCAGCAGCACGTGTCGGAGCGCCACAGGGGAACGGAGATACCGATCGTTTCCAAATCGATGCGTCGCCCTCCGGACGCGCAGTTGTCGATCCAAAGCCCCGGGTTCTCTTGGAGGAAGCGATTCCACATTTCGTAATGTCCTTCGACGTAGCGAATTTCGGTTACGCCTTTCCGGTTTTCCTCGTCGTTGGCGCGCCAGAACGGCAATGGGTCGATATTGAAATCGTTGCGATAGACGCCGATTTTGAATTCCTTAATCCGCTTGAGCAACAACTCCGTAAGATATTGTCGCGCTTCGGGGTCGTTCAGTTTGTAGAGTCCTCCGTTCTCTCCGCCGAAAACGTATTGGGGGTAGTCGTTGGCGATATCGGAATCTTTCGCGACTCGCTCGGGCTCGAACCAGAGGATAAATCTCAGACCAATTTTTTCCAACGCGTCGCCCAGTTCCTCGACTCCGTTGGGGAAGAACTCCGGGGCGGAGCGCCAGTTTCCGACGCCGTTCGGGAACCCGACGGGGAACCAGGCGGCGTCGAACCAGTAGGCGGAACCTCCGATGTCTTTAAGCATTTCCGCCGACTTGATTTGGGCGTCGCAATGTTCCCAACCGGGGCGCTTTCGGTAGTAACGGTCGAAGCACTGGGCGATCGTTTCCATTTTGACGGGCTTTCCGTCGACTTTCGGAGCGTACTCGAACATCAAAAGACGTCGGAAAAGGACTTGCGCGGTCGGACGATCGGATCGCCACGGCATAAGGAGGACGCGAGGAGAGCGAATTTCCTCGTCGGGATATAGGATCGTCGCGATTTCCTCCATTCCGGCGCGAACGTTTGTTTGCGAGACGGCGGAGGGGACGTTCTCAAAACTTGTTTTCCATTGTCCGCTCCAGCCGAGCGCCACAAAGAGCCCTTCGGATTGTTCCGAATCGGAATAGCGCTTAGACGTCAAATTCCAGAACGGGAACGCGCCGTTTGACGACCGACCTCCGACGGGCGAGAAGGTTTCCGTCTCGCCCGGTTTGACGGTTTTCACAATGGGGAACCACGACGTTTCGTTGCAGAAATCGCCGTTTAGGGTGTGAATCGCCAAGTCGGTTCGCTCGAATCCGTAATCGAACCCCGCGTCCAGAACTTGGACGTCCTCGATTAGACCGGAATCGCTCGTTCCCTCGTTTTTGAAGTTCAGCGTCCAATCGACGGCGGCGAATTTCTCAAAACGCCGAACCGTGGCGGAGACGGTCAGTTTTGTATCCGGATCGGTCCACGAATAGACGTCGCGGGTCGAGTCGAGCGCTTTTTTCGCGAAGGTCCATTTGTCGAGAAAATCGCGCGAGGATTTTCCATCGTACTTGAAGGAGAAGGGGACGTCGTTGTGAAAACGAGAGACGATCCCTTTCTCCGCGACGTCGTAAACTTTTCCGTCGCGGGTTTTGGCGATCGGCTCGATCCAGTTCGCTTGATCGCAATTTGGACCGTCGCCGGCGTTGTCGGTAATCAAGAAAATTTCCGAGACGGGAGGATCGAACCCTTGCTCAATTTCGAGCGCGGGGTCGCCCCCCTTTATCGTCTCCGTTACGAGACGCGTCGTTTCCGGGTCGTCGATACGAAAGCGCGCCGAGCCCAACGGTTGCGTTTTGTTAATTCCAACTTTCGCGGAGAAGTAAGCGATCGGCTCTGGAAAAACGAGACGCAGGCGACTTTGCGCGTGGGTTCCGAGACCTTTGGAGTAAGTTTGATCGTTCGGGAAAATAAAAGTCTCGCCGATGCATGTCTCGTTAAAACGCAGACGACTGTAGTCTTGTCGCTCGACTTCGATAAGAATCGAATCGTCGGTAGGTCGGGACGATTCGTTTTGCCGTCCGAACGCCCGGTCGATCCAAGACTTGACCGCTTCGACGCTTCCTCGCGAGGGCATAACGTCGTCGTCGACGAGGACCGGCGCCCATTTGGAGTAATCGGAGTCTTCGGGATTGAACGGCGAATCTCCGGCGGAAGCGACCGAGGTCGCGCAAAGGAGCGCGGTCGACGCCAAAATTGTAAATAATCGCTTCATATCGCGTCTCCTACAAGATCAAGGGACGTTGCGTTCAACTTGAAAATCAAATCTCTTTTGTTTGCCGTCGACGGTCGCCTTCAAAGGGGTCGTTTTGACGTCGCAGTACTTGGCGTCGATCGTTGGGACGAGCATGCGATCCCCGATGATTTGCGCGCCCTTCGGCTTGTTCTCGGGGACGACGACAGTTTGGAGCGCGTTGCCGTCGGCGTCCTTTTCCGGCTCCAATTGAGTCGCTTGAACCGCGCCGGTGATATAGACTTTATAGTCGCCCTTTTGCAAACCGCCGTTTAGTTCGTCGGCTCCGAGCTGATAATCTCCTTTTTCATCGAGGGAGCCTCGCGCCATGTATCCCTCCTTTTCAAAAACGACAGTTCCTTTTGCGACCGGGGTTCCATCGTCGGAAAAAGTGACGTTTCCGCCGAATTGAACGTTGGAATTACAGCCGACGCTCATTGTCAGGAGAAGAGCGGTCGCTATCGCCAAATAAGTTCGTTTCATATCGAATCACTGTCTGCTGTTCGTTTTTAAAAACTCAAACGCGAACTTTCGTTGAAATCGAACGGACGAAAGTTCGCGACGGACGAGCGTCGTTTAATGCGAGGAGCCGCGCGATTACGGCAGTTGCGTCGTTTCTCCGTCGTTAACGACGGACAAGGCGTACAGGACTTCGTGAGGAGTCGTCGTCGAGACGGCGCGAACGGAACCGTCGCCGAGCAGGAAGTTGCAGACCCCGGCGTGAGCGGATCCAAATTTATGGGCGCTGTTCCATTCTTTTTCGCGAGGAACGGCGATAACGTCGGCCCACCAGGGGTCGAACGTTCTGACGGTCGACACGACGCCGGTGCCGTTTTCGCCCGCGCACATATAGGTGCAATCGCCTCCGAGGGTATCGCAGACGCCGAGGGTCGGATAATTGTCGGACGTGTCGATCTCGGTGATCATATGCTTTTCGCCAAACATAAACTGGTTCGAGGTTCCGTCGACGATCCACGAGAAGGTATCGCGGGGACTGTAGGTCGTGCAAACTTGGGTTCCGGGAATACCGTCGCGTTGGAAATTCGAAATGGCGATTCTAAAAGCGCCGCGCACGTTGTAGTGGTCTTTCATCGAGTAAGTGTGCCAACCGTCGGTTCCGCTGGACATAACCATCGCGTAGTCGGTTTGGGGACCCGCGTAATACTGGGAGGCGTTTCGCTTGGAGTTTTGCGACGGGTCGTCCAAGTACGCGGGGGAACTTCTGCGCGAGGGGCAGACGTAGGTCGTAACGGAACCGAATCCTTTTCGTTCTTCGTCGGTGAGGATCATCTTCCCGAACAACTGAACGGTGGCGGTTTTACCCCACCAGCAGTTGGCGGTCAGCCCTTTGGAAAACGAGTTGTTCCCGTAATAGTCGTCCGTAGAACAAATTAAATCGTAAAGGCTTTGCTTTTCAAGATAGGGATAGAGAATGGGAAAGATCGTCATGCGATAGGGCGCGATACATGCGGGCGGAAGCCCGTCGCGCGCGTCGTGGAAGTTGTGAATAGCCAAACCGATTTGCTTGAGATTATTCGTGCACTGCATGCGACGCGCCGCTTCGCGGGCGGCTTGAACCGCCGGGAGGAGCAGACCGATTAAAATGCCGATGATAGCGATAACGACCAACAATTCGACGAGAGTGAACCCCTCGCGCTCGCTGCGTTTCAAATTAAAAGCGCTCGTCATATCACATCGCTCCTAAAACTCGCTCTTTAGTCGGAAGCTCGAGAAGTCCGCGCGGAAGCGTAACTAATTGGCCTCATCGAGCTCGTCCGACTCGTTGCGTAAAAGTATAAAATCCGAATAACGTCGCGATCGTTCCAATAATGGAGAACGACCGAAAACTCGATAAAAAGACCACCTTTTTATTTTGTTCGTCTTTAACAACGATACCGAGCATAAAAGCGGCGTCAATGAAAAATCAAAAAGAGGGAATATTTTGCGCAAAAACCGAAAAAGAATTGCGCAATTTTATAAATTAGTTTTGAGCTTTTGACGGAACCATAATTAAAGGACGTCTCCAGTCTCGTTTCGTTTTTTGCGGAATTGAGCCGGGGTAACGTTAAAATGGCGTCGAAAAGAGGTCGCCAAATAGTTTTGATTTCGAAAACCGCACTTGCGCGCTATTTCCGAAACGGAATAGTTTGTTTCGAGCAACATAGCCCTCGCTTTTTCCAAACGTTCGGCGCGAATCAACTCAGAAACGGCTCTTCCCAGGCTCGACCTAAAACGAAGTTCGAGCGTTCGACGCGACACGTCGAGTTTTTGCGCGAGTTCTTCGACTCCAAACGGTTTGTCAATATTGAGTTTCACGATTTCCAGCGCTCTCAAAACGAGCTCGTCTTCGGTCGAGATTCCCCGAGTGGAACCTCGTTCCACGATTCTCTTTGGTCGGTAATAAAAGATCTCTCCGTTCTCGACTTGTCCTTTCATTTGTTGGTCGAGACGATCCGCCGCTTGGAAAATCGTTTGCGCGATATTGTTTTCGACGCTCGATAAAAATGGGTTCGTCGATTCGCACAAGAGCTCGTCGTTGTCGACTCCAATAATTCCGAGCTCGTTTGGAATTTTGATTCCCAACTCCCTCGCCGCGTCGACCGCGAGTCTACCGACCGCGTCGGTAGCCGCCATAACGCCGATCGGTTTTGGTAATTCGCGAAGCCATAGGCTCAGATTATCGTAATGAGATCCGGGCTTTTGGAGGTCGGTTCGATAAACGGAACATTTCCAACCTCTTTCGCGCAACCAATCGCAAAAATGTCTCTCCCGCTCTTCGGACCAGAGCTCCGCTCGCTCGGCGTTTATAAACGCGTAATGCCGATATCCCCGTCGAAAGAGATACTCGGCTCCGCGTTTCGCGATTTCGGCGTTGTCGCACCAGACAAAAGAGAAAAAGTTCTTTCGACTCCAATCGCCAAATTGCTCGGCTCTAGCTTTCCAAGGGTCGATAAAAATGGTCGGAATCGCGAGTCTCCCGGGGAGGTCGGCGTATCTCGCGCTTTCGGCGATAATGGCGCCGTCGAAGAGATTAGGATCGACGTCGTTTTGCCAAGATTCGTCCTCTCGCCCTTCGAAAATCCCACAGCTCCAAGCGCCGTTAAGTCGAGCGTATCGCGCGGCTCCGCGGAGGGCGTCTCTGTGTGTTTTGTACGCCGACTGCAGTAGAATCAAGACGCGAAAGGGTCTAGCGAGAAGCCGTTGCGACATAATAAGACTTCGCGGAAAAGGAGGCTTATTTGGGAGAAACGCGCCGAGTTCGGCGGAACTCGACGCGCTCTCCTTCGATCGACGTCCGTAGAAAGGAGGTAAGACGACGCCGACCGATCGTTTATCGGTAATTAGCCAATTATCTCGAGCCGCTCATGCTGAAGCTGAAGACTTCGGTTACGTCGCGAGGATCTTTGCTGACGGGGAAGGCGAAGTCGAGGGCCAGCGGAGCGGGTCCCAGCATCGGAATAGAGAAACGCAATCCGACGCCCGGGGCGACTCGGTATCGCCCCCATTTGTCGATTTTTTCGGCGACGGTACCGGAGTCGACAAAGAGCGCGAATTGGAATTCGTCGCCGCCGGAGACGGGGATTAACAACTCCGCGGAATTGTAAAATTCAAAGTTTCCGCCGATTCCAAATCCCGTTTGGAGGTATCTCGGGGTAATCCCGCGATATTCGAACCCGCGCAAGCTGGTGGAACCGCCTCCGTAGTATCGCTCGTAAATCGGCGCTTGATTGCCGTTCCAACCGGCGTTGGTATAAAGACCTAGAACCCATCTTCCGGTTCCGTCGACGCGTTTGCGCAAGGTCTTATAGTATCGACCGGCGAGGGAGGCTCTCGGGAACTGATAGTCGCCCAAGACTTCTTCGACGGTTCCCTTGACCAAATATCCCTCGGAGGGAGCGAACGGGTGGTTTCGCGTGTCGTAAGCCGCCGACAAACCGATGGTGTACTCTCGGTTGGTTCCCAAGGCTTTGTTCAGATCGGGGACGAACGTAACTTGCGGTTGGGAGATTTTTACGTTGTAAATACCCGCGTTTAACGTCGTGCCAAATCTCGGAGTCCACTGGCGTCCCAGTCTAACTTCCCCGCCGTACCGAGATTCGAACCACTCGTCGAAGGAGTGATCGCCGTACAGCCCAGTGACGCCGAAGGTGTTTTTGGTGTGGAAGACGTACGGAACGTCCCACGAGACGCGATAGCTCTGAATATTCGTACCGGGGCTCGCTTGAATATTGAAAATTTGTCCGCCGCCTCGGAACGCGTCTTTCCATCCGTCGCAGGTGCACAGGTTGGTCGGAAGTCGGAACAAGTTGAAATTTCGCTCGGTGAAGCTGACGTTGCCGACGAGCCCGTAGTCGGAGTTGACGCCTACGGAGGCGGTGAACATACCAGTTCGACCCTCTTGCAGTTTAATCAAGACGTCGCCGTTGTATATTTCGTCGTTTTCCGGGGTAATGGGTTCGAGGACGTCGTCTCCGATCGAGTCGTAGACGCCGGTCGAAAATCCGGCGGGGGAGTTTTCGTCGGTCGAATCGTATTGGAAGCCGGGGGAGTTCGCGTAATCGTTACCGGAATCGTATTGCGAGGGAGTCGAAGCGCTCGAATCGTAAGACGAATATCCGGACGAGGATCCGCTTCCCGCTCTGGTCGTGAGGGGAGAGAATCCGCTGGGAATCGTCGTTTGACCGCGAACGATCGACGAGAAGGGACGTTGGGGCGAAACGAAAACGCTTTTCTTTTCGGTCGTTTTTGACTCGGACGGAACGGACGGCGCGTACGAGAGATAGGCGGACGTCGGGGCGCTTTTGGCGTTTTTCGCTCGCTCGTACGGGACGTAGGTTCCCGAGAACTCGCTCGGTTCGACGACTTGACCTCTGGTAATTGATTGCCCTCGCTCGGTTTTGGCGTCTCCTTTTTGGGAGTCGTTGGACGAGTCTTTTTCTTTCGGACGTCGCGCTTCTTTAACGACCTTCGAGTCGCCCCGTTTTTCGGTCACGAAAACGCTGGACTCGTCGGGCACGACGGCGATTTCGGGGAGTTGTCCTTCGGAGGGCTTGTCGTTAAAGTAACCGGATTGTCGAAGGGTGTTTTCGCTTTGGCGAATCTTCACGCCGTTGAGCAACTCGCCGGGAGTCAAGTCGAGCATATTCAAGACGACCGGGGTCATCGTTCTCGATTCGGTTCCCACGTAGTCGACAATGACGTCCCTAACGCGGTATCGATGGTCCTCGTTGATATCGTAGCGAACGTCGACCACGCCGACTTCGTCGGTAAAGACTAGATTGGGCGTAACTTCCGCTCGCACGTACCCCAAGTCTTGATACTTGCATTTTAGGGCGAGTCGATCCTCTTCGACCTCGTTGAAATAATAGTACGCGCCCGGTTTGACCTTGAGTTTTTTCCGCAATTCGTCGGCTTTCAAAACGCGATTGCCGTCGAACGAAAAACTTCCGATTTTGTAGCGCGGACCCTCGTCGATAATGTAGCGAACCGAGACCCAAGCGTTGTCTTTACCCAGACCCGCGAACCCGGAGCTTTCTTGGTATTCGCGGTCGATCCTCGCGTCGAAGAAGCCGAGTTGGCGGTAGTATTCGAGCAGTTTTTCGACGTCGGCGTCGAGTCGGTCGCGGGTGAATTTTCCCCCGAGGAAATAGAAGACGCCCGGTTTTACGGAAATTAAACTGCGCAAACGCGCGGCGCTGACGACCGTGTTGCCGACAAAGGACGTCTTCAACACGCGTTGATTGATTCCCTCGTCTATTAGATAGACGACGCCAACGTCCTCCGGACGATCGCCTCGGAGGATTTCAACGTGAGGCTCGGCGTACTCTTTGCTCTTGTAGAACTCGATAATGCGCAAGCGCCCGTTTTCGACTTCGTAAGGGTCGATGCGCGACTCGCCGGGTTTAATTCCGAGTTCTTCGAGAATGTCGTGTTTCGAGATTTTCTTATTGCCGACAACTTTCACGTATCGCATAAGACGTCGCGGGGTGAGGTCGAAATTGACGATCACCTTGTCGGGCTTTTTCGGAGTCCAGGACGTGGAGACTTCGACGTCGATAAATTGTTTGGTTTGCAGTAGCGCGCGCTTGTCCTCTTCGAGTCGCTGTTGGCTGAAGCGGGCTCCAATCCTTGTTTTAACGATTTTATTGAACTGCTGGGTCGTCATTTCCAATCCGGAAATGCGAACGTCCTCGACGATCAATTTTTTTAGATCGCTTTCGGAAAGCTTTGCCGCTTCCAACTCGATTTCTTGGGGATCGCGCTCCGGTTTTTCGGTCGCGGTTTCGTCGTTTTGACTTTGCGAATCGTCGCTTCTTTCCGTCGCGACGAACGTTTCCCTAAAAGGCTCCTCTTCCGTTTCGAGCGCCGTCGGATCGGTCAAGACTCGCTCGATCGGCTCGATTTGCGGAGGAGCCGGGGCAACGGGCTTGGCGACGCCTTGATTGGGGGAGGGACCGACGCTGAGATAAACCGGTTCGTCGGAAGCGCTCTCGACGGGCGCGGGCAATCCGAGCGAGGGGTCGGACGCGGAGGAAAGGGACGAATAGTCCTCGAATCCGCCCAGGGAGTAGTCGCCGAACCCGCCAAGATTGGGAGTCGTTTCGGCTTGGGTCGGACGAATAGGGTTCGTCGTTCCCTCGCCGTTTCGCGAGTCGACGTAATTCGCGGTTCGAACGGAGTTCGTTTTATCGCCTTCGGGGCGCGACTCGGTTTTTTGAACCGGTTTCGCGACTCCGTAGTCTCTGACCTCGGTCGTCGTTTTGTCCTCCTCGTACGAGATAACGCGAACCGAGCGCGAGGAGTTTTGAGAAGGGGCCTTTTTCGCGAGGGCCAAATCGGGAAGCCATACGTCGTCCTCGTCGACGGGGACGTCGCCTCCGTCCGGGTTGGCGATGTACTCGGGATCGAGCGCGCGCAGCGCGTTGAAATCCTTAATGGACGTTCCGGTCGCTTCCTCCGGCGACAAGACTTGACTTTTTTCGTTGACGGGGTTCGTAGAGGCGTTTTGAGCGAGCGCGACGTCGTTCGACGCGTAAAAGTCGCCGAAAATGACCGCGGAAAAGAAGAGCGAAAACGCGACGCGCTCGAACTTTTTAGCGAACGAGCGGAAATCGCGAGTCGCGACGCCCGAGGAATTGGCGTCGGCGCGACGGCGCGCGGCATGTACTGTAAAACGCATTCGTATCGGAACCTTTTTGATGGCGTCTCCCGGTCGCGGCTCGCGAAACTTCCCTGTTTCGCCGGGCGGAACGACTTTTGAAAATCGACGCGTCGAGAGAATACAAAAAAAAGGCGAACGATACAAGAGCGCTTTTCCCCGTCGAAGAGAACCGAGCGCAAATCAAAGGCGCTCGATTCTGGCGACGGAACCGAGCGCCTTTGGACGTCTCAACAAACGCTTCGACAAGTCGAGGGATTATTTCGGAGGATTTTGTCGATCGGCCTGCGGAACGTATTCCGGGAGCAATTTTTCGGCGAACACTTGTTCGAATCGAGCGACGCGCTGGCGTCCGTTTAGCATGGGAAGGGTCAGCATATCTTCTCCGATCAGAGGCTTGAGGTATTTCAAGAATTCGTCGGAGACGTCGCAGCCGTTTGGCAAGATCCATTCTTTGGGGAAGGTTCGCTCGCTATTGGCGACGTCGGCGAGAGGCGCTTTGTCGTATCGGACATTATAAATAAAGCCCGGCTCGCGGATGATTGTCGACATATAACCGCCTTGCCCGGTCAGAGCGAGTTCGACAGCTTTTTGCCCGAGTCTGTAGGCTTCGTCGAGGTCGACGGTCGACGCGTATCCCATCGAGCCGCGCTGATCGGTGCCGGGGGCGTTGCAGCGCGCGGCGCCTTTGGTCGCCAGACCGACGCCGTTAAGGTAATTGACGATCGTTTGAGCGACGGTAACTTTGCTCGCGCCGAAGTTGGTGTGTCCAAACGAGTCTTTGACCGCGCCAACGTCTCCGACGTCGAATCCTTCGCTCACGACGACGACGCAACGACCGGCTTGTTTGAGAAGATCGTTGACTTGGTCCCCCAGTTGTTCGAGCGAACATTGCGATTCCGCGAGATAGATCAGCATGGGGATCTCGCGCTTGGGATCGGCAAAACGAGCCGCGGCGGGGATGAATCCGATTTTTCGTCCCATCGCCTGCAACACGAGCACGGGATCCGCCGGACAAGAACCCTTGTTTTCTTCGTTCGCGTACTGCACCATATGGGTCCAGTATTTTGCGGTCGAGGCGTAACCGGGGGTGTGATCGATTAATTTAAATTCCGAGTCGCCAATATCGTTGTCGATCGTTTTAGGAACGCCGACCGCTTGAAGCTCGAGCCCTCGTTTCGCGGCGAGCTGGGCGATCTTGTTCGCCGTGTCCATCGAGTCGTTTCCGCCGTTGTAGAGAAAGTAGCCGACGTTGTGAGCCTTGAAAACCACGACGACTCGCTCGAAATCTTCGTTTTGCCAACTCTTTAATTTATAGCGGCAGGTGCCGATCGACCCCGCGACCGGGGTGTACCGGAGAAGCGCGATTTCTTCTTCCGGCTGGGCGGACAAGTTGAGCAATTCTTCTTTGAGCACGCCCTCGATTCCATGATTGGCCCCGTAGACGACGCCCGCGGAGTCGAACTCGCGCGCGGCCTCGATAACGCCTCGCAGGCTACTGTTGATAACGCACGTGGGGCCGCCGCTTTGGGCGACGACAAGATTTTTTCGTTGAACCGTCATTGTATTGCGAGTCTCTTGCGCAGTGTTTAGCGATGATGGAATTGGCGACGCCGTTCGTTAACGGAAGGCGCCGCTTTGCCGTCAATCATAGTCGTTTTTCGGTTCTTCGCAAGAACGTTAAACACAGTCTCGATCGGAAAAGTCTAGGAAAACGGGCGCGTCGGGGGAACTTGGCAAGAGAGGCGATTTGTGTAAAATGCGCTTTATGCAATCGGACGCGGAAAATAAATGATTCCGAGCGTTTTCCCAATTTCGGACGCCAACCGTTATTTTAACGTTCGACGGTTTGTTTACGAGGATTCTCGACCTTTTGCCGATTCGCGAAACCAACTATTTTACCAAGTTTTTTTAAATTTTTTGCGGCTTTTTTTTGCAATCTTTTATCATAAAGGCGTTTGGAGAAATTTAATTGATATTGACTGGAATGGTAGTTTGGTTATAATTGGGTCAATAAGTAAATTTGGTAAGATTTAACGGTTGGTTTGTTTTTAAAGGCGGCGGTCGCAACCGTCCCTTTGCGCGGCAAATCGACGGTTAAAGATCAGAGTCGCCGAGCGACAAATAATTCACTTGTTATTTAGGCTACAGTAATGGGAATTAAAACAGTATTCACCACGGGCGAAGCCGCAAAGATTTGCAAAGTTAGCCAACAAACGATTATTCGTTGCTTTGATTCCGGTCAGCTCCGAGGTTTTCGCGTTCCCGGAAGTCGTTTCCGGCGCATTCCTCGCGAGTGTCTTTACTCTTTTATGAAGGAAAACAATATTCCGACCGACGCGCTCGAAAGCGGGAAACGAAAGGTTCTCGTGGTCGACGACGACAAAGATTTGGTCGATTTGTTGGTGGACGTTCTCGAAGGGGACGGTCGATTTGAAACGCGCTCGGTCAACAACGGGTTCGACGCTGGAATGACGGTGCGCGAATATCGGCCCGACCTCATTATTCTCGACGTTATGTTGCCCGATATTAACGGCAAGGACGTTTGCGTTCGGGTTCGCGGCGACAAGTCGCTCGAAGCGGTCAAGATCGTTTGCGTTTCCGGCATTGTCGAAGAAGACAAAATCGAAGAATTACGAAGAGCCGGCGCGGACGAATTTTTGGCGAAACCGTTCGAGACCGAGAAATTGATCGAAACGATTTGTCGACTCCTCGAAATCGAATCGATTGTTTGAGATTTGTCGCGTTTTTTTACGCTAGTTTCCGCGATCCTCGTTTCCAAACGAGGATCCGTTTTTTTGTTTTAACCGCGAGCGATTTTTCTTCTGGGCGAGTTTATAATGCAGGATTCGCGAGACGATTTCGGCGTCGGAGACGATTTTTCGTCTCGCGACGAGTCAATGGAGCGACTTTTTTTCGATTACGTCGCCGAATTTGCCGCCGGGGCGGCTCACGAATTGAACAACCCGCTCGCGATTATTAGCGGAACGGCTCAAAAGTTTCTCAAGACGGAGACGGATCCCAAAAAACGCGAAGCGCTCGCGACGATTATTTCGCAGGCGAAACGCGGGTACGAGATGATCGCCGAGATCAGGAGTTTCGCTAGACCTCCGCGTCCCGAATTTGCGAGCGTCGACGTCGTTCGTCTGTTCGACGATTGGACCAACAGGGAATTGAGACGCGCGGGGGCGCGCTCGTTTCGCGCGGAAATCCAAGCCCCGAGTCGAGAAAGCTTTGAGTTGAAAACTGATCCGGCGCTTCTCGCTTGCGCGCTAGATTCTCTTGGAAAAAACGCCTTAGAAAACGCGTCGAAAGCCGGTCGCCTTTATTTCTATTTAAATTTGCCCGAGTCCGACGCGGACGGTTCTCGCTCTAACGATTCCGTTTCCTCCGTTTTAGAGCTCGGCGTCGAGAACGACGGTTCCAATTTAACGGAGGAGGAGGTCGCGCTCTGTTTCGCGCCCTTTTATTCCGGTCGCCAAGCGGGTCGGGGATTGGGGTTCGGACTTCCCAAAGCCAAGCGTTTCGCGGAGATTTTGGGGGCTAGGGTTACGAGCGAACCGGCGCGGGTCTTTCCAACGGGAAGGCGCTGGGGAGTCGCGTTTCACCTCGAGGCGTTTAACTAGCGCTATGTTCGTTGGAACGCGATCCCGCGACGTCGATTCGCGTCCGATTTCTTATTCGGGAAACACCGATTTGACGACGACCAGTTTAAACGTTTTGTCGTTTACCTTTACCGTTCCCACGTCCCCTTTGACTCCAACTTTTTTGCCAACAAATCGCTCCAGCGCGACTCCCTGCGACGCGCTTAGGTAGGCGACCGCGGAAAAATCTCCGCCCGACGCGTCGAGTAGCGCGAAGCGCGGAGCGCCGTCCCCTTGTCGCGAGGTCGCGATCAGAACGCCCTCGGCGTCAAAGCCCTTTTTGGTTTTAATTGTCACCGGGGCGAACGAGTTGGTTTGCTTTACCTTGTCCTTATTGGCGCCGACTTTTTCGCTCGCGGAGGCGGGGGCCACTTTGTTCGCGTTTCCTTTTTCTTCGCTCGACGCCCGCCATTGAGGAGCCGCCGTCGGCGAGTCGTTCTTGGCGATTTGCGGTTCTTGGAACTCGACTTCTCCGGTCGACTTGCGCTCGGTTGGCGGCTGGACTTTCGCCACCAGAGTTTCCTTGGTCGTTTCGCCAAGATCGACGTTCGTCGACGCTTTCTTTTGCCGCGTGCGCGCGACCAGTTTCTCGTTTCTACGATTTTGAGTTTCCGGAACGACGTCGTAATCCTGAGGCGGAACGATAACGCGCGCCGTTGGAAAGAGGGACGGAAGCCTCGTAAGGTTGGCGTCCGATCGCGAAAGGTCGCCGCTCGTCGAAACTCGCGCATTTTTGGGATTGGAGCCAAACGGCGAGTTTTTATCGGAGAAAGCGAACGACATTTTCCTCGGTTTTTCCGAAGGACGCGCCGATTGCGGATTCGCCGACGAGACGTATCCAGGCGGCAAAATGCCCGGGGTCTTTCCTTTCGTTCCGGCGTCTTTGACGTTCGAATGAGCGATCTGGGGCGTTTGGATTAGCGGGGCGCCGTTAATCGGAGAGACCGCGACTCCGTTTTGATCGACCAGCAGTTGACGTTGAACCCCGTTTTCGTCGGTCGCTTGAACCCATCGCAGGTTAGGTTTCGCGCTTTGGAAACTCTGAATCGCGACGTTTGGACCGGCGGCTCCAAGAGGATTTTGAAGAGCGTTTTGCGGCGGTCGCGGCGGTCGCGGCGCGGGGGAGGGGGGATTTAAACTCGTTTTCGACTCCTTTTCCGCTTTTTTGAGAGCGGTGTAGGCGTCTTGAACGATATGGCGCGTTTCATCGTCGGGGGCCGAGTCGAATAGGTTTTCGGCGCGCAATTCCAAACTTTTGAGCTCGTCCTCGTTGAGCGGGGTTCTTTTCAACGCTTGAAACACGTCGGCGTTGAGGCGCGCGATTTCGAACTTGAAAGCGCTCGGGTCCACGACGACGTTTTCAAGAGACTCGTCTTCGGAGTCGAAATCGACCCCCGCGTTTTCCGGTTGGGCGTTGTCGTCAAGATCGGGTAACGTCAATTCGATATCGTCTTCTTCGCCCGAAGTCGCCGGCGCGGAATTGTTTTTTTGAACACTTTTGGCTTCGCGTTCCAATAGGGCGAAGAACTCCGATTGGAACATGAGCCTGGGAGGCAAACTTTCGACGGCGCCGTCGCGGGTTAACGAGCTTGTTTTTATCCATCGAAATTCTCCGGGCGGCGGCGCGATTTTGTACCACGTCGAACCGTCGGAGAGCCCGATTTTTCCGAGGATTTTTACACTTTGACCGTTTGAAAGTCCCACTTGAACGCCGGAACTCTTTAAAGGAGAATCGCAACCGACTCGGGACGGAATCGCCTTGCCGTTCGGGGAAACGATTTTGCCCGCGTTCTCGCCGGTTTCTTCGACGAATTTTCCGTTGACCCAAGAAAAACTGCCTTGAGGCGGTCTTATCGCGCAAAATTCTTGATTTGGTCTGAAGTACGCCTCGACGTACCGGTCTTTGAGGACGGCGCCGGTGCGATAAGAGTCGGAAGACGCTCCCGCATAAACCGGAGCGACGTCGACCGCCACCGGAATCGAGAAGAAAACGACGCGATTGTCCTCTCGCTCGTCCGCGAAGGCCGTTCGGGTCGGAGGAGAGACAAGGATTGCCAGAATTGCGAGCGCAAGAGCGCATTGCGTCGCCGCGTCGAGGGCTCGTCTATTTTTCGTGTCGTTGCGTTTCATAGGTTGTTGGAGCGTGGAAAAGGAACTCCCCCGAGTTTGTCGCGCTTTTTTGCGGTCGGCGCGAGACAAGACGCCGACGTTTGGAGCGTAACGATATTTGTCGTTCTCGGCAATAGCGTTTTTTCCCGGGGGCTTCCTCGCTCGAGCCTTGGGACTATACTATGGGAGACGAGCAACGCGTTTGGAACGCGTTATTGCTTTTTGCGACTCGCTCGCGCTTTTCGTTTCGTCAAGCTTCTAGAGACCGGGAGTAGAGATGAAAATATTGGCGATAGAAACGACCGATTTGACCGGCGGCGTCGCGCTTTTGGAGGACGACGTCGCGCTTTGCGCGCGCGAGCTCGATTCAAATCAACGGAGCGCTCGCTCTTTGGCGCCCGCGATTCGCGACGTTTTGCGCGACTTTTCTTGGACTCCGGACGAAGTGGACGTTGTCGCCGTCGTAAAAGGGCCGGGGTCCTTTACCGGGCTTCGCGTGGGAACGGCGACGGCGAAGGCCTTCGCTTGGAGCGTTGGAGCGCGGATTGTCGGGGTGGATTCTTTGGACGCCGCGGTCGCGGATCTCGAGTTCGAACGATTGCGAGAGGCGGCTCCGTCCGACACGTCGAAATTCGTTCTTTCGGTCGCGCTCGACGCGCAGCGCGGCGACGTCGCGTTCCGCAATTATCTCGTTTCTTTCGCCGCCGAATCCCTCTCCGTTTTTTCTTTGAACTCGCGCTTTGGGCTCGTTTCGCGCAAGAAGTGGTCGAGCGTCGCGCCGACCTTGTATTCAGCGAACGAGTCGAGTGGAATTCGCGACTCGTTTTTCCCGTTGGCGCCGCAAAGCGAGCTGGACGGAGTCGGGGCTTTAGACGGACGCGGCGTCGTTTTCGCGGGACCGGCGCTCGACGAATCGAAGAACCGAGCGGGATTGTGGGGCGAACCGAGCCCTCGCGCGATTCTCGGCGCTCGTCCCTCCGCGCTCGGAGCGGCAAAGATCGCCTTGGAGTCCGCGCGAGCGGGCCATTTCGACGATCTTTGGGGGCTTTTACCGGTCTATTCGCGACTAGCGGCGGCGGAGGAGCGAGCGTTGGCGAAGGCGGCCTGCGAAGGGCGATAGCCGACGCCTTGCGCGCGCTCGCTTTTGAGGTAGAATAATCCCGTTCAGTATTGGATCGCAGTGAAAGAAACGACCGCGGTCAGTCGCGTTTTCGCGCAAAGAAAGAGGAGTGAATATGAGCGAATCGGACGTCCAAGTTTTTTGGCATAAGCAAGCCGTTTCTCGCGCCGAAAAGGAAAAGTTGAACGGCGTCAAGGGTTGCGTTCTCTGGTTTACCGGCCTGAGCGCCAGTGGAAAAAGCACGATCGCCAATTTGGTGGATCACAAATTGCACGAGTTGGGCAAGAGGAGTTTTGTGCTCGACGGAGACAATGTCCGACACGACCTGAACGCCTCTCCCAAGATTTTAATGGAGCGCCATTCCGAGGAGTTTGCCAAGCGTTTTGGTCTCGGTTTTTCCGCGCAAGATCGCGAGGAAAACATTCGTCGGATCGGGGCCGTCGCGAAACTGTTCGCGGAGTCCGGGTGCGTCGCGATAACGGCCTTCATTAGTCCCTACGCGTCGGATCGAGACGCCGTTCGCGCTTCGATGAACGTCGGCGATTTTTACGAGATTTTCGTCGACACGCCTCTCGCCGTCTGCGAACAACGAGATCCCAAGGGGCTGTACAAGAAGGCTCGCGCCGGAGAGATCAAGGGCTTTACCGGGATCGACGATCCTTACGAGCCGCCCAAGGATCCCGAACTGGTTCTCGACGGAGGGGCTCGTTCCGCCGAGGAACTTGCCGACGAAGTCGTCTTCTTCTTGAAATCGCGCGGCGTACTTATCTGAAATCGGCCGAAACGATCGCGTCGACGGTCGAGTTCGTTCGCTCGGCCTTCGATTGCGACAAAATTCTTTTCGCGCTATTACATTTTCGTCTCGATACTGTTATACTATCTCCGTCGGCTTTATAAGCGTCGACTTTTCGCTATCGGCAACGTCCTTTCAAGGAGAATAGATTACAATGTCCGCTTTTTTCGACGTTTCGAAAATTAAATACGAAGGTCCCGATTCCAAAAATCCTCTCGCTTTCCGTTATTACAATCCCGACGAGATCGTCGAAGGGAAGGCGATGAAAGATCATCTCCGTTTTTCCTGCGCTTTTTGGCACACGATGCGCATGAACGGCGCCGATCCCTTCGGCGCGCCCACAATGTCCCGTCCTTGGGACGACGGTTCCGAATCGATCGCGAACGCGCAAAAACGCGCTCGCGCTTTCTTTGAATTTCTCGAAAAGTGCGGGTTCCAGTATTACGCGTTCCACGACCGCGACGTCGCGCCCGAAGGCAAAACGCTGGCGGAGACGAACAAGAATCTCGACGAAGTCGTAAAAGTGTTCAAGGAAGAGTCCGAGCGAACCGGTATTACGATGCTTTGGGGCACGGCGAATTTGTTCGGCAATCCTCGTTTTATGCACGGCGCGGCCACGAGTTGCAACGCCGACGCTTTCGCTTACGCCGCCGCTCAAGTTAAGAAAGCGCTCGAGGTTTCCAAAGAGCTGAAGGCTCAGGGCTACACTTTTTGGGGAGGTCGGGAAGGCTACCAATGCATATGGAACACCGACATGAAACGCGAGCTCGACCATCTCGCGACGTTTATGCATATGGCGGTCGATTACGCGAAGGAAATCGGATTCACGGGGCAATTCTACTTTGAGCCGAAGCCAAAGGAACCGACGAAGCATCAGTACGATTACGACTGCGCCGCGTGCATTAACTTCCTTCGCGCCTACGGACTTGAAAAAGACGTCAAGATGAATATCGAGACGAACCACGCGACGCTCGCCGGGCACAACGTCGAGCACGAGATGGACTACGCCGCCTCCCAAGGTTTTCTCGGTTCCGTCGACGCCAATTCCGGCGATATGTTGCTCGGATGGGACACCGACCAATTCCCGACCGATCTCTATATGACGACCAAAATGATGCTCGTTCTTCTGAAGCACGGAGGTTTTACCACCGGCGGTTTGAATTTCGACGCCAAGGTTCGTCGCGAGAGTTTCGAACCGATCGACCTTTTCTACGCCCATATTGGCGGTATGGACGCGTTTGCGAAGGGGCTGAAGATCGCCGCCGCCATTCGCGAATCCGGCGAGCTCGACGCGGTGATCAAGAATCGCTACGCGTCTTGGGACTCCGGGATCGGAGCCGAAATCGAATCCGGAAAGCACAGCTTTAAAACGCTTTCCGACTATATGTTGGCGAAGGGCGATATTGAGCCGAACGTTAGCGGTCGTCAGGAGTTTGTCGAGAACTTGCTCAATCGTTTCATCTTCTAGTCTTCAGTCGTTGAATTCTTCGAGAATCGGGCGCCAATGGTTCTCGGTTCTCGAAGACAAGCAAATTCGTTATGACGTCCGACCCCGATAACATATCGCGCGACGCGAGTTTGAACGAAACGGGAGGAAACGCCGGTTCCAACAATGCGAACGGCGTTTCCCCTTCGTCCGACGCGGTCGATCCGAATCGATTTGGAGACGGCTCCACAAGCCCGCGCTCTTCGGACGACATAATAACTCGTCCCTTCGAATCGAAACCGTCCGCTGGGGGCGACGTTTTCGAGGGCGCTTCAACGACTGAAACGCTCGACTTTGCGGACAATTGGGGCGAGTCTCTTTACGACTCCGAGCCCAACGGTTCGGAAACGGATCCCGATCTTCCTAAGGACGACGAACTTACCGTCATTTCTAAGTCGTCCTCCGAGGGCGACTCCGACGTCGACGAATTTGGACTCCTAAAGCCCGGTTCCAAGTTTGGACAATTCGTCATAGTCCGGTACGTCGGCGGCGGAGGCATGGGACGGGTCTACGAGGGGGAGGATCGCGATCTCGAGCGAAAAGTGGCGATCAAAGTGCTTCCGCGTCGACGCGCCCAAGACGACGGCGTGGTCGCGCGTTTCTTAAACGAAGCGAAGTCCGCCGCGAGATTAAACCACGAAAATATCGCTCAGGTATATCTTTACGGGAACGTTGACGGCGCGCCGTACATAGCTTTCGAGTACGTCGAGGGGGTTAATTTGCGCGATTACGTTCGCGAAAACGGCGCCCTCGAACTTAACGAGGCGGTGGACTACACACTTCAGACCGCGGCCGCGTTGGCTCACGCGGCGGCGCACGGCGTCACTCATCGCGACGTTAAACCGTCGAATATCATTGTGACTCCGCAAAAGCGCGTCAAACTGATCGATATGGGACTCGCGCGATTATTAAAGCCCCAAATCGACGACGATCTGACCGAAAGCGGCGTAACGCTCGGCACTTTTGACTACATATCCCCCGAACAAGCGCGCGACCCGAGATTGGCCGACGTTAGAAGCGACGTCTATTCGCTCGGTTGCACGTTCTACTATATGCTGACCGGTTCGCCCCCCTATCCGGAGGGGACGATGTTGCAGAAGTTATTGCAACATCAGGGCGACGAGGTTCCCGACGCGCGCGAAGCGAATCGCAACGTCCCCGCGGAGATCTCGGCGGTTGTCAAAAAGATGATGAAGAAGAACCCGGACGAGCGATATCAAACGCCCGACGCGCTAATCTTCGATCTGGTTGAAATCGCCGACATACTAGGCCTTAGAGTTTCGTCTCGGGGACGAGTCGAGTCCTCGCCGTCGGTTGTCGGATCGGTGGCGCTCCGCCCATGGCGTCTTCCCGGCGTGGCGGCGATAGTATTTTTCGCGCTTTTTATGTGGTGGTACGCTTTCTTTCTGAAAGGTAAAGAGCTTTCGTTGCCCAAGGTGGAGCCTTTCGCTCCGCCAACTCAAGTCGCGACCGAAGATGAATCCACGCGATTGTCGACGGACGCGGGATCGTCCGACGGATCCGCGTCACCGTCCGACTTTTCGACAAATTTTCCCTCGACGACCGGCGGTTCGGGAGCGGAACTCGACGCGTACGACTTGGACGAACTCTATTCGTTTAACGTCTCTCGCCTATCCGATCGATTATTGGGCGGGAATTTGGAGGACGGAAGCGACTGGCGTCGCGCTTATTTAGGAACGAGCGCAAGTATAGCGGAATCAAAGCGTTTCGCCTATGGCTGGCGCGCGCGGGGCTCCGGGGCCGGACGGGTCGCGACGTCTTATTCTTGCGCTCCTTCTCCGGCGGAAAACGTCTCCTATTCTTTTTGCGCCTATTCCGCTTTGGGAACGAGCGGCGATTCGGATCTTTCCGGCGTTTCGGTTGTTCGCGTTGTCGATAGGATAGGCAAAGCGCCGAACTCGTTCGCGTCGCTACAGGCGGCTCTCGCCAACGCGAGCTCTCGCGAGAGTCGAGAGGGCACCTCGACCGGCGACGGTTCCAAACCGGTTCGAATTGAATTGAAATTTAGCGAGTCCGTTTTGATTCCGTCGTTGACGTTCGATAATATCGACGCCGAAATTTACGCCGCCGACGGTTACTATCCCGTATTGAAATTCGAACCGTCCGAGACCGCGATAGGAACCGGCGGCGAATCGATGTTTTCGTTAAATAGTTCCAATATAACGTTTCAAGGAACGACAATTGAATTTGCGGTTCCGTCGCAAGACGCGGTTTCTTCGGAAGAATGGTCTATTTTTAAGAGCGTTGGTTCTTCGCGTTTGACCTTGCGCAATTCGATTTTGACCGCCAAGAATATGGCGGGGGAGACGTATTCGTCCCCTATGCATTCCAACGTCGCCATATTTCGTTCCGAATCGAGTTCTGAAATTGACGAGAGCGGCGCGATTGAACCCTTCGCGATCCGCCTCAAAAACGTCGCGATTTGTGGCGAAACCGGTCTTTTGGTCGCGGAGCGCCCCGGCGCTTCCATCGAAGCGAACGATTGTTATTTTAATCTGTCGGGGTCCGCGGTTTTTTACTCTGCTCGAACGGAAACTCGCCCGCGTTCGGACTCCGACGACTTCGCTTCCGATTTGAATTTGGGTTTGAACTCGGACGGGACGTCCTCTCGCGCCAAGGTTTCCGACCTTGCGTCCGACTTCTCGCTTGAGGGATTGGAGAACGGAACGGAGAAAGACGCGTCGAGTTTCAGTTTAAATTTTGACGGATCCGTTTTTATTGGACGGACTTGCTTTGTTCGTTTGGACGCCGAGGACGTCGAGGAATTGCCCGCTTTTTCCGTTTCCCTAACGAATTCGATCGCTCGTCTCGACGGTCAAGCTCTCGCGCTTGTCGTTTTTCCTCGCTCTTTTGACGAGACCGTTTTCGCCGATCAGTGGAAATTGGACGGTTCGCTCGCTCTCGACGTTTCCGCGTTCTATCGTTTCCGAACGGAGCGCGCGGAACCCTATCGCGAGATTCCTTTTTCTTCGGAATTAGATTTGTTGGAGCGCGCGAGTTTATCGGAACTAACCGTAAACGGCGCGGCGCGAATCGACTCGACTCCGCCTCACAAATTTGCGGTTTCCGATTTTTTAACGTGTCTGATTCAACCCGTCGATTCTTCGGCGACCGTTTCGGGAAGCGCAAGAGCGACGGCCGAAGCGTTGAAAAATAAGTTCGTCGACCCCTTAGACAAGAACAATTATTAACGTTATTTCGTAAGTCGAGATGACACAGAAACTTGAATTGGTTTGTTTTCGTAACGGAACTCCGACTTCCGCCTTCTTTTTGCCGATGGATCGTCCCACCACCATAGGGCGCGCCATAGAGAACGCGGTGACGTTGGACGACGAGCGCTGTAGCCGTTTTCACGCGACAATTGAGCTTCGGGACGGAAAATGGACGCTTTTCGACTTGAATAGTCGCAATGGAACGTTGGTGGACGGGGTTCGGGTCGAAGGTAGAACCGAGATTTTCGTGGGGTCTCGGATTCAGATTGGTCGCGAGACGATCCTTGTCGAACCCCAGCGCGAATTCGAGGCGTTTGGCGATTCTCGGGAAACAACCGCTCGTCTCGAGCGAGACGATTTTTTTTCTCGTCAAAACGAGATGACCGCCCTTTTGGGGGCAGAGCGAGCGGAGAACACGCGTCTTCGGTCGTTGCTCGGACAGTCGTCCGAAATGATCGGGCGCTCCAAAGCGATTCGCGAGGTGGAGAAGTGCATAGACCGAGCGGCGCGCTCCAAGGCGACGGTTCTGATTCGCGGCGAAAGCGGGGTGGGCAAGGAACTTGTCGCGCGCGCGATGCACGAGCGCAGCTCGCGTCGATCCGGTCCGATGGTTTGCCTAAATTGCGCGGCTTTTTCGGAGAGTTTGCTCACCAGCGAGCTGTTCGGGCATGAAAAGGGCGCGTTTACCGGCGCCTTGGAGACGAAGATCGGGAAATTCGAAGCGGCGGACGGCGGAACGATTTTCCTCGACGAAATCGCCGAAATGAATCCGGGTTTACAGGCGACGTTCCTGCGGGTATTAGAGGGGGCGGCGTTCGAGCGCGTCGGAGGAAACAGATCGATATCGGTCGACGTTCGCGTTGTCGCCGCGACCAATCGTAATTTGGAGGAAGAAGTCGCGAGCGGACGGTTTCGGCGCGATCTCTATTTCAGGTTGCGCGTGCTTGAAATAAACGTTCCGCCCCTTCGCGAGCGAGAAGGGGACGTCGATTTGCTCGCGGATCATTTTCGAGAGCGTTTTTCGCAAGAGACGGGTCGACGCTATCTCGACTTTTCTCCAGAGGCGCGAGCCGCGCTGAACTCTTATCATTGGCCGGGCAACGTTCGCGAGTTGAAGAACATTGTCGAGCGCGCGGTGCTTATGGGAAATCCTCCGACAATTCGCAAGACGGATCTCGTAACCTCGGCCTTGGGCAACTCGAACGAAGCGCGCCCGGAATCCGCCTCGTCGGAATCGCGGAGCGTCAAAGAGGAACGATCTTCCGCGCGGGAGACGAAACCTTTCGTTCCCGCGACGCTTAAAGAAATAGAGCGCGATTATATCGTCAAAACGCTAAAGCACTACGCGTGGAACAAAAGTAAAACGGCAAAATCGCTGGGGATAGAACGAACCACGCTCGATCGTAAAATACAACTTTACGGGCTTCGCAAAGAATAACGTTCGCGAGCGCGATAGCGCCTCGCGCGGGAGTTGCGTCGAATGCGCGCACTGGTTTTGTTAGCGGATTGCGTTTCCAAGAGACGAACTTCGAACGCGAAGCGTCCTCGGGACGCGGAGCGTTTTGCGGACGGTTTGATCGAACATTGGGGAGTTTCTCGGAACGACGTCGTCCTCCTATCTCTTGATGGCCGCAAAGAGAATCTTTCTTCTCGCGAAAATGTTCTCGCGAGACTGAAGGAATTTGAGAGCGCCGGAGACTTTGACGCTTTTATCTTCGGTTATTGGGGACGGGACTTCGCCCGCGCGGGTAACGATTTTTATTTTGATTTTCCGAGCGCGAACGACGCGAATTCCGAGCGCGAAGCCCTCTCTTTTGGAACGTTAGTCGAGCGCGCGGGGGCGCTTCCCGTTTCGAAGGTTTTTCTTTTTTGGGATTGCTACGACGAGTCTGGAAGCGGGGTTAGATTTGAAACGACGCGCGAGGCGATCGAACGGCTCGAGAGCGTTGCGCGCGAAATTGGCGAGAGATTGGCGAAAAGGCAGAAGAACCCGGTCGTCGTTGTTTTTAACGCGAACGAGCAAGGACAAAACGCGCGATACGACGACGAGTTTGGAGGAGGGCTTTTTACCGGTCGATTTCTCGAAGCGCTGAGCCAACGCGTTTCGCGCGGCGTTTACTCGTTGGACGCGGTCGCCAGTTTGACGTCTCGTTTCGCGTTTGAGCGCGCCAAAGAGCTGGGACTTGTTTTCCGTAGCGACGGGCGCGAGCGCTCGGAACAAACGCCCTTCTTTTTCCAATTCGGCGAGGGAACGATTTCTTTCGATTCTAAATCGACGGACGGGGAATCGACGACGTCGCGCGTCTCCTTGTCAATCGGAAACGAGCCTGTGAAATCCGTCTCGACCGTCGAAGTTCGTAAGCTTATAGTCGCCGCGTTGAGCGCTTTTGAACGAGAGGACTATTCCAAAGCGAAGGAACTGGCGGAATCTGCGTTACAACGCGATTCAGATTCAAAATCGGCCAAGCGAGTTCTAAACGAAGTCGCAAAAAAGTTGTCCCAAGTCGATTCCGTTCGAGCGCTTATTCGCGAAGGCTGGACGCTTTACGAAATGGACAGAGCGGAGGACGCGCTTTCAAAGGCGGACGAGGCGTTGAAACTCGATCCCGCGAGCGCCGGAGCGAAGAAACTGCGAGATCTTTCTAAAAAGCGTCTCGACGAAGGTTTGCTCCTCGCCAATCCCGCCAGTCCCGACGAATCGCGAGTTCAAAACGAGCGCAGATCGTCGGAATCCGACAATCTCGTTTTGATCGAACCCGAGCGTTATCGCGCTCTTCGCGACGAGCCGTCGGCCGGGACCAGAAAAACGATCGCGGTCAACGGAGTCGATTTTCCCTTTCGTTTTTGCCCGGACGGATCTTTCTTAATGGGAGCGTCCGAGAACAAGAAGGTTTACGATAACGAACTACCTCAACGCGCGGTTTTTTTGAGCGGTTTTTGGATTCTTGAGGTTCCGGTAACCCAAGCGATGTGGAGAGCCGTAACCTCCCGGGACGCGCCTTGTTCGTTCAGAGGCGAGCGCTTGCCGGTCGAACGCGTTACCTGGCGCGAGTGTCGCGATTTTGCGGAAGCGCTGAACGAATTGAACGCGGCGCCGCGAGGATTGCGTTTTTCGCTACCTTCGGAGGCGCAGTGGGAATACGCTTGTCGGGCCGGTTGGAAAACCGAATACTTTTGGGGAGATTCGTTAAACGGAACCGAAGCCAATTGCGACGGTAAGTTTCCGTTCGGTTCAACTTCCAAGGGACCATTTGTTGGAAAAACCACGGAAGTGGGGAGTTACAAATCAAACGCGTGGGGAGTTTTCGACGCGAGCGGAAACGTGTGGGAGTGGTGTCTCGATTGGTACGGGGAATATTCGAAAGACGACGTTAGGGATCCTTTTGGACCAAGTTCCGGAACTCGTCGCGTCGCTAGGGGAGGGAGTTGGTCCTCGCGGGCGGTCGCGTGTCGGTCGGGGTATCGCAATTGCTTCGCTCCCGAGAGTCGTCGCGACAATCTCGGCTTTCGTTTAGCGCTGTCCTCCGCGGTTAATCGCGAAGAAATCGGCGAGCGGTCGAAGGAGCGCTCCTCCGAGTTAACGACCGATTCTTCCGACGGCCCGCGTTCCGTCTACGCGTTGACGGACGAGCCGAGCGCGATCGAGCGAGTCGCTCCCTCCAAAGAAGACGCTTTTCGCGCTCGCGAACTCGCGTCAAAGGCTTTCGAGGCGTTCGAGGCGGGTAATTTTGAGGAAGCGAAACGCTTGGCGGAGACGGCGATCTTCTTTGCGCCCGACATTGGCGCCGCCAAGTTTGTTTTAAGCGAAGCGGAGAGACAATTGCTCAAACGGTAACGCGTTCCGTTCGAAGCGCGCAAATTTTTCAAATCGCTTTTTTAGCGATAGGGGAGGATTGAATGAAAACGTTTGTCTATACATTGTCGTTGTTGACGATCGCCGCGACGGTATGTTTTGCGACCCGCGTCTTTGCCGACAACGGAGCCGTTTACAATGCGGAGAACGTCGTTTTTACCAATGGAACCGTTCAAACGGGACGCTCCGGCAAGCCTGTGTTCCGCGATTTATTCGAAAGCGCCGACGCTTGGACGACCGTCGATAATTACGTCAATTTACTCGATGTAGAGTTTGGCAAGGAATTCATGGGATCGAAATCTCTTTATATCGGTCGAACCAAGCCGATCGACGATTCGATGGAATATCCCAACGACACCGCGTGGTCCATCGCGACCGATAAGCGCGATTTGGACGGAGATTTTGGCGGATTCGAGTTTGTCGCGCGACTCACGGCGTTTTCTTCGAAACATATTGAAGGATCGAGCGTGGGCGACGGTTATCGCGGTTCCATTACGTGGTTCGATTCGCAAGGCGAAAAGCTGTCCGTTGTCGCTTTTCCTTTTTACGCGGAACGGCAAACGAGTCAAAAGAGCATTGTCGGTCTGATTCCAGAAGGAGCCGCCTCTTTCTCGATAAAACTTGGTTTCGACGTCCCCAACATTGAAATGGACGAATACGTTGTTCTTCGAGAAGTTTCGTTAGAAGTAGTCGATAAAGAAAAGGGTTATCTCAGTCCGGGATCCTTTGTTTCCGGTATTTTTCAAGGAGGCGACATTTCGTGGGACGTCGACGCGCCCGAAGGAACAAGAGTAGAATTTCAAGCGGCGTCCGCGGAGACCCTCGCGGGATTGAACGACGCGCCTTTTGTCGGACCGGATGGATCGCGAGAAAGCCGCTACACTCAACCGTTCGCAATTTCCGCGCCGATGGTTCGCTACAAGGCTTTTCTTATCCCCAATGGGAAAGCGACTCCCACGCTGCGCTCGGTTAAAGTCGGGGACAAAGTCGACGAGAAATGGAACGGCTCCGCCGACGTGGATCCGCCTCGAGTTAAATTAATCGGAACATATTCGAAGCCTTCGCAAGAACGATCCGGCGTTCTGTCGTTTAAAATTTCCGACGCCTCCCTAATCGACGCGAACTCTCTCGCTTTTTCGCTTGACGACGAGGACGCTACTTCTGCGTTCACTCGGGAGGAATCGGAGATCGGAACGCTCGTTTATTCTTGGAAATTGGACAAAGAACTCTCCGACGGACTCCACAAGACCACCGTTAACGCGAACGACGCCTTTGGCAACTCGGTTCTCGCGACGCGGTATTTCCTCGTTGGATCTCCCGCTTCCACTCCTCAGGTAACGTTGCGCGACGACGGGGTTGCGCTTATCGACGGAGAGCCGTTTTTCCCCATTGGAATTTACGGCGTTTGCGAGCGCGATTTTAACGGGAACGATATTGACGAGGCTTTTCGAGGATTAAAGGAAGCCGGTTTTAATTTCGCCCATTCCTATTCTATGCCTCGCGAGGACAAATTCCTCCGCGCCGCCGAGAAATACGGATTCAAATTATGGTCGGTCGCGCGCTTTCCAGACGAGCGCTTCGTCGAGGTCGAGCGCCATTCGCCCGCGATTATCGCGTGGTACCTTGGCGACGACACTTCTTTCAACACGACTCCCTCCGAGTTGTACGATTATTTCGATTCGTGCAAAGCGGTCGATCCGTCGCGGTTGACCGTTCAGGCGGATCCGATAGACGCCGGTAAAGAAATATCCAATTACCGTCCGTACGTTGCCGGTACGGACGCCTTTTTACCGGAGATTTATCCCGTCCACGGGACGGAGGAAGGAAGCGGGGACGCGTGCGTCGCGCAGACCGTGCAAGACGTCAAACGAAGTTTCGCGGACGCGAGGGACGCCAACGACGGACCAAAGGCGATTTGGCCGATTATCCAATACTTTGAGGGATGGGGTTGGCGCCGTTTTCCCACCTATAAGGAACTTCGCGGGATGAGTTTTGGCGCTCTCGCCGCGGGCGCCAACGGAATAACGTGGTACACGTACGGGGGATTCGTCGATCCTTCGAAGAACATGTACAACTACGGCGCCACCACGACTCCCGAGCGTTGGAAGAACATTTCAACGGTCGCGACGCAAATTCGCGAATTGACCCCCGTTCTGCTCGAAAGAACCGATCCGACCGCCCAACCGAAAGCGACAATTCTTTCCGGTTCGAAGCTGAATCGCGTCGGAGAAGAATCGATCGCCTTCTTGTTTAAGCGCCGCGAGGGGAGCAATTACTTGCTCGCCGTCAATACCGGCGCCAAAGACGTCGACGTTCAATTCGAGTTTTCGAACGAGCAGGATTGGAGCGAGGCGGAGGTTCTTTTTGACGAAAAAGAGATCGCCGCTCCCGTTTTTGAAAAGAACGCGATTCGAGAAAAAATCGAAGGGCTTGGCGCTCGCGTCTACAAGTGGTAGCGGCTCAGTAGAACCGCGCGCTCGTTTGATCGATCGCGCGGTTTTTATTAAATCCTAAATTCTCTTTTGCCGATTATTGCGAAGACAACTTTGCCGATTATTGCGAAGACAACGCGCTGGAGGCGCGTTCACTTTCAGAGGAGAATTTAAGGATGAATTCGCAGACACAGAGACGCGTTTACGCGTTATTGTTTGGCGCGGCACTTATAGGCGCGTTTGCCCTTCCGTCTCGCTCGATCGGGGCGGACTACGCGAGCGCGCCGTCCCCCGGTTCCTCGCTCGGTTCCTATTCGTCGGTTTTGCCAGGGTATTCCGAGGACTCCGTTGGTTCTTACGGGGTCGTTGGCGAGCCGGAACAAGTTGGCGTCGCTTCCGACGGCGTCCTGACGGGCGGCGTTCCCGAGTTGGAAGATCTCCAAAAACAACTCGACGAGTTGCGGGCTTCTTCCGAGCGTCTGAAGAGCGATTTCGAAGCGGAGAAGAAGAAAAATAAGAAGGAACCCAAGGTAAACGATCCGTTCACGATGAAACTGTCGGGACACGTTTCGGTGGACACGGCTCTCGTTTCCGAGGACGAAGCGGGTCGGGAGCAGTTGGGGAACGTTCAAAATTCTTTCAGTATGCGCGACCTTCGAGTAACGATGAAGGGTTCCGGGTACGGTCATTTAGACTATATGTTCGGATTTGGCGTGTGCGGTTCCAGTATTTCGCTCAAGGACGCCTATCTCAAATTGAAGGACACGGCGTATTTTGGCGACGTTCAGGTAGGGCACTATTTCGTCGAATCGGGTATGGAGAGCGTTCAAGCGACGTTCGAGCGGGTTTTTGTCTCGCTCGACGAAACGTCCGCTATGTACAGTCTTTACCGACGTTTGGGCGTTTCTTCGACCTATTTTGGCGCGGATAAAAGGACGCGCGCGTTCTTTGGCGTATTTCTTGGTCCTTCCCTATCGTCCTCGCCCCACTACGGCTGCGAGAACGATCCGGGATTGGTGTTGAACGCCCGATTGACCGCCGCTCCTATTTGCGCGATCGACGAGGACGGATTTGCTCGCGAAGTGCTCCACGTCGGAGGCAGTACTTACTGGTTCAGTCCCGGAGGCGAGTCGAAGTTGCGATTGCGAACTCGCGGACAGATGTGGAACGGTTCCAATCCATATTTCTTCGACGGGGTCGTCTCGTTGGCCGACACGTCCTATTCTATGTCGCAAGTTGAGACGGCGTATCAGATCGGCGGATTTGCCGCGAGCGGGGAAGGGTACTTCCTGAACGTTTACGACGGCGGAGGGACCGCCTACGGGACTTCGGTCGTCGCGCGATTGTTCCTGACTCCTAATTGCACTCGAACGTATTCTAAGGACAAGGGACGATTCGGCACGATTAAGATGCCCGAAGAAGCCGTCTTTTTGAACTACAAAGATCGGATTCTCGGACAACACTGGGGCGCGTTGGAAGTCGTTGGCAAGTGGGAATGGGCGGAAACGACCGGTTTGAAAAACGTAATTCCCGCGTCCGGCGGCAACACGACTGGCGTTGTTACTCGAACGGTCGCGGGCGCCAACTGGTTCTGGAACGAGCAGGCGTTTTTGGCGGCGAACTGGGAACACGCTTGGGCGACGCCTCGCAAGGCGGAAAAACGTCTCGATACTTGCGAGTTTGATACGCTGACGCTCCAGATGACGTTTAGATTCTAATAACGCTCGTTTCTTTATCGCCGTCGAACCGGCTCGCGTATTTCGCGGGTCGGTTTTTTCTTTTTTGGGCGTTTGTTCTTCGCCTTGGACGTTGACGTAGATTCTTCTTTGACTTATAATCGACGGTCGTTTTGACGTCAACACGCCCAGTCAAAGGGAGCGAACTATGCGCATTGTCGCGTTTACCGGGAGAGGCGCTCGCGCGCGAATCGTCATTTGCGCCGCCCTTTTTTTAGTCGCGTTCGCGGCGCTCGCCATTTGGGTACGCTCCGGTTCGCGGAGCGCTCCGGATTCTTTTGAAACGGTCGCTCGTCAACCAGAGATCTATCCCGACTATCGCGACACGGTCGTCCCCGTCAATATCGCCCCGCTTAACTTCGATCTTTGCGAAAAGGACGCGGACAAAGTTAGAATCGTCGTTAGCGGCGCCGACGCTTCGGGCAACATTGAAAGCGAGATAGCGGTATTTTCCGACTCCAAAATTCGTTTTTCTCAGCGTTTTTGGAAGGAAACAACGCGACGGTTTTCGGGTAAGAAGCTTGCGTTTTCAACTTATATCGAGAGCGACGGGCGCTGGTCGAAATTGGACGATTGGACGATTGGCATTTCCGCGGATCCCATCGACCCTTGGGTTTCCTACCGCAAGATCGCGCCGGGATACGAGTATTTCTCCGACGTCGCGTTATGGAACCGAAATCTCGAGACGTTTGAGGAACGAGCCTTTTTTCGCGCTCGTTTAGCCAGTGAGCGAACCTGCGTAAATTGCCATTCTTACCAGAACTATCGAACCGACGCCTTTTTGTTCCATATGCGCTTCAATAAGGCTGGGACGGTATTTGGAGTAAACGGCGATTTGGTTAAACGCGATTTGAAGGCGGAGGGTATGGACTCGGGTTGCAGCTACTGCGCTTGGCGTCCAAATTCGCTTCACGTCGCATTTGCGTCGGCTTCGACTTTTCAAACGTTTCACACCGTTTCGCCCGACCGTATCGACGTGCTCGACGGTTTTTCCGATCTTTATCTGTACGACGTCGAACGAAACGAACTGAAGTCGATCGTTCCGCCCGGGGACGAATTTCTAGACACCTATCCGTCTTGGTCGGCCGACGGTTCTTCGCTTTATTATTGCTCCGCCAAAAATCCCGGGTTTTCGACCGAGCGTTTTGTGCGGAATCCAAGCGAACAAAACCCCGATCGCAACCGCGAGACGCTATTAATTCGCGAAAAAATCAAATACGACGTCAAACGCGTTTCGTACGACGAGAAGACCGGGAAATTTGGTTCGCCCGAAACGGTTTTCGCCGCGTCCGAACTTGATAAAAGCGCCCTTTTCCCCCGGCTTTCGCCCGATGGAAAGACATTGCTTTTTACCGTGACGCGCTACGGTTGTTTTCCCATCTGGTATCTCGATTCCGATATTTGGGCTCTTGACACAACGACCGGCGAAGCTCGATCCGTCGACGAAATAAACGCTCCCAATGCTTCGGACAGTTATCATTCGTGGAGTTCCTCGGGACGTTGGATCGTTTTTAGTTCCCGTCGAGAAGACGGTTCGCGAACTAGGCTTTATTTTTCGCATTTTGACGAGACGGGAAATTTTTCCAAACCTTTTTTGTTGCCTCAGAAGGACCCAATAGAGAACTTCAACAATACGAGATCGCACAATGTGCCCGAGTTTACCCTTGAACCAGTAAAGATTCCGGAACGAAAGATACTAAAAGAGGCGAGTAAGGAGTTGACGGAATACGATAAGGCGAAACTTCGATAGCGCTCGGATAACCCTGATTATTCCAAATAACGCGGATAATTGTAAAAGTTTATCTTTTTTAACACAAAACGTGAAGCGCGGCGTAATTTATTCCGATTGTAACGAAAGAATCAGTTTTTGGTTTAATCGCGTCGGACAAAGTTCGACATTACGGAATGGTGAGCGCTATGGAAACGAAACAAGTCGCGTTGAAACGAACAGTTTGCGAGTCCGCAAAGACGGCGTTTTTGTGTCTCGCTTTGTTTTGCGCTTCTTTTTTCACCTTGGATCGAGCGGAGGGATCGGAACCGGACTTCACAACTCCCGGTAGTTTTTCGCCCTCGTCCTATAGTCCGACCGTGACGGGAGCGTACCCTTCTCTGTACGCGCAAAACGCCTCGCGAAAGGGAGAAACGCCCGCCGTCGCTCCCGCGAATTCGACGCAAGCGACGACTCGATCGAACGCTTATCGTCCGGCTCGCGCTAACTCTGGCGGGGCTCTCGTTCCCGCGGAACCTTTGAGCGGGACTCGCGGTTCGGCGCCCGAGGCCTATCGCGCCGCGCCCGGGAATTCGCGCGCCTTACCAAATTCCGCGCCGCAGCCGTCGGGGATTTCCGGTTCGCCGCTTGCTCCCTATCGTCCCGCGCCTTCAAATCCGCGCTATGCTTCGGTTGTCGCGTCGGAGTCAACGGGGGTGGTAGTAACGACGCGGGAGACGATAGCTCGGGCCGTAGTTCCAAACGCGGCGTCGAGCGCTCCCGCCTCGACCTCGTCTCTTCCTCAAACGACCGCGTCTCCCGGAGCCGGACGTCTCGAAACGCTGGAAGACGCGACGCGCATCGCAATTTCGGAAAGCCGCGTCCGTCGCGCTCTGGCTCTGAAGAACGGCGCGTCGCGTTCGACCGTCGAGGCGGCTCGGTCGTTGAAAAATCCGAAAATCACAAACGCGACTTCTTACGTCGGTGTGCTGAATCAACCCGCCGCGGTTTCCGACGTCGACTTGACAAGCGCGGCTTCGGGCGTCGCCCAGATGATTCCCGGGCCGATTATGGATCTTATTTCCCCGCTGGTTTCCCAAATACCGACGAACTATCAAATTGAAACGCCCCTTTGCGACAAAGACTTTGTAACGACGGTAACGGCGGTTACGATCCCCATTTATTTAGGCGGACGAGTTAACGCGTTAACTCGCGCGGCGGAAGCGATGGCCCAAGCGACTCAAGCGGGGGAGGAAGTCGGCGAACAAGCGGTAAAAATCCAAGTTTCCGAAGCGTATTTTCTCGTCTTAAGGACGCGACGCTTACATCAAGTGGCGGTCGAAGCGGTTGAGACCGCGCGCTCGCATCGAGACGACGCCGAACGAATGTTCAACGTGGGACTGATCGCGCGGAACGTCGTTTTGGCCGCGAACGTGGCTCTCGCCGAAGCGAGTCAGTTGGAACTAAAAGTCGCGAACGCGCGCCAACTTGCGGAGGCCGCGTACAACCGCCTTTTGTGGCGTCCTTTGGACGCGCCGGTCCTCGTCGCCGATATGGAACTTGGCGCTCCTTTGGGCGATTTGGAGACGTTGACCGCCCAAGCGGTTCGCGCTCGCGCCGAGCTCCAGGTTCTGTCGGCGGAATCTCGAGCGCTGCAAGAGCAGGAAAAAGTCGCTCGCGCGGACGCGCTACCGCAAGTCGTGGCGACGGGCGCCTATTCCTATATTGAAAACTCTCATTTGAGCGATAATTCGAACGCGACGGCGGCGGTCGGCATGGTGTGGACGCCGTTCGACGGCGGGACGAGTCGCGCTCGCCAGCGCGCGGCGCGCCAAAACGCCATGGCGGTCGCGCAGGCGCGGGACGAAGCGGAGTCCGGTATTCGTTTGCAGGTTCGTCAGGCTTGGTTGGCGGAGCAAGAGGCGCGCCGTCGCGTGGAAGTTGCCAAAGCCGCGGTCGAACAGGCCGAGGAGAACCTTCGAGTCGTAACGCGAGGATTCCAAGAAGGGACGGTCAACCACACCGAAACGCTCGACGCGGCGACAATGCGAACGACCGCGACGAGCGCCTACGCGAACGCCCTGTACGACGCCATTTTGGCGACGCAACGATTGCGCTACGCCGTCGGAATTCTCTGATTCGTCGAATCGACTATTTTAACGACGAGGCTCGGAAGAAAACGTTAAAAATCCTTAATTGCCGCGGTTCAAATTTGATTTCAATCGAGTTAGCGTTGGAGGTTTTAATCGCGTCTCGCTTGACTTCTCCTAGTAAATTAAGGGATTCGACGCGCTCGATTGGCAAAAAGGATCGAATCGCGACGTTCGACACGGCGCCGCTCGTTTCCAAGACGACGAGTTTGGCGCCGACGAAAACCGGACTTTTTTCGTCGGCTTTGCGCTCGAGAATCGGGTAGATCTCGCGGATTTGGACGTTTGCAAGGTTCGAGGAAAAAAGCTCGCGAGACTTTCGTTTAGGACGCGGGACGTCGTCTAGACGGAGCGGATCGGGAGCGAGAAAGGCGAGCGCGTCCAGATGAGGTCTCTCTAAATCGACGCCGAACGCGAAACGAAACTTGCGCGAGGTTTCTCCCTTCGGAACGAGAATCGCGTCTATTCTCGCGTCCGCCGTTTTTTTGAAATAAGGCAAGCCCGCCGAGAGAATGGTAAGTCCAATAGATTCTTCGCTTCGAATATCGACGCACTCTGGGGCCTGGAGATAATCTCGCGCCGTCCCAATCAATGAGGCGGACGCGCCTCCTCTGACGTCCGCCAGAGCGTCTTTCCACGCCGCGCGGCAGCAGTAGTACGAGTCCCAAGGGGAGTCGCCCGGCTCTAGACGCGGTTCTAGTTCGAGCTCGACCTCAATGATTCTGTCGCGCAAACGAGCGGTGAGAATTTGAACGAAACGCCCCGCCAATTCGCCCGAAGGCAAAACCATGCGCCCCGAGATTCTAACGCGTCCAACGCTCGGTTCCGACGCGAGTATGTCAATGGAATCGGCGGCGGAAATCGAATAACCGTACCCCGAATCGTCGGGGGAGCGAGGATCGTCGTCAAGCGAGTCCGATGGAATTTTAAAGGCGACGTCCCAGGCGAGTCTATTGCCCATATTGGGTTGGCGCAACACGCCGTTGTGGAAAGTGGCGGCCGATTCGTAGGTGGTCAAACGCCGAACCGCGCCGGAGATCGGATCGATTCTTAATTCAAAAAAGTCGTTTCTAAGCCGGTAATATTTCTCAATTTCCGAGGCCGAGTATTTCTTAACGACAAATTCCGCCAACGTTTTTTTCGACGACCGACTTCCCTCGGCGCAATTGACCGAATTGGGAACGTCGCCGCGCAATTTTTCGGCGATTCTCTTAAGAAAACCGGGCGATTTGTTGGAAGTCGTTTCGTTTTCGGCATTTGGCGCGATCGATATTTCTTCCGTAAAGGAGGGGGTGGAAAAGCCGCTCGAATCGAATAGAGGACGATTATGAAAACGATATTCGACGTCGTCTGACTTGGGGATCCAGAATAACTCGCCCGGATTTAACTCGGCGCGATATTGAGCGACGAATGTCGAAGAATCGACGGGCGCTTCCCAAACGTCGGTTTCGTATTCGGCCAAATCTCGCGCGAACAAATCGAGCGCGTCCCTTGAACCGCGGATCTCCCAACGGGCGGTTTTGCGCGACCCGGTTCCGTTGAAGAAAAGAAAACCAAGATTGGAATCGTCGACAAGATCGGACTCGCTCGCGTTTAGGAACGCTTCCGCTAGGAACTTCGACGCGAGCGCTAGCGTCGCGTCTTTTTCCCGTTCCAACTCTTCGAAAAGCGAGTCGAGGTCCGGCGTTGAAGTAGGGGAGTTCGATTCGACGGGCAACAAAGCCTCGTTGATTCTTTCGAGGGCTTGGCTCGCTTTTTGGATTAGCTCGTTCGAACTCGTTAAGTACGCGTCGAATAAATCGTCGAGCTTTGAGGAGCGCTTCGCTTTGACCGTAAAAGCGCGAAGCGAGGTCTCAAGTCCTTTGAAAACCGATTCTATTTCCCCAAGTCGTCGACGTTTGACCCAAGAGGAGACTAGATCGTCTCGATTTCTTTTGGCGGATCGAGTTAAAAAATTTGTCTTGAAGTTGTCTTTGACAAACTTTTCTTTTTTTCCCAGTCCCTCGGTAACTCGGAAATACTCGTCAATGTCGTAAAATTTTCCCAAAACGGGAGAATACTTGTCCATTCGAAGGAGGTCGTCCAACCATCGCGATTCCGCGAAAGGACGGTGTTCGAACACGACCGCGTCGGCGTCTTCGGAATAGTACGAATTCCCAATTTTATCGGGAAGTTGGAGCAAGTCTTCGGAGTTCGCGGCGTCGAGGGTTTTTTTGCAAAGAGTCGCGATCGTCGATCCGTCTCTCCCTTTCCAGAGAAAACGCGAGCGATCGGTAGATTTTTCCAAAAGAGACCAACCGTCCCCGGTTCGGCTTAGCGCGCCGCGATAGCCCGTTAATTTAAGTAGTTGCGGAAGTATTTGGGCGTAGCCTTGCTCTTGCCTTCCAAAGGCGCTCGGGGGTGTACCCAACGCGCGAAGATACTCGTTTCGTCCGTCGAGCAAAAGGCGCGCGATTTCGAGCGGATCCATGAGATATAACGGGGCTTCCAGCGAATCGCCTCCCACTAGAAAGACTCGTTTTGCGGCGATTTCTTCTCTAAGTAGGCATAACGTCTCAGGGAAATGTTTTTCGCACTTTCGGAGAAGCGGCGCGGGTAGAAACAAATTGGTTTTGGCGTCGCGTTGACGACGTTTTTTCAATTCGTTCGGCAACGCCTCCGCCAAATCCTCTTCCAACGGCTTAGTTAGATCAAGGAATTTAGTCGCGGTCGGGAAGAAATACTCCTTTGAGGTCGCGAGCAAGTCAAAGGCTTTTTGTAGGTTCTTTTCGCGTTCCTCCTCGTCGCCGCTCAAGTGAGCGCGAGCGGCGTCGACAATGCGAGAATTAAAACTCACAAGGTCCAAGTTGCTCATATAACGCAATTTGCGCGTAAGAAGCTCTTCAAGGAGGCAACATAGGCCGACGGCTAAAAACGATTCCGCGGCGTCGTCGTTTTCGCTACCGTTTATTTCAAGCTTTTCAAAAATCGTCTTTAGTATATCGTCTCTATCCGCGACGTTTCTGATAATGATCGCGCCTTCTTCTTCCGCCGATTTAAGCCAAGATCGGGAGACAAGATACTCGGCGCAAGGCGGGACGACGACGAGTCTTCGCTCTTTTCCCGTCGATGGACTTCCCGCCGCCTCCCATCGCGGAGCCACCCCGAATCGCGCGACAAGCGCCGGATGATAAAGAGCGGACCAAGCGGAAAAGATTTCGTCAACTTCCGACGATTTTCTATACAGCGAAAAATCTTCCAGACTATAGCAAGGAATTAGAGAGATCATTGCCGTCAATGTTCCGGAACTCGCCTTGAGTAGAGGAGAGAGAGACCCGGATTGCGAAAGGGAGAACAGTCGAGCAAACTTGGGCGCGGAAAGTCGCTTCTTTCCGCGCCCAAACGCGTCTAAGCGTTAAGCAAGTCGGCGATATAAAAACTACCGTAAGTGTGAACTCGACATAACTTGTGGAGCTCCGCCGCTTCCTCTTTGCGGTATTCGAGTATTTCGGAAAGTTTCTTCTCTTGCCCGTTGAGCTTGACGGGAAGATTATCGAGATAAGTCGAAGTGTCCAATCCTCCGCTGCGCCACAAAATGCGGGCGCGAGGGGCGGCGGTTTGAAGAATCGCGTCCCACTCGCTAATTAACGCGTCGTACAGCTTGTCCGAGAGCCAATCCATATGATCGAGCAAGACGAATTTGCTAATCTTAAGGTCGGGATTCTTCCGGAGAAATTCTTCCGCGGTACAGGTATAGGCGGTAACGTTGTCGACCGCTCCGGACTTGAGCGTTTCAAAACCTTCCGGGGTCAAATATTCGGGACAGCAGTTTTTGGTGTAGGAACCGGTCGCATAGACGCGCCAGAAGTAGTTGTCCTGAATGGGAAGGACTCCGAAGATAGTATCGAGGCACTCTTGAATAAAGGGCACAAGTTTCCCGTAGGTTTTCTCGATTTGCTTGCGTTGATCTTTGGGCACGCCCACTAGCGACATCGTGAAGTCTCTATTGGCGACGAAACGCATAAGCGGAGACCAGAACTTGTCCCGAACCTCGCCCCAAATCTTTTTCTGTTCCTCGAGCGTGGGCGCGTTAATCAGCGCGTCAAGTTTGCGACGCATACTTCCGCGCCCAATAATGTACTTGTTGATCCATTGAGCTAGATAGCCAGAGGTTCCGCGAAAATAGAAGGTCTTTCTCGGATTATCGAAGAAGTCCGCAATGTATCGATCCCAGTATTTTTGGGAGAGTTCGCACATATGCGCGCGGAGTTTGTCGCGATATATTTGTTGAACGCCGGGAAGGCGGCCTTCGCCGAAGAGTTTAAAGAACGTTTCGTAATCTAGCTCTTTAATACCGGCGATTTTTAGCTCGAGCGTCGCGTTTTGCCGATAATTCATATCGGCGCAGTAGACGTGTTTCGCGCCGCCGATGGCGTAAGAGAGGGCGTTGCAACCCGCCGAGGTAATAACGAACACGTTGTCGTCGGGAGTCAAATTGAGAACTTGCTTGTCTAATCGGGGATCTTCCCAACAGGTGTTGTAAACAAGATTATTGCCGTGCACGCAGGTAAAAACCTTCATGCTAATTTTTTCGGCGAGAGAACTCATTATGATATTTCCTAATGACTGGTTTCTATAATAACGCGGAAATGCGACTCGTTCAAACGGAACAAAAGCGCTCCCCGATTATACACAAAACCTCTTTTGACGGAAGTCCCCGACGGTATTTTTAACGCTTGCCTCTAGTTTTTGAACTCGAGATTCCTCGCGCGTAGGCTCTCGCGCGCTCGTCGAGTCGATCGGGGGTCTTGAATCGGGACGCCTCGCTCGAGGTCCTGACGCGATCTCGGATCATCGGCGCAGGGTCTCGTTCGAACGCGTCGTTCCCGGAATAGTCTCGCGCCAGATCGACGTCGAGCTCCATTTTTTCCAGGGCGCTCAAGTAGTCTCGTTTGGCCCTCGGATCTCCAAGTCGAGCGTCGTTTCGCAACTTTTTCCAACGATCCAGAAAATCTCGCAATTGTTCTTCCGTCCAACCCAATCGCTTCAAGAGTTCCTCGTCGACGTCCTTGTTTAAGACGTCCTCTAAGTAATCAAGGACAAGATTTGAGGCGCTTTCAGCGTATTGAAGTTTAGGGGCGTCCGCCGGGGCCAACGAATAATCGCGCGACTCGATCTCGCCAAGGCCGGATCCGCCGCCTCCGCCGCGTTTTTGCGACGAATCGTTGGATTTTCCGTTTGAAGGATCGTCGGCCGCGTCTTCATTATTTGAAGAATCCGAGCGATTTTGATCAGAACCCGTTTGACCGCTCCCATTATCGGAACGGGGACCGTTTTCCTTCGTTTCCGAGGAATCGCCGTTCGAAGTTCCCGGCGACAACGTTTGATCGCTCTCCGCTTCCGTATTGGAAGAGTCGTCGGTTTGTTCCCGATCGATCTCAGACGGAGCGTCCGGGACGTCGAGATCCGAACTTCCCTTGACCTCGTTCGCGTTGGCGTCGATTTCATCGGCGGCGGTAGCGGGCGAATTGTCGAGCGGATCAAAGGCAATATTGGCGTCGTCGCGTCGATTCTTCGACGTCGGGGCGTTGGGCGTCGCGTTTTGGGCTAGATAATTGTTCTCGTTTGAAACATTGTCAGTCTCTACGCGACGAGCGCGGGGATCGACGTTTTCCGGATCGCTCGCCTTATAGGACGGCAAGTCTGAGTTTGGCTTTTCAGGACTCGTCCTCTTGGGAAGGGGTCGAGTTTCTTTTGGCTCCGAAATGTCTTCGCCTTGGTCGAAATTGGGTTCGACTTCGTCGCCGGAGTTGGGTTCGACTTCATTGGCGGATTCGTTGGTCGGTTCCCCTGTCGGGTCTCCTTCCGCGCCAACGCCATTGCGTTGGGATTCGTCCGTTTTAGAATCGTCCAAACCGTCGTTCGTTTGAGGAGAAGAGGCTCCCGTTTCGTCTATATAATCTTTTATGGTTTCGAAAGCTTGGCTCGGATCGACGGAATTTGACGTCGAGGTTGTCGAATTCTGGGGGACTTGTTCCTCGGAGGAACCGTCTTGCGGAGAGTCGTTGCCGGAGGCGTTTTGAGCGGACGAATTACCGTTTTCGCTCGTTTCGTCGTTATTATCGGATCCCGAGTCGGTTTGAGAGTCGTTTGGATTTTGTTCGGAGCCTTTTGAAGAACCGGACGTCTCGGACGCGCCTCCCTTTTCCGACGATTCGTCGTTTTCCGCGCCTCCGACATTCTCGTTGGCCGTTCCTTCGCCGCCTTGTTCGGAACCTTGCGATTCCTCGTTTTCTCCTTGATTCCCCTGGCTTTGAGAAGGCTCTCCTTGTTGACCTTGCGATTCTTCGCTCTCGTTGTTTTGGGAACCGTTGGGATTTTGTCCCTCGCCGTTTCCTTCTTTGTCGGAATTGGCGGACTCTCCGTCCGTTCCCTCGTTTTGATTTTGATTTCCAGCGTCGTCCTTGGAAGGTTCGTCCGCTTCCTCCGGTTCTTGGACGCCCTTGGGATTTGCGATCGATTCGACCACTTTAAAAGAGCGTCTCTCGCCGTTCGTTACGTTTGGTTCCGGCAATTTAGAATCGCTAACGACAGGCCAGTATTCCACGACGTCGCCAATCGCGAGCCCCAACTTTTCGGGGGACAGTTCGCAGAAAATATGTCGCTCCCCCGCAAAGGTCGTTTGACTTTGAGCGACGCTTCCAAAGGGCGGTTCGTCCGGTTCTCCGAGAGTCAGGACGAACGGTTCCGGCGCGACCTTTTCTTTCCGATCTCCCGATTCGAGCAACGCAAAAGCCATTTTAGCCGTTCTTAGAGAAAAATCGGGATCTTCCGCGACGAGTTCGACGCGCAAGACGTCGTTAAAAGGGATTTCGACAACGGAACTTGAACCCGAAATCCAACGAACGATCGGAGGGAGATCGGGAACGATCGAGACCGAATAATCGCGTTGGTCTCGATTTTTCTCTCCGTAAACGTCGTTTGAAACCAGTCGATACGAGTAGAAGTCTTGTTCTCTCGCGTTTTCGGAATCGGAGGACGCGGGGGTTTTCCATTCGAGAACAAAATCTATCGACGCGCGGCGAGGGGCGCTCGGATCGATCGTCATTTTCTTTGAACGAGCCGGGTTTCCGTCGGGTAGGAACGAAGCTCTCTCGAGATCGGCTCCGCCACTGGCGACAATCGAAACGACCGCGCCCTCCAGAGCGCGAACGTCGCCTTGATTTTCGACGGTCAAAGGAGCGATCCCCGCGTACTCGGGGAAGGTAATCTTTGTTGTTTCGACTCGGAAATAGGGGCTTGGACGAACCTCCGCCGTAAATTGACGCGATTCGCTTTCGGTTCTTAATCCTCTGTTTACAACAACGCGATACGAGACGCTTTCTTCGAGACCACTTGGATCGTCGGGAATTTTGCCGCCAAATCTAGAAGATCCCAAAGAGGTCATTTGAAAGGGGACGTCGACGATTCTCCCGTCAAGCGAAGAGACGAGAACCTCGACGTTCGAGGAGGAATCCGCGCCAGGTATTTCCGCCTCGATTTCGAGAAAGTCGCCTCGGTAGACGACGGCGTCGCCAGGGGTAATCGAACGGAAACGCAACGCTTGCGGACGCTCTATTTGCGCGAGCGGGACTGCGATTCGCGCGGCCCCGACGAACGGGTTTTTAGGAGAAAACGCAATATATCCCGCCCACAAGGCGACGACGACGACGAAAACGACGCCCCAACGTATGAGACTGGAATAATCGACCGACGAATCTCGACCTTGCTTGCGCGCGAAGTTCGCCGCTTGAAGCGCCACTTCCGAAAGAATTTCTTCTCGAGTGGAGTCTTCGTCGGGATTATCTTTGTCGCGATTCAGCTTGCAAAGTTGCAACCAATTTATGGTCAGGTTGCGCTTGTCGCCCCACGCTTCCTCTAGTTCCTTCGCCGCGAACAAGATACTGACGCGTCGCCGAAAAACGGGAACGAGTCGAGAGATAAAGAAAACCGAAGCGGAAAGGATCCAAAAGAGGGCGTAATAGGCGCGACCTTTTGTAGAAAAACCCGAAGGGAGTATCCAGGAGTCGAGGAGAACTCCAAGAAGGAGGAGGGCGAGGGCGAGGGTCGCGAAAGCGCCGATCGCCGCGAGGAGATCGACGCGTCGGACTTCCGACTGGGTTTTGAGAACGCGTCGCGTTAATTCTTTTTCCGCGCGTTTCGCCTTCGCGTCTTCCATTTTACTCCTTTCGGGTAGCGAGCGCTACTTGCTCTTCTTTCCTTTGAAGAACGGATAGACGATCGCCGCGAGGGACGCGACAACCAAAGGAATCGCCACGAGGGGACGGTAAGCGATCCAGCCCGCGGCTATCGTCAAGCAGGAGACGGCGAGCGCTAGGCAGAAGGCCGCGACGCCCGTTCCCGCGCCAACGAACTTTCCTAGGAACGGAACGACATCGGCGACAACGGCGAGCGGTTTAAAGATTGTCGCGAAGCCAAGGCTCATAACCACGAAGCCGACCAATCGCAACAGCCAAGCGATAAGCTTATTGCTCCTATGAGCTCTTGAAAACATCTCGTTGGCGTCAACGATTCCAAATTCGAGCAATTCGACTTCGCCAGTTTTCGCCTTGTACGGGACAAAAGAATCGCCCGATTGTTGAGAGATAACGCTAATAGGCGCGGTCGGGGGAACGAGTTCGAAGGAAACGCGCATATCGCCAATTTGTGGAGTGTCGATCGTTCCTTTGTAGAACCCGTCGGAAGTTTTTACAAATCCGGCGAGCGTCGAGGAATTCGTTTTGTCGTCTTGCGTTTCGGCTTCATTGTTAAGATCGAGCAAAGGGTCCACCGGCGCTTGATCGTCGTCGGACGCGTCCGAGGAATCGGCGCCGCTAACGTCGGGGACGTTCTCGTTTTCCTTGACGTTAGTGGAAATCGCTTGATCTGGAACAAACGGTTCCGACGGTCCGGTTTGTTCGACTAAGGAATCGGAAAGGACGTAGTCGCCGAGAGACACGCGTTTGGCGATAAACGATTCGCTTTGGACGGGAACGGTTGAGGGATTCTCGTGTCCGGATTCGTAAAAATTCGACGAGTCGATTAAGTTTTCCGACCAGACCTTATTGTAACTATAGGTTTTTTTAGTCGTTTCCGAACCGCCCGAACCTCGACTTGTCGACGATTCAACGTTTTCTTCCCACTGGTATATTTCAACCTTCCTCGAAAGTTTGATTCCTTCGACCGACACGTTAAAATAGGGATCGACGAGCGTTTCTTCGGAAACGGCGTCGCCCGTTAGATGGACGACTTTACCCTCCAAGTTTGAGTCGAGAGGCGAGGGCTTCGCTTCGACGACAACGCGCGCCGCTTCCTTAAGCGCGCTCGTTCGCTTCACGGTTCGTCCCTCGTTCCAGAAGAGCAAGAAGATAGAGACTCCGACTAACACAAAGCCGACTAAAATACCTTTAAAGGCCCCTCCGACGCGAGAACCCCAAGATTGCGAGATCGTTTCAATTGCCATAGTGGAACAGTCCTAGAACGAGGTCGCCGTGGAAGGCGAGAGAGTAAAGCGCGCGAACGTCGCCTTGGACGTTTCGTTCGCGCGCGAAACGAGAAATGAAAACGAACCGGATTAGTCGAGATAACCGGGTTCGGCGCACGGCAAAGCGATCTTGTAACGTCCCTTTTCGTCGGGAAGGGTCGGCGGGGTGGCGGTCATTGAATACTCGCTGGGCTTGTCCCCTTCCGATTCCAACATTTCTTCCCAAGTAACGTACTGACCGTTGAACGAGCACATTCTTCCAAGAATGGCGCATCCAGTAGAATTCGTCATATAACCGACGTTATTGACGTATTTATCTCCACCGCTTCGAACGGCGTCGATAAGAACTTTGTGCTCGACGACGTAGCCGGACGTCTCGCCCCTCGGAATCTTAATTTCTTCGCCGCCGATAAAGAGACTCGCCTTCGATTCCAAATTGCCGATAACCGCGTAGCCTTTGGAACCGTTGATCGTCGTGAGCGCTCGACTGAAACTGCCGGGGATTTGTCTAGAGAACGCGTAAAGAGAGCGTCCGTCGGCGAATTCATAGACGACCGCCATCGAGTCGTACATATCGCCGGTATCCTCTCCGCGTCGCGTCAGGCGCCCGCCCATTCCATAGGCTCCGACCGGGGTCGCGTCGTTGAACGACCAAAGCGCTATGTCGAGTTGGTGAATCGTAACGTCGTTGATGTACTCGCTCGCCATCCAGTTGAAGTTGACCCAGTTGGTCATCTGGTATTCCATTTCGGTTTGACCTTCGGTTCTCGGTCGCATCCAGAGCGATCCGCCCATACGGTCTCCGCGAGCGGTAACGACTTCGCCGATCGCCCCGTCGGCGATGCGCGAAATGACCTCTTTCGCCGAAGCGCCGTAGCGATTGACCAAGCCTCCAACGATGTTCAAGCCCTTTTGCTTCGCCAGCTCTCCGGCTTCTTGAATCATTTTGATTCCGACCCCGTCCACGGCGACCGGCTTTTCGGCAAAGACGTGCTTACCCGCGTCGATAGCGGCCTTGATCATTGTTGGACGAAAATGTTGCGGGGTGACGAGCAAGGCAATGTCGATATCTTGTTCGAGCACCTTTTTGTACCCGTCGAACCCGTCGAAGAAACGATCTTCGGGAACGTCGACGCGATCGCCGTATTTTTCTCGAAGTCCTTCGATCGCGCTTTTTCCGCGGGTTGGAAAGACGTCCGCGGCGCAGATTAATTTGACGTTGGGATCGGCGTCGAGGGCGTTTCCGGCCGCGCCGCATCCGCGGCCGCCGCAACCGACGAGGCCGATTTTGAGCTCGTTATTTTCCGAGGCGTGAACTTTGGGGGTCGAGGGAATTGCGGCGAGCGCGGCGGAAAGGAGCGCGCTTTTCTTCAGGAAGTCGCGGCGGGATCGAACGTGCATTTGATACTCCTTGAACGAAAACAATAAAAATTGACGGCGACGCAAAAGCGCCGGGCGCGTTATTATAACCGTTCGGCGAAGACGTTTCAATAGAACTAGGCGGGACGCTGGCGCTCTTTTTGACCTTTGAATGAACTATCCGGTTAGTTCGCGACGGATTTGACGAAGAGGAAAGAGTTTTTTAGCGAGCCAACGATTGACTTTTTTATTGATACGAGTATATTTTTTCGCGTCTCGCGTCGTCGGCTCGCCGCGGAACGGTTTCGCGCGACGCGTTAAAAGCGTTTAAGGCGAGCGGCGCCGATTGGTAGCAACGCGTAGATAAACGCGCCCCGCGTCTACGCGACGGAATTTAGCCAACATAGGGAACAAGGGACAATGCGGATCAACAACAACGCTTTTTCGTCCGGTTCTTCGTCGTCGATATCCCGGCGTCGTTTTCTTTCGATTAGTCTTGTCGCGCCCGCCGCGCTCGCGCTTCTTTCTAGCGAGGGGTGTAAAGGGCGTTCCGCGGAGCCAATTACTTGCTTGGACGATCTTAACTCTCCGTCGATGATTATCGGGGGCGAGACCGAAACGGTTTCGCTCAGAATGGGGAACGAAAGGCTTCCGCACGCGAAGGTCGCCAACTTCGCGACTCCGGCGGACTGCTTTGCCGCGCTCCAAGCCGGTAAAATCGACGCCGTTTCGTACGATCGTCCCGCGCTTGAATACGCCGCCGCGGCCAATCCCGCGTTTATTGTCATTCCCGACACTGTCGGCGAGGGGCACATCGCCGTTGGCGCCCCGTTCAAGAACAAGGAATTGATGGACAAGGTAAACGAGTTCATTAAGCAGTACCGCGAGGACGGCACCTACGACGATATGTACCATCGTTGGGTTCAGACCCTGAATCCCAAAATGCCGTCGATTCCGAAGCCCGAGAATCCCATCAACGCGGGCAAACCGTTGAAAATCGGCAACGACCCCCAAAACCTTCCGATGTCCTTTGTCGAAGGAGACGGCAGCTGGTCGGGATTCGACACGGAATTTGTCCAGCGCCTGGCTTTGTTCCTCAATATGGACTACGAGTTCGTCTCGCTCTACTACGACGCCCTGTTCCCGGCGATCGAGTCGGAACAGCTCGATTTGGCGGTCGGTAACCTCGACAAAACGCCTGAGCGCGCTGAGACGATGTTGTTCTCCGACGACTACATTGATTGTCCGGCGGGCATCATGGTTCTAAAGAGCCGTTGGCAACCAAAAGAATTGGGCGAAACGTCGGGCGAATCCGACGCTTCCGTTCCGGAAGCCGCGCCGACGGAATCCGAAAGCCCGGCCGAAGAACCGGCTCTCGACGCGCAAGAGCCCACCGAAAGCGACCCCGAATAGTCGAGCGATCGATCGCGCGGGCCTTTGGTTGGATTTTAGATTTTGACGCAAAGCGACGTCCTTGTGGCGTCGCTTTTTTTTAGATCTTTCCTTCGACAAAACCCTATTTTGAAAAATTTTCTTTATAATAATTGACTTTCTTTCCTCGGGGGGTATATTCATTCGGTCGTTTTTTTGTTCGTCCAGCGCGTCCCGACGGTCGCGAAATCGGGCGGCGCAAGTTTTGATTTTAAGCGTGGGTAATCGTGATTACGGCGTTGACGTGATACAATAAGGACAAAGGGATGCGGACTAAACTTGTAGGGGTTGGGTCTGGTTCTGCGTCGCGAGAGGCGCGGCGTTTTCTTCTTCTTTTATGCATTTTGTCCCCGGTCGTTATCTTTTTGTCGACCGGAAGCGGATATGGCGACGACAAAGCGAGTTCGGGCGAGAGCGCTTCAATAGAAGTTGATTCGAGCGTCGACGGTTCGTCGAGTTTCCCGCAAAACGTTCCCGAAGCAAAGTCTTTTTGGCAAAAGCAAGTTCGTAGCTTTGAAAAGACTTTTATTGTTAAGAACCGCTATATATTATTTAGGAACGGTCTTCTCGTAACGCTTGGCATTACCGTTTTTTCGACGATACTCGGAACTTTTTTCGCTTTCGTCCAGTGTTGCGCGCGTCGATCTCGCTATTGGTGGCTTCGATACCCCGCTAAGGTGTACATTAACGTGATGCAAGGGACGCCGATATTGGTCGTTCTGCTCATCATGTACTATGTCTTTTTCGTCAAGTTGTACGCTTGGGGATACGAGAAAGAAATCGTCGCCACGATTTCGTTGGCATTAAATTTTGCGGCGTACGCCGGAGAGCAGATGCGAACGGGAGTGGACGGAATAGACAAAGGTCTTATCGAAGCCGCGAGAGCTCTCGGATTTGGGCGATTCCAAGTTTTTACTAGGGTAATTCTTCCCATCGCGACGCGTCGAATCTTGCCCGTGTACAAAGGCGAATTTATTTCCTTGCTAAAAACGACGTCGATCGTTGGATACATCGCGACCCAAGACCTTACGAAAGCTAGCGATATCGTTCGCGCCCAAACCTACGAGGCGTTCTTCCCGTTGATTGCGACGGCTATTATTTATCTTGTTTCCGCGCAAATTTTCACTCTGGGATTCCAACTTTTGGAGTATTGGCTTAATCCGATTAATCGTCGCAAGCGAGCGAGGGGAGAGGTGAACGTATGATTCAAATAGATAAGAACGACGCGCAAGTCGGAACCGTGGCCGAAACGAACTCAATCTCGCCCAGAGTTGTGATTTCCGTTCGCGGTTTGAGCAAGAGTTTCGAGGGAGTTAGCGTTTTGCGAGACCTGGACGCCGATATACGCAAGGGCGAGATCGTATCGATTATAGGTCCTTCCGGAGCCGGCAAGAGCACGTTTTTGCGCTGTTTGAATCTTCTCGAGACGCCCGATTCCGGCACGATTCTAATCGACGGAGAAGACGCCGAGAAGATGGACGTTCGCTATTTGCGACGCAAAATGGGGATGGTTTTCCAACAGTTCAATTTGTTCCCGCACCTTTCGGCGCTCGAGAACATCATGCTCGCCCCCAAGACCCTTTTGAACGAATCTTACGAAGATGTTCGCGCCTACGCCTTGGATCTTTTGGAGAAGGTCGGGCTTGCCGGTAAAGCGTGGGCTTTTCCTTCGGAGTTGTCGGGCGGTCAACAGCAGCGCGTGGCGATCGCCCGCGCGTTGGCGATGCACCCCGAGATTATGTTGTTCGACGAGCCTACTTCGGCGCTCGATCCCACGATGGTGAACGAGGTGTTGGGCGTTATCCGGAGTTTGGCGGACGAGTCGGGAATGACGATGGCGATCGTGACGCACGAAATGCGTTTCGCGAGAGAGGTTTCCGATCGCATCTTCTATATGGATCAAGGGATCGTGTACGAAGAGGGACCGGCGGATCAGATATTTGATCGGCCTCGCCGCGATCGAACGCGCGCGTTTATCCGTCGAGTCGACACAATACGCTACGATTTGGACAAGGACTTCGACTACTACGGTTTCGACGCTAAGATCGACGATTTTGCGATGAAGCACTTGGTCGAACAAGATCGACGCGAACTTTTGGTTCAACTTGTTGAGGAGCTTTTTGATAATTTCTTCTTCCTAAAGGTCGAAGAGCTCACTTTTACGCTTGGCGTGACGGAGAAGAAAGACGTCGAGTTGCGTTTCGCCTACGGCGGTCCGGAGCTTAATCCGTTGGTTTCCGACGACGCCGCGAGTCTGTTCGCGAAGAATATTATCGTGAAGAACTGCACCGAGATCGAGTTCAGTATTATCGACGGCAAGAACGTCCTAGAATTTACCTTGCCAGCAAAGAAACTGTAATTGGACGAATAAAGTCGGCTCGGGCGTCGTTTCGGTTCGACGCCCGAGCCGATTTTTAATTATCGCGGTTTCAGCGCTTGATAGATTCTTTCAAACTCGTCGTTCGAATTAAATTGGACGACGAGTTTCCCTTTGCCCTTATCGTTCGAGGTCAACTTTACCCTCATTCCAAGCCAAGAGCGGAATTGTTGTTCCAATTCTTGAACGCGCGGACTTACCTCCGCGATTCTTTTCGGTTTTGAGACGGTAACGAGCGCGTCGCCTTCGACGTATTCTTTGACAATCTCTTCGGTTTGACGCACGCTGAGTTGTTCGGCGACGACGCGTTTCGCCATTTCCAGTTGATCCCATAAGTCCAGCGGCAATAGCGCTCGCGCGTGCCCCATTGAGAGTTCGCCCGCGCGAGCCATTGTCTGGACCTCTTCGTTGAGATCCAACAAACGAATAAGATTGCTAACGGTGGAGCGGTCGAGGGACAGACGGCGCGCGAGGTCTTCGCGCGTTCCCCCGTACGCGTCGAGATAATTGCGGAACGCCAGGGCTTTTTCGATCGGGTTGAGATCTCGGCGCTGCATATTTTCGGTTAGCGCGATTTCCGCCATTTCGCGATCGGAAGCGACGATCAACACCGCGGGAATTTTTTTCCAACCGGAGTCTTGCGCGGCGCGGAAACGACGCTCCCCCGCGACGAGCTCGTAACGCTCGTCTTTTTTGCGCGCGACGATCGGTTGAATGAGTCCGTGCGTTTTAAGACTCGCCTTCAGTTCCTCCAACTCCGCCTCGTCGAAATCGAGTCGAGGTTGGAAGGGATTGCGATCGATCAAGTCCACGTCAATTTCGACCGGAACGCGACCGTTGGAGAATTGCGCGAGCGCCTCGTCTTTTCTTTCCTCGAGTCTCGCCGCGTCGGAAAGCTTTCTCGACGCCGCCTCGTCGCCCTCGACCGAACCGTTTTCGCTCGTTTTTGCGGAAAACGGCACAATGGACGGGAACGTTTCGCGGTTTGTCGAAACGGAACCGGCGGTTTCCAGAACCGCGTCTTCGGGAGATTCGAACTTTTCCGCGGACGACTGCGCGGCGGCGACATTGCGGAGTAGCGCTTCTAATCCTCTGCCCAACCGTTTGTTATCTTTAGACACGTTCCAAAACCTCCAAACTTAATTCGACGTAAGCTCGCGCGCCTCTCGATCTAGGCGCGTAATCAATAATCGATTTTCCGTGGCTCGGCGCCTCGGCGACCGCGACGTCGCGCGGAATAGTCGTTTTAAAAACGACCTCGCCAAAGAAATCTCGCACTTCGTTTTCGACCTCGTAGGTCAATTCCAACGAGGGATCGCACATCGTTAGGATCACTCCGCCGTACTCAAGCGAGCGATCCGAACTCTTCATTGCGCGACCTATGACCTCGATCATTTGGACGAGCCCCTCCATCGCGAAGTATTCGCACTGGATTGGCGTGAACACTTCGTTCGACCACGCGAGAGCCGCTTGCGTTAACGGTCCTAAGGAAGGGGGACAGTCGATAAGCGCGAAATCGTAATCTCGCGTCTCTCGCGAAAGTCGCCGCGCGACGTCTTTAAAAAAAGCGGGCTCGCGGACGCTCGCCAAACGTTCGACGTCGGCAAACGAGCGACAACCGGGCAACACGTCGAAATCTTCGGCGCATCCGCGAATCGATTTCCGAAGAGACTCGTCTTGGAAGACGAACGGATGTCGCGGGGACGGGGACAATCCCAATCCTCCCGTCGCGTTGCACTGCGGGTCGAGATCGACGAGCAACGTTCGCGCTCCCGAACGAGCGAAACAGGCGGCGAGCGAGATTGCCGTCGTAGTTTTGCCCACTCCGCCTTTCTGATTGGCTATGCAAATTGCGCGAGTCAACTGCGATTTCTCTCGTTAGTATCTTACTGGGACAACGCGTCGGAGGTCGCGTTCCGACCCGGCGCGCGACACGAACCGCCGGATTATAGCGAGTATTTCGAATTCATTGAACGTCAATTTGGAAAAATTTTGTTGACGGAACGAAGGCGAGGTTTTACAATGCAAAGAACGTCTTTGGGTCTCGCCGCCACCGTCGAACCTTCCTTCGCCGTCCACAAATGTCGCAAGTATGAAACGAACGAGCAAATCATTTTTAAAATCGAGTCTCGAACTCAAATGTCTTGTCTCTTTTGGAGTGGCGCTGGCGGTGGTCATCTTGATTAGCGTCGCTCTTTTCTACAAGGCGACGAAATCGCAAGTGGAGGCGCAGAATCCGTTAATGGGCAAACTTGTGAGCGAGCGCGAGTTTTTGCTGGTTCACATTAAGGGATTGGCGGCGGAAAACGCGCGAGACTCCGCTATTCGCTCGTCGGCTTCCTCGGAGGATTCCAACGACTTCATCGACTCGATGAAAACGCTGAGCGAAAAAATTGGGGGCGATTCGGAGCGCGCGCGAATCGAAACTCGACTTATCCGCGCTTATAACGCTCGGCACGACGACGAGGACGATAAACCTCGCGACGAATTCGAGCGCCAACTTTTCGAAAAATTGGAGACAAGCGTTTCCGGAGGATCCGATCCCCTCGATTCTCTTAACGCGGGGATAGAAAGAGTCGACGAGAAAGGTCGCTATCATTTTTACCAACCGCTTCGTCTCGATCGATCCTGTTGGAATTGTCATCGCGAGATTATGGGAATGGGGGACTCGTCGCTTGAGCTTGGCTCGACCCTTGGGGTTTTGCAAGTGACGATTCCCGAGCCGCCCGCGAAGAAAGAAACGGCCAGGTTGTGGACGCAACTTCTTGCCGGCGCCATAATCACCGCGTTCTTGAGCATGATCGCGTTTTACGCCGTCGTGAGATTTGTGATCGTTAAGCCGCTTCGCAGTTTGCGCGAAGTAAGCGAGGCGATCGGTCGCGGGGACGTGTCCAAACGCGCTAATTTGCGCACTTCCGACGAGTTCGAGGCGCTTGGCGACGCGTTCAACAAAATGTTGAAATACCTCGTCGCGACCCAAGAAAAGTTGCGCTCGCTTAACGCCGAACTCGAGCGCAAGGTGGACGAGTTGGCGCGAGCCAACCTTCAGCTTTTTGAATCCAATCGCGTGAAATCCGATTTCATGTCGACGATGAGTCACGAACTCCGGACGCCGTTAAATAGCATTCTAGGATTTAGCGACGTTTTGGGGTCAATTTCTTCATTGGACGAAAAACAGTTGCGCTATGTCTCCAACATCAATAAATCGGGTCGCGCCTTATTGGCGATGATTAATAACATTCTCGACTTGGCGAAGATGGACGCCGGACGCGTCGAACCAAACTTAACGACGTTCAAAATCGAGGCCGCCGTGTTGGCCCAATGCGATATGGCGAAGCCGTTGGTCGATAAAAAGAATTTGGAATTAACGACAAGTTTTGAACCGAACGTTCCGCCGTTACATCAAGACGAGTCTCGCATTCAGCAAATATTGAACAACTTGCTTTCCAACGCCATAAAATTTACGCCGGAAGGGGGGAGAATTCAGATCGAGGTCAAACGCGTGTTTCGCGAACCGTTTTGTCCGCGGGCGCTGGGCTCGTCGTCGACTTCCGAGCAAGTTCCCTTCCTGCAAATGAAGGTAATCGATTCGGGGGTGGGCGTCGCGGAAGAGGACAGGCAAATTATCTTTGAAAAGTTTCGCCAAGGAAAGAGCGCCACCGAAGGCAATACGATGACGCGCGAATATTCCGGTAGCGGCTTGGGGCTTTCGATCGTCAAAGAGCTTTGTAAACTTTTGGAGGGAGAGATCTCGTTGGAAAGCGAGCCCGGTTTCGGAAGCGCTTTTACCGTGCTTTTACCATGGGAATTAGAAGCTCCCGTACTTGCCGAATCCCCTATTCAATCGGAGATAGAGGAATTTTCCAAACGGGGACGCTTTGTCTAATCGCGAGTTTAAGGCGCTCTCGTTAGCCCGATTCCATTTGGCGGCGCGGTTGCTTGAACCTTAAAATCCTTGTTCTTGTTAGAATTATTAGAAACGGTTTATTTAATTTATCTTTTGTTATCTGAATTTGCCGCCGCTTTTTTAAGAATAATTGGGACTCTCGAGATTGTTGAAATAAACAATTTGGGTAAAATACGCAAAGTTAGCGTCGGCAGGTCGCTTTCACTTGAATTCGTTGGCGAGTTCGAGGAAAAGTTCTCTTGTTTTACTGCTCCTCTTGACTTTTTAGACTGGGGCCGTATACTTGACCAAACCGCAGTTTTATGAGGCGGCGGGCGTTCCGTTTGGCGGAGCCTTGTTGAATTGGAGTTTCACGAATTGGCGGAGCCGACGCTCTTGTGGCGTGAGGCGAGTCTCGACGCGATGCTTGACGTTGGGCGTTTTGCGCCTACTGTGATGAAAGCGACCGTATGAAAACCGACGGCAGTATGAAACCGGATGAGATTTTACGATTAGTCGACCAAATCCATTTAGAGAGAAAGATTGATCGCGAAGCCGTTTTCTCTATCATTGAGCAAGCCTTGGCTCTCGCCGCTCGCAAGCACGGCGACGGCGGCGAAGATAGCGTGGTCGACGTTCATATTGATCGCCAGTCGGGCGATATTTACGCTTACCGCGACAACTTGCCCTTGGCCCCTTCCGAAATTGCCGAGCGCATTGGAGCGCAGACCGCCAAGCAGGTCATTATTCAGAAAATACGCGACGCCGAGCGCGATATGATTTACGACGAGTACTATCCCCTTATTGGGAGCGTGGTCGTCGGTTACGTTCACCGCAACGACGGTCGCGGCAACACCACTTACGTTTCCTTGCCCGACGTCGAGGCGATTTTACCCTATTCGGAAAAAATACCGCGCGAGAATTTTCCTCGCGAGGCTCGCATTAAGGCGCTGGTTATCGACGTCAAGAAAGTCGGGGCCAAGGTTAAGGTCGTGTTAAGTCGTTACCGCGCGCTCTTTGTCCAGCGACTTTTCGAGCAGGAATCGCCCGAGATCGCCGAGGGCGCGATAGAGATCGTCAAAGTTAGTCGCGAACCGGGCAAGCGCTCGAAGATCGCGGTGGTTTCTCACGACCCTTTGGTCGACTTGGTCGGGGCCTGCGTTGGCGCCCGAGGCGCGCGCAGTCGCGCGGTGACGGAGGAATTGGGCGGCGAGCGAGTCGACGTCGTGCCTTGGACGCAAGACGCGTCGGACTTTATTCGCAACGCGCTCAAACCCGCCGAGGTCGACGAGATTATGCTTTGCACGATGCTCGGTCGGGCGATCGTGTTGGTCCAGCGCGACCAGCGATCGTTGGCGATCGGCAAGGGGGGGCAGAACGTGCGGCTCGCCAGTCGGTTGTGCGATTGGGATATCGACGTAATGACCCGCGAGGAACTCGACGATCTCCTCGAGAAGGCGATGCGAGACTTTACGTCTATCGAGGGAGTTACCGAAGAGTTGGCGGACGCGCTCGTTGGACAAGGTTTTCTGTCTTTTGACGATCTGTCCGTCATCGAGCCTTCCGATTTGATAAGCCTTGGCGGCTTGACCGAAGAGCAGGTCGAGGCGATAACGGAGCGCGCCGAGGCGTTGGCGCGCCAGGAAGAAGAAGAACGAGAGCGCGAGAGGCGCGAATTGAAGGAACCTCCGTTGGACGGTTTCGGGCTTTCCCAATAAAAGCCGCCCATTTTTCGCGCCTCGCGTTTTGTCGTTGAAATTCACAAGTAACCTTTCATTTGGAGAGCGCCGAGCGCGTTTTTCGATTAGAGACGTCGTAGAGCGACACTAAAACTAAATTGACGATCAGAATTTACGCTTTAGCCAAGCAACTTAAAAAGTCGAGCAAGGAACTCCTTGAAGTTTGTTCAAAACTGCATTTTAGCGGTAAGGCGAACCAATTGGCGAGTTTGTCCGCCGACGAGGTCGCTCAAATCAAGGAATATTTTTCGACTAGCGGCGAGAGAACAACGGGCGGCGAAGAGACCGTAATGATTCCTCCGACGGAGATTCCGCAGGTTCCCGAACGGAAGATTCCTGTTATCGAAGCCCCTCGACCCGGCGGTTTGACGAAGATCTTTGGCAATTTTGGCAGGAAGGTTAGTTCAAAGACGTCAAGCGACTTTCCGCCGACTAAAGTCGACGAAAAGGACGAGAAAAAGGATTCCGAGAACGCGAGTCCCGAATCGGTTTCGGCCGTTTCCGTTTCGACCGGCGCAGAGACGGGCGTCTCGGGGGACGCCGAGGCGAAGTCTCCGGTCGTTACCGACGTTCCGGCCGCTCCATCTTCCGATGTCGAGTCCGTCTCGCCGAGCGCCGGGCGAGTTTCAGACGATAGCGGCTCCGCGACCGATTTAAACGGTTCCGAGTCGACTGGCGAAGCGGAAAAAGCGGAGACCGCCGATTCCACTGCGGAAGTCGCGGTTCCCGCCGAAAAGAAGGAAGAAGATATTAAGGGCGCGGACGCCGTTTCCGTCGCGAAGGGCAACGAGGTTGGATCGGGCGAGGCGGCCGAGCGAGGCGACTCCATCGAGAATCCGTCCAATTCGGACGAATCCGAGAAATCGGAAGATCGCCCGGAACGTTCGACTCAGGAACCCAAGTCTAGATCGGAATCCGAGTCCAATTCCGCGGGGTCCGCCCTCGAGGAACCGAGCGGTTCGAATTCCCCGACGTCGGCGAAGCCCGAAGTTCCCGCGCGTCCTAGTTCTCCTAGCTCGACAAAGAGAATAGAACCGGCCATTACTCGTCGCGATCCAAAACGCTCTCGAGACGAACAGGTTTCTTCTCGATCCGTTGCTAAATCTCAGGAGCAACGTCCCACTCGTTTGGCGCCTCCTCCTTACGCGCAACAGGCCGCGGAGCGGGCTCGCGCTCTAGAGGAGATGAAGCGGCCTCCGATGATCACTCCTCCGACCGGGTCGCGCATTCTCGTGCTTGGCGGAAACCAAAAGAAACAAGGAACCGGCGGCTCCAACGGCGGCGCGAGTTCCAGTTCTCGTTCGAGCGGTAATCGCGCGGTGAGGATTCGATTGGCGGATATGCCCGAGCCTCCAAAGCGCGTTATTCCCAAAAAGACGGAAGCGGAACAAAAGCCGATTCGCACGCTCAATCCCGAGGTCATAAATCGGGCTCGCGCGACGGGTATGTCCGTTGCGGAGGTCGTGAACGCGACTCGAACGAAAACTGGCGCGAAACAGGGTTCCGACGACGCCCGAAAGGTCGACCAGAAGAGCGGCGCGAAAGTTGGACGCGGTCAGTCGGGTTCCGGGTACGGCGAGTCCGCTCCTGGAAAGAAGGGTCGCTACGGCGATCGCGACGGCGACGCTCAAGACGCTCGCCGTCGAACCGGCGGTCAGGCCAGACGTCGAGACAACAATCGAGTTACCTTTGGCGGCGACGACGATTACGTCCCGACTAGGACTCGAACCAATAAGCGCGGGGGCAAGTCCTCCGGCATTGTTACCGCCGCTCGAGTCAACGATATCGTGATCGAGACCCCTTGCTCCGTGAAGGATTTTTCCGGCGCGACGGGAATAGGCGTCGCCGCCGTTATAAAGGCGTTGATGCAACTCGGCATGATGAAGACGGTAAATCAAACGATCGACCGCGAGACGATCGAGCTTTTGATTATGTCGTTCCAGTTGAAGGCAACGGTCAAAGAGCAGGCGACACTCGAGGAGCAGTACGTCGATTCCGCGTTCGCGGAAGAGGATCCTCCCGAGTCCCTCGTTCCTCGCGCCCCGGTGGTGACGTTCTTGGGACACGTCGATCACGGTAAGACCTCGTTGCTCGATAGAATTCTGAATTTGCACGTGGCCTCCGGCGAGAAGGGCGGCATTACTCAGCATATTCGAGCTTATCGCGTCAACGCGAAGGGCGGGGCGGTAACGTTTGTCGACACGCCCGGTCACGAGGCGTTCACCGAGATGCGCGCGCGAGGAGCCAACTGCACCGACATCGCCGTGTTGGTGGTGGCCGCCGACGACGGCGTGATGCCTCAAACGGAGGAGGCCATTAGTCACGCGAAGGCCGCCGGAGTGCCGATCGTCGTCGCGCTGAACAAAATGGACTTGCCTGGCGTGAAGCGGGACAAGGTCGTTCAAGAGTTGGCCAACAACGACTTGACCCCAAGCGAATGGGGCGGCGACGTAGAAATCGTCGAAACGAGCGCCGTTACCGGGTTGGGCGTCGACGCCCTGCTTGAGACGCTCCTGACCGTGGCCGAATTGAGCGAGCTTAAAGCGAATCCGAATCGTCCGGCCAGCGGAGTGGTATTGGAAGCGTCGTTGCAGTCGGGCGAGGGAGTCGTGTGCAAAGCTCTGGTTCAAAACGGGACTCTGCGCACAGGCGACGTGGTTCTTTGCGGTTCGTCCTACGGGCGCGTGCGCTCAATGACCGATACGTTAGATCCTCACAAGAGAATCAAAGAAGCCGGTCCGAGCGTTCCCGTTTCCTTAATAGGTCTCGACGAGGCTCCCGAGGCGGGCAGTAAGTTCGTCGTGTTGGAGGACGTGTCCGTAGCGCGACAAATAGCGGAAGAACGCGCGAAGCGAGCGCGAGAGATCGAGCTTTCCGGCGGTCCCGCTCACGTGACGTTGGAAAATCTCTTCGAGCGCATTTCGGCGAAGTCTCAACAGACGTTGAACGTGATTATTCGCGCCGACGTTCGAGGCTCAATTGAGGCGATTCGTAAAGAGCTCGGCAAGCTAGAGCATCCCGAAGTCAAAGTTAAGATTCTTCAGGCTTCCGTGGGCGGCGTCACCGAGGCGGACGTGCATCTCGCCGACGCTTCCGACGCGATTATCGTTGGATTTAACGTAACGCCCGACGAGGGCGCTCGAGCGCTCGCCGAGAGTAAGAAGATCCAAATTCGTCGCTACGACGTTATTTACAAACTGACCGAGGATATTCGGGCCGCGCTCGAGGGAATGCTGAAGCCCATCGAACAGGTCAAAGAACTTGGTCGAGCGGTCGTTCAACGCACGTTCAATATCAGTCGCGTGGGCGTGATCGCCGGTTGTCGCGTTTTGTACGGAACAATCGAGCGAGACTGCCAGATGCGCGTCGTTCGCGAGAGTCGCGTTATTGGCGAGTACGCTCTCGACACTCTTAAGCGAGAAAAAGACGACGCGAAGGAAGTTCGCGAGGGTTACGAGTGCGGTATCAAGTTGAAGAACTATAACGACGTTAAGGAAGGCGATATCCTCGAGGCGTACAAGATCGAAGAAGTCGCTCGAACGTTTTGAGAAGGGTTCCGTTTAAACGGGGATCGTTTTGTTACGGACCTTATTATAGCGGAAAGATGAGGGAAGATGGCGTCAAGAAGAGCGTTGAAAGCGGCGGAGGCGATTCGTCAAGCGGTCGCCACCTCGATTTTGACCGAATTGAAAGACCCGCGCGTCGAGTTTGTCACTATTACCAAGGTGGAGGTCGCCCCGGATATGCGAACCGCGAAGGTTTATTTTATGGTTCGCGGGGACGAGGGAAAAGAAAGAACCGCGCTCAAGGGACTGCAAAGCGCCGCGGGTTTTTTGCAGCAGCAGTGCGCCAAGCGGATCGATACTCGGTACACTCCCACTTTGCAATTTCTTGTGGACGAGGGCGTTAAAAATTTACTCGAGGTTACGCGAATACTCGCCGAAGAGCGCTCGGAGGAAGCGACGACCGCGGACGAGGAGGTTTCCGCCGACGAGCGCGAGTAGATCGAATCGACTTCGCGCGAGCGGATTGTTCTGGAGAGGAAGCGTCGGATAGGATTACGGCTTATTTCAAGCGGTGGTAAGATGGTCGCGCGTCAAAAAGACGTTAAAGCTTTTTTCAAGAAACTCAAGAAACGGTATCCCGAGACTCCGGTTGTCTTGTCTCGGGATCGCAAGGTTCTCGAGCATCTTGTTTTTGCTATTTTTCTAGAAAACGCGTCCTTCAAACGCGCTCGACAGTGTTTTATTGATTTGCAGAGATATTTTCTCGATTGGAACGAGATCCGCGTGTCCACCGCGAACGAAATAGCGAGCGTAGTTAAGGACGGCGCGGTCGATCCCGTTCGAACCGGCGAGCGTTTGCGTCGTCTTTTACAGTGGATTTTTGACAAGACCTACAAATTTGAGCTAGAGGATCTCCGCGCCAAAGGTCGGGAAGAGGTCGTGGATTTCCTAAAGACCGTTCCGTATTCAACGTCGTTTATGAACGCCTACGCTTCCTTCTTTGCGCTAGGCGGGGACGATATTCCCCTTGACGAGGCGGAAACTCGCGTTTTGCGCTTGTTGGGATGGGTTGTCGTTGAAGACTCTAGGGAAGTCGCGCCCTGTTTGAAAGACGCGTTTAACGAATCCGACGCTCGCGATTTCTTTTTTGCGCTTCACGAATTGGGGGTGGATTTAGCGGACGAAAAGAAGAATAAGGAAGCTTTGAAGTTTTTGGTTTCCTTTGATTCGAACGCGTCGAAGCGCTCCCCCGAACCGTTGGTCGAACCCAGCGCTCCTTCCGATCCTCGGGAAATCGCGCGCATTTATTCCCGCCGCGAACGACGTCCTAAGAACGGAATGTCGACGGTCGCAATGATGCGCTCCGAGATGGAAGAAGACGATTTCGACGACAAAGTGGAAGACGAATTCTTGGATTCTGGCGCCGTCGACAATTCCCGGCTCGACAAGGGAGAGCTCTCTATTTGTTCCGGTCCCGACGAAGAGGCCAGCATAACGAAAGAGACGACCGCGTACGTTGGCGACGTCTCCAAAAGCGCAAAAATTTCCAAAAGTCCCGCTCGGGTTTTGCGCGACGACGAACCTTCGACGTCGAGCGATTCGATTTCCGTTTCCGCGCGGGAAAGCCTCAAACCGCGGAAACCTAGAGTCAAAAAATCGACTTCCGTCGAACCTAAATCGGAGAAAAAATCGAAAACGACCGAGAGCGTAGACTCGACTAAAACGGCCAAAAAGAAGAGAGGCGGGTCCGACGGGGCTTCAAAGGAAAAGGAAAACGTTGTAAAACCGGCTAAGAAAACGAAGTCGGAGAAGACAAGGGGAGCGGAGAGCAAATCGGGATCCGTTTCCGGTAAGGGCAACGTCTCAAAAAGCGTTAAAACAGAGACCGGAACGATTAAGAAGGAAAAGAAATCTTCTTCGACCGTCGAAGAAGTCCCCCCTCGTCGCGAGGCCAAAGGCGTCGTCGCTTCGAGTTCCAAATCGAACGAAGCAAAGAAATTAAAGGGCGCGACGTCTTCGCGTTCCAAGAAGACGCAAAGCGTCGATTCGGTTGTCCCCCGAACTTCGTCCCGGGTCGAAAGCGCTTCAAACAAGAAAAAGGAAGCGGCGCCCACCGTTAAGACGACTAAATCTGTTTCGCGGGGACGGAACCGTTCTTCCGAGCCTCCGGACGCGTCGACGGGCGACGCGGAAAAGAAATCCGCGAGGCGTTCTACATTATCGAGGGGCGCTAAGAAGACCGCTAAATAGGCGCGATCGTCGCCGCAATTCGGCGCGGAGCGCGTCGTTGGAGTTTGCGTTTTTTTAGATCGCTTTTCAGAATATAGCCGTTTCTCGGGCTTTTTTCCGCCGTCGTCGCGGCGAGAAGACGTCGAGCGTTTTCTCCGCTTCTTTGAACGACGCGGCGAGGCGACATGTTTCGCTCGTTTGAAGTTCGCGCTAGCGCTCGACTTGTTTTTTGACACAAGTTATCGGAGCGTCGCTCTTACGAATAGGAATCCTCGTTGGGGTTTCGTTCGTGTTTGGCGCGGGACACAGCAAATAGACATATCGAGGAGAATTAAATGTCCGGACATTCGCATTGGGCGGGAATTAAGCATAAGAAAGCTCTAGTCGACGCCAAGCGCGGCAAGTTGTGGAGCAAGTTGGCAAAAGCGATTATTGTCGCCGCGAAACAGGGCGGAGGAAATCCCGACGAAAATATTCGTTTGCGCGCCGCCATCGACGAGGCGAAAGCCGTCAGTTTGCCGAAGGACAATATAACGCGTGCGATTAAGCGCGGCACGGGCGAACTTGATCCCGTCGAGCTTGAGGAAGTGTTGTACGAAGGTTACGGAGTCGAGGGAACCGCCGTCATGGCGGCCGGTTTGACCGACAATCGCAATCGCACCGCGCCCGAAATCCGCAAGATATTTGAAGTTTGCGGCGGAAAGATGGGACAGTCCGGTTGCGTTGGATGGAATTTTGATCGCAAAGGCGTCATTGAAATCGCCGCCGACGCCAAAGGGGAAGAGGAAATGATGGATCTCGCTATAGAGGCGGGAGCGGACGACGTTGTTTCCGACGAGGAAGTTCACAAGATCACTTGTTCCCCCGAGGTTTTCGATCAAGTACTCGCGTTCTTGGATAAAAACGGACTTCACCCCGAACATTCCGAGATCACCTACATCCCGCGCGACACGATTGAGATTAAGGACGTTAACGTGGCTCGCAAGGCGCTGAAGCTTATGGACGCGCTCGACGAGCACGAGGATATCCAGAGCGTTTCCTCCAATTTTGTCGTGCCCGACGACATTTTGGCGCAACTCGAAGAAGAATGATTTTTGTTTGACGGCGTTTCCGTAGGACGAACCTCGGTTTCTTGAGGCTCGTCCCGCGCTCGTCTTTGCGCGTCGAGAGATCGTCTCAAAAGTCGGCGTTGGAACAACAACGAGCGCTGGAGCCGTATATGCGTTCTCGAACGAGCGAGAATTCGATAATTAACGCCCCCGCCGCGCCTTTTTTCTTCGCGGCGGTCTTGGGCGTTTTGTTCGACGCGAAGTTTTCTCCGGGGCTTCTGTTTTGGCGAACGGTTTTCTACTCGTCCCTTTTCTTTTTAATTCTTTTTGTCGCGACGTCGATGCTTCGCGAACGTTTTCAAACCGGTTTGAGACGCTCGCTAATCGAGTCGAATCCCCGCTTTCTATTGAATAGAATCGTATCTAACTTATTTTATGGAGAAGTTTTGGCGTGGATCGCCGCGTTCGCCTTTTTTGGAGCGAGACACGAAAAGCGCCTTTACTATTATCCGGAGAGCGAGATTGGGCGTCGCGTAACCGACGAAGGAACAGTAAGTTCCGTAGAACTATTCGTTAAGACAACTCCCGTCGTTCGCCGATTCGACGAGTCGAGTCGTCCGCTTTACGGGGAACCCTTTGCGACCACTTTTGAGGGCGAAGTGTTCGCCGCGACCGACAAGGGGCGTCGGGAACCGTTTAGCGGTCGCATAGCGGTTTCGATCAATGGAATCGACGAGCGTTTGCGCGTTGGCGACAAAGCGACGATTACGGGGCGTCTTTCGCGCCCCGCAAGACCGCGCAATCCCTGGAATTACGACCGCGTTCGCTATGATCGCGCGCGCCGAATTGTCGCCGAGCTTTCCGCCGAATCTCCCGATTGCGTCAAGCTCGAACCAGTCGAGCGCTTTCCCGCGAACGTTGCGATCGCCAGATTTTTCGAACGAGTTCGCAAGAAAGCCGACTCGATTATACGGAGCCGACTTTCGCCTCGGAACGCTTCCGTTGCGCGCGGAATGACATTGGGTTTTCGAGACGAAATAGACGAGGAGACGAACGATTCTTTTCGCAGAACCGGCGCCGCTCACCTTTTGGCGATCTCTGGACTTCACATAGCCCTTGCGGTGGGCGCGTTTGTTTACGTTTTGCGTCGATTGTGGGTTCCAAACGTTGTCGTTTCATTGTCGACTATTTTTTTCGTTCTCTTCTATCTCGCTCTTACCGACGCGCGCGCCTCGGCGATTCGCGCCGCGACCCTTATAATCGTTTTTTGTGTCGGTTCGTTATTAAGACGTCGAGGCAACCCCTTAAATTCGTTGGCGCTCGCGGCTTTATTTCTTTTGGCGCTCAACCCTCTCGAACTGTTTCAGTTGGGAGCGCAACTTTCCTTTTTGGCGACGGGTTCTTTTCTCTGGTCCGAAAAAGTCGCGACGCCGCGAGAACGAGCGCTTTCCAAATCGTTTCGTCGCGAGGCGATTAAAGAGCGCGCGAGAATGGTCGGCGCGTCCGAGCGTCAAAATTCGCTCTTTGGGAAGACGGCGACGAGCGCTAATTCTAACGTTGAGAATGGCTCTTCGAACGATTCGGGCTCTATAAAGCGCTTTCCGGTTTTGAAAGCGTTTCTTTGGTCGCATTGTAAATCGTTGACGAAACAACTGATCGAGATAACGAAGATTAGTTGCCGCATATGGATTATCGGTTCCCCCGTTCTTTTGCGAACGACTAATCTGTTGACTCCCGTCGCTTTAGTCGCCAATCCCATGCTTTGGCTTCCCGCGACAATCTCGCTTTTGTTGGCTTTTTTACTAATCGCTTTTGGATTGGGCGCGGTAGTCGCTCCCGGAATATTCGGGGTATTTGTCGCGGTCGCGGGTTTTTTAACGAACAAGGCTTTCGACCTTTTTTTGGGCGCGTTGGATCTTATGGCGTCGCCTTCCTTTGGCGCGATGCGAGTTCCCTCGCCGCAAGCGTGGGCACTATGTTTTTTTTACGCGCCTCTGGTCGTTTGGACTCTTTTCCCGCGTCTTCGTCCCAAGAGACGTTGGCTTTCTTTTGGACTTTTCGCATGGATAGCTCTCGCCGTTTGCGCCGGGGCTTGGGAACGCGCGTCTTTGGAGAGATCGAAGACGTTGCGGATCGACGTTTTGGCAATAGGACACGGTTGCGCCGTTTTAGGCGTTTTCCCGGACGGGCGCTCGTTCGTTTACGATTGCGGAAGCCTTTCCAATTCGCGCGGAGCGGCCGAACTTCTCGCGAAGGATCTGTGGAACGCCCAAAAGACGCGCGTCGATCTCGCTATTATTTCGCACGCGGACTTCGATCATTACGGAGGTTTTGTTGAATTATCTAAACTCGCGAAGATAGGCCGGGTTTGCGTTTCGCCCGTTATGTTCGAGAAGAAGAATAAGAAACTCGGCGAGTTGGAGGAAGCGCTGCTTTCAAGAAAGATCCCGATAGAAAAGGTCGCGAAGGGCGATTCTTTAGAACGGTGGGGCTTTCCCGAATTGACTATACTCCATCCCGAAATCAACTCGCGCGAAACCGACCCGGAATCGAACGCCAATAGCGCGGTCGCGGTTGTGGAATATTTGGGGCGTAGAGTTATGCTTCCGGGCGATCTCGACGCTTCGGACGCGTCGTTTTTGGAGGACGCCCCCAAACGGGTCGACGTTTTGCTGGTTCCTCATCACGGGGGAAAGTCCGAAAACGCCGAAGCGCTTCTTCAATGGTCCGATCCGACGTTCGCGGTAATAAGCGGAGGGTCGGTTCATCGCAATCTTGAAGAAGAGGAAAAGATTCGGAGCCAAGGGCGCGAGGTTTTGCACACAAACGACGACGGTCTGATTCGAATAGAAATCGGACAATCGAAAGAACAAAACGCCAAACGAGGAGTTTTGAGGGTGCGTTCCTATCGTTCGAAAAAGGAGCGCTTCGCGATCGACTAATAACGAGAAACGCGTCACAGTTTGAAAAGTCGACGCATCGCCTCCAATAATCTCGAATTGGGGCCCTGTTCCGCCTCCGCGCGCAAGGAAACGGTCGGGGAGTGCAACAGTTTGTTGACGAGACGTTCGAAGGCGTAGCGAATTTCCGCTTCCTCGCGTTGATCGCAATCGATTTTGCGAAGCAGTCTTTCGACTTCCTCGTCTTTAATCTTAGACCAATTCTCGCGCAACGTTTTAATGGCGTCGATCGAGCGCCTCGCGTTGACGCCGGACACGAAGCCGCTCGCTTCTTCGTCGACGATGCGCGTCGCTTTTGGTATTTCCTTATCGCGCAGTTCTTTATTACGGGCGCAGGCTTTTTCAAGGTCGTCGACCGAATACAAATACACGTTGGGACATTTGCCCAATTCGGGATCCACGTTTCTTGGCACGGCTAGGTCGAGAATGAAAAGCGGGCGCTCGACTCGTTGCTCGATTCCTTTTTCGCACTGTTTTAAATCGACGATCGGTTCGGACGCGCCCGTTGCGCAAATCACAAGATCGGAAGAAGTTAACGCGTCAACGCGATCTTCCCAGTCGACGACACGTCCGTTCCACTTGCTCGCCAGCGCCTCGGCCTTGTCGCGACTTCTATTCGCGACGCCAATAGATTTTGCGCCGTAGTCGACCAAGTACTTTAAGGTTTCCTCCGCCATTTCTCCGGCGCCTAACACAAGCGTTCTTTTATCGTTAACTCGCTCGAAGATATTGAGGGCGAAATCGACGACCGCGACGCTGGGGACGCTAACGCGTCGTTTAAACACTCCGGTTTCGACCGAGATTCGTTTCGCGGTCTTAAACGCCGTTTGAAAAGCTCCGTTTAGAATAGGTCCGGCGGAACCCGTCGCTAGCGCTATATCGTACGCTCGCTTGACTTGCGAGAGAATTTGCGGTTCTCCCAAAATCATACTGTCGAGACTGGAAGCGACGGAAAATAAACGTTTTATTGCGTCGACGTTGTCGAAAGTTTGGAAAACGGAGGCAAAGCGCTCGAACGAGACGGGCGGATCGTCGGACTTGTGTTTCGGCGCGATCAGAAAGGGGAAAACGTCGACGTCGCTCGGCAGAACTCCGCGTTCCGTCGCAAAGTACAACTCGGTGCGATTACAGGTTGAAACAAGCGCGGCCTCCGCTTCGGGAAACCGTTTCTTCCAATCTTCCAAGGCGGCTTTGACTCCGGACGCGTCAAAGGAAAAAATTTCGCGCGTTTCTATCGTCGCGGTTCGATTGTTGAGACCAATAACGCGAATCGGCATTAACGCGCTCCTTGAACGCAAGTTGCGACTTGCCTTAACGGACGGGAGTCCGGACGAAACGAAGGAATCTCCGGCATATTGTTCGACGAGACGCTCGCCTGATTTACGGAACGAGGAGTCGCTTTTGTCCCCTCGTTGGCGCCTCGCCAATGACCTCCGTCGAAGAACGCCGCGAGCGCGAGGGCGGCGACGAGCGCCAAACAACAGAGGAACGAAACGATCGCGTCGACCGCGTTGACGTCCGATTTTGGACGCCACAATCGTCGAACGCGCAACGCGATCGCGACGAGCAGAAGAATCGTGCCGACGACGACCAACGGGTCGAATAACGCTCCGTTGGCGCCGGTTCGAAGGACGCTTTTGAGATAATAACCCGACAAGACGCCGATTCCAAGCGCGACAACGGCAAGATTGGTCGCGTGGCGAAGGCCGCGACTTAACCATTCGAGTGTCGGGAGCGGAAATCGAATCAAAAAGATTTTTTGTTTGAGTCTATTTCTCTGAACGAGAAACATCGCGCCCATAATCGTTCCTAGACAAGAAACGAGAGTGGAAACGAGCAACGAAGTCGCGTGCACGAACCGAATCCAAGAGAGCGCGGCGTCTTGGGAGAACCCGCGTTCCGTCGTTTGGGTTCCCACAAAAAGCGTCGCGATGACAACGGGAGAAAGAAATAGTCCGAATCGCGCCTTCGAGTAGACGAAAGTAAGGAAAAGGGCCGACAGAGCCAGTCCAAAGGCCAATACAAAAAACCACTCTCCAACGTCGTTGAAAAAACGTTCGTTTTGCAGAAGATCTCGACGAGCGAGAAGAACCCCGTGAGCGACGACTCCGAGCGCCAGCGCCGCGAAACCGACAACGGAGCATAAACGCGATCGCTTACCGAACGGACGCAATAACTCCAACAGGAGAGCGAGGGAATAACAAAGAAACGCGCAAACGACCTCGACGTCCGTAATCATAACGCACCGAGCCAAAAACAACCGCGACGGAGATTAATTAAGTTTCTCAACGCGGAAGTATCGAAAACGCGCCCACTGTTCGAGATCGAGCCCCTTTTGCGGACCGTTCCAACACTGAAGGCTAATAAGATCGTTTGGACCGCATTCAATCTTGCCTTCGTAGACGCGTCGGAAAGAAGACTCGCCAAGACCGCAAAATTCGGCGAGAATATTCTGGCCGTTGACCGTTATGCGAAGACGACCTCCTTGAGCGTTGAGCGGAACCTTATTGGGGTAGACGTATATCGTTCCGTCGACGTTTTCAAAGACTAGTTTAAAAACGATTCGCTCGTCGTGTATCCAATACACCCCGCATTGCTGGTATTGGGCGCGAGGTTTGGAAACAAAACCGCATTCGGTCTCTATTCTGTAGGGCGAGCCAAATCCTCCGTTTTGCCAAGGGAGGAAATTGAGCGGTCTCACAAGCGCGTTCCTCGCCTCGCGCTCGCCGAACGGTTCCGTCAAAATCTCCAGCGCATTGTTGACAAAACGCCTGCAGGCGGAATTCTCGCGCACCCAAACCCAACCGGGTTTGAGCGATCCTTCAAAACGGTCTTCAAAGACGATCTCTTGCGCGGAGACGCCGAAACCGACGAAGAACGTCGCGATTAAAAGGCAAACGAAGGTGAATGAACGAAACATCCCAAACCCTATGAACAAGGCAAAGGCGGCTTTTGTCGCAAACGAACGCGCGGACGCCACAAAAACGACCGTCAATTTTAAACTATTTTGCTCTTTTGTAAAAGGGACATTGCGACAATCGTCGTTTTTCCCAAAAAAAAGGAATAGGTTTGCCGATTTTAACGGTCGAGCGCGTTTTTAGGGGGGTTGAGGCGATTTCCGACAATTAAACTCAAACCGCAAACGGCCAATATCGCGATAAACGGTTCGAGCGGCGCTCGCATTCTCATATTGGTCCAGTAAATCAAGTGGGGCGTCTGAACGGACAGTATTAGCGCCGCGCCCCAAAGAAAAGGGGTTTCGGCAAACTTGGCGCAACCGTCGTTGAACCGCTTTGGTTTTCTAACGACGCCAACGACGCCCAGAAGCGCGAGAAAAAATTCGATCCCGTAAAAGACTCCGACGGCAAGCCTTGCCTTTTGCGAGCGGGTTCGATTTTGCGCGCCCGGCGCCTCGTTTGGAACGAGGCGCCATAATTCCTTTGTCCTCTCCAAACAAGCGAGCGCGAAAACGCGGGGGTTTTCCGCGACGGTTTTTCGAGCTTTTTCCTTGTGCCAAGCGTCTTGGAAGAGTTCCGCCTCCTTCGAACCGGGGACAACGCCCGCGCTCGCGAGAGCTTCCTCCAATTCGATCGCGCGGAGTCGATGGAATTTATCCGGATTCCAGGGGGTTCGCGGCGCTTCCCTGTAATGCGAGTACAATTCCGGATTGTTCGCCAAATGGAGAGTGTATCCTCCATGGGTGGTCGTCGCGATCGGACGCTCGAACTCGCGCCAATTTCTAAGAACCCACGGACCAACGACGACGCCAAGTCCGAGAAGGAACAAGAAGACTCGAACCGCGGAACCGAGCGCGGCGAAACGTTGGGGATTCGCGTCTTTGTCTCGCTTGGCTCGAAATAGTTCTTTCGCGTCGACCCAGATGAATCCCATGAGGACGAGACCGGCAAAGGCGAAAAAGGTCGGACGACAAAGCGTTGAAAGCCCAAAAATCGCTCCCAAGAGCGCGAAATACGCCCCGCTCCATTTTGAGGTTCTGTTCCTAACGCAACTAACCGTCGCCAATAGGAGAACGGCGGAGAAAAAAGTCGCCAACGTTTCCGTCATTACGAATCTCGATTGCCACAGGAGGATCGGATCGATAGCGACTAGGAGACCCGCGAGCGCCGCCAAACGCGGCGACAGAGAGCACGTTAAAGCCAATCGATAGACCGTCAAAACGGTGGCGATCCCAAGTATCCAGTGCCAAAGCGCGACGGACGCGTTTCTTGAAAGCGCGAGTTTGGAAAGAAACGAAGAGTCCGGGGCGCCGGTTTTAGAACCCCGCTCGCGATCTTGCAAAAACTTGATTTCCTTGAGGGTCCACGGGTAGAGCGGCGGGCGAAACGCGGTCGCTTGATCGCCCTTTCCGAACACTCCTCGCGAACTCCAGTTGTCCGCCAGGCGCGCGTAATCGTCGGGATCCTCGTCAAAGGAGGAGAGAGACGGAAAGAGAATCCCTCCGCGAATAAAGAGGGCTAAAAGCAACAGAACGAGAAGAGGCGACCCCTCGCGACCGGGAGTCGTCGTTCGCCGATTGATAGAAGAGTTCATTTCAACCTTTCGTTTTCGAAAGAAAGAGATAACGCGAACGACGACTCGCAGTTTGGAGGGGTCGATCGATTACTTTGCGCTGAAAACAAAATTCGCGAATTTGATGTACTGTTCCCAATCGAAATCGGTGACGTCGTGCTTTCCCGTTCGCAGATGGTAACGAATATAGGTTCCAACCGGCTCGTCCGGATCGGGTTGTTCGTCGACTCCCAAGCCTTCCAATTCGAACAGTCTATAAACCGGTTCGGCGTTGAGCGCGGAGAGGAATTCGCCTTTGGGATCCGCCCAAAGATCTTCGGTCGCGCTCGCTACGTAAACCGGACGAGGCGCGATTAGCGCGATCAGCTCGTGCTCGTCGATCGGCAGCGCGTTGACGCAGTCTCCGTATTCGTGGAAGTTGGCGCAGAACCAATGAGGGAACGTAGTATTGATCTTTTTGACCGTTTCGCCAAATTCGCGTCTTGAGAGGGCGGCCCCTCCGCAACCCGAATCGTTTGAAACCACCGCGGCGAATCGCTCGTCGTTCGCGCCGCACCAAAGCGCGGTTTTGCCCAAACGCGAGTGCCCGAGCACGATGACCTTTTCGGCGTCGATTTCGGGAATCGTTTCGAGGCAGTCGAGCGCTCGCGACAACCCCCACGCCCAAGCGGAGATCGTGGCGGGGTAATCGCCGTTTTGCAGGCTGAAATTAGTGAAGAGCGGGTGAACGCCGTTTTGGAAACCGTCGTCGAAATCGGGATCGATTTCCTCGTAGAAGACGGTGACGATCGCGTATCCCGCCGCGATAATTTTGTCGTAAGCCCAGCGAGATTTCGCGATTCCTCTAACTTCCTCCGGAGCCTTTCCTCTGTTGTGGGTGGAACCCTCGGCGAAGAACGCGGGTATGTTCGGATCGTCGGTGGTCGTGTGATTGCCTTGGAAGTTTGGCATAAGGAACGCCGGAACCGCGCCGGAGCGATTGTTCGGGACAACGACCATCAGATCCATCTTTGGCGTTTTTTCGGGGGCGTTGAAATAAACGCGAACGGTCTTCACCGTCGCCTTCCCATCGAGAAACTTATCGTAAGACGAAATTTCCTCGAACTTTAGCTTTGACAGATCGGCTTCGGGGTATTTGCCGAACATCGTTTTTTGGAACTGTTTGAGGATTTCCGGACGCCTAATATTTTTCCAAGCCTCGGGAGTGTTGATTTCAATACCGCACTCCGATACCAACAATTCGGGAAGTTCGTAACAAGGAACTTTCGATTCGTCGTAATTCGGCCCTTGGGCGAAAGTCGCGGAAAAGCCCGCCGAGACGATTCCAAACGCGACGGCGGCTAAACAGTTCGCCATCTTGCACAAACCGAGACGCATAAGACTACCCTCGTAAAAACAAGCCCGCAAAGGTCGTCGCGATGAAAACTTCGACTTTTGCTCGAAAAGAACAAATCCGTTGCGCGTCCGCGCCAACGGACGCTTCCTTTATTGTACTCTAATCGAGATCCGTTTTCAACGTTCGAGAAAAAAAACGACCAGGCGCGGAAGGAACGATTTAAAGAATCGAATCGTTACAATAATAACAATCGCGCTATATGGTTTGTTTGAGTTGACTTGATCGTTAGAGCGATCTTGATCGTTATAAGAAGCGAAACGCGCCGCGAAGACATTTGGAACGGCGCGTTTCTTTGGACAAATTCGGGGACGTTTATTGATAGCTTCGCGTTTTAACCGGCGATTTTTAAGGTTCGCGAATTCAAATCGCTCAATCGACGCCCTCTTTCTTCCAGATCGCGAACGATAGCCTCCGCCACGACGACCGCTTGCGCCGCTCGCTCGCCCGGAACCGCGGGTTGAGTCCCTCTGACGATCGCCGAAACAAAGTCTTGCAATTCGAGTTCCAGCGCGTCGACCGGGTCTTTAACCAATTCTTCCGTTTCAAATTCGTCTTGCATAAACGTTGAAACGCGCGGGGCCATATCGGAGTACGAGACTTTGTTCGGAGCGTAGTCGCCGTCCAAGATCGCCCGTTTGGGACGAGACAATTTCGCCGAGCGAGCCGCGAAGTCGATAAACACCGAGCGATCGGGGGCTCCGATGGTCATTTGCCTGACGGCTTCGGTTTCGATTCTCGAGGCTTTAAGGCGCGCGACCGAACCGTTTTCAAACAAAACGGTCGCGAGCGAGACGTCCTCAAATCCTCCGAGAAGCGCGTTTCCGCACGCGATAACGTCCTCGACCGGCGACGGCACGAGCGACAGGACGAGCTCGAGATCGTGAATCATCAGGTCGAGCGTCGCGCCGACGTCGGTCGAGCGAAAGGTGTACCCGCTGGTTCGGGTCGCCTCGATCCGCGCGGGGACTCGTCCCGAGCGAACGTCTTGGAGAAACCATTGCGCCGCGCGCCAGGCGGGGTTGTATTGTTCGACGTGTCCCGCTTGCATAACGAGCCCGTTTCGTTTGGCGAGATTGGCCAATTCCATCGCGGTTTGCCCGGACGTCGTCGCCGGTTTTTCCACGAGCAAATGTTTGCCCGCCAAGAGAACCTTCCGGCCTATTTCGGCGTGTAGAACCGACGGGGTCGCGACGATCGCGGCGTCGACGTTCGGAAGCAATTCGTCGACGTTCGCGAATTCTCGAACGTTCCAGCGCTCCGCGACCCGTTTGCGGTTTTCTTCGGACGCGTCCGTAACCCCGACAAATTCAACTTCCGGGTTGTCGGCGGCTTTCGCCGAGTGAAATCCTCCGAGACGACCAGTTCCGATGACGCCCAACCGCACTTTTTTCATTACGCTCAATCCTTTTCCGAACTCGATAATCGCCGGGACGCCGGACGACGAAAACGGTCGTCGCGCCGTCGATATCCCCGACGACGCGGTCATCATAGCGTTTTTTTGGGTTCGGAAAAAGAGCAATATGCGACGGAGAACGGTCGCGAGAACCGAATAGAGGAGAACGGTTCGGCAATCGAGGAGGGCCCGGCGCGCGCAAAAGCGCGCTCGCGTTTTGTCGCCGGTCGGTTTTAGTCGCTCTGAACTCGCTCTAGGCGATATTTTCCAGCGCCCTCAAAAGCGCTTTCGCGTTTTGCTGATGGCCGGTCTTAGTCGCCCAAAATTCGCCCTCTAGATCGAACGAGGTCAGAGAAAAATCGCCGATCATGTCGAGAATCTTGTGCCGCGCGCACTCGTTGTCGAAACGCGGGCTATTGTCGATCGGACCGTCCTTTCCAAACACGAGGACGTCTTTTGTTCCGACCCTTTCGCAAATTCCTTGCTCGCGCAAATAGGTCGCCTCTTCGTAGGAGAGAAACGTTCTGCAGGTCGCGATCTCGCGTCGAAAATCGAGAGGATTCCGATTCCAAACGAACGTCGCCGTTTGATTCGGAATCGCGCCGGGGACGTCGTAGCGCAAATCGTATCTGAAAACCGTTTGTCCGTCCTCGCGCGGACGCGCGACGATTTTGGCGCCGTTCGTCGACGACTCGTCGATAAACTCGCCCTCGACAACGACTTTCAAGCGCGGCTTTTCCCTTTTTTGCTCGACGATTCCCGCCTCGAGAAAGGCGTCGAAAAAGGGCGCTCCGGAACCGTCCATGCCCGGGGCTTCCGGCGCGTCGACGACGATATCGCAATTGTCGATACCCGCGCCTTTTAGAGCGGCCAACGCGTGTTCCACCATATCGACTTGCGCGTTTCCCAGGGCCAAGCTGGTTTGTCGCGGTTTGGCTATTCGGTAATAGACGAGTGCCGGAATCGGCTCGGCTTTTGGGAGATCGGAACGGAAGAAACGAACGCCCGAGTCGTCCTCGGCGGGTCGAAACGAGAATACGACGTCTTTGCTCGACCAGAATCCGAACCCGGCGACGTCGGCGCGTCGCGCTAGGGTTCTTTGGCGTCTTATCGATTCAACGCGCGCGATAACGGGCGGTTTCGACATAGGCTCGTTCTCCGACGATCCGATAAAGAAAAGAAATAGCCGCCGACGCGAAATCGGCGGCCGTTCATCGGTTGTTTAAAGGCGACGAAAGATTCGCCGCGACGGGAAAGTCGCTTCTAGCGACGTTGCGAAGCGGCCGGAGCGTTGGCCGAGCGAGCGGCGGTCGCGGCGGGTTGACGCGCGGGAGCGGGGGCGTTTCCAGCCTCGGCGCGAGCGTTAATCGCCTGGGCTCCGAGATTGTTCAAAGAACCGCCGGTTTCCGCTTTTCCTTTGGGCGCCCCGGCGACGACGGCGAGTTGAGCTTTGACCTGCTCGGTGATATCGCATTCGGGACGATTCCAGACGATCGTGTTTTGATCCGCCTCTTCGAGAGCCACGACTTCCTTAGAAACGGCGGCGTTTTCGGGAACGGCGATTTTAATCTTGGAGTGAACGATGATGATCCCGTTTTGTTTGGCAACGACTTCGATCGATTTTTGCAGATCTTCGTAGGCGCGGAAAAGCAATTGCGTGCGCTCGGCGACCAATTTTTGCTGCACTTCGCGGGCCTTAAATTCGGCGTCGCTGAATTCTTTGCGGACGGAGCCAACTTTGTCTTCGAACTCGGGGGTTCCAATGACCAAGTTGTATTCTTTCTGCAATTTGGCGACCTTTTGGTCGGCGTCCTCTTTGGCCTTGCCCAAAGCGACTTGCTCTTCTTGTAGCTTGGCGCTGAGCGCGGGAATTTGATCGACGATAACGGGGTGCGTTTGCAGGACGGCGCGAAGATCAACGACGCCGACGAGAAGATTTTTCGCGGCGGGACGAGCCTGCGGAGCGCTAGCGGCCGGTTGTTGCGCCTGTTGCGCTCCCGCCAAACCGCAAACGAGGCAGAGTAGGGCGCCGGAGAGCGCCGAGAAAATCTTACTAGCGTGTTTCACTTTGGTTACTCCTTGAAACGGCGACTATTTGCAACGATTCGTTTTTTTCTTTGTTTAAAACGCCCAACTACGGGGCGCGACGTCGGCGCTCTGCGCGCCAACCTTGTTTCGGGGCATATTGACGATTTTGCGAACTCGTGTAAAGAGCGTTTCGAAATTTTTTCTCGACCGGGCGCGAATTTCTTGTCCGCGAACTCTATTGAAAAACGATCGCTCTTGGACTCTAATAATGGCGGAGTCAATCTTGCCAAAGGTCGACGAGACGACCCATTTCGACGAAAGAAAGAGAATCATATGATCGACAAAACAAGTTTTCGCGGGCGTCGCTTGGTCGCGGCGCTCGTCGGCGCGACGGCGGCGCTTCTCGCTTGCGGGGCGTCCTTGGCCAAAGAGTTTCCCCCGTTGAATCCGGTCGCTCCGGATCGTTTGCCGACCGAAATAGAGGGACGCCCCGTCGCGCCCGACGTCGGGTGTTTTTGGAGTTTTGGTCTCGAGGGGGACGAGTACAAACATTTGGTCGACGCGGTCGCTCCCTACGGAGCGTTCGACGTTTTAACGATCACGCTGCGATCCAATTTTTCGCTCGTCGACAACGCGAAAGCGGTCGAAACGACGAGGAAGGCGGTCGAGTACGCTCGCGATAAATATGGAATTAAGTCCATTTTAGACATAGATCTGCGAATCGCGCGCCACGATTTTGAAAGGGAGCGCCCCGATTTGGCTCAGGAGCGCCTTTATTTCCAAGAGCGCGAGCTTAGCGAGGGCGCAACGGAGACGGGGTTCCTCGCGCCGAATCTTACGGACCACTACACCGGCAACGCGCCTTACTTCGTTCGCGGCGGACGCGTCGTCAAGGCTTGGGCGTACAATAAAACCGAGTCGGGAGATATAGACCCCGCGTCGATCGTCGACGTTACCGATTTCGCCAAGTGGAATCGCGACCAATACGTCGCGAAGAGCGCTCCCGACGCGGCTCCGGACGCGACGACGATTAACGAATTTTCGGCGACGTTCGAGCGCTCCGAGCTTCCGTCTCAACGTTCTTTCGTAACCTGCGCCGTCGCGTTTCGATATTCTTACCCCGATCTTTTCGCAGACGAAACGCTCGAACTCGAGCGCAAACTCTACGAACAGTTCGGCTCGGTTCCCGCCTACGGCGTCGCCAAAGACGAATGGGGATTTCCCCCCCATTTCGACCGAAACGACAATCTCGACGATTTCTGGTATTCGGAGCGCATGAGACAAGCCTACGCGGCCAAGTTTCCCAATCGCGATTTGGTCGACGATCTTTTTCTCGCGTTTCGACCTCGCGTCGGTTCGACCGAGGAACGGATCGAGTCGATCGATCGATTTCGGCGTCTTTGCTCCGATCGAGTCGTTGAATACGAGTTCCAGAACTACGAGTTGACAAAAAAACTATGGGGCGACGACGCTTTCGTCGGGGTTCACTGCACGTGGTACCCTTGGCCGAACGTTTTGGAAATGCGCAAAAACGGAATAATGTGGTGGAAAGCCCCGCGCGATTTCGCCCAAACGGACGAGTACGCGCCGTTTAGCGCGCGCAACGGCATGGCGAAGGGAACCGACTCGCTTTGGATCAATATGTTTTACGCGAGGCAAGTTCCCGAGTACATATGGGAACATTGGACCGCGGCCGCCTCGGGAGGGCGCGTCCATATACACAATATTTATCCGCGCGACGAGAATTCGCCCAAAAACGAAATCGATCCGCGTTTGCTCCCAATCGTCGCGGACGGGGGAGTCGCCAAGATTCGCCAGAAAATTCGGATGTTGAATCTTCTTTCCAACGCGCCCATCGATTCGCCGGTCGCGGTCGTTTTCGGGAGATACGGAGCCGCCAATCCGCTTCTTCCGGAGTATAAAACGATCGGGTGCGATATTTGCGATCGGTTCGCCGTCGAGGGGGTTCCCGCCGATTTGATTCCCGTCGACGAAATCCGATCCTCGTCTCGCGACGGACGACCCCTTTGGAGCGTCGAGGACGGTTTTTTGCGCTACGGGCGCCAGAAATACCGCGCGATTATTATGAACGGCGAAAGTTCGGTCGAGCGCGACGATTTCGACTCGCTGCGCTCGCTCGCCGACTCGAGCGGTTCCGGTAAGACGAAGATCTTTTCTTTGCCCGCGACCGCGACCGCCGAAGAGAAAGACGCGTTGGTCAAAGAAATCGTCGGGTCTTTGAAAGAGTCCGGGTTCGCGCCGAGAACCCCTTGGGTCGCCGACAGCTACGAGTTCGACAACGACGCGGAGCGCGCGTCGCGCCCGCCTCGGAAGTGCGTTTCGCGTTTTCTCGACGGGACGATACTCTGGACCGCCGCGGAGGAAAGCGATTTCGGCGATCCCATCGTTTTGGACTCCGAGCGACTGGAACTGGACGGAAAGGGAACGACGCCCGAAATATCGGTTCGCGCGAACGGGGTTTTCGCGACTCGCTTTAACGAAGCGGGCGAGTTGACCGGGGTCGTCGCGTCGGAACTGAAATCGTTCCGCGTCGGGGAATTCGGGGTCGAACTTTCCGACGAGGAAATCGGAGACGATCCGATCGACGTCGCGCTTTGGAAAGACGATCGCGGCGAGTGGCGGGGCGTTTTCCAACGAGGCGCCAACGACGCGCCGGAGGGGTTGGCAAAGCTCGTCTCCAATTTGCGCTATTTGAAACGACGTTGAGAAACTAAGGACTGGGCGCGGTCGACGGCGCTCGGGATTTCGACGCGAATTTAATTTTCGTCAAATCTCGAGCGCGTCGCGCCCCAAGTTGTTTTTTCGCAACGCGCTACGCTCGCGGGTGATTTTGGCGATAGACCTCTTTTAAACGGGACATTTCCGTGTGGGTATAGATTTGGGTCGTCGCGATGCTTTCGCGCGCGAGCATTTCTTGGACTTGTCTGAGATCGGCGCCGCCCTGCAATAGACGCCTCGCAAAACCGCGCCGGATCGCGCGCGGGCCGATCGTCGGAGGGGCGCCGACTCTAAGGGCGCGTTTCTTCGCGAGTTCCCGCGGCGCCTCGTCCCAAGTTTTTCTTTCGCAACGCGCTATGCTCGCGGGTGATTTTGGCGATAGACCTCTTTTAAACGGGACATTTCCGTGTGGGTATAGATTTGGGTCGTCGCGATGCTTTCGTGCCCGAGCATTTCCTGGACTTGCCTGAGATCGGCGCCGCCCTGCAGTAGATGCGTCGCAAAACTGTGCCGGATCGCGTGCGGGCTGATCGTCGGGGGAGCGCCGACTCTAAGGGCGTATTTTTTCACGAGTTCCCATAGCGCCTCGCGCCGCATTTTTCGGCCCGATCGCGAGAGAAACACATAGGGATTTCGTCTCGGCGAGATCTCGACTCTTCGAGGGGACGACTCGAGCGCGGAAACAGAGTCGAACGAGAGTCTTTCGAGCGACTCCTTTTTTTTGGCGAATTGTTGTTCCGCCTTTTCTAGGAGAACGGGTCGCGCGACGGTCAGCCACGTTCTCATCGCGGCGACGGCGGCGTCGCCGAGGTGAACAATTCGCTCCTTCGAACCTTTTCCAAAACATCTGCAGTAGGCGTCGTCCAAACGCGCGTCCTCTAGTTTCAGATTGACCGCCTCCGACGCTCGGCACCCCGAGGCGTAACAAAATTCGAGAATAGCGCGGTCGCGAATCCACATTTCGTCGACGTCTTCCCGCGGTTCCACAAGCAAGCGCGCGATTTGACCAACGGTGAGGACCGTCGGCAGTCGCTCCCATAGCTTGGGACTTTCGATCAGCTCCGCGAGATCGCGCCGAAATACCCCGCGACTCTGCAGAAATCGCAAGAAGACTCGCAGCGACGTCAGACGCCGAGCGATCGACGAGGGAGATAGTTTTAAGTCGCGAAGAAACGCCGCGTAATCGGAGAAATCGCTCGCGCTCAAATCGGGAATGGAGCGCGAATCGAGCCATCTATAGAACGTCAACAGATCGCCCTTGTACGCAAAGCACGTATTGGGCGACAGCTGCCGCTCGTTGGCGACGTACTCAAGAAAATCGCGCGCCCATAGGCGCTGAGACGTCGCCAAACCGACGGTTCGAGGAACTAAACGACGACGCGGAGGCAATCCGAAGTCCTTTCCAGCTTTGGCGCGGAAAACGTATCTAAAACGGAAGTCAAGCGAAATCGAATTGATGCGACGATTGAGCCTCTCTGCCGTCCACGATAATAGAATTGGGGGTTAACTCGACGAACGCGAAGGCGTTGGGGTTCGTCTCCACGATTCCCTTGAAGGTAACGTGAGCGACGTTGTTGCGAACGCCGTACGAACCCTCGTGAAGATGACCGGCGAAATACCCCTTAACGCAAGGATAGCGGTCCAGTATTTCGAGGACTTCTCTTCCGTTCCAAGTGGATATGCCCATATCGCTATAGTAAACGTCGAGATTCAAGAGCGAGGCGGCTTTAGTTCGCTTGCCGTCCATCGATTTCGAATTCGCAAAAAGCGGAAAGTGCGAGCAGACGATAACGTTTTCTTTTTGCTCGCTCGCTTTTTTCAGTTTGTTTTCCAACCAATGGAGCTGCTTGGGCGAAACGGAGCCGTTCCAAGTCGCGGGCAGCGATCCGTCCGCCAACTTCCAGCGAGCGCGCTCTTTTTCCGCGAGGTCCTTTTCCTCGGGCGTCTCGGCGGCGTAGGAGCTGATCTCGTTGCCGTTGAGGACGATAAAGCGCCAATTGTTCGAGGGGTTCTCGGGATCCTTGACCTCAAAATCGTAGTAGCCCGGTTTCTTGAGCCCAAAGTCTTTGTAAAGTCGCGGTTTTCGTTTGTCCGAGACCAAGAAATCGTGATTCCCGAGGACGTGGCGCCATTTGATTCCCGCTTTTTCGCCGACCTTGAACAGTTCCTTGATCGCCAAGTGATTGTTCCAGTGTTCTTGCGACGCGTCGCCGAGTTGCAGCGCGAAATCGACGTTTTCCGCCGCGATTTCGCCCGCCGCGAGGAGGTATTTCGACAAGGATTGTCGATAAGAGCGACCGATCGAGTCGTCGAGATCTCCGTATTGAACGTCGGCGATAACCGCAAATTTAATCATAATACCGTCCTCGTTTGCTCTCGAGAAAAAGAAAGGAGGCTCGCGGGCGCTCGCTCGCGAACCTCCTTCATTCTAGATAAAGACCATTCGACGTCAATAAGCGCTCGGGCTCGAGAAATCGGTCTCGTCGTAGCTAAAGGTCGACTGCGTTTCGACCGGAGCGCTCGAGTCGCCGGTTTCGCGATAGACGCCGATTTCGTCCCTTCCGTCACCGTCCCAGTCGCCGGTAACCGGTTTGTCGCCGTCGCGTCCAAGATGGAATTCTTGGAGTTGATGGTCGCCGTTGACGTCGAGCAGCCACCTTCCGTTGGAGAAGTAACCGACCGTGTCGATACCGTCGCCGTCGAAGTCGCCCACGACGGGAATGAAATCGTCGCCGACCGCGTCGCCGCGCAGGATTTCGTCGTCGTCGTCGAGGACGCCGTTTCCGTTGCGATCCAAGTACCACTCGCCCTTATGGTAGACGCCGATCTTCGAGATTCCGTCGCCCGTCCAGTCGCCCGTCAGCGCGACGTCGCCTTGCGCGCCGTATTTGAAGACGTGGTCGATCAAGTCCAAACGATCTTGCGCCATGCCTTGGCGCGCCACTCTACGACTGCTCAAGCGAGGCGAGCGCAACTCGGCGTCTCGCGTCGGGGAATTCTCGGAGTTCTTGGCGTCGTTGTAGGAAACGGTAACGTAATCTTTGTTGTCGGAGGGCAGGCCCTTTTCCACGTTGAGCAGATAGGGGTCGTCGTCCCATCGCGGACCAAAGACGCCGATGTCGGTCTTTCCGTCGCCGTCCCAGTCGCCGCTTACCGGCTGATCTTCGGACGAGCCCATCTCGGCCAAAATGTCCTCGACGTTCCAAACGCCGTCGCCGTTTCGGTCAAGGTACCATTTTCCGCTGTCAAAGATACCAATGTAATCTTTTCCGTCGCCGTTCCAGTCGCCGACGATCGGCTTCGCGCCGATTTTGCCGAAGCGGTAATGGGTTTCGGTCGCCGAATCGTCCAAGTCGCGAAGAATCCATTCCGCGTCGACATAGCGCTCGGAATTGCCCACCGTTGTGACCGTGCCGAAATTGTTGTCCACAAGCATCGTGGCGTTGCCCAGTTCCTTTCGGAACCCCGCCAGCGAGCCGACAACCTCTTCGCTCTTGGGATAGGCGTCGTTCAGGGTGCTAAGGTGCCAGGTGTACGGGTCGACAAAACCACCGCCGCCGTACAGGGTCGTCATACTGCCGGGAATTGTCGGCTGGTAGTAGATGTACGGGAAGTTCGTCGGGGAAACGCCCCAGGTGTTGTTGGGAACCTTAACTGGGATCTCGTGAGGATACGGAGGATATTTTCGGGGGTCTTCGGGCTTTAGCTCGCCAAAGTCGTAGTTCACACCATCGTCGCTGGGCTTGACCGGAATATCGCTAATGACGTCGGACACGGGAATGACGCCGCCAAGACTTCCCACCGCGTCTTTTCCGTCGTTGTAACCCGCGGGTTGCGTCTCGACGAGACGATAAAACCTATTCGGCTTAACGTTGTTGAACTCGTAGTAACCTTGGGAATCGGTGGTCGTCGTCCGTCCGGTCGCCACGTATTCACCGGTCGTGGCGTCGCGAACCAAGAGCGTGATCGTCGCGTTGGGAATCCCTGCCTCGCCCGAATCTTTAACTCCGTTATCGTTGACGTCCTCGTAAACGTGTCCGCTCAACTTCGCGGGCGGAAGCAACTCGCCAAAGTTCTAGTCTACGCCATGTTCGTCCCATTTGACATGAATGGAATCGATAGTATCAGTAGGGACTAAGCGACCGCCGCACGGCGTGCCAACAGAGTCCTTCCCGTCATTCCAACCAGCCGGTTGGATTTCTTTGACGGCGTAGATTTCCTCGATATTGAGGTTGTCGAACTTGTAGAAACCTTTTGCGTCCGTGGTTGTCTCGGCAACGAACTCGTACTCGTTGTCGACGAGCCGATAGAGCTCGACGGTAACCCCTTCGATGGGATCTTCGTCGCCCTTTTCGAAGATTCCGTTGTCGTTTTCGTCGTGATAGACGTAACCGGAAATTGAGCCGAGTTTCAGCTCGCCAAAATTGTACTCGACGCCGTGTTCGTCCCAACCGATTTTGACGTCGGTGAGGTAATCGTCGGCGGCAACGGTTCCCTCAGACGCTCGGACGACGTTGTTATTTCCGTCGAGGACGTCGCCAAGGGCGTCTTTTCCGTCGGCGTAATCGTCGGGTTGTCTTTCCTTAACGGCGTACTGCTCTTCGATATTCAGATTGTCGAAGCGATACGCGCCGTTGGCGTCGGTCTTTGTGCTGCGGAGATATTCGTAGTCGAAGCCATTCCACCAATACAGGTCGATGGTAACGTTCGCAATACCCGCTTCATCGTCCTTTTCGAAGACTCCGTTGTCGTTTCGGTCTTCGTAGACGTTTCCGGCGATGGAACCGAGTTTTAGCTCGCCAAAATTGTACTCGACGCCGTGTTCGTCCCATCCGATCTTGACGTCGGTGAGGTAATCGTCGGCGGCAACGGTTCCCTCGGACGCTCGGACGGGGTCGTTATTTCCGTCGAGGACGTCGCCAAGGGCGTCTTTTCCGTCACTATAGTTCTCGGGTTGCTTTTCTCGAACGGCATAGTCGTAGACGATGTCCAGACCGTCGAAGCAATAGCTTCCGTCTTTATCCGTCTTGGTTTCGCGAATTTTTTCGTACTTAGAACCGGTGAATTGGTACAACTCTATGGTAACGCCCGCGATCCCCCCTTCGCCCGGATCTTTAACTCCGTTGTCGTTTCGGTCTTCGTAGACGTTTCCGGCGATAGAACCGAGCTTCAATTCGCCAAAGTCGTAATTGATTCCGTGTTCTCCGTAACCAATGTACACTTCGGTGAATTTATCGTTTAGGACCGCTTGCCCCCTAGGCGTACTACCGACAGTTCCGACATAGTCTTTCCCGTCGGTATAGTCTTCGGAACTGAAAACTTCCCAAACCTCGTAGGTTTTTCCCGGCAACTTGCGCCACTCTCCCGACGGTTCGTAGGAACAGTCGAGGTCAAATTTGTAGTACCCGTCTTTGTCGACGGTTTGAGTCTCCATCAAGACTTTTTGCCCGTCGTCGGTAACTCGATAAAGTTGGACTTGGGCGGGATACTTGACTCCGTCCCAGTTTTCGCCCGCTTCCTTACCGTTCGCGTTGTTGAGATCCTCGAAGACGTGTCCCGAAATCGAAGCGGGGAGAACCTTGGCGAAGTTGTTGTTGGGCGCGACGTCTCCGCCTTGCATTCCCTTAACTTCAATCTGGAGGGGGGTGATCTTATCGCCAAACTCTCCACCTTTCGAGCAGAAGTCGGCGTAAGTAAGTCCCTCTGGCGAAGTGAAATTCGCCTCCGAATAGACTTCGTACTTGCCGGGCATAAGTCCGAGTTCTTCACCGAACTCGTAGTAACCGTCGTCGTTGGTTTTGGTCGTCCAGGTATCGCCGTTTTCCGCGACGAGCGTAACCCCGACTCCGGCAAGGGGGGAGTCCTCGGGATCGTACTCGCAATCGACGTCGTAGTCGGCGTAAATGTAACCCGAGATAGCGATCGGTTTGGGCGTTAGTCTGATTGTATCGTAGAGACCCGCTTGCCAAATACCTTCGTTGCCGTCGTCGAGATCGTAGGGCAACAACTCGCGATCGTACTCGGAATCGAGCGCCGCGTACCGCTCGCATTCTCTTTCGTCGTCGTAGTTGTTGATAAACATCCCCTTCCAGTCTTCCGCCAGAAAGTGTTTAGAACTGAACTCGGCGGTAATCCAAGAACCGTCAATTTGGCGGACTTTCGAGCCCCCCATCTCGGCTCCCTCGACCATCGGGTTATCGGTCGAGGAGCCTTGAACCTCGTCGAGGTCAATGGTGAAAATAAACGAATCGCCAGCGTGGAAGTTGGAGAAGTGAATTACGAGGGTTTGCCCACCGTCTTCGACTTCATACTCGTAGCCGATTTCTTCAGTCTTGCTCACGAGCGTGAAGGGAACGGACGAATAGACCCCAGTCGGGGTTCCTCCTTCTGTGTCGAAAACAGCTTCGCCTTCTCTATTTTCGGCTATACCGTCTTTATCGAGATTGATGACCAAAGTCTCTAGCGTAGTGCCCTCTTCGCCGCCAACCCACGCGACATAGAATTTGTCGCCATCCGTCTCGATCTGTTGTTCGCAGTACACCACCCCCATCATTATTGAAGGATCGGCGGCGAGGTACTCTCGCTTTTCCAACTCTTCGATACGGCAAATCCGTTTCGCCATCGGATTGTGATCGTTCTTCCTCTTAGAACGCCGGGCGGGTTTGCGCTTAGAACTCAACGAGCTCGTTTCGATCGCTTGTTTCGGGATGAAGAACGACATACTCTCGACCTTTCACACGCCAATCCACTAACGGATCGCGTTCCTTATGAACGAATCTAATATCCGACGAACCTCGCGGGATCGACTTCGGCTTTCCTTACGTCGTCCGGCGCTAGGGCGCGTTTATCTGTCTCCTTCGCCGCTCGCGCGTCGATATCGTCCGCGAGCGACGTCCGGGTCGTCAATCGAAACGCCCGGAAGGGATTTTCAATGGGTGTATCGACGAAGTTTCCTCGTCGATTTCGCAAATCGTAAAAGTTCGCGCCATTTCACGAACGACGCGATAGTCTTATTCCGACTTTGAACTACTTAACGCGATTACCGAAAGCGCTCTTTTTTTCGATAATCGCGAATCTTCTTCTATTCATTCGTATCGTCATAATCGTTAGGAAAGAACAGAAAAATCGTTTCTTTTCTATGAATTACTCAAGTTTCCAGCGAATCACCGTCGTGTCGAATCCTCCGCTGAAGAGGTAGGGACCGTTGGGCGTTCCCGCTTCTTTTGGGACGTAGAGAAGGGTGGAAACGGTGCCCGTGTGCGCGGGCTTTTCGGGATCGCCGAGTATGGTCTTCGACGCGACGTTCCAGAGGATCACGCGATTGAGCGAGTCGCCGGACGCCAAGACGCTTCCCTCGCAGAAGGTCAAAGAAAAGACTTTGCCTTTGCCCTGTTTCCTGCTCGATTCCGAAACGGGCAGTTGCAATTGGGCGACGAGCCGCCCCGAGGTCGTTTCCCAAACGAAGATTCGGTCGTCGTCCCCTCCGACGGCGATTAGCGAGTCGTCCTTGCTAAACGCGATCGCGCGAACGCGGCGAGGCGCTCCGGAATCTTGCCCCATGAACGTTAGGTCTCGCTCGACTCTTTCGGACTCCGTGTTCCAGATTCGAACGATCCCGCCTCTGCCTCCGGCCGCCAGCAAGTTGCCGTAGTGCGAGAACGCGATCGTCGTCACTCCCCCTTGGGGCGCGGTCCACGATCGAAGTTTCGTTAACGAACTCGCGTCGAAGATCGAAACGACGGGATCAAAGCTGGTAACGGCGATCACGTTTCCGCTGGGGGAATAGGCGAAGGAGCGCGAGCCGGTGATTTTATCGGACGCTTGCCGCAATTTTTGCCCCGTTTGGGGGTTCCACGTCGCCAATTGACCGTTTTGCGACAGACTCGCAATTTCGTTCGCGGTCGGGGAATAGGCGACGGCGCGGACCCATGAGTCCGCGCGTTGGAAAACTCGTTCCGGGATCCCCGCGTTCATGTCGAAACGATACACGAACCGATCGTCGGCGCCGACGTACATGTCGGAACCCTTGACGGCGATCCCCGTAACGACCGGGGCTTGAGGCGTGTTGTCGTTTTGATCGTTGAAGATTGAAGAGAAAGTGAATTTGAAGTCTTGCGACAGCTTTGTCTGGGCGACCGCCGAACTCGACGCCGACAGCGCCGCGAAGAAAAGCGTCGACGCGATAAGGAAGCGAACGACGCCTCTTGTCCTCAATTTGAATTGCGAAATACTCATCGCGCGAAATCCTCCGACGCTCGTCGGTTCCTTACGAAAGGTTGGCGCTTTTCGCTCGAGGCAACGAAACAATCGAGGGCGAAAAGCGGTCTACAAGTTAGCGCCTCCTCGACCGCGATCCAAAGGAAGCTCCGGAACGTTGGTCGACAAAGAGCCATCTCCTTTATCGACCAAGGAGCGCCGTTTCGTGAATTATTTCCCATCGTCCCTTTTTTCCGGCTTTAGTAGCGGAGAGCGTTGGTTGGCGTCGATTTTTGTTCCAACGGGGATCGTTCGAGGAGACGGTCGCGCGGAAATGAAATTGAGCAATGCGAGGATAATTAGCAATGCGACGGTCGCGCGGATCGCTTCGACTAAACGATATATAGAAGTTGAGGTCGGGGTTATTCGGCTAAAAACGAGCGGAGGAAACTTGACTATTGCCCGAGGCGGATTTAATATTTTAGAATGGGGAGTCGTATAGCTTGAATATTTACCGCTTAGCGCGAGCGGCGCGACGCCCCTTAGCGCTCGAATTGAAGACACGACGGTTCGCTTCGAGGTCGATCGGGGGCGAGAGCCTCGTCGTCTCGCTTCCCGGACCTTTTATATTAGCGGCTTTGCAAGAGAAACACTATGATGCTTGAACGAATGGAAAGAATCGGAAAACGACGATTCTCAACGTTGCGTCGACGCGGCGGCGCGCTCGGCGTCGTTCTCGTGATCCTCGCGCTTATCGGCGCGATAGGGGGCGGCGTTTATTGGCGCGCCGCTCATTCGAAGACCTCCAAACAGACAAACTTGATTTTTGCGACGGTCGAACGAGGCACGTTTGTCCACGAGGTCAACGGCAAAGGAAGCGCCGAGAGCGCCAAGAACATCGACGTGGCGTCGCAAGTCGAAGGGTCGGCGACCGTCATCTATTTGATCGACGAGGGAACCGACGTCAAAAAGGGCGACCTTCTCGTGGAGCTCGATTCTTCCGACATCGACGAAAAGCTCGACTCTCAAGTGGTGACGACCAACTCTTCGCGAGCCACGCTGAACAACTCGCGCGCCACGTTGCGCTCGGCGGAAATCTCGTTGGAAGAGTACGTGGAGGGGACGTTCGAGCAGAGTTGGATGGAGTACGCGAGCACGATCTTCGACAACGAGCAGACGCGCAAACAGAAAGCGGACATCACGCGTTTTACCGAGCGCCTATTGAACCTCGATTACTCGACCGAGCTGCAGTACGAGATCGACAAGGTCGCCGAGGAGAACGCGAAGAACACGTTGGAAGTGACGAATCTGAAAAAAATGACGCTCTTGAAATACACGAGCGAAAAGCAAATCACGTCCCTTATGTCCGATATCGAGACGGCTCGCGCGAAGGTCGATTCCGACAAGAACTCGTACAATATTAACCTGAGTCGCGAGAATCGATATCGCGAGCAATCCGCTAATTGCAAAATTAGAGCCCCGCAAGACGGGCAGGTCGTTTACGCGAACCAAGACTCAAGGCGAATGTCCGAAGCCGACATGATCAAGGAAGGCTCGACCGTTCGCCAGCGCCAGGTTTTGATTCGCTTGCCCGACAAGACGCAGATGCAGGTCAAGACGATGATTAACGAGTCGAACATTTCCGCCGTTAAGGTGGGAATGCCCGCGAAAATCACGTTCGATTCGATGCCGAATCGCGTCGTCGAAGGGGAGGTCACAAAGGTCAATCTTTACCCCGAGATCGTCTGGATGTCGTCGGCGAAGGACTACGTTACCCTCGTCAAAATCAAGGACGACATTCCCGAGTTGCGCTCGGGATTGACCGCGCAGGTTCGCATTGTCGCGGTGGAAAAACCGGACGTGCTGATGGTTCCGGTTCAGTGCGTTACCGAATTTGGATCCAAAACCTACTGCCTAACCTTCAACGACGGCGTTTGGGGTTACAAGGAAGTTTTGCTCGGCGATTCCAATGAGAAACAGGTTATTATTCTCGACGGGTTGGAGGAAGGCGACAAGGTGGTGAGCGGAGCTCGCTTGTACCGCGACAACGTCGTCTTCCCCGGCGTGGACGAACCCTCTAAATTTGAGGATTCCGAGATTTATCAAAACAAAATCGCCGAGCGCAAGGAAGAGGAAGCGAAGCAAAAGGAAATCGAGGCGGAAGCGGTCAACGGCGCCGCGCCCGGCGGTTTTCCTGGTGGCGGGGGTCTTCCCGGCGGACTGCCGGCGGGGGTCGACGTCGCCGCTTTGGCTCAGCGATTCGCCAATGGCGGCGGTGGCGGACTGCCCGCGGGAGTCGATCTCGCCGAGTTGGCCAAGAGATTCGGCGGCGGTTTTCCGGGCGCTCGCGGGGGCGGGGATTCCGACGGGCAAGCGAAGAACGAAGAGGAGGCGCTCGAACTCCACGAAACGATCGAGGAGCGTCTCGCTCGCGACGCGAAAATCGCTAGGATCGAGCCGTTCTTTACGCGAACGGTGATGGAGATGCAGCGCGAGTTGCTCGCCGCCATTTCGGACAAGACCTCCGATCTTTCCTCCAGTATCGCGGAGCGCGAAGCCAAAATAACGAGTCTTCAAGACGAAATAGAGCGTCTGCAAAATCCGTCCGCGTTTGAAAGTCTCGTTCAAACCCAGGACGAGGACGAAACCGTCGAGCAAAAGACGGCGCGTCTAATCGACGAAATCAAAGCGTTGCGCGGCGATTCCGATAAAGATCCTCTCGAGCGGGTTTCGTATTACGAGCAGATCGATTGGTCGAAATACGTGAGCGGCAACGATATCACGCGAGACGGTTTGAACTTCCTTCTCGAAGACAGCTCCGCGATTTTTGATCGGCTTTTCCCGAATTCAAAGCCTATTGAAGAACCTAAAACCGGCTCGGAAGGCGCTTCCGACGACGAGGAAGATTTCGAGTTGTTGAAGCGAGAAGAGAACGAAAAATACGCGGCGTTTATGCCCCTGTTCGATCTTTGGGACTCCAACGCCGACGGGCGTCTAAAGCCCACCGAATTCGTCATTGGATTCTTCAGCGATAGGAAGAGTTTCCAAGATTCCGAAACGGACGACGACAGCGATAAATTATTCGCCGAGTATCGTTCCGAAGAGGAACCGGAAGCGAACGAGATTTCCTTTGATCGCGTCGCCGAAGTCGCGGACAAGATTTTGCGCGAGCGCGCGGACTCGGGTTCCGGAAAATCGGGTCGTCGCGGCGGCGGGCGCGGGGGAAGACCCGGCGGCGAGGGTCGCGGCGCGTTTGGCGGACGCGGCGATTTTGGCGGGCAAACTCCGCCTAGCCCTGGAAGCGAAACCGCGAAGGACGCCGCGCCGGACGCGCCCGAGGGAACCAAACCCGAACTTCCGAACGGGGCGCCTTCCTTCGACCTCGTCGTCGGCGAGGTTCCCGAGGGTTTCCCCGGCGCTCAACCCGCGCCGAGCGAACCGATCTCGACGTTGGTCGAAGCGGGAAGTTTGCGTCAAGCGATGGCTCTCTACGTTTCCCAAATGGATTTCAACGAGGACGGGCTTCTCCAAAAGCAAGAGTTTGTCAAGGGTTACAACGACGTTAAGGACGTGGCCGGAAAATTGTTCGCCTCGGGCGGCGGATCCGGCGGCGGAGCTGGCGGCGGTATGGGCGGCGGTCCGATGGGACCTCCCCCAATGTAATTCGACGCCGACAAACCCCGCGCGAGCGGGCGACTCAAAAGCCCGCTCGCGAGTTTGCGCGCAGAACTTGAACCATTTCGCCTCGTTTGACGCAAAAGTCGAGGCGCTCTGAACTTGCGATGGTTAAATGAACGAATTAAACAAGAATAACGTCGCCGAGCAAACGAGCGGCGGGGGACTGGTTTTCGCCGCGAATTTGTCGGGCGTCAAGCGCGAGTACGTGCTCAAAGGCGAGACGGTTTACGCATTGCGCGGGGTCGACTTGGCGGTTCCCAAGGGGGATTACGTCGCGATTATGGGCGCGTCGGGTTCCGGCAAAAGCACGATGTTGAATTTGCTGGGCTGTCTCGACCGACCTACGAGCGGCAAGATTTGGCTTGGCGACGACGACATTACGACCCTGAACGACAATAAACTTTCCGAAATTCGCGCCTCGCGAATCGGATTCGTTTTTCAGTCGTACAATTTGATTCAGCAACTCACCGTCATCGAGAATATTGAAGTCCCCTTGTTTTACCAGGGAAACATGTCGCTTCGCTCTCGCAAACGGTGCGTCGAACTGGCTAAGATGGTCGGTCTTGGCGAGCGTTTGAATCACCGCCCCACGCAGTTGTCCGGCGGTCAGCAGCAACGCGTGGCGATCGCGCGAAGTCTTGTGAACGATCCTTACTTTATCCTCGCCGACGAGCCGACGGGCAACTTGGACTCGAAGACGACCGCCGAGATTCTCGATCTTCTCGATCATTTGAGCGAGCAGGGGAGAACGATTATCTTGGTGACGCACGAGGACGACGTCGGCGCTCGCAGCAAACGGATCGTTCGCTTGCGGGACGGTTTGGTCGAGTCCGATACGAGACTGCGCCCCATTTGAAATTGAAGACGTAGAAACGACGAGCGCTTAGCGTTTTGACGGACGGAAAAACGTTCGTTCGCGTCCAACCCCGACGATATGGTTAACATTTAGAAATGACCCACGCGTTTCGCACGTTGCTATCGGGCGTTAAAAGTTTGTACTTGCACCCGATGCGCTCTTTACTGACGGTCTTGGGCATATTCATCGGCGTCGCCAGCGTCATTTGGCTTATGGCGATCGGCGAGGGGATTAGCAAGAAAGCCCAAGAGCAAATTGAAAGTCTGGGCGCGGACAATATCATCGTTAGCACGATCAAGCCGCCCAACGAGGCGCTTTCCTCCGCGAGCGGCGGGCGCGGTATGCAAATCCCCGAATACGGGCTGACGCGCGCCGATTACGCTAGGCTGGTCGAGACGATTCCCACCGTGGTTAATTCCGCCCCCGTTAAGGACTATCAAGAGACGTTCCAAAACGGGCGCTGGAAGGTGGACGGTCGACTTGTCGGTTGCACCGCCTCCTACGTCGACGTCGTAAAAATCACGTTGTTCGAAGGGCGTTTTTTCACGGACGAGGAGAACGCCGAAGGTTGCGATTACTGCGTTTTGGGAGCCGGCGTGGCCCAGACCTTGTTTCCTTACGAGGAGCCGTTGGGGAAATTGATACGCGTCGGGGACAATTACTACTTCCGAGTGATTGGCGTCGCCAATTCTCGCGCTCCGTCCGCCGCGATCGGTAGCTCGCTAAAATCGGAGGACTACTCGTACGACGTCTACGTTCCTCTTCAGACGATGCAAACGCGCGTTGGCGACACGGTGGTCGTCCGGCGCAGCGGTTCTATGGAGGGCGAAACCGTCCAGCTCAAGCAGATCACGCTGAAGGTGGGAAGCGTCGCCGACGTTATGCAAACCTCCGAGTTGATTAAATTGACGTTGGACAGGTACCACAACAAATTCGAAGACTACGGCATAACCGTCCCCCTCGAGTTGCTCGAGCAGGCCAAAACGACTCGAATGATGTTCAACGTCTTTATGGGGTTGATCGCGGGCATTTCGCTCGTCGTCGGCGGCATCGGGATTATGAACATTATGCTCGCGACGGTTACCGAGCGAACGCGCGAAATCGGCATTAGACGCGCTCTCGGGGCCAAACGGGGCGATATCGTTCGCCAGTTCCTCGTCGAGACGATCGTTCTTTCCGTTGTTGGCGGCGGATTGGGAGTGCTGGTGGGGCTTACGTGCTCGCCGGTAACTCAGTTCGCCATGGGGATTATCAAGAGGACGAACCCCGAGTTGTTGGCGAGTTTGCCTCCGATCGTTCAGGAATTGAAGCCAATTATCGTTTTTTGGTCGGTTCCCTTGGCGTTCGTTATCTCGATCCTTATTGGAGTTGTGTTCGGCGTTTATCCCGCCATTCGCGCCGCGAAGATGGATCCGATCGAGGCGTTGCGACACGAGTAAGGCTCGCGCGCCGCTCGCGCGTTAAACGCGTTAAAAAAGAGAGTTCGCGGATTTTTAGTTTCCGCGAACTCTCTTTCTTTTTCCGACGCCTAGTCTACGGCTTTAGAAGCGCGAATTCTCGCGTTTATTGTTTCTTCCAAACAAAGCGATAGTTGAAGCGTCGATTGGGCGCCGTGTCGCCGCTGGTGCAGAGGGAGATCGGATCGACTAACTCGGTCGGGTTGTCGCTCCACTTGAAATCGAATTGGATTTGATCGCCCGAGGCGCCGAGTTTATCTCTCGGCGCGACGACGACGAGACGATTGTCCGCGACGGCGTAGCTCAACTTCGCGACTTCTTCCCATTGCGAGCCGTTCCATTTACAGAGCGTCGTTTGCTTGTCGTCGACGACGCTTTTGTTAACGAGGTAATCGTAACCGTACCATCCGGTGGAATAATCTTGGTCGGAGTTGACGAAAAGCAGCGCCCAGTTGGGATCCGTAGAGGGCGTCCAAGCGCTCGCGGTTTCGGCGAAGAAATAGAGGTTGTTCTCGTCGACGCCGACTTTGCACGTCGTTATGTCGTTGCGCCCCGTTTCGTCGACGTAGCGCTCGCCTCCGTAGCCGATCGCGTCGCGGTGGAAGGCGTCGCCAATGGCGTCGCGATACTCCGTTTTAAGGGAGTCCCACGCGGCGAGCGCCTCTTTGGCGGAACCGTTCTTTACGGCGACAAACCCTTCGTTGACGGGAGGTTTGCGAACGCCCTTGTAGCGGCGAATGTTTTGAACCGTCTGCATATAGTAGTTGTCGGTGTAGCCGCCCTTCATCGGCTGGACGCAACGATTAAATTCGGCGTTGTATTGGTCGACAAAAAAGTATCGAGCGTCCTTGCCTCGGCGCATAAAATTGAGGGCCGCGAGCGTTTCCGGGGTCGTGTATCGTCCGGCGGTCCACTCGTTCCAGTCGTTGATGTACAGGAATTGAGGATTGGCCGCGAGCGCCTCGTCCCAGCGATCTTGGTAATAGATACCGTAGTTTTCCGGATGTTCGACAACTTTGCCGAGTTGAGGAACGAACGTCGGTTTGGGCATATCGTACTCGTTCAATTCCGGTTCACCTTTTTCGCGGGTCCACGATTTGCCTATCAAACTCGCGGGGTGCTGGGCGGGGGTAACCGCCGCTTCCTCGCGGACTCCGTTGTGAAGCGAAACCAAATCTTCCGGTTTCATTTTTTTAACGTCGGGATTTCCAAGATCGTATCCGAACGACCAGTTGTCCTCCGTCCCGATATATCGTTTTCCGTTCCACTTGTAGTAGCCCCACCACATGCAGCGAAGAGTGAAGAACTCTTTCACTTCTTTCGTGTAGTCTTGGTAGAATTCTTCCGCGTATTCGGGATCGCCATAGTGGGGATTATTGGGGTTGGTTTTGGCGTCGGGGTCATAGTGGGGATTATGGCACTTGATTCCGCCTCGGTTGGCGTCGACCTCCGGCGTGGAGTTGTAAAGAAGGAGCGGTTTCCCGTCCCAATAGAACCACAGATCTTCGAATCGTCTCGTCTTGTAGTACGCTTCGTAGAGTTTTTGAACGACGGTTATCGATTCGCCGTTGAACGACCAGAAACAGAACTTCGGGACGGGATTGCCCTCCGCTTTCATTTTCTCCATCGTGTTGAAGAGAACTTCCCATTCGTCCCAATAGTGAACGGCGTTGGTCACGTCGAGAATAATAACGTCGACGCCCGCGTCCGTTAACTCCGACATGTCCTTTCTGATAACGTACTCGTCTTGACTGAGAAAGTAACCGGTTTCCGGTTCGCCCCAGTGGAGAGACCAGGAGTTTCGCCAAGCGGGGTGCTTTTCGTCGAGTCGCGCCTCGGGAGCCTCTTGGAGAATTTTAGTGACGTCGCTAGTGTAAGGGTTGGGTTGCGACGCGTGGTCTTGGGTGTGCCAAGTAATGTAAAAGATACCGACGACGCGGCGTTGATCCGTTTTCACGGGACCGACTTCGTCGAAAGTGGGGGTGGCTCGATCAAGCGCGTCCACCGCGAACCACGTGTCGGAAAAAAGGTCTCGGCCGGGTTTTTCGTTCGCCGCTTGGGACTCGGATTCCGCGGCGGCGCCCTCGGACTTGGTCGAATCGAGGGCCGAAGATTTCAAAGGGGCGGTCAAAAGAGCGAACGAAAAGGCGAGCGCAAAAACGAGCGCGCGCGACTTTCGCGAGAATAGTTCGAGCGAGCGATAATAGTCCATAGTTTTGGTCCATTGTTGAGGTCTTGGACGCGGTCGAGTCAACGATAAACTCGAGCCTCGCGCCAATTATTATTGACAATTCTTTCCCGCTAGTAAATATGCCGCGGTTGCCCGCGCTTTTGAACCGTTCCCGTTAGCGCCAATAGAGCCGCGCCGATACAATCGACACAACTGTTTTTTTAAACGACTTTTTCCATTTGGGACAAGGAATCTTCGAGAAGGAACAAATTGATTGGAGGTTCGCTTGCCGAAAATTTTGACGCGTCGCGTAGCGTTTTCCATTCGCGACGCCCTTTAGGGTCGGGTTGTTTCGCTCGGCTTGAACTCGCGAAAACTTTAGCGTTTTTTTGACGATTCGTTAAAAAAATAAAATTCGTATTCACACGAAGGAGTTTTTTCGCTACTGTTATCGCATCGCGCGGTTTGACGAGGCGCTCTTCGTTGAACGCGCGGCGGGCGAGAACGTTGGTTCGCATTAGGAATTTGGGAATTTGAGCATGGAAGATCAAGCGACAGCCGCCGTTGACGTCGATTTGACGAGCGAACTTTGGCGCTCGTTTAGGGCGAACCCGGGCGACACGTACTTGCGCAATCGTCTCATCGAGCATTATATGCCGTTGGTGCGCAAACGCGCGGAGCGCATACGCGCAAAATTGCCTAACGAAATTGAACTCGACGATCTCATTTCCGCCGGCTCGCTGGGATTGATAGATTCTATTCGAGCCTTTGAACCGGAGCGCGGAGTCAAATTCGAGACGTTTTGTTTGCCGCGCGTTCAAGGCGCGATGCTCGACGAGCTTCGATCGATGGATTGGGCGCCGCGAATGGTTCGCTCGAAGACCTCGAAACTGAACGAGGCCGATAAGATTCTCGTGGGGAAATTTGGTCGACGTCCCTCGGAGGAGGAGTTGGCGAATTTTCTCGAACAACCCGTGGAGGACGTTCGGCAAACGATCGTCGACTCCAATCGAGTCAATATGTCTCGGCTCGATAAGAAGTGGCCCGATCAGTCCGGGGAAGGGGACGTTACGGAAATGGACGTTCTTCCGGATCGGCGCAGCGAGCCTCCGACGGAGCGCCTCGAGCGCTTGGACGTCATTCGCAAGTGCACGCGCCAGTTAAACGATAAGGAGCGCCTCATCATCATTCTGTACTATTATGAAGAAATGACGATGAAAGAGATCGGCGCCGCGTTGGATTTGAGCGAGAGTCGCGTGAGCCAAATGCACTCCGCCATCGTTAAGAAAATGCGAGCGTTGAATCAACAACTAAGATACGATCTGTAGCAAAACGATCCGCTAGCGAGCGCCCCTCGACGAACTCTTCCGTCGAGGGGCGCTTTTTATTGGAGTTCATTGGACGGTTCTTTCAAACTTCCACGCGCCCGAACCGACGTTGAGAATTTTCCAGAAACCGCCTTCGCGAACGACTTCGAATTGGTCTTGGTCCGTTTTCCCGTCGATCGCGATCTGATCCGAATCGGAATCGACCGGTAAATAGACGTCCGCTTTAACGTTGCCCGGGAGTTTGAGATCGATTTGATACCCGTCGACCTGGGATATCTTGATCTCCACCGCGCCGCGAATGGTGGGAATCCGCGCGTCCACTTCGTTGAGGTCGGCAATTTGCGGTTTGACTCTCAATTTGGCGCAACCGGGTTCGATCGGTTCGACTCCCGCGATTTTTCTGGGGATAATATTGGCGGGCGCCGCGCCCCACGCGTGATTCCAATCCTGATTGGGCTTGTACCGATCGTCCCACGCTTCGAGGGTGATCGTCGAACCGACTCTCAACATATTGAGCCAACCTCGCAAATCGTTCGCCGTAAGGCGTTGCAGACCGTAAGCGCCGTTTTCTCCTTCATAGGTCGCGTCGAGCAGGAATTGGGCCCCGTAAACGCTGCATCTCATCTCCCTCGATTCGACAAATCTCGTTACGCTCTCGACGTTTTCTTTCGGAACTAATCCAAAGGCTAGCGGAAACATATTGCCGTGGAGAGAGGCGTGGTCGGTTTGCTCGCCGTCTTTATAAACGCCTCGTTCCGCGTCAAAAAAGGTTTCTTGATAAGATGTTCGAACCTTTTCAATTTGCGAGGAAAAGAACGCGGCGTCGTCGGTCTTGCCCAATAGTTCGGCGAAACGCTTCATCGAATTGAGCGCGAAGAAATGGTAGGCGTTCACGACCGCGTTGAAGTCGTTGAAGACGAAACCGTCGGTTTCTCCCGATTCCGAGTTTTCGTTTCCCGCCAATCCCTTGTGAGGCCAATCGACGATATCTTGGAAGTTATTGCCGTTGAAATGGATTGAATCCAATACTTCCTTCGTCAGTTTGCCCTTGCGCGTACTAATCAAACCGTTGCTTTCCGACAGCGCGATAAGAGATTTAGCTTTGAGCTCGTCGTAATACTTTTCAACGAATCGAGGGTCGCCCGTGTAGAGGTAATCGTACCACGCCATTTGAACCATTTGAAGGTTCCATTCGGTGGGCCACGTCGGATGGAAGAGCAAGTATTCCTGAGAAAATCTCGCCAACGAATATTCTCGATCAACGGAGTAATGGCTTAACTGATTCAGCAAGGCGTCCCCCTCGTAAGGGATTCGCTCGCGATCTCCGTCGAGATAAACCCCGGCGAAAGTCGTGGCTTCGATCGAGTACTTGCACAAATCCCAGACCGCGTTCAGAGCCTCGTTGTCGGAATGGAAGCGCGAACTTGTCTCGTTAAACGGATAAGTCGCGCTTTCGCGCCAGTAGAGAGTCGCTTTGGGAGATTGTTTGTCCAACCCGGCGCCGTCCTCGTTCGCGGTCGGCAGAAATTCGACTTCCGCGTAGCGGAAAGGCATGACCTCGCCGATATAATCGGGCATAAGAAAGGCCGCGCCCGAAGAGTTGCGTTTGTCGACGCGCGTTTTGATCGAATAGACGCGTCTCCCCGGAAGCAGATCCAAACTATATTCCCAATAACGAGTTGTTCCGGCGGGCTTGCGATCCACGCGACCGTCGAGAACGCGCTCTCCAAGTCGAACGAGAGCGGTTCGCGGCTCGGGGGAATCAATCTCCAAAAAGAATTGTCCGAAAGCGCATCGCCCAAAGTCGACGAACGTAACGTTTTCGTCTAGAGGCGAAATCAAGACGGGCCGATCGACTCGCTTGACGATCGGATATCTGCTAATCCCGAATTCTTGACAGTCGCTCGCCGTCTTGAACGCTTTGATCGACGACCACGACGATTCTTCCCCATTTTGGAACCACACTTTTACTCGCCAATAGTAAACGGTCGAATTTTGCAGTGGTTGATCGCCGCCATAGGAAACTCCCGTCGAATTTGAATCGTCTCGTTTTTGAGAATCCCACAGCATCGGACTCGCGTCCGCGTTTTCTTCGAACGCTTTGGGCGAGTCCGCCAGCTGAATTTGCCAAGCGCTTTGCGCGGAGTTCTTGGTCGGCGACGGTACGATCCAAGAGAACGAGGGTCTCGACGAGCGTATTTCGACGTACTGAACGCGCTCGATTACGTCCGAGAGTTGATCGATTTTTAATTGCGTGGGAAAACCGTCTCGCCAAACGACGTCGGCGTTTTCCAGAAGGTCGACCATTAGCCCTTCGGGGGCGTTCGATCCGCTCGCGACCGTCGAAACCGCGAACAGCGCGACGGAAGCGATTACTCGAGCGACAAAAGAGATCCGGTTCGCGTTTGCGCGACGGCGGGGATTTTGGGGAAATAGTGTGGTGAACATACGCGACTCGCGCCTGAGATTAAGTGTAGCCGTTGTCGGAATTGAACGTGGGTCGCGTCCTTCAGGGCGCGGCCTTTCGCCGGTCAAAAGAGAATTGTACGTTTTAGACTTCGCTTGTAAATACGCGAAAGTCGCGCTCGTTACGGACAAGAGAGCTAACGACGAAAGAGGGACCGAGCGGACGAGACTCGCGTTATCGCGCGTCTAAATGGGCGATTTGCCGTTGACGCCTTCGGTATAATAGTTATAATCGGGGCAATTGGTCGCGTCGTCGCGGAAGCGTTTTTGGATCGTTTTCTAGAAATTATTTCGCGACGATTGTCGAGGATGAGTGCCCGAGCGGTTTAAGGGACCGGTCTTGAAAACCGGCGACGGTTTGCGCCGTCCGCGGGTTCGAATCCTGCCTCATCCGCTATTAGTCGTTCGATCCTCCATCCGGTTCCGGACGACTTTTTTGTCGTTACCGTTTCTTCGAAGGCAACGAACCCATGGGTTTGATAGCGCTTAGACGTTCTTTCTGTCTCTTTTCGCTTTTCCTCGCGTTGTTTCCGGCTTGGGGAGATTGTTCCGTTTTGCGAGCCCAGAATCCCGTCGCTAGAGGCGCGCGCGGAGTCATAAACGCGGCGCGCGCTCCTCTGTCCATCGGTAGGGAGCGATTTGGACGCGCTCGAATCCTGCCTCTTTACGGCGAGGAAAATCGCTCGAACGTCCTCGGCTTGCCTCAAAGAGAGTTTGTCGATCCTCTGGCGCTCTACCAAGTCGCCGCGTCGGAATTGTCGTGGGTTTCCGCGAACGGCGTTGAAATGTCGGCGTTGGTTTTTTATCCGATTTCGCCCCCCGCCAACGGGCAAAAGTTCGGCGCGGTCATCTACTCTCACGGATTGGGCGCTTCGGCCGAGAGTTTCGCCTATTTGGGTTATTCTTGGGCGGGCAGGGGCGTCGCGACTATTTGTTTGAGGCACCCCGAGACCGACGAGTCCATATGGCGCGGCAAGATTCGCGCGATGAGCGAATTGCGAGAGGCGTACAACAAGTATTGGACCGCTCGCGACCGCGCGACCGCGATCCGATCTTGCATTGATTTTCTCTACGCTCGGCACGATTCCGACGGACCGTTGGGACGCGATCTTGATTTGGGACGCATAGGCGTGGCCGGCAACGATCTTGGCGCGTTGGGGGCGCTTTTAGTCGCGGGGCAGCTGCCTCCCGACAATGGAACCTCCTTAAAGGATCCTCGCGTCGCGGCCGTATTGGCGCTTTCTCCCCCGGTATTTTGCGACTCCGACAAGGGAACCTTGGTTTACGGAGAAATACGCTCGCCCGCGATGGTCGTTATGGGAACGCAAGACAACGGAATCGTTGGAACGACCAGAGCGGAACAACGCCGCCTGCCTTATGATAGCATCGACGAAACGGATCGTTATCTTCTCGTTTTAGAAGGGGGCGATCACCGCGTCTACGGAGGCCGAAGAACGAACGTGAGACGCGGCGACGTTCAGTATCAAGAGACGATCGCCAAGGAAACGTGCGATTTTTGGGTCGCCTATCTATTGAACGACCTCGAAATCCGGAAGAAATTGAGTTCCCAGGGTTCCACCGTCTCTTTTTCGAACGCGCGCGTCGAGCGTCGTTTGGGACTTCAAATTGCGAACGATTAAAAGCGACGAGCTTTGACGAGGGCGCCGGAAACGAAACCGGCGCTTTTTCTTTGGACCTTCCGCGCTTCCGAGTTTTTAAACGTCTTTTTCCCGAGTCTCCGAACGTTTTTACAATTAATTGGGGTTGATTGTTCGGGGCTTTCTCCTTATACTCTCGCGGATTGTTTTAGGCGTCGAAACCGATGGGCGCGCGGCGGACACGGAGGTTCGAGCGGTCGGTTGGCGTCGAGTTCTTTTTAAACCATTGAAGCGCTTTATGTCGCAACGATTCGACGTCGCTCGCGTTGTCGCCAACCGATCGCTCGCTTTCCATCGCGTTCTCGCGAGAGCGACGAAGGGAACGGCGCGTCTTATCGAAAACGCGACGTTGACCGCGACGTTCTTTCTAGCGCTGTTTCTTTGCGCTTTCTCGTCGGTTCGCGCCAATTTTCCGGGCGACGGGAACTTGTCGCGCCGCAGTCTATGGTTCTCCGACAACGCCGCCGTCGACGATCCCTGGGCGTCCGATTTTCAAGGAACGACGCGAGGACAATCGGACGATTTTCTGGAACCCTCGCTCGGTTCGTCTTCGAGCGACTGGCCCGAGGATCCCGAGGAACCCGAAGAAGTCGATCCGTCCGAAAGATTCGATACGATGCGCGTCGGCGAGTCCACGCTTTACGCGCCGAGACGCGACGTTTCGTCCTCGAATATCGTTATTTCCGCGCAGTACGGTTGGAAGGGCGATTCGGACGAATACGGCGACGTGTACGTCCTTTACGGGGATTGCCAGATTTCTCAGGACGAGGGGAGCGCCAGGGCTCCTATCGCGGTCGTCTGGATTTCAAACGAGTCCGGCGAGGAAGGCTCTGGCGCCGTCGGCGCGAGAGTTCGCGCCTATCTGGAGCGAGATAATTCCGACGGTTTGCGACTCGACCTCAACCAGGTTTGCCTTTCCGCAAAAACGAACGGTAAGGCTTGGTTGGGCGAATTCTCGTCGCTAGGCGAGACCGATTTGCGCATTGCGTTGCCTGGGGAAACTCAAATTCAACCCAATGAAGTCTACTTTCGCGCGCTAAATTTTTTAGAAGAAGAAACGAGCGATTCTCAATCCGACGACGCCACCGGCGCGGGAGGCTCGATTGAGAGCGTTTTGCCGAGCGCTCCAACCGACGCCCCGCTACTGGAGAGCGCGCTCCTCGACGAAGAAAAGGGAGAAAAAGCGACTCGTCCGAGTAATCTCTCGCGTTCCGAGTCTGAATTTGCCCCCGGTTGGTGCGAATACGGAGACGGCGATACTCCGCGTTTTATCGCGGAGACCGTCGGCTCCGGCGCGACGAACGACGGCCCCGTTCTTTCCGTTTCGCCCGAAAGATTCAGTTATCGTTTTGTTTCTCGTTACGAAACCCCCCTTTCCATCAGACCGGGCGAGAGCGCGGGCGACGGGAAAAACGTGTGGATCGTCTCCAATGGATTTACCTTGATTGTTCAAGGGATCGACTTTAATGGAACGGCGCTTGGCGAAACATTGGAATTGTCCGCCGATTCTGCCGTCGTCTGGACCGCGGGCAACGCGAATCTCGCGAACTATAACGACGTTTCGGAGTTGGAAAACGACTTCGAAATATATCTCGACGGAAACGTCGCGTTTCGCGAGGGCAATAACGTCGTCTACGCGAAGAAAATGTATTACGACATAAAGAATCGCGTGGGGATTATCGAAGACGCGGAGATGGTCGCCGAAGTTCCCGATATGGACGGCGCTTTTTTTCGCTTGGGCGCGTCTAGAATTTTCCAAGAGGGGCCCGACTCGCTAACCGCGAGCGACGCGTGGATTTCCACGAGTCTTATGGGGCGCCCAACGTATCGACTTTTAACGGACTCGCTTGTCGTCGAAAGACGCCGTCGACCTTTGTACAACGCGTTGACCGGGGCCGAAGCCATCGATCCCGTTACGGGGCGTCCCTTGACCGAAGAAAAACAGTACGCGGTCGCCGAGAACAATTTCGTGACGCTTGGAAATTTGCCGGTCTTTTACTGGCCTTGGGCGGCGATGGACATAAAAGACCGCGCGTTGTACTTGAAGAGTTTGAAATTTGGCGGCAATGGGGTTCTTGGAACGCAAGTTCGCACAAGCTGGGACTTGTATCAGTTGTTGAACGCGAAGAATCGTCCCGACGGCACGGAATGGAGTTTAGATCTCGATTATCTTTCCAAACGCGGGTTGGGACACGGCTCGACTTTCCGCTACGAGCGAGATTCCTTGTGGAATTGGAATTCTCGCGCGGTTGGACTCGCGAGTTACTACGGAGTGAACGACAGGGGGCGAGATAATCTCGGACACGGAAGACAAAACCTGACGTTCGAACACAAGTACCGTTATCGAGCCATTTGGAAACATCGTCAAGAGTTGGACTTCGAGCGCCTAAAAACCGGGCATTTGGACGGCTGTTCGCTTTGCGACGGTTGGACTTTGACCGGACAATTCGGTAAATCGAGCGATCGTAATTTTATCCCCGAGTATTTCGAAGACGAATGGAACTCGTCTTCGAATCCCGAAACGCGGCTGGAACTAAAACGAACGATTAATAATCGTTCGTTGACGTTGAACGCGGCGGTAAGGACGGACTCGTTCTACACCCAAACAAATTGGTTGCCAAAACTCGACCACTTCTGGATTGGACAAGCCCTTTGCGACTCTCCCCTTGTTTGGTACGAACACACCAAAATTGGTTTCGCTCAGTTCAAAACGACCGATTCGCCTTACGACCCGACCGACAGGGCGCTCTTCCGCTATTTGGATTGGGAACTTACCCCGGATTCTACAAGCAATCTTGCCAACGTTCCGGGAACCAAGCGATTGTCCAAGGACAGTTTGGCCTTTTCCACTCGACAAGAAATCGACGCGCCCCTGCAGTTGGGACCGGTTAAGACTACTCCTTACGCGCTAGGAGAATACGGCTTTTGGGGAAACGGCGTCGAATCCAAAAACATCAGTCGTCTCTATGGACGACTCGGGGTTCGGTTTAATTTGCCCATCTGGAAAGTGGATTCCAACGTTGAGAGCAAGACGTGGTATCTCAACGGCTTGGCGCATAAAATGAATTTTGTCGTCGACGCGTCGTACTCCGACGCGAACAAAGACTACAACAAGTTGGTTCTATACGACCAAATCGACGACTGGCAAGTTCAAGATTTTCGTCGTCGGTATTCAGCGACGACTTTCTCCGGGGCGGGCGTCGGCGGTATGGACGCCATTCCCGTCCGTTTTGACGAGCGTTATTACGCGATCCGTCAGGGAGCGCTAGCGGGCAACGTCGCTTCCCCGAGTTCCGAATTGGTGGACGACCTTCAACTAGTTAGGCTTGGATGGAACAATCGTTGGCAAACGAAACGCGGTCCCGTCGGCGGTCGACGCGTTATCGATTGGATTACGTTGGACGCGGGGATTAGTCTTTATCCCAAGAAAAGCGAGAATTTTGGCAAATTGCCCGGCTTAATCGATTACGACGCGCGATGGCAGGTCGGCGATCGGTTCGCCGTCTTGTCCTCGGGGCTTTACGACGTTTGGGGATCCGGACAAAAGATTACCCGCGTTGGAGTGCAACGCGGACGTCCGACGTTGAGCTCTTGCTATTTGGGCGTGGATCGATTGAGCGGTCCCATTGATTCGACCTACTTGAACTTTGGATTAACCTATCGAACTTCCGAAAAGTGGGGAATTGGATTCAGCAACTCGTTCGATTTGAGCGAAGGATACAATATCGGTCAAAAATTGACCGTTAGCCGCATTGGCGAATCGTTTGTGATCACTCTGGGAGCGAGTCGAAACGAGAGCAAGGACAACTGGGGCGTTAATCTTTCTATCGAACCCGTCTTCTTCTTTGATAAAGGGAAGCGAAACGAGGGGTTGCTCGGTTTGGGCAACATGTGATTTTTTACTCTCCTTTTTACGGTTGCGTTTGACGTTAATTCGCGCGTTTTCTTTACTTTTTCTTTCAATTGCGCTACAATTGTTCTATGTTGGAACCGTCGGTCGAAACCGCGTTTTGGCCGCGTTTTTGGAATAGTGTTTTTTAGAAGTTTTTACGCAAGGAAACAAACGATGGGACTTCGCTTAACGCGACGCGAAGCGCTAGGCGCCGCGCTTTCTGGCGCGACCGCGTTGAATTTTGTTGGAGGTTTGACTTTGGCCGAGGAAAACAAGAAATTTGGTAAACCGGAGGGTTTTAAAGGCGATATTAAACAGTCCGTTTCGAAATGGTGCTTCGGCAATATCCCCCTCGGCGAGTTTTGCGACATATGCAAAGGCATGGGGATGGTCGGCGTCGACCTTATCGACCCGAAGGATTGGAAACTTGTCGCCGATAAGGGGCTTACCGTTACGATGGGCAACGTGCCCGAGGTTCAAATCGCCGTTGGCATTAATCGAACCGAAAATCACGACCGCATCGTCGCTTCCTACGAAAAATATATTCCGATGGCGGCGGAACTCGGCGTGCCCAACTTGATTTCTCTTTCCGGCAATCGCGATGGGATGGACGACGAAACGGGGCTAAACAACTGCGTCGCCGCGTTGAAACGCGTCGCTCCAATCGCCGAAAAACACGGCGTTAACGTTATGTTGGAACTTCTCAACGGGAAGGATCATAAAGACTATATGGCCGATACCGTCGAGTGGGGAGTCGACTTGGTCAAGAAGGTCGGAAGCGAGCGAATTAAACTTCTCTACGACATTTATCATATGCATCGCATGGAAGGCGACGTTATTTATCACATTCGCAAGGACTTCGATTGTATCGGGCACTTCCACACCGCGGGCTGTCCCGGACGAAACGACCTAGACGATCAACAAGAATTGTACTATCCCGCGATTATGCGCGCCATTAAAGATTTGGGATACAAGGGGTACGTCGCGCACGAATTTGTTCCTAAAAAGGGTATTGAATCTCTTTGGAACGCCGTCAAACTGTGCGACGTGTGACGAAGCGATTCTCGCCAAACGTCCCAATAGGAAACAAGGACGAGGTTTCAATTCGCCTCGTCCTTGTTTTAAGCGTTTCCCGCGCGCTAATGTCTACTGATACCGTCTCACCAAGTCGAGGGCTTGGTTGCCGAACAACGTCGCTCTGATCGCCGGATGCCCCCCGAACGCGAACGTCTCGCGGCGCAAGATCGGTTTGTCGCGATCCCGAAAATCGACGAAGGCGACGTCGACGTCGGTCTTTTCGTTGGAGTCCGAGTTGGGAAATGGACCGACCGCCAAAAGGTAATCGAGCGAACCGCCGCGGCGCTCCGTTTCGCACAGCGCCCAAAGCTCGCGCGAAATCGGCTCTTCGACGTAAAACTTTGACCCGAACGTTTCGCGATTGTCGGAAAGTCGTTTCTTCGATTCGGAGACGGTCGACGAATCGCCGAAAAGCTCGATAAAGTCGTCCCTTTCCGATTCGCCAAAGACCCTGCCGAACGCGAGCACGTCGGGATCGATACTCTGAGCGAGCGAGCCGCGGGTTCCCCATTCGAAAACTCCGACTCTTTGGCATTGCGCGCGAAGACTTTGCGACACCGTTCCCGGCAACGTGTCGGAATCTTCGCCAAATATAAAATCGCCAACGCGCGCGTAGATAAACCGCGAAATATCGTCGATCTGTTCGTCGCATTCTTCGACCGAAGCGCCCTCGGCGAAAATCCGCAAAGTAATGACGCTATTTTTGGCGGTGATTCCCACGAGCGGGGAATGATCGCGAGAAATGAGATTGGGTAGTTTTTCCTCGATCGCGCTCTCGCCCGCGCCAAACGCGTGTATTAACTTGTTTTTATAATAGGTTTTTCTGCCTCCCGTCGCGCGATCGATAAATTGAACGATCGCGTCGCGTCCGTTTGCTCCGCTCCACATTTCTTTTAATTCCGCCGGAACTCCGGGGAACGACTCCAAAATAAAACTACCTTTTCTCTTGGGGTAAGAAGAAACGAACGAGGGACGATTGGGAAGATCGTCGCGAGAGCGCTCGACGATAAAACCGGGGGCGGTTCCGTTGGGATTCGTAATGATCCTCGACCCGTCCGGGAAGTAAGCTTGAATCTTGTTCGACTCGGGCATCGCGCGATTGCGATTCGCAAAAAAACTTTCCACTCGCTTCAAGGACTCTTGATCGAAAACAAGTTCGACGCCGAGCGCGTTGGCGATCGCTTGCCTTGTCAAATCGTCTTGCGTTGGTCCAAGGCCTCCGGTAACAACGATTATATCGGCGCGTCGAAAAGCGAGTCCAAACGCGGCGACCATCGCGTCCATATCGTCGCTCACCGTCGAATGATAAAGAACGCGCGCTCCAATTTCCGAGAGCGAACAACTCAAAAACTGCGAGTTTGTGTCGAGGACGGCTCCCGTCGATATCTCGTCGCCGATTGAAACGATCTCGGCGACCATTCGGTCTCGGTTTGCGGTTTGGGCGTTCATAGCGCGTTTTCAGGCCGATTTCGGCGCGTAAAAGTAATTAGAACAAAACGAGGGACGGAGACAAACTGAATTCTTTCAATTGGATTCGTCGCCGTTTTGTTTGGGGATTGGAGCGAAGCTCTTGAATAATTGCGAAGCGCAGATCAACATAATTGCCGGATGCGCCGCGAACGACTTGGTTTTGAGATCCGTTTCAAAGGAAAGAATCGCGTCCTTTCGTTGCGGAAGCAACTGGAGCAAGAACCCTTTGGTCAACTCGCGATAGAGATTCGCTTTATTGAGATCGTTCTCTCCAAAACTTCCTTCGTTTTGGAGGTCTTCAACGGCTTTGTCGGCGATAAACGCGACAAATTTTTCAAGCCCAAGTTTAAAATCTTCGGCTCTTTCCGAAGTGGAGAAAACCAAGGAACTTTTGAAAGAAAAGTCGTTAAAATTAAGAGACGCCGTCGCGAACCGGAAATGCGAGTCAAAAGAATCAATTCCCTTTTGCGTTTCGCTCGGGGTTTTCGACAGGTCAATTTCGAATCGCTTTTGTTTCGCCTCTCCCTCCGAGCGCGCCAGTTCCTTAATCTTCAAACGCGAACAATAGATTTGAATCGCCGAGCCGTTCGTTTCCGCTAAAAAGCTTCTTAGAACCTCGTTCGACGACGACTTGAAACCTTCGTAAGTTTGGGAATCCAACTGCTTATCGTTTGTCGCGACGATAAATTTAGACTCCTCGAAAACTTCGAGATTGGGAAAAGCCTCTTTGATTACGGTTTTGACTTCTTCGCGTTTTGATGAATCTTTGACCTGAGCGATCGCTCGAAAAGATCCGCCTTGGTTCTGTTGAAGAACGATCAATTCTCGGACGCCAAGTTTTTTGAGCTTGAGCAATTCGTTTTGAATATCCTTTTGGACAACGTCCAAGGTTTTACTCATTTCGCGATTTGTCGCGTTGCTCGAATTTTTATCGAAAGCCCTCTCGGCTAGGCTCCCTTTGAATACCTCGGCGAAGGAGTTTCGAATCGCCTCGGGGTCTAGCGCGCTAAAATCCCCTCGTCCGACGAAAAAAGTTTCGTTATTAACGTAAGGGGCGAGGCCGACGTAGGGATTGGAGTTCGAATTCTCTACGGTTTGCCCCTTAACGGAGGAAACGACCGTTGTCGCGCAAACCAACGAACAAAGAATTGCGCTGATCCAAATATTTATATTACGCGTCATCATATTGCGGCGAACTTCTCTTTTGATCGATGAATTTGAAATGAGAGTCGGCGTTCCGTTCTTTTATTCTTCGAATATTTCTTCGTACTTGCTCTCGTCCACTTCGTCGTCCGAACCGTTTGAACCGGCGGCGCGTTGATACAAGGCGTAGAAGAAAAACGCGGAAGCCGCCGTATTAGGACCGATTTTTTTCACCTCGTCCAAAATATCGAACGAAAAAACGAGTTCTTTCTCGCTTTGTCGAGGAGCGCGGGCCATCATTTCGCCGCAGCACAACTCCCTCAAAACGGGAATGACGCGATATCGTTCGAGGAACTTAACGGGAATTGCCTTCAGTTGAGGATACGATTCCGTCAAAACGCCCGACGCTTCGGCGTCCCCCAAGATTGTCAATAACGTTTGAAGCGCGTCGAAATAATTCGGAGCGACTTCGGCGATTATCTTGGCGAATTCCTCTTTAAATCTTCCTGCGTTCGCCGACGTGGTAAACGTCGCGTCGAGCTTTCCTTGCAAAGTCGCGAGGTCGACGAAACCATAAGCCTCGACGAAGGAAGCGTCGAACGTTTCGATCGCGTCTTTTACGCTTCGAGGAAACGACTCAAAAGGATCTCGCGCCTTCTTTCTGGGCGCTTTGCCAAATTCTTTTCCGAATAGCAAAGACAGCCTAGCTTCCGATTCCGCGATCGTCTCTTTGCCGGTGTTTCGCGTCGACTCGTTTTGCTCGGTGGTTTGCGGAACTCCCGACGCGTTTGGATCGTTGTCTTTGAAGAAAGGTCGAATCTTTAGACGACCGCTATAGAACGCCAGTGTTTTGTCGGAATTATCTTTGAAAAATTTCTCGATCTTAGGATTGGGGGCGGATTGAAAATTTTTGTAAAACGCCCCTATTTCCTTCAAAGGAGAAGAGGACGCGATCAGATATTTCTTTTGGTAGACTCCGCAGTTTAGCCCGACTTTCTCCGCGCCCTCTTTAGCCTCTTTTACTTGCTCCGGCGTTGCGGAACCGATTGGCGCAATGACGCAGGTTCCTTTGCCGTCCGTGCTTTGAACGACAAAGTACGCCTTGGAAAAACCGCGAGCTTCTTTGAACCCTTCAATTTGCGCCGCTAGCTTTTCCTTTAGGGACTCCGAGGTCTTGCCGAATTCCACCATTGTCGAATCCGAGGAATCCTTGGAGAATCCAAGGGACGTTAAAAGTTGGAGAAAATCGACGTCCAACGTTTCCTTAAAACGGTTCAAGTCGATTCCGTCAAGGTCTAAACGAGCGACTAACAACGTTTGACCGTTAATAAAGTTCGCTATCGGAGCGAGCGAACCGTCGTCGGCAATTTTGACGTCTTGCGCGGTCAATCTCGTCGAGCCAACAAGAATCGTCAAAAACGCCATTAGAATAACGATGCAACTGATTGCAAATCGGCGGCGCCCGGTCGTTTTAAAACTCTGGGGGCGCGCGGAGAGCGACGAGAGCGTCATAGCGCGAACTTTTCCTCGGGGGTTGTGCGACAAATGCGGAACGAGTCGCGCCAACCCGCGCGACCGCCTTACGCGTCATTTTAAGAGCGGTTTTTGCGCGCGTCAATCATTTTTTCCAACAAGCCGTTTTTTTTTAGAAAATAGCGCTTCGCATTTGAAGGGAAAGGACTGTTGTTCTATAATAGCGCCACGGCTTGGAGCGAGGAACGTCGAACTGTCCAACGGCGCGTTCTCCGTCGCGCTTATATTGCCTTTTTGAACGCGTCCGCGTTGAGCGCGACGCTATTTGTTAGGTGAAACGATGATTTTTTTCCAACGACGGTTAGGCTTTTTTTCCCGTTTAACCTTCTTTTTGGGCTCCGTCGCCTTCTTAGGGCTTGGTTTGCTTCGCGCATCGTTGGCGGACGACGAAGTTCAAGCGCGAAACGAGGATTCGCGTCCCGCTTTTACCTTCCGAGCGGAGTGGTTCAGCGGCGGTACGATGACGTTGCGCGGTCTGCCGTACTCGGATAAATACGTCGCTCTGTCGCCTCCGGGCGTTGTCGAGCAATCGAACGCGGAGTACGAGATCGATTTTCCCGAATCTGGCGATTACGAGTTCTGGGCGTTTTATTCCGCTTGCGATCCAAGACCTCTAACGTTGCTTTTCGACGGAGTCGTCGTTTCCGAAAAAGCGTTGAACGGTACGAACGGCAGCTGGTTGACGAGCGCGTCCACTTGGGAAAAACAAATCGATTTCCAGAACGTTTCCGCCGGTAAACACACGATTGCCATTGTCGCGAAATCTCCCGACATTCCTCATTTTAGCGCGTTTAGATTAGTTCCAAAGTTCGATATGATCGCGCGTTGGAACGTCCCTCGCGCCGTGGCGAAGGAACGAATTAAGAGCGCGTCCGACTGGCGTCCGAGTCCTTGGAGCGGCGGTTGGTACGAGTATATCGCCAAGGATCGGTACGAGCGAAGAGAGAGCGGCGAAACGTTCAGCGATCATTTCGCGCGAGAAACGGCGCTCGCGCTCGCGTCCAAGTCGAAGCTGGAAATAGTCGCGTCTAGCAAACCTCTGGCTTTGGAATCTGGAAACGTCGATCTTTGCGACGAATTGACCTACCGCGTTGGAATGTTCGACGACGAGGGAGACGACGGCGTTTCGTCGGAACTCGGTCGCGCGCTTTATATTAAAACGACTATTGGCGAAACGGACTCGTCCGAGTCTCGCCCTCCTAGAAACGAGATCTTTACCGTTCGACGCTCTCGTTTCGTTGAAGCGCTCGAAAGAACGAAGGCTTCGATCGATCGATTTCGTTCCGACTTGGGCGACGACGAGTATCTCGCGGAAACGTTGAAAAAATGCGACGCGTTGCTTGAAGAAGGAAAAACCGCCTTTGACGCTTATGAAACTTCTCCGACCGACGATTCCGCGCAAAAATGCGCCGATCTTTACGTTGAAGCGATTCGACTCTACGCGCGAACCGGTTGGGCGAATCCGATCCTCGATTTTGACAAATTAATTTTCGTTCAACGCGGCGCGAGCGACTTGGGCCTTCCGCAGAATTATCAGAGCAACTGCGTTCTGAATCCGAACGCTTTCGACGATTCGCTTAATACTCTCGAGCTCCCGTTTGTTTTCGACGAATCCGATTCCGAGAAGACGGACGCGCAAATCGCTTCCGACGCCGACGTCGCTCCGTCCATTTCGACTCTTTTCAAACCGGACTACCCGACGTTTTTGGGCGATATTGACTTACATTTTGACGCCGAGAAAGCGCTCGTTTCCGCGACCGACAGGGAGCGACGTTGGAACGTGTTCGAACTGGATCTTAACGCCGCTTTGGAAAACAAGTCGACCGACGAGGCTATGAAGGTCAAGTTGCCGAATTTTCCCGACGCCGATAGTTACGACGCCTGCTATTTACCCGACGATTCGGTCATATTTACGTCGACCGCCTGCTACATAGGCGTTCCGTGCGTTTCGGGAACTACTCGCGTTACGAACACTTACAAACTGGACGCGTCCACAAACTCGATTCGTCGACTTACGTTCGATCAAGAGCACAACTGGTGTCCGACCCTTACCCCGGACGGTCGCGTGATGTACTTGCGCTGGGAGTACACCGACATTCCGCACGTGCCCGGTCGGCTCTTGTTCGAGATGAATCCCGACGGAACCAACCAGCGGGCTTTTTACGCGTCCAATTCGCTTTGGCCCGTGTCGATGATGTACGCGAGACCCATCCCCGGCTCTTCGTCGAAGTTCTGTTGCGTGGTCACCGGGCACCACGGCGTCTCGCGCATGGGCGAACTTGTGCTTTTTGACGTTCTTCAAGGTCGCAAGGAGACGCAGGGCGCGGTGGAGCGAATTTGCGGTTCTCCGAAAAAGGTCGAGTCGCGAACGGATCCCAAATACCACTCGACTCTTTGGGGCGATAACATTGCCGACGAAAGCTGGCCGAAGTACCTTCATCCGTTCCCGCTTAGCGAGGATTATTACCTCGTCGCGTCGCAGCCGGACCGCGACGCGCTTTGGGGAATCTATCTCGTCGATCGGTTCGACAATATGTACTTGCTCGCCGAGTTGGAAAACTACGCCTGCTTTGAACCGATCCCGTGGCGCGAAACGGAACGTCCGCCCGTGTTGCGAGATAGAGTTGATCTGTCCAAGACCGACGCGTCCGTCTATTGCGCCGACGTCTACTATGGCGACGGATTAAAGGGCGTTCCGAGAGGAACGGTAAAGAGCTTGCGCCTTTATTCTTACAGTTACCTGTACCCCAACGTTGGAGGCGCGACTTCCATTATAGGCGTCGACGGACCGTGGGACGTGCGTCAAGTTTTGGGAACCGTTCCCGTTAACGAGGACGGCTCCGCGTTGTTTACCGTTCCTGCGAACGTGCCGATCGCGATTCAACCCTTGGACGAGAACGGACAAGCGCTTCAACAGATGCGCTCTTGGTTTACGGCGATGCCCGGCGAATTCTTGTCCTGCGTGGGATGTCACGAGGACGAAAATTCGACGAGCTCCGCTTCCAGCGTTGCTTTTACTTCCGATCGCGAACCGTCTCCGATTCGACCGTGGAACGGTCCAATGCGCGGCTTTTCTTTCGATCGGGAAGTGCAACCCGTATTGGACCATTATTGCGTCGCTTGCCACGACGGCAAGGATCGCGGATGGGGCGTCGTTCCCTTGGACCTTAGAGGAGGGAATATAATAGACGGCTTTGTGTCCGCTCTTCAAATGGGAGAACCGCGTCAGCGCTGCGGAAAGTTTTCGACCTCGTATATGAATCTCGCCGGGTTTGTTCGACGTCCTGGAATTGAGAGCGACTACTTCCTTCTCAACCCGATGGAGTTCGCGGCGAACACGACCGAGTTAGTTCAGATTCTATCGAACGGTCACTACGGCTTGCAAATGGACGCGGACGCGTGGGATCGAATTATTACTTGGATCGATATGAACGCCCCTTACCACGGGACTTGGAACGAATTCGTCGGCGAGCCGAAGTACGTTGAGAAATGGAATCGTCACCGAAAGGATTTGCTCGCGCTTTACGCTAACTTTGACGACGAGTCGGAAGAGGCTCGCGGCGAACCGTACGATCCCAAGAAATCCGGCGGACTTTTGGAACTCGAGTGGCTAAAAATTCCGGTCAACTACGCCGCGACCGATTGGGAGCGCGGGATCTTGAAGGACGTTTCCGAGGGAAATCGCGCGTTTCCTAGCGGAGAGGAACTGCGAGAGCGTTTTGAGCGCGAGATCCATAAAGTCGACGATAAAATGGTTCGCGGCAAACCCGAGGAAATCGGATGGGAAACGCCAAATCGATACGATTGGGATTTAAAACCAAAGAAGACGGAAGTTTGGGGAATGGGCGAGCCTTATCTCGTTCCAAACGATCCCGATAAAAAAGTTACGAGTCCCAACGACGTTGAGGTTTCCGTTGAAACCGTTCGCGAGGGCGACGTTGACTCGATGCGCGTTAACTTATCGCCGGAGATTTCGATCGCGTTGAAAAAGTTGCCCCCCGCGTCCGGAAAGTCGGGGCTTTGGTTTGGCGCCTACGAAATATCGAACGAACAATTCGAAGTTTTTGACCCGGAGCACGATTCGCGCGTCGAGTCTCGTCAGGGACTCTCGCACGGTTTCCGCGGCTTTTTCGTTAATTCTCCCGAACGAGCCGCCTGTCGCGTTTCTTGGGACGAAGCCGAGGCGTTTTGCCGTTGGTTGTCCGAGAAGACCGGCAAGCGTTTCCGTTTGCCCACGGAAGAGGAGTGGGAACTCGCTTGTCGCGCCGGTTCGACTACTCCTTTCTGGTTTGGCGATTGGAACTCCGATTTTAGCGCTTATGCTAATTTTGCGGATCAAATGATTATTGAGTTCATCGCAGATAATTATTTTGTCAAGCGCATTCCCTTGCCGAACGTCACTCGTTTTGACGACTGGGTTCCCAAAGATCGACGTTTTTGCGACAACGGGTTCCTTTCGGAGCGTTCCGGACATTATAAGCCAAACGCTTGGGGCCTGTTCGATACGCACGGCAACGTCGCCGAATGGACGTCGTCCGTCGCGAAGCCCAATTACGGTCTGGAGTTTATGGACGCGAGAAATGAAAGTCGTCGAGTAGTTCGCGGAGGGTCGTGGCACGATCGACCTTATCGCGGCGCTTCGGATTTTCGCGAGTTTTATTATCCATGGCAACGCGTTTTCGACGTGGGATTCCGCGTTGTTTGCGAGGAGGATTGCGAGTCCGCTAAGTGAACATTTGACCTCGTCGCGGGGCGCCTTCGTCTTGACGAACCTTCGCGACGTCGTAAAATTGGTAAGAGCGCCGCGTCGCGTTTTGCGCGCGATGGGCGCCGATGCAAGCGCGGCGTCGCGACAATCGGGCGTCGCGCGCGTTTTGTTTAAACGCGACGATGCGAACGGCGCCGTCGGACGAATCGAACATTAGGGAGAAACGATGAGCGGTCGAAGGATTTTGGTAACGAGCGCGTTGCCCTACGCCAACGGCGATATTCATATCGGGCATTTGGTCGAGTACATTCGTTCCGACGTTTGGGTTCGATTTCAAAAGCTTCGAGGGGAGAATTGTCGCCACTTTTGCGCCGACGACACTCACGGCGCGGCGATCACCATCTCCGCGAAGAAAAAGGGCGTGACCGAAGAGGAATTTATCGCCGAGGTTAATAAGTCGCACCGCGCCGACTTTGCGGGATTTGGCGTCGAGTTCGACAATTACGGAAGCACGAATTCGCCTCAAACGCGCCGTTTCTGCGAATTGTTTTGGAAGAAACTTCGCGAGGGCGGGTACGTGGTCGAGCGAGAAATCGAACAACTGTACGACCCGATCGAGGGGCGTTTTCTCGCCGATCGTTTTGTGCGCGGCACGTGCCCGAAGTGCGGACGGAAGGATCAATACGGGGACGGCTGCGAATGCGGACACGTGTATTCGCCAATGGACCTTATCGATCCGAAAAGCGCTCTTTCCGGGGCGACTCCCGAGTTGCGCAAATCGATGCATCTTTTCGTCGAAATAGAGAAGGCGCGCGATTTTCTCCAAGATTGGGTCGACAATTCGGGCGCTCTGCAACCCGAGGTCGCCAACTTCTTGAAAGGACAGTTCCTTTCCGACGACCTTAGACCTTGGGATATTTCGAGACCCGCTCCCTATTTTGGGTTTGAGATTCCCGACGCGCCCGGCAACTACTGGTACGTGTGGTTCGACGCTCCCATCGGGTACATCGGTTCGACTTGCGAGTGGTGCGAGAAAAACGGAGAGAAGGTCGAAGATTGGTGGCTCGACCCTTCCACCGAAATACATCACTTCATCGGTAAAGACATTACCTATTTTCACACGTTGTTTTGGCCGACTTCGTTGAGAGCGGCGGGCTTTAACTTGCCCACAAAAGTGCGCGTTCACGGTTTTCTTACCGTGAACGGCGAGAAAATGTCTAAATCCAAGGGCACGTTCATTTTGGCTCGAACGTACCTCAAGTGGTTGGATCCGTCGTACTTGCGTTATTTCTTCTCTTCTAAGACTTCTTCGAGCGTCGACGATCTCGACCTAAATCTTGAAGAAATGGAATTGAAGGTTAACGCCGATTTGGTCGGGGTCGTCGTGAATTTGGCGAGTCGAACCGCAAAGTTCGCCAATTTGACCGGTCTTTCCGACGTCTATCCCGACGACGGAGGTCTTTTTGCCGAGGCCGCCGGCAAATCGGAGGAGATTGCCGCCGCTTACGAGGAGTGCGAGTACGGCAAAGCGATTCGAATTGCCCTCGAATGCGGATACAGAGCGAATCAGTACGTCGAGAGCAACGCTCCTTGGACCCTTAAAAAAGAGTGGAGCGCTCTTGAAAAAGACGAGAGCGCTTCGCAAGAGGCTCGAGACGCCGCCAAGAAGAAGTTAATGGACGTCGTGACGGTTAGTCTTAATCTTTTCAGACAAATCGTCGTTTATTTGGCGCCGATTCTTCCCGATTTGGCGAAAAAGACGGAGAAACTTCTCAATACCAAAATCACCGGATGGGACGACGTTCAAAAACCGTTGCTCGGTTCCAAGGTCAACGAGTACGAGCATATGATGACCCGCGTTCCTAGAGAGGGAATTGAATCGATGATTGAAGAATCTAAGAGCGATTTGCAACGCGACGTTCCGCAAACGACTCCTTTGACCGCAAACGACTCTTCCAACGAGGCGGAAAAGCCCGGTATCGCGCCTTGGTTTGATTCCGACGCCCCGCTCGCGGAAGAGCCATTGAGCGAGACGATCTCGATCGACGACTTTATGAAAGTCGACTTGCGCGTTGGTCGAATTGTCGAAGCGGAGCAAGTCAAAGAAGCGCGCAAATTATTGAAGTTGAAGATTTCGCTTGGCGGAACGCAAACGCGGCAAGTTTTTGCCGGGATCAAGGCCGCCTATCCCGAACCGGAAAAACTAATTGGCCGTTTGGTCGTGTTCGTCGCGAATCTTCAACCGCGGCAAATGAAATTTGGGTTGAGCGAAGGTATGGTCGTCGCCTCCGGTCCCGGCGGTCCCGACGTCTTCCTAACTTTTCCCGACGAGGGCGCGAAGCCCGGGATGCGCTTGCATTAATCGATTGGCGCTCCCGGTGTTTCCTCCTGGTATTATAGATTGCTTGACGGTCCGGGCGCGTTTGAGAGATTTTAACAATTCGAAGTTAAGGGCGTCCTTTCCGCGGGACTTTGGTGGCGCTCGAGCCCGCGCGTTGTTTGTTGGTTTGTTTGGACTTTCGGCGTAGGCGAGCCGATTTCCGCGAGCGAAATTTGTTTTTGCGGACGGAAAAGAGAGAAGGGTGCGAGATGACGAAACATATTTTTGTAACTGGCGGCGTGGTTAGTTCGTTGGGCAAGGGATTAACGAGCGCGTCCATTGGTATGTTGCTCGAAAATCGCGGACTTTCCGTTCGGATGCAAAAATTGGATCCGTACATTAACGTCGATCCCGGAACGATGAGTCCCTATCAACACGGCGAAGTGTACGTCCTGGACGACGGAAGCGAAACGGACTTGGATCTCGGACATTACGAGCGTTTTACCCACTCTCCTCTCACTCGCGATAGCAACTGGACGACCGGGCAAATTTATAAAAGCGTCATCGACAAGGAGCGACACGGCGTTTACCTCGGTAAAACGGTTCAAGTAATTCCCCATATTACCAACGAAATTAAGGATTGCATTAAGCGACTTGCAACCGAAGACGTCGACGTCGTTATTACCGAGATTGGCGGAACGGTCGGCGATATTGAGAGTTTGCCATTTTTAGAGGCGATTCGTCAGTTCTCGCTGGACGTCGGCAAAGAGAATTGCGTCTACATTCACTTAACTTTGGTGCCGTATCTCAAGGCCGCGCGCGAGTTGAAGACCAAACCGACTCAACACAGCGTTGGGCAACTCCGTGAAATTGGCGTTCAACCAGATTTTATTGTGTGTCGCACCGAACAGCCGATTTCGCAGGAAGAACTCGCCAAAATCGCGCTCTTTTGCAACGTGCCCGACAAATGCGTCGTCGAGGAACGCGACGCCGACTTCTCCATTTATCAGGTTCCGCTCGATCTTGTCGAGCACAAACTCGATCAGATGATCGTGGATCGATTGGGATTGACCAAAGCCAAGGCTTTGGATCTTACTAAATGGCACGATCTTCTACGTCGTCTGCGCAGACCGGAAAACGAGGTCACCATAGCCGTCGTTGGCAAATACGCGAAGCATAAGGACGCCTACAAGTCGATTTACGAGGCCCTTGATCACGGCGGGATCGCGAACTCGACAAACGTGCGCATTTTGCGAATCCCGAGCGAGGACGCCGAGCGCGAAGAAACTCGCGCGCTTTTGGAAAAAGTTGACGGCATTCTTCTTCCCGGCGGCTTTGGCGAACGCGGAGTCGAAGGTAAGATTGACGCCGTTAAGATTGCCAGAGAGTACGAGATACCCTTTTTTGGCATATGTTTGGGAATGCAGTGCGCGGTTATCGAATACGCGAGAAACGTGTTGGGACTCGTCGACGCTAATTCGACGGAGTTTAATAAGGACGCGGAACATCCGGTCGTCTGCATGATGGACTCGCAGCGCTCGATCGTCGATATGGGAGGAACCATGCGTTTGGGAGCCCAACCGACTTCGCTTTTGGCGGGCTCGAGGGCGGCGGGAGCCTACAAATCGCTCGACATAATGGAGCGCCATCGACATCGGTACGAGTTTAACTATCAGTATCGCGACCAGTTTATCGACGGCGGTATGACGATCGCGGGAACGAGTCCGGACGGCAAGCTTGTCGAAGTTGTCGAACTCGACGATCACCCTTGGTTCGTCGCGGTTCAGTATCATCCCGAGTTCAAATCGAAGCCGACCGTTCCGCATCCTCTGTTTCGAGCCTTTATCGCGGCGGCGGTTCGTCATCGTCGCGGCGCGAAAGATTCGAAAACCAACGAAGTTCAAGACGACGAATACTAATGCGGCCGGAATAGACGAACGTCGATAACGGGAGGGACGTTTCGATGGATTTTTTGCAACTGTCGGGAAAGCGTTTTTTAATTTTTGGGGTCGCCAATAAAAAGAGCGTCGCTTACGCCGTCGCCAAGATGTTGATCGACGAGGGCGCGGAGTGCGCGTTTGTCGCGCGGAATCAAGCGACGCTCGAGCGAACGGCGAAACTATTCCCGAATTCCGATTTTTTTGCGTGCGACGTCGAGAACGACGCGGAGATTCTCGCGCTTCGCGACGCGGTCGGCGCAAAGTTCGATTCGTTCGACGGTTTGCTGCATTCGATCGCCTTCGCCGATTATTCCGAGGGAATGAAGCCTTTTCACAAAACGCCTAAAAAAGCGTTCTTACAGGCGCTGGATATTTCTTGTTTCTCGCTCGTCAAGATCGCCGACGCTTTCGCCGATCTGTTGAAACCGAACGCGTCCGTGGTAACGGTGTCGATTTCAACAACTCGCATGGCGAGCGAGAATTACGGTTATATGGCCCCTATTAAGGCGGCTCTCGATTCTTCGTTGGCGTTTTTGACGAAGTCGTTTTCCTCGTTTTCGCAGATCCGTTTTAACGCCGTCGCGCCCTCGTTGCTGAAGACCTCTTCCTCCGCCGGAATCCCGGGGTACCTCGATTCTTATCTTTTTGCCGAACGAGTTATACCCCGCAAGAGTCCCGTTTCGACGGAAGAAGCGGCCGCGACCGCCGTCTTTCTTTTGAGCCCGCGGTCTAGCGGAATTGTTTCACAAAAGGTCGTTGTCGACGCGGGCATGTCGATAAACTATTTCGATAAGGAAATCGTTGACAAAGTGGTGGAAAACGCATAGCGGTTCCGCGAGAGGACTTGAAACGCGCCTCTTTACTTCTTCTTCCGCGCGGGAGGGCGTAACAAAAGATAGACGAAAGCGAGAGGAAGGACAACGAGCAAGTATTGGGGTCGCCACGCGCACGCGCACGCGCAAATGGGGACAACGAAAAGCAACCAGCGAGGTAGCGCCTCGAGTTCCGGCCAAGCTAGCCATAGAAGGATCATTATGACGCAGGTTCTGTTGAGCTCGAAGAAACCCGCGTCGCCGGACGTTTTATAGCGCAACGTTCCGTAGACCAATAACGCGACCATACCGACTGCAATCCATCCTATTTTGGAGCGCATTGAAATCGGCTTTTTAGGAGAGGCGGTTGGAACCCTAGTTTGCGGTTCTTTGGACGTTTGTGGTTTGGAAGCGCGCATTTTCTTTGAGTTGGACTCGGGAACGGCCGTTATTGATCGCGCCGACAACGAGCGATATTTTACCACAAGAAAGCCAACTTGAAAACTTCTGGGCGGGCGAATGAAACGCGCCGCGCCTTTTTGACAAACGGATTGATTGGCGCGTCCAAAAAACGACGCGAAAAAGCGAACTTTCGACCGGAGCGAAAAATGTTGGATTTCCAGAAACACGCGGCGTTTCGAAGCGTTTGTGCCGTTGGCTGTTGGATTGCGGTGTTTTGGCTCGTATTTGGCTTCTTCGATTTAGTTTCCTGTTTCGGCCAAGACGCGACTTCGAGCGACGGTAATTCGTCCGAGTTTGTCGAGCAAAACGACGAAGATTTAGGCGGGGCGATTTGGCGCGAGCCGAACGTCGATTCAAATAACGAAAACCCGCTGCGAGACGCGGGCGCGCGAGAGTTGTCGAACGCGCGCGAGGATTTCGTCGGACCTAAAACCACTCGCTATTCCTACGAGTTGAGTCGATTGCCGGACGGAGCCGGCCAGTTTTGGATCGTTTACGACATTTCGCCTTATTCGCGACGATTTCCAAATCTGAAAGAACCTCAAAATTCGATAGTCAACTGGATTCTTTTCGACTCTGGAAAGGACTTTTGGCGCAAAGAACCGTTTGGGGTTCTGAGCGCGACGTCCGAGCGTTTGTACGTTTATCACAACGCGAAGATTCAACGATACGTTTCCAATATTGTCGATCGTTTTATCGATCCGACGAAGCGAGACGTTTCGTTTTCCGTCAAAGTTTACGCCGTTCAGAATCCCGATTGGCGAGTTCGAGAAGCTCGCGATCTCGCGCCCGCCTCCGTGACGATCGAAGGAAATGGCGCGGACGTTCAGGCGTGGACGGTCGACCGAGAAAAGTTGCCCAAAATTATCGCCGATTTGGAACGACGACAGGATCGCGTCGTTCTTACGGATTCTCAAAATGTCGTTCCAAACGGAGGAACTTTTGGTTGGGGATCGAGCGCGCCGAAGAAGACCTTTTCGAGAGATTTTCGCGCGGATTCGTCCGTTCCGGCTGGTTACGCTTCGGACGTTTCCTCGATTGACGAAGGACGCCGTATCGAAACGACGCCGCTTTTATCGATCGGGGGCGAGGTTTTTGAGTTATCTTTTCGGTATCAAGCGACCGTTGTGGAACGCATGAAAACGTTTAGCATGCGCGTTTCCACCGAGTCGTCGCCTCGAGCGCAACTGACTGTCGAACGACCGGAAATCGCGTCGTGCGATATTTCGGGGAAGATTTCGGTTCCCCGATCGAAGGCCGCGATTATTGATTTAGGAATGGTTCCGTTCGTCGGCGGAAAAAAGGAAAGCGAAAATGGCGGACTTGTTGAAAGCGTGTCAAATATCGTTTCCTCCAAGTCCGCGTTTTACGACGTTGTCATCTTTGTCGATCGATTGAACTGAACTGTCTCAAAACGAAGGAGAAGGAGACGAGAGTCTAATCGACGATTCCATAGGTTTCCACAAGCCGTTCGTAGAGCGTTCGATCGACTTCGAAAGCGGTTCCGTGACGCGTTCCTTTGGGAAAGGAAATCAGATTTGAAACGTCCTCCCAATCCCCGCCGTTGCGCGATCTGACCGCGCCATATTTCCCGTCTCGGTAACAGTCGTAGTAAACGACGATATCTTGTCCCAACGTTAAGGCGCTGGGACCCTCGACCCAGTTTTGCGCGGAGATGGTTTGACCTTTTGCGAAAGGTCCCGTTGGAGAACTCGACTCCGCGACCAGAATTGTCTTCTTTTCTTCCGGAAAAAGCGTTTCGTCCTTATAAAACAGATAGTAAGTCTCGTTCGACTTCATTAGAAACGCGTCGATAACGTTGTGTCCCGGATCAAAATACAACTTTGTGGGCGCGAACGATTCGAAATCTTTTGTCGTTGTGTAATAAACGCGGTGATCGTACGCCGATTCGCTCGTTCCCTTATCGGCCGGAGAAAAGCGACCGGGAATCGTCGACGACCATATGACGTAATAAAGACGATCGGTTTTGTCGTAGAACAGTTCCGGAGCCCAAACGTTTCGTGTAGTTGGTTCGTTCTCCATACAAGGAACGGCTTTAGCGTCTTTCCAATTAATCAAGTCGTCGCTCCAAGCGCGCCCAAATGAGCGACCGTCCCAAGAAACGGTCCAGACCATTTGAAAAATACCGTCCTCGCCTCGCGCGATACTCGGATCGCGCGTTAGTTTGGCCTTCTTTCCGATAGGGGGCGCAAAAATCGCTTTGCCCTCGTTTAACGCTTTCCATTGATAACCGTCGCGACTAACGGCGTAATGAACGCCAGAATCGCCTCCTCCGGTAAAGTAACAGAAAACGTAATACCCCTCGTTGGCTCCGGGTTCCGATCCAAAAACGTCGGCGTTTGTCGTAGATTTTGAGGTTGTCGCCAATAATAACAGAAATAATATAAACGCGTTGCGATACATGGGTTCCTCGTTTAAAAAGCGATTGATTGTCTAATCGGTCCGAGCGAAGACCAATTCGACGCTGCGCGCGATTATCTTTCGGCGCGTCGACCGTCATTATATCGAACGCGTCGCAAGACGTCGAGCTTGGAGACACTCTTGTCGAAGATAGTTTCTCTTTCCATTTTTCTCGACTTCTCAAAGATTGATTTCGAGAATTGTTCCATGTATAATCCCTTTGTTGGTTCGGGTTGATTCGTTCCTTACTTAAGGATGGACTTTGTGAGACGCATTTTATTTCTTTTGGCGGTTTTGTTCGGGGGAAGTTGTTTTGGCGGTTCGGCTGTTGCTGAAACTGTTCGTTTACCAGTTTCAAGAGATCTCTGGATATCTTCCGCTTCCGGCGAGGAAGAAGGCAACAACGGCGCCGCTCCTAGACTGAAACTTAAAGGTTACCAGGAGTTTTCTCTTCTCGATTTTGACCTCGAGTCTCTGAAAGGAAAAAAGATCAAGAAGGCCACCCTTCATTTAAAGCTTTCGAGCGACGAACGACTTCATCGCGTTGGCGTTAGTTCGATTACTTCCGATTGGACGGAGGGAACGGGGACTAATTACGCGAAAGAAAGCGGCGCGTCGTCGTTTCGCTGGCGCAAAAATTCGAGCGAACCTTGGTTTTCTTCAAATTACAATGGCGAACCCTTGCCGGACGAATATAACGATATAACGTCCGTTATTTTTGGGCTCGGCGGTTCGATTTGGAATGGCGTCGACGCCGGAGAACCGGAGGACGGGTGGCAATCTATTGACTTGGATCCCGATCTAGTCGTTGCCCGCGCCGTCGGACTTTCACACGGTTTTGTTATATTTGACGATACGGGCACGGAACTCGAACGCGACGGAGAGACGGTTAATATTCGTCTGTTCCCGAACCGTTTTCTTTACAGTAGGGAGCAGAATTCTTCTTGTTCGCCGTATTTGGACGTGGAGTTTGAAGAGACTAGCGGAACCGTTGAACCTAACGCGCCTATAAATCTGTCGCGTCAAATTGACGGTTTACCCGAAGGCGCGGTTCGTTTGCGTTGGGATTGTTCAAAGCTTATCGAGGACGAGATTGTCGGTTTTTTGGTCAAAATTGACGGACGTCGAGTTCCTCAAATGCTGATTCCTTCTCCCAAATTGTGCGAGACCCCTTTTGAAAAAGTGGAGTCCGATCATTTTGAAGCCTTGTTGACCGGCCTCGGTTCCAAAGAGCGACTTTGCGAAATAACGGCCGTAAACCGCCTTGGCATAGAAAGTCGCGCGGCGACTTTATCTTTCTCTCCATCGAAAGGACGCGGGCAAGATGTTGAAATGTTCCTTCGTTCGCGCGGAGCAAATAATTTACCGATTCCAAATAGAGAGGAACGACTAAACGCCAAATTGGGGAACGTTGACGTTTCAGTCGTTGACGAGTTCGTGAAGTTTACCGAGAACGGAGACGCCGTTCCAAAGATTTCCGATTCCTATTTGTTGAGAAATAATTTATGGGACTCGTCGCAACGGCGCGTCGAACTATCTTCCGCAAGGAACGAATTTATAGGTTTCCAAATTGTCTTTTCAAGCGAGACGAACTCCCATTTTCGTTTTGAATTAGATTGGGGCGATAATCTAGACTCGGCGAGCAAACCAAAAGCGACGTTTCATCGGTTTTCTCGCGTCGATACGCCAAAAGGTAAAATGATCGATCCTATGATCGAATTCGATTGTCGGCAAGGCGCTTCTTTTTTGGCGGGAGTCGATTCCGCCTATTGCGAGCTGTTTGTGCCGAAGGACGTCGCGTTCGGCTCGTTGAACGGAGTTTTAAAGATCTTTGACGACAATGGACGGCGCTTGGATCTTTCAATCGATTTGAAGGTCTGGAACTTTTCCTTGCCCAACGAGCTTAGCTTTCTCCCCGAAATGAATTGTTATTCGTTGCCGGAGAACGAGCTCGATTATTATCGGCTCGCCCAGCTTCATAGGACTTATATCAATCGCGTTCCGTATTCTCATCGCGGAACGGTTGCGGACGGTTTGGCTCCGACTTGGAATATGTTTTCTCGTTCTTTTGATTGGAGCGCTTGGGAGAAGAGATTTGGACGGTATTTTGACGGAAGCGCTTTCGCCGACCTACCAAGAGGTTCGGTTCCTATTGAAGCGTTTTATTTGCCGTTATTTGAAAACTTCCCCGCCAATATTTTTGAGAGTTTTCCCTATCCCGACCTTTGGCCCGAGGAATCCGCTTTTTCCGGCGACTATTGCGCGGTTCTTCGAGATGGAATCAAGGATTTTGCGCGGAAGATATCTCGAGAGAAATGGGATAGAACAAAATTTCTCTTTTTCCTGAACAATAAGATGGACTATAAGCGAGACGGATGGTCGCGAGCCAGTTCGCCTTGGTTATTGGACGAACCCGCTAGTTATCGCGATTTCGCGGCCCTTGAATTTTACGGAGAACAACTGAAAAAATCGCTCGCCGAGATCTCCCTTGATAATGCGATTCAGTTCCGCGCCGATATTTCTCGCCCTCAGTGGGAGCGCAATTCTCTTGACTCTTCTCTCGACGTCTACGTTGTCGGGGGAGGCGCGTTTAGAGATTATCGACGAACCGTTCTTGATCGGTGTTCTAGTTATGGTCGTTTCCTTTATACCTATGGAACGACTGTCTCGCCCGAGGGGAATTGTTATCAACCGGTTTTGTGGACGTTGGACGCGTGGTCGCTGGGCGCCGATGGAATCGTTCCTTGGCAAACAATAGGAAACGACAATTCCTGGCGCGTTGGGGACGAGTTGGCGTTGTTTTACCCGGCGATTGAAGAGAGTGGAAATTGCGTAGTTCCATCGATTCGCCTGAAGGCTTATCGGCGAGGGCAGCAAGACGCCGAGTATCTAAACTTGGCCTCGAAGTATGGAAAGCTCGCTCGCGAAGCTCTTTCCGCGAACCTTCGCAAACGTCTGCGATTAGACGAGACCAAAAATGAAATCGTTTCCTCGGAAGACGCCGGAACGAGCGTTTACGCCCCTGTCTCTCCCGACGATCTAATCTCGCTTCGACGCGAATTGGGAGAATTTTTAAATAATCTCGACAACAAGGAATTATCTCAATGAAACGGAATTTCATTCAAACCCTTGCGCTCGCGTTGTTCGCGTGGGTCGCCGCTGTCGCGATCGCTCGTTCGGAAGACTCGGGCGAGTATTTTGAAAAGACATTTTTCGCTCCGGATACTCCCGTCTTTGGACGACTTCAAATGGACGCGGAATGGAAGATATGGATTCCCGCCGACGTTGAAACGTTGCGAGGCGTCATTGTTCACCAACATGGGTGCGGAACGGGGTCGAGCGACGGAGGACGAACCGCCGTTTACGACCTTCACTGGCAAGCCTTGGCTCGCGAACACGATTGCGCTCTGATCGCCGTTTCGTATCGACAAGGCGACTTGGCGTGCGAATTATGGTGCGATCCTCGCAACGGATCGGCTCAAAGCTTTCTCGACGCGCTCGAATATTTCGCCGATTATACGGGGCATAAAGAACTTACGAGGATCCCTTGGGCTCTATGGGGACATTCCGGCGGAGGCCATTGGGTGGGAAGTATGTGTCAACTCTATCCCAAGCGCATAGCGGGAGCTTGGCTTCGTAGCGGTTGTCCCAATACCGTTGGCGCAACTTTTGACGAGTTGCCGATGAACGAGGACGTCTTAAACGTTCCGATGATGTTGAATATTGGCGCCCATGAGAATGGGGTGGAATTCGCGATTGTTTGGAATTCTTGTTGGCCTTATTTCGAGACGATGCGTTCAAAGGGCGCCAAAATTGGGCTCCTCATTGATCCGAACACAAGTCACGAAACGGGTAATTCTCGTTACCCCGCGATTCGTTTTCTCCACGATTGTCTTTCCGCCCGTCTTCCCAAAACGCCGGGCGAGAGCGAGTTGTTACCTCCTCCCGACGGTTTTGTTTTGGCGGAGTCCAACGTCGACGATCTTGAACTTGCCGCCGACAAGATAAAAACGAAACCTCAAGAGAACTTCCGCGAGTACTCGCTCGAGGAACGAAGAGCGTTTGTCAAAGACGGTATATGGATGCCCAATAAAGAGTTTGTCGACGTCTGGCGAACCTACGCTCGCGACGGTTCGTTCAACGACTCGACGCCTCCGCCCGCTCCCTTTGACGCCAAAATTACTTCGGACGGGGCGCTGACGTGGAACTGCCGCGCCGATTTGGAAAGCGGGCTGAAGACTTTTGTTCTCTATTGCGACGGGGAACGCGTCGAGGAGTTACCAACGGCCCCCGTTTGTAACGCTCTTCCCGCGTTTCAAGGAATTATGTACAGCGATACGCCCGATTTTTCTCTTCCGAAATTCGAATGGTCAATAAAGGACTACGATAATTCGAAGGATTATTCGATAACCGCCGTTAATACTTGCGGTTTGGAATCCGACGCGGCCTCGATTAATTCTAAGTAATCGGATTTAGTCGCGCTCCGGCGTCCCTCGAACCGCTCGCGCGCATAATCGCGAAGAAAGATTGAACTAGAGGTTTATGGATCGAGAAGAACTTGTTCGCGTGCGTCCCGTTTCTCCCGAAGACGTTCCCGCGCTTCGGGAGATTTACTCCTATTACGTGGAGCAAACGACCGTCTCCTTTGAGTTTGCGTCGCCCAGTGTGGAAGAATTTCGACGTCGCGTCGATCTTGCGTCGAGCGCTTGTCCCTATTTGGTCTATTGCGAGCGCGATAGAATATTGGGATTCGCTTACGCCCGGCCGGCGTTCGAGCGTCCGGCTTACGCGTGGCTCGCGGAAACGTCGGTTTACGTTGATCGCTCGGCTCGCGGTCGAGGAATCGGTAAATCTTTGTACGGAGGTTTGATTTCGCTACTCGCGTCGCAAGGGTACAAAGCTCTTTACGCGATCGTAACGGCGGAAAATAAGGAGAGTTGTATCTTTCACCAAAGGAACGGGTTCAAAACCGCCGCCGTCTTTTCGAACGCCGGATTCAAGTTTGGTCGTTGGCTCGACGTCGTGTGGTACGAGCGCGTCGTAGGGAATTACGACGCGCTTCCGAGGCCTCCTCGCGCTTTCGTCGACTTGTCTCCCGAGACCGTGGCGACGACGTTGCGCGAGATCAACTTGGATATTGGTTCGCGCGAGCGCTAGTCGCGCCTCGCAACGCGGAACAATCTTCTTTCGTCGAGAGGCGAATTAGGGCGTTGGGAGCTGAACGTTGCCTTTCCAGAATTCTCCGACAACGCCTCGAACCGTTTCATAGGAAACGTCGCACAAACCTCGATATTTCGCTTCCGCGAATATTTGCCCGAGTAGAGCGGGCTCGAGCTTTCCGTAATCCGCAAAGGTTTTTGGGAATTTTTCGGCGCCCAATTGATAGCGATTCTCCGGGGCGAAGGCGGGTTTCGACGCGTTTCTTTTTAGCGCGAGGCGAGCGCTCAACGCCGATAATCGCGGGACGATTTCATCGCGCGAGAGCGTTTCTCGTTCATCGTAATCCCATTGTAATTTCCAACCTCTAACGACTCCGGACTCGTCGCCGCACAGGATAGCCGTTCCAGAGGAATCGAGGACTACGCTACAAAAATCCGCGTCCAAGTTCGTCAGTTTTTGAACCTCGCGTCCGGCGCGCAGGTTCCATATTCGCGCGGTTTTATCTTTTGCCGAAGACGCCAACCATTCGCCGTCGGGAAAAAACTTTAAGGAGTTGATAGCGCCTAAATGCCCGCTAAGGATCGCGCGAGTTCGACCGCTTTTGTCGCTAAGGTCGACGACGTGAATCGTCCCGTTTTTGCAACCGACAACGAGCTTGGTATTGTCAAAGGAAAGATCGAGAGCGGAAACGTCCGAATTAAATCCCGTTAGTTCCTTAAAAGGCAACCCGCTTCTGCCGTTCCAAAAACGAACGACTGAATCTTCGGTCGCCGTGACAAAAAAATCGCCCGTTCCGCCGAACGCCACCGCGCGGGTCGAACCCGATCCAATGTTAAGTCGCAGTAGCGCCTTGTTTGACGTCAAATCCCACAGCGACGCCGTTCCGTCTCCCCCGGCGCACAAGATCGTCCTACCGTCCGGCGCAAAGAGAACATTGGTCAAATTCTTAACTTTTTCCGAGAGTGTGAACAGGCGAGAACCGGTCGCGAGATCCCAAAGAATTACGCGACGATCCCAACTACCGGAAACTAAAAATCTATTGTTGGGAGATAGCGAGATTGAGCGGATCCAGTCGGCGTGAGCGTCGAACTCGAGCGCTTGGCTCCACTTTCGCGCTCTTGAAATCGAACCGCGACGCGCGTTTCCCACCTCGTCGCTTTGCGAACTTTTGACCCAGACGCGGACTGCTCTGTCTTTTCCCGCCGAAACGAAAAACGAAGCGTTCCAGGCCGTCGCCAACGCCGACGCGTCTCCGTCGTGGGCTTGTAATTGAAGCGTTTGTATCGCTTCGGTTAAACTGACTCGAGGAACTCGTTGTTCTAAGAGTTTCGCGAAAAGGTCGCGTTCCGATTCCCAACCCGCGATTTTTTTAGCGGAACGAAAGGCTTGGACGAGTTGTCGTCGATCGTCGCGGGCGACCGCTTCGCGCGCGAGATTAACGCTCGTTTCAATTTGAGACTGACGCTCTTGTAATTCTTCGGAAGAGTTAATCAGGCAAAGTAAGAGCGGCGCGCGCAATTTCTTGGGATGATTGCAAATTAAATCGACTCGCCATATTTGACATATATTGCGTTTAGCCAACGTAATAATGGAACGTCCCTTGGGATCGAACCACAGCGCTTCCACAACCCCGCCCGCCGCGTGAAACGTACGAACGCAACGACGCTGAGCTACGTTCCAAACTCGAACTAGAGAACCGTCGCCGCCGGAAGCCAACCACTTGCCGTTGCGAGCGATCCCAAACGACGTCGGCGTCTGTTCGTCTTCTACTAGTTCTCCGATTGTTTTGTTCGTCTTTGCGTCGACGATCGAGACTCCTCGCGCGGTCGGATTAAATTGAATCTCGGCGCCGTTTACCAGAGTTTGCGAATTATTGGGAAGTTGCGGAGAACTGGATCGCGTTCGCAATCTCCCCCAGTCGACCGAATGAAAACGGAAAGATTGTTTGGGAATAGAATCGCGAGTCTGAGCGACCGTTGAGACAACGATCTCGTTCGCTCCCTCCGACCGCATGTTCCATTGATAGTCTTCGCTAACGGCCGATAGACCGCGAGGCGTTTGGTCGGAATCGATCGACTTTTTCCGACAAAATACCGATAGAATTTGTCCCGTTTGGATTTTCAGTATAGCGATTGTTTCATCGCTCAATTCCACTAAAAAGAATTCTCCCGTTTCGTCGATAAACAAAGCCGGAATCTTACTTTCGTCGCGGCGACTGAGAACGTGTTGATTTGCGCATAGCGAGTCGTAGGGAAGTAATTTTTCCGCTTCCTCCAACGAACGTTTTACGTCTTTTCTTGTCGGTTCCAATTCCAAGGCGCGATTAAACGCGGTTACGCTCGCCTGTAATTTGCCGCGCTCTTGATGAATCAAACCGAAAACGTAGAAAGACGATGGATCGGTCGAATTATTGCGCGTCAGCTCGTCGATACTCTCCAGCGCTTGCTCGTCGCGTATTTGTCCCATTCTCCACAACGCCAACATATAGTTGAACTTAATTTGAGGATTGTTGGGAGCCGCGCCCACCGCTTGACGCAGAAGAGAAAGCGCCTCGGGCGTTTTGCCCAAGTCGAGTAAAGAAAGCGCGTGATTGGAAAAGCTTTCGGCCGTAAGCGCCGCGTTTTTGGGCTGACGTCGAGGATACGAGTTCCCGGAACAGTCTCGATAAATCTGAACTAATTGGTCCGCGACGACTTGCATCGAACCCGGACGATTTGACGGATTCTCTTGAAAACACCACTTTAAAAGATCGATCATCCCGGGAGGCATTGTCGGTCTTGTGTCCGACGGAGCCTGAGCGATGAAATAGTCGAAAACCTTCGCGGCGGTTTGTCCGCCCTTTTTACAGGGAGAACGACCGTGGAACATTGATAATACGGAAATAGCCCAGGACCAAATATCCGACTGCTTGGTCATTGGGACGGTGGAAGCGATGACGGAGTCGTTTCCTTCGGCTTTGCTTTTTCGATATAGTCGAAACGCTTCGTATTGTTCCGGTGAACAGTACGATGGAGTTAATCCATCGCAGTGGCTTGATTCCGAAGGACCGTTCTCGGAATTATTGCTGACAAACTTCGATAAACCAAAGTCCGTAACCTTAATTGTCGAACCGGACGTCATTACGTTGCTTGGCTTGACGTCCAAGTGCAAGAGGCCTTGCTGGTGCGCGTGTTCCAACCCCCAAGCGAATTGAATTGACGCGTCGATTATTCTAAGTAGCGAATCCCGCTTTGTTCCCGCGTACAAACGTCCGTCCGCGATCCAATCGTTTAGAGTGCCGTCGGGCGCCAATTCGGCGAACAATCGCGGGATTCCGTCTATCCGACGCACGAAGTAACACGACACAATGTTCGCGTGCAACCCCAACTCGATCCAAGTCTGACATTCGCGTTCGAAACTTTCTTTGCCAAACTCGGTTTGAACGATTTTGGGTTTGGGACTCTTAACAATGAGGTCGACGTTCCAGTCCCGGCGTCTTACGCGTTGGACGATTCCAACTCCTCCTTCCGCGAACAACTTTTCGCTACTGAGCGGGAGAACCTGACAAACGCCGTCCAATAACGTTTCGCCCACCTGCCAAACGCCGGGAGGAAGACTAGGGTAACGCGCGGTAAATTCTTGGATTATTTCGGGCGAGACTGAATCGAAATCGTCTTTTTTCGAATTGGACGGAGAAGAAGCGTTTTGAGAAAAGGCGGGGGAGGAAGTTGAGGGCGTTTCCAAGCGCTCGCTCGCGTTTTTTTCAATACGGAACGTTTTGCGACAACGATGGCACGCGACAACGCGTCCTTCTAGCGATTTGTCGAGCTTATAAACTTCCGAACAAAACGGACATCTTACGTTGAGCTGTTGGAAATCCATTCTTTCTCCGCAAGGGCGCGCGACGGGCGCGGCAACTCAAAAAAAGCCAAAAGCCGACTCGCCACGCTTAGGGAGTCGGCTAATGAAAATCGCGTTTGGTAATCGCCCTCTTTTTGAGAGTTAGAACGCGAGCGCGTTTATTGTTTAGGCGACTTTGACGCGGCGAATCCCTCGTTGTAATCTTTGCTAGCTAGATTCAATTCGTCGGGCGTTAGGTTTCCTTCGTGAAACAGCGCGCGAAAGTTAAACGTCATCGACTCGTTTTTGTTCAGGGTTCGCGATCCGTCCGCGTTCGGATTTTGCGGTTCAAAATCGCGCCAACCAAAAGGATTGCTCGAAAAAAGACCGTAATCTCGGACGTGGCGCCACGCGGGGGTTCCAAGGGAATTAGGACCGCTGATGACCGCTATTCCAATCCGAGTCAACGGGAAATCTTTGGAACCGGCGTCCTTTTTCCATTCGCGCTCCAGTTCGTCGCCGCGAAGAAAACGTTCGGCCGGACCCGTATAATCAACCCATAAAGATCGTTTTCCCCAAGTTGCGCCGTCTTTCTCGCCTTCGTCGTTTAAAATAGCGCCGCCCCATTGGGGATCGAGCTTACTCGACGTTACCGCAGTGGGACTTGGAACTCGGATTCCAAAAGATCCCTCTTTGGTGTCCCCAAAGACGACGCCGTCTTCCAACGCGAAAATCTCGATCGAAAAATCGAGATAGCGAACTTTTTTGTTATTCAACGACAATACGCCAAATGTCATTGAGCGAACGTCTCGACAAACGTCCCGCTTTAGCTTGTCGTTAAACCATTTGTTTTCCGTTTGAATTGTCGCGGTCTTTTGGTCGCAAGAAACTTGAGCCAATCCAACTTGCTTAATGACGGAAGGCGTTCCGCCCCAAAAATCGCCGCCAAGAACGTTGCCGTGATTAAACCACAGAGAACGGTGATGAGGATGATCCTTGACGCCGCCCCGTTCCGATATTATCGCGTTTTGATAAATCTCTTTCATCCGAGGATCTTGTTCCGCATCGACGTCGACGTCGTCGATCATTGGCCAAGCGCGCGTTACCAAAGAGCCATTTGGACCGCAAATTGGCCAAACGATCGGAGTCCCTTTGTAGTCGGCGCGAACCGAAGCGAAGAAATCTCCGTCCACAAAAACGCGTATCTCGGCGTCGTCAATTTTCCGAACCGAGACTAGCGATTGGGCTTCGTTGGCTTCCTCTCCCGTCAAACTTCGCATTCCGAACGAGAGAAACAAAACAGAAAACGTTAGCGCGGAAACGAGCGCTCCGTTCGATCCAGTGATTTTCAGCAAGATCTTCTTTGTGTTTTTCAATTTGGAACCCCTCGCGATAACTCTCGTTCGCGGCTTGTCCATAGGTCGCGTTTAGAGCGACGACCGGTCGAACGGCCAAATTATTTACTGGAAATAGCGCCGTTCAAATCCGGGGCGTTGCCGAGAACGGTAAGCGTTTGCAGGATCGTGTTCATATGGACGACGCGGGGACCGTACTTCTCAAAAAACTCGTTGAGCAAGTATTCGTTTTCTTGAAGATCCTCGAAATTGTCGTCCACGTCGTAAGCGAGCGACGTCAAAATGTCCGTTTGTAATTTACCCAACCGGTCGGCCGCCATTTTGCAGGAACGGGCAAGGCCTGGATTGGCGCGTTTCCACTGCGCCAATTCCGTATTGCGCTGTCGTTGCGCAGCCGTCATCTGATTGACAAGCTCCTGCAAAAGTTCGTTTTGTTTCACTTGAGCGAGTATAAGCTGTCGCAACAACTCTGGAATTTCCGTTTGCGGGTCGATTCTTTGAGTTATTGTTGTGGGGCTCGAATCGAGCGCGCCGACAATTTCGTACTTTGAGTTATTCATTTGACGGTTGATCCAAACGATAAAATCTTTTCGTTCGTCGAGGAACGACCGGAGATTTCGTCCGCGCTCGTGGTTGCGTCTTCCCAGAAAACGCCCCAGCGCTTCAATCGGGCGAATCCGATTCCCTGTTCCATTATACTCTCATTCTTTAACGGCAAGAGAAAAATTAACGTCCTTTTTCTAAAAAACGATGAGTGGAAAACAATTCAAGAGATTCAGGGCGACAAAAAACGCGCGTTTGTATTCGGGGAAGAACTGTTCGAAAAGGAGATTTCAGAAGAAAGTGAAGAAAATATTAAAAAGAGCGTTGATTTCTCCGGCGGCGAAACTAGAATAGTTGCTTCGGGAGTTTCTCCATAAATTTTTGCCCGGAAGGTCAACCATTAGCGTCGGTCAACGCCACCAAACGGCTAGTGCAGGTGCACGCTCGGCGTTCGCCCTTCTCGCAGCGACATTTTTCCTGGTCGCAGTAATGGCGGAGAAACTCCCCTTTTTTATTTGGTACGGATCTAGCCGAGCGGCGCGAAAAGGAACCTCTTCCCCTACTTCTGCTTTCTAAAGCAGAGAACGCCCAAAACGACGACTCCGAGCGAACAGACGATGAAGATAATGTCCAAAAGGGCGTTGGCTTTTTTAAACGGAACCCCGGCGACCAAATCGAGAAGAAAGACGAGGAACAGAAGCGTCGAGACGACGATGGAAAAAAGGCACAAAAACTTGGACATCGCTGATTCCTCGTGGCGACAAAGTTGCGAAGCGACGTTTATTGCGGATCGCGCGTTCGCGACGCTTCCGTTAGCGTGAAGCGATCGGCGCTACGACCGCCTTGACCGCGTTGACGCTCGCGCGAACAGGACGCCTCCCGCTCGCGTCAACAAAACACTCTGGACTCTAGTATAATTCATTATTCCCAAATTCCAATTGTTCGCGCAAATTTTTTTGGCTTAATTCGACTGTTTCGACTTTGACGTTGTTACGACGTCCTTCTTCTTTCTTCATTTCAACTAATTTCAGATTGAGACGCGATCGGAAGTCGAATCGCGAACGACGTCCCTTTGCCCACGGAACTTTCAACCCTTATTTTCCCCGAGTGTTCCTCAATGATTCTTTTGCATAAAGCCAAACCGAGTCCCGAACCGCCTTTTCCCGTTTCGTCGGGACCTTTTTTTGTCGTGTAGAAGGAATCGAATATCTTGGGAAGCTTTTCTCGCGGGATACCGGAACCAAAGTCTCGAACGACAAGTTCGACGAAGTCGGGGGATTCGACGCATGGACGTAGCTTCACAAGTAAGCGTCCACCGTTTGGCGACGCCTGGCGCGCGTTGACAAGTAGATTGATCAGGACTTGTTGAATTTGATTTGCGTTGGCTAAGACCGGTTGAACGGGCTCGAATTTTCTCTCGACAACGATTCGGTATTTTACCAATTCGCGCTCAAGAAGTAATAAGACGTCTTCAACGAGGTTCGTTAAATTTGTCGGTTCTTTTCCCGGCTTGCGATTTCTTGCCATTCCCAAAACGACGGCGACAATCTTTGCGGCGCGGTTCGACGCGTCCAGGATTTTCGCGAACGCTTTTTCCCTGGTTTCGCCGTCCTGATGGCGCAACCCCATTTTGGCGTAGTTAATGGTCAGCGTTAGAATGTTGTTGAATTCGTGGGCCGTTGTGCCGGCGAGTTCCCCGACCGCGGCGAGCGATTGCGTTTCCGTCAGCGTTTCTTCAAGTTTTTGGATTCTTTCTTTTAGTTCGGCGATTTCTAAATCGCGCGGATCGCTGGACATTCCGAACCTTTCACGTTTTTCGTGTTCGCGCGTTGGTAACGCGTTGGCTGTTTCAAGGGAGGCGTTGAGACGAACGGAAGCCGTCGCGAGGGCAATACTCGTTCGACGAGTCCGTTCATTGGGGTTATCGACTTATCCGCGAGAGCTTTCCATTTTTTTGCCTAATAAAGGCGACGTTTGCTTTTCAAGTTTCGTTATCTTTGTTAAACTTTATCTAACGTTTTTCAAGCTCGAGGAACGTCGTTGAGGTCTGAATATTTATCGATGAGGAAATGTTTACTTTTGGATTCCATACGTTGGAGCTTTTTAATAGTATCGGTTTTGTTGTTTTTACTGTTTTTGTCGCCGCTTTCTTAGGAACTTTCTATGTTGTTCCGAAGTTGCTTTACTTTTGGGGCGTCAGAATGGTAAAAAAAGGCGATTTTGCGGGCGCCGTTCGTTATTTTGAACGAGCGTCAGGGATTTCGCCTAAAGACGCGAATCTTTGGCTTGGTCGCGGCGTTTCCCTAAGACGCGCTAGGCGTCTTAACGAGGCGTTGGAAGCCCTGGAGCAAGTCGAACGGCTTGAACCGTCGCAAACGGTGGCTTTGAAGGAGCGCGTCGCGGTATTGCGCGAACAAGGGCGCGGCGACGAAGCCCTTCGCGAACTTACTCTTCGTCTCGAAAAAGATCCGGAAGCGGACGAATTGCGATTGCTGCGAACCGCTCTTGAAATAGAGGCTCGTTTTTTGCTCGAAGCCGAGAAAGATTGCGATTACCTTGTCGCGAACGGTTCGGAATCTTTTTTGGCGGAGGCGCTCAATAACAGGGGCGCGGCTCGTTTGTTGTCGGGACGCGAAGACGACGCCGAAATTGATTTTGAGACTTCTTATTTGATCAATCCCCGTTTGGAAGTCGTTCGCGCGTTCCAGAGCAATTCTCGGTTGTGTCGCGAGGTTGTTCGGAAAAGATCCACCGGGCTTTCCGGCGACAAAGAGATGGAAAAACTCGTCTTGATTTTTTACGCTCGAGGTTCGGCCCGACCCGTGCTCGTTGATAAGGACGTCGCCAATTCTTTTTCTTGTTAGCCTTGTCAATTCCCGTTTTTCCAAGCTTGGATTGAATTCTGCTCGCCCAAACTTTTTTTGAAATGAACCTTGAAATAGAACGAAAAGCATTTGATTTTGATAAACGAGTTGAAATCGTTGACGACATTGACGATCCGAGACTACGACCGTATTGGAATTTGAGGGAAAGAACGCTTCGTGGGGAATCCATTTTTATCGCCGAGGGCGCGTTGGTTGTCGAACGACTCTTACGCTCGTCCTTCCCCGTGGAGTCTATTTTGATTACTCGTAAAGAATCGGGAATTGGCGACTGTTTGTCGCTGGCGCCTTGCGACGCGCCTATCTATTTCGTGGAAGAGCGCGCCGCGATGAACAAGTTGTTGGGGTTTGATTTTCATCAAGGCGTTCTCGCGCTCGGAAGACGCGTCGAACCTCCGACTTTGCTCGAGGGGTTCGAGAACTTTTTTCTGGATAGACGCAACGCGGAGCGCTCGCGCGCGTGGGTCGTTTTACCGGACGCCACAAAACCGGATAATCTAGGACTCGCGTTCCGATGTTCCGCCGCCCTTGGCGCCGAGGCGGTGGTCTTGGGCGAAAAATGTTGCGATCCTTTTTCGCGACGCGCGCTCCGAGTTTCGATGGGAGGCGTCCTGCAAACGCCAATCTATCGCGCGAAAGACCTACTTTCGGAAATCGCGATCGTTCGCGAGCGATGGGGAGTCTCTTTTTACGCGACTGTTCTCGACGACCGAGCTTTATCTTTGTACGATTTTGCGTCGTCGAGGCGCGACGACAAATACGCCGCGTTCGTTTTTGGGAACGAATATTACGGTCTTTCCCCCGAGCAGATTGCCGCTTGCGACAAATGTCTGACGATACCAATGAATCCCGACGTCGATTCGTTGAATCTTGGAACGTCCGTCGGAATCTTTTTGTACGAGTTCAATCGTGGACGGGATTCATAACGGTTTGGCGAACCGCCGGTAAATTTGTTCTCGTTACGCGGGGGTTGTCGACAAAGAGTCCGTTCGCTAAAATTTAGGAAAATAGGACGTTGGCTTTTGTCCTAAAAGAGCGCTTGTCCGTTGAGATCGGACGGCGATCGCCGTTTTGAACGCAGAGGAGAAGTAAGATGAAAGCGCGGTATTGGTTGGGAATGGCGTTGTGTCTTGGGTTATTCGGTTGCGGTTGTAGTCAGACGGTGGAACCCCCGACCGTCTCGGAGGAAATTAAGGAGCAAATCGCGGAGGAAGAAGCGAAAGCCGCCGCCGAGGAGGCCGAGCGGGCCGCCGAGGACGAATACGAGACGAAAGTTGCCGGCGTCGGAGCTACGGGAAAAGGGGAGTACGGCGTAACGTCCGAAGAACCTATGTCGATTATTACCGTTCCGATTTCCACCTATTTCCACGCGCAAGAGATGGCGGTGTTCAATATTCAAATTCCGAGCGCGATGAACCTGTTCCAAGCGTCCGAGGGACGTTTTCCAAACACCGAAGAAGAGTTTTATCAGAAGATTATCCAAGCCAACCAGATACAACTACCCCAATTACCCGAGGGCGATTCTTACTTTTACGACGTTCCCTCTCATGCGCTGATGATTAAAACAAAGAAAAAGTAAATTTGCGTTATTGGAGCTTTTCTATGTTCTTAGGAGAGAGACGCCTTTTTCGATTTCTTGCCGTCGCGACGCTGATCCTGTCGCAACAGATTGTCGCCCTTTCGAGCGAGCGAAACGAAAGCGATTCGGCGAGCGCTGGCGTTAAGCCAACAATGGGGATTAACCTCGCCGGCGTTTGCGACTGGAACACCGAGTTGCCTTTCGTCGACGTCTTTCGCGAAACGCGCGAATGGGTTAGTCAACGCGAAGGGGAAGGCTGGGGAAAAGGACCGACTTTGGAACTCGACGAGCGCGGATGGGTAAAGCGTCTCGAAGAGAACTGTTGGGTCGAGGTTCCGCTTTGTACCATTAACGGCGGACATTATCCCAGCGGCGTCTTCACCGTCCTATACGACGGAGAAGGGAAGATCGAGTTTGGAAACGCCAAGATTGTTTCCGAGCGCGAAGGTTCGATTGAAATCGACGTGGATTCTTCGAACGGTCCATTTTGGCTGCGCGTCAAAAAAACGAATCCCGAGAACTACGTCCGGAACGTCCGCGTTTATTTACCGGGGTACGGGTCCGAAGAGTCTCGTGCGTCGACCGGCGTATGGAATCCCGACTTTCTTAAGCGTTGGGCGTCGATGAAGATCTTTAGGACGATGGATTGGCAAGCGACGAACGGTTCTAAACTAAGGACTTGGGCGGATAGACCCCTTCCCGAGGACGCGATTTATTCTCGCGCCGGTCTACCTTACGAGGTTATCTGCGATTTTATTAATCGAACCGACGCCGATCTCTGGTTTTGCGTTCCGGACGACGTTGACGACGACTTCGTTCGACGAACCGCCGAGCTCTTAAAAGAGAAACTCGACGCGAACAAGAAGGTTTATCTCGAATACTCGAACGAGGTCTGGAACTCGTCCTTTGAACAAAACCGACGCGCCGCCAAAAAGGGGCGCGATTTGGGCTTTGCCGAGACCGATTGGGAAGCCGCCTGGCTTTATACCGCTCGACGTTCCCTCGAGATTTTTACGATATTTGAGGACGCGTTCGGGGGGACGGAGCGCTTGATTCGCCTTTTGCCCTCGCAGTCCGCGAATCCTTATGTTAGCGAACAGATTTTGAAATTCGAAGACGCGTGGAGAAAAGCCGACGCCCTCGCCATTGCGCCTTACGTCGGGTGGAGTATTTCCGCCGAAGAGAAGGACGAGGCGATTCGTTTGGGAACAGAAGGCGTTCTTGATCGGCTTGAGACAAAGATCTTACCCGAAACGATCGAGACGATAAAGAAACAAAAGGAATTAGCGGATCGATACGGACTCGATCTTGTCTGTTACGAAGCGGGACAGCATCTTGTTGGACTTTGGGTCGCCAATGACGACGAGAGACTCAATTCGATCCTTATCGCCGCGAACCGTGCCGAGCGCATGGGGACGATTTACGATAAGTATCTTCAAGCTTGGGAAGAACTTGGCGGTGGCGCCTTGTGTCATTTCTCATCGGTGGGCGCTTGGTCGAAGTGGGGCTCGTGGGGATTGATCGAATACGCCGACGAAACTGTCGGCGATTCCCCAAAGTATCGAGTCGTTCTCGAGTACGCTAATAAATGGAACGAACGATAGACGTCGACAATTGAACGGTAGAAAGCGAAACGCGTCGAACACTAGATCGGGTTCGGCGCGTTTCTTTTTAAACGATCCCAAAATCGCGACTAGAAGATGGAGAGCGGGCGCTTGTCTTTTTTCTGACCAAATTGAGGTCCCGCGAGAACCGCGCTCGCGTTCGTCGACGAATCGTTCGCCGATTCAACTTCTTCGGAATCCGCTAATTCGGAATAAAACGCGTCGAGATTTTCAAAGGCGTCCAACTCGGCGCCGGAAGTTTGGGCGACTCCAGTTATCTTCACTATTCCAGCTCGCGACCAAACGTTCGCGCCAATCCCGTCGCCGTCGACGATCTCGACCGAAATAGAGTATTCGCCGTCTTTGTCGTAGAAGTGCGAGAGTACTTGAGCGTCCGAGAACGCGTTTATTTCCGTCAACGGCGTTCCGTCGCCCCAATCGACGCGCCAACGTTTCGCGACGCAGCCTTCCGAAGCGATCGACAAACGAACCGCTCCCGGAACGTTAGAGAACGTTTCAATCTCGCCGCGGGCGCTTGGGAGCGCGGCGAGTTTTGCGACGTCGAATTCCGTCGACGTCGTAACTCCGTTGCGCGTTTTGTACGCCGTGATCGCGTCGCCGACAACTTCGGACGAACCGACCCAGGCCGGGGAATTGTACGAAACGAGATCCGCGACTCCGTCGCCGTTGACGTCCCAGCGAGTCGTTCCCGAACTCAAACGATTAAGATCGAACGACGACTCGCCGACAAACGTCGCGAAGGATTCGATTCCAAGCGCGACGGTCGGGAAGGTCGAACCGCTCCAACCCGAGTCGGTCGACAAAAGTTGAGGATAAATGAGAACGGCGCTCCCAAACGAGCCGTTTTCTCTCAAATAGTCGTCGTTCAACGAAACGCGAACTGTTTGCGGGACGTTGTAGTTGTCCGAGGTGAATAAAAGGACGTCCGTTTCGGTGATTTCGCCGTCCGTTTCCGTCCAAAGAGTCGCGTTCTCGGACGATTTCAAATAGACGAACGCTCTGGACGACGGGACTTTACCGAGCGAAATGGAAAGGCTGCCGTCATCGTTGTAGGAAATATTGCAGTCGGAATTGGGGAGGGACGAGACGCTCGAGTTGACGGCGCCCGACTTCGCGACTTCCGCTGTTCCGGTTAGGGAAACGGTTTTGCGCGTATTGGGGATCGCTGTCCCCTCGGCGTTGATTTCGTTGGTTGTCCAAGACAATTCGATAATCTTGGATCCAATTTTTTTCGGATCTGCGACGACGGATAGAAGAACCGATTCGTTTGGCGCTAGTTCGAAAGGCGCCGAAAGATCGAGTTCGGAACCGTTGGAAGTTGTCAAGGAACAAGAAAAAACGGTCGAGGAATCGGCGCCTCCAATTTGCGAAAAAGTCGAGAAGCGTTGAACGTTCGAACCGACGTTCTTGATAACGAACGTTTTCCGAATCGAATTGTCCTGTAGCGCGAGGTCGCCAAAGAAGAATTGGTCGTTGACGAGTTCGCGCGTTTCCGAGTCGAAAACGACAACCTTTTCGTTGGGATTCTTGCGTTCGACCGCCGACGCCGCGATATTGTTCGACACGGTCGAGTTCGAATCGAAAGTCGGAGCGCTCGTCGCGTCCGCCGCGTAGTAGTACGCCGCGACTTGCGCGGTCGAAGCGACGTTCCAACTAACGACGGAACTTTGAAACGCCGCCGAACCATAGGTGTAAATCGCTCCTCCGTTCGTCTCGGCGACGTTGCGCCATAAAGTCGAGCCAACGAAATTAGCGGAACTACCGTAGGTATTGGCGATACCGCCGCCGTTGTTTCCCTTGTTGTTGGAAATCGTGGAATACTGAACGGTCAAGGTTCCCGCGTTATAAAGACCGCCTCCAAATTCGCCCGCGGCGTTCGAGTCGACGGCGGTCGCGGAAACGACGAGAACGCCGTTGGCTCCGTTCGCGATCGCGCCGCCGGATCCATTGGGAACCGAATTGTCCGAAAATATTGAATTGTTGACGGTCGACGTCGAATTGGGGTAGTTGAGCAACGCGCCCCCCGCTCCGTTGAGGCCGTTGGCGATATTGCCGACAAACGTCGATTTGGTAACGAATAGCGTTCCAAGATTTGCGATCGCGCCGCCATTGGAAGACGCCGCGTTGTTTTCGAGGTCGGAATCGACGACGCCCAGACCTCCGTCATTGTAGATTCCGGCTCCTTCGTAAGCGCTCGAGTCGATAATTTTTGTTCGCAATAACCACGACGTCGTATCGTTCTGGTTGTGGACGGCGCCTCCGTTTTGCGCGGCGGTATTGTTGGCGAAAGTCGCGTCTCTGATTTCGACGTAGTAAGCTGAAGAGACCGCCCCTCCGTTGCCGTTGGCGACGTTGGAATCAAATTCACCGTTTGTTAGGTAGAAGGAACCCTCGTTGCGAATCGCGCCGCCGTTGAGCGTCGAAGCGTTGGCTTGAAAGGAACCGTTTTCGATTTTCGCGCCGGCGTTTGCGCAAACGAACAAAGCGCCGCCGCTTCGCGTCGCCGAGTTTCGGACGAATTTGGCGTTGGACGTCGTCAGAGAACGAGCGTCCAAATAGATCGCGCCGCCGTTCGCGCCTTCGTTGTCGACAAACTTGACGTCGGTAAAAGCGGAGTCTTTTTCGCCGTTGAGATAAACCGCGCCTCCGTCCTCGGAACTCTTGTTCGATAAGAAACTTGCGTTGTCCAGAACGATCGTCGAGTCGGTGGAATAGATTGCGCCGCCATTTCCTCCCGTCGCCTCGTTAGTCGAAAAAAGACAGCCGTCAAGGGTGGCGGATCCGCCTTTTAGATAAACTGCGCCGCCCGTCGCGGAGGAATTACTCGAGAATGTCGTTCGCGACGCGGCAAATGTTCCCGATTCCACGTAAATCGCGCCGCCTAGACTCGTCGCCGAATTTCCGGAGACGACCGAGTCGATGAGAGAAGCCGAGCCTGAACCGACATAAATTGCGCCGCCGAGTCCCGCCGTGGCGTTGTTGGTAAAGGAGCATTGGGTCGCGGTCAGATTACAGTACTGTCCCAACTGAACCCCCGCGCCTTTGGCGGAGGTCGCGGTTGTCTTTCCTCCATTGAACGTCAGGCTCTTAAGCGAGACCGAAGTCGGAGCGTTGGCCGTTCCGCCGAAGACGTAGAGCAATAGCGAATTGCGACCCTGGATCGTAACGCCGCCGACCTCCGACGCATCAATTGAGACGCTCTTATTCAGGATTTTGAGGGACTGGCTGGCGCTGGAAAGGGTGATCGAACCTCCGATCGCAAACTTTATGGTCGAGGCGACCGTTTCGCCGGAAGTCAACTTTTGACCGGCGTAGTCGATAGCTTCGCGAAACGTGATTTTGCCGTCGTTGACGTTCGTAGAATCGTCTAGCGACGAGACCCAAACAACGGCGTCGTCGGTTCCGCTCAAAGAATTTGCGGCGCTTAGCGCTTGATAGTCGGCGGTCGTAACCGCGAGCGCCAACAGCTCGCGCCGTTCCAGCGGCTCGAACCGCGAGCGTCGAACGGCGAGATTCTTACCGAAGGAATCCGAGGAACGCGACGTTTTTCGGAAACGAAACAGATTCGAAAGACTCATTCATTTCTCCTGACTTGCGCGCGAGGTCGGCGACTTCGCCATTCGCTGGGCGCGAAAAATAATCGCTTCCATTATAGTCGAATCGCTTCCGAGACTCAAGCGTTTTTGCGCCGACCGCCGCCCTCTGTTGGACGTCCGAGATCGTCAAAAGTTGCCGCTTTGCATTTTTTTCTTTCCGAGGGGACCGTCGTCCGAATCGATCCAAATCGTAACCGGGCCGTCGTTGACGAGGCTCACGCTCATATTGGCTTGGAAAACGCCCTCTTCGGTTGAAACCCCGAGCGCGTTAAGTTCGGAGACGAAGGTTCGGTAGAGTTCTTTCGCTTTTTCGGGGGGCGCCGCTTCGACGAAACTCGGACGATTGCCTTTGACGCAATCCGCGAACAGCGTGAATTGACTGACGACGAGAACTCGCCCGCCAACTTGCTCGAGATTGAGATTCATTTTGCCGTTTTCGTCTTCAAATACGCGCATCCCCGCGGTCTTTTTTGCGAGATATTTCGCGTCTTCTTCTTCGTCGTCGCGTCCGACGCCAAGCAGAACGAGAAAACCGCGTTCGATTTTGCCGGAGACGCGATCGTTTTCGTCTGGAAGGGACACTTTCGCTTGAGAAACTCGTTGTAAACAGACCCTCATTTTCGGCTCCTAGTAAGTGGAAGCGATCTCGAGAAAGAAAGACGATCGACGCTAGATGCGTCGCGGAAGACGCCCCGCGAGAGAGCGGGAATAAGAAACGAAGGGAGTCGAATGTTCGACGTTGTGTCAATGATAAAGCGATCCAAATAATCCCCGTTCGTTCAAACGGCTCGCGCGAAAAAGCGCGAGCGCGAACGAGTCGAGCGATCGACTCCCAATTCGTTATTTTTCGTCTTTTCGTCGGAAGCGCGCAACTTCGGTTCCGTGGAGCGAAGTTGTTCGGAACGTCAATCCATTTTGTTCCGTCGGACGAAAAGACCTCAAACGAGTCCGAGTTCCTTCTTGGAACCGACCAGAGAGCGCAAACGCTCGGCGAGCAACGCGGAGTCGAACGGTTTGCGGAACGTTTCGTTAATGCTCGAGCGATCGAAGCTCGTGCTGCTGCCGTCGTCGGGAAGCAAGGCGATGAGGATAATTTCGCCGAACTCCGGATTGCGACGGAGATTTTGACAAATTTGCAACGCCTCGGCGCGACCAATCGAGAAGTCGACGATAATGCAGTCGGGATGGAAGCTTTCCGCTTGGATACCGGCGTCGAAACCGCTCGAAGCGACGGCGACTTTGAACTGTCGCTCAACAGGGAGTTCGCGTTTCACGTTTTCGATCAGCACTTGATCTTGGGCGACGATCAGTACCTTCGCCAAGGTTTCGTCTTCCAGATCTCCCAAGGGCATGCCGTGTTCCTTGAGGAACTTAATGAGGCAGTCGCGAGGGATGCGTCGATCTTGCGAACCGGGGATGCGATATCCCTTAAGGCGTCCGGAATCGAACCATTTGCTGACGGTGCGAGGGGCGACCTTACAGATCTTAGCGACCTGACCAGTTGTAAAAACCTTCATTGCAGGCTCTCCGATAAAAATATACGCTTTGTGTCCAACGAAGCGGACTCGCTTCTCTAGCGAGAGCGCTCAAGCCTCCGTCGCGCTCGCGGGCGTTCTCCGTAACGAGCCGCAAACCCAACGCGTTGTCTAAAGGCTAACGAAAAATAGCTGGCGGTTTGATCTTGGAAGCTTCAATAAAGGCGTCCGGTCGTCCGGATTCCTTTGACGGAAACGCGAACAACGCTCAAAGACCAACGCTTCGAGAACGAAAACTCGCCTCTTTTGACTTTTCCATTTTTCGGCAAAACCTCGAGCGATTCATCAATTAAAATCCGAAGTTTTACAAAAGACGTTTCGCGAGGAATCGTCCTCTCCTTGGGAAAAATTGGAAAAACCGGCGCTCGTTCGGCGCCGCGAGCGCTGAACGCTCGTTTGCGCCGTTTTTACCGCGTCGCAACGCAAGTATCGGCTATATGGGTCGCGCGACTTGAGAGCGTTTTTACTTTGCGGTTTCGAGAAACCGAGAATAACGAATAATCGAGTTGCGTTGTAACGATCGCGCGGAAAAAAACGGTTTGGTCGCGACGAAGATAACAAGAACGACGCATAAATCGACGGCGCCGGGCGGCGACTTTTTGCTTTTTCCGCTATAATATCGCGCTGAGGCGCTGCGCGTTCTACGAGCGCCGACGTCGCAACGGAGGACGGATTTTCGGAGAGGCTTTTTATGATCGAACAGGCGGTAATGGACGTCGAGCTGGACGAACTGCAGAACGAGATTGTTTTGGCTCAATCGACTAGGGGAGTCGAGAGTCGCGATATTGCGGCGCTCATCGACTTTGCCGAGCGAGTCGAACCGATCGAAGGCGTCTACGATCCTCACAATCTCTTCTGCGTCCCCTTGCCGAGCGGACTTTCGGCCTTCGGCCGCTTGACTCCGAACGAGTCGCAAACGGACTCCGGCGCGCGTCGGTACTATTTGGAAACGCTTCTTGCGGATCGCGAGACGTTTCAACGTTGCGGCGCCAATCCTCGGACTTTGATTTCCGCCGCGCTCAACGGACTCTTCTTTTCCCACTATCGCCCCGGCAAGCCTTTGCTTCCCTTTTCTTTGGACGAACAACTGGAATTGGCGCGTTTCGGCGAATTGCGCGAGGTCGTTCGAAAATTCGGAGCGCGAGCGCTGACCGCGCTCGTCCAAGCGACGCTCGAAAACGAGCGAACGACGTTTGTCTCCGATCATTTGCCGGTCGTTCTCGTTTCGTGCGTTTTTAGTTTGCTACCAGTGTCGGCGCGTCGCTCGCTCGCGTTTTCGGCGGGCGTTCGATTTCGCGACGAGGCCTCAATTCGCCTGGTCGGCGCCTCAAAAAAAGGGCGGGAGTCGCTCGGAGTTGAAATGCGAACCGACGGCGCTTTTTTGGACCTGCGCGACGTTCGCGAAAGCGAGGAATTTTATCCCGTTGAAAATCCCTGGTGCGTTTTGGTGGAGAGCGCCTTGAATTCCGAGGACGTCTTCGCCTTCTATTACGCGAAGTTGGTCGAAGAATACCTCAATCTCCCGACCGAGTTTTCCTACGACGAGCGGGTCGCGCCGTTCAAATACGTCTCGACGATTGGTTCCGACTGGATTAACGAGCTAATGGAGATCGACGAGGAAGAGCGCGACGATTTAGGCGACGAAGAGAGTCCGTTCCTTTCCAACGACGGCGAGGGCGAAGAATGGAAAAACGGCGAGGTTGGCGATTTGGAACCGCCTACCGATCGCGCTTGGAGACCCCGCGAACGGAACGATTTTTTGCGCGAAGTCAACGAGTCGGAGAACCGCCTTCAGAACGATTTGGCGGATCTGGCGAGTCGCGCCGGGGTTCAAGGACTCGATTCTTCGTTCCTCTTCTCGGGAGATAAAGTGTTCGACGTTTCTGGATTCGACAAAATCTGCGAAGCGGTCAACGACGCGCTCGGCGAGCTTAAGAAGTTCGATTCAAGTTTGATCGACGACGAGGAGCGTCCGTCAAACTCGACTCCAACTCTCTCGCCTTTCGCTACCCTTAGCGCCGAATTTCCCGAGAGGAGCGACGATTTCCGGACGCTTCATTCGCTCGCGTCCGCGCTGATCAAGGGGGAGAATCGCGTCGACGATCGCGACGCGTTTGACGATTTTTGGCGCGCTTTTTGTCAGTCTATCGACGAACCGATCCTCAATAGGGTTCGCGAAGTCTATCTCAACGCGTTGCTCGAAGCGATCGCGACGCTACGTCGTTTCTCGCCAATCGAGCGCGAGAAGAGCGCTAAAAAAGCGCTTGGGTGCAACGACGTCTTTGAGATTTTGACAAAAGACTGGGACGACGAGGATTCCTTGAGGTAGGTTCAATGAAACTTTCGCCGATCGCGGCGTCGCTCGCTCTAGCGCTTCTTTTGGGGACAGTGGATCGTTTTGTCCGCGCTGAAGACGCTCCTAAATCGCCCGTCGTCGTCGAGAAGAAAGACGCTTCGGAACCGAACTCCGAGGAGCGAGAAATTGACGATTACGACTACCCCTCGCTTTTCGACGCTCCCGAGATCTTGCGCAAGCTCGACAAAACCGCGCCGATTTGGGTCTCTAAAGACCGCGTTAACGTCGCGTTGGGGGGCGTAATCTGCCTGCGCGAGGGGCCGTTGGAGTTTTTCGCGTGCCGTCGCGATAGCAAAGAGCACGAGTCGATCGTCTCTCTCGACCTCCCGCCGCACTTGATTCACGCCGCGCTTCTGGCGATTGGCGCCAGTCAAGGCGCCCCCGCGAAGTACGATCCTGTCTTCGTCCCCCCGAGCGGCGACAAAATCGAGATCGAGGTTCGTTGGCGCGACGGATTGGGGTCCGTCCAAAAAATTCGCGCGCAAGAGCTCGTTTTGGAGAACGAGTCCGGCGCGACGATGAAAGCCGACTGGGTGTTTACCGGAGGTCTTTTTGGCGTCGATCCCGACGGCAAGAAATATTATCTCGCGAACGTTACCGGCGAGGTGTTCGGCGTATCGAATTTTCCCGGTTCCGTTTTGGACGTTCCATTCGAGAGCTCGAGCGACAACGCCTCCCTGTGCTACGCGCCAAATACCCCAAAGATCCCGCCAGTCGGAACAAAGGTTCTCCTAATTCTTTCTAAGAAGGGCGAACAAAAAGACGAAAAATAGAGGCTTTTTCGATGGATTTCAGTAATGACGAAAACGTTTCGTCTCGCGAAACGAACTCCGATTTCTCTCGCCCCCGCGCCCGAACCGGGCGACTCGGCTGGCTAGTCTTGCTCCTTTGTTTTCTCGTTGCGCTCGCGCTGATTCCCTCGCTAGCGGAGCGCTGGGCTTACTCGACCGCCCGCGGCGTCGAGCGCGCCAAGCTCGAGGCCGCGAAACAATTCCTCGCCGATTGTCCCGAGTCCGTCGAGAGCGCTCGAACCGCCTACGTCGCGAAGTTGGTCGAGCCGAGCGTCGTCGGCGTTAAAACGAGCCTCGTTACCGACCAATTCTTCGGTTCCGTAGCCGAAGGGCAGGGCTCTGGAGTTATTGTCGATCCCAAAGGTTTTATCGTTACGAACTTCCACGTTATTTGCGAGGGAGGGCGACTGGTCGACGGCGTCGAAATCGTATTGAGCGACGGACGCTCCGTTTCCGAGGGAATTCGCTTGGTCGGCTACGACGAAAAGCTCGACGTCGCCGTTTTGAGAATCGAGGCGGAAAATTTGTCCGCGCTCGAATGGGGCGATAGCGACGCCCTCGAGGTTGGCGCGGGCGTGATCGCGGTCGGCAACCCCTACGGACTCGCGCGCACCGTTACAAAAGGAATCGTTAGCGCCAAAGAACGGTTCGTCTACGACGAGCGCGGCGTCGTATCGCAAGAGTTCCTGCAAACCGACGCCGCGGTCAACCCTGGCAATAGCGGCGGCGCCTTGGTCGACGAGCAAGGGCGCTTGGTCGGTATCAACACCGCAATTTTCGGCCAGCAGTACCAAGGAATCAGCTTCGCGCTTCCGTCAAATCGCGTTCGCGCCGTTTACGAGGAAATCCTGCGCGAGTCTCCCGTCGCGCGCGACTAACTCCCCAGTCCTAAACAAAGTTTCTCAAAAGGAACCCCCAATGTCGACCCCAACGAATCGCCGACGTTTCCTGACCGCGTTGGGCGCCGCCGGCGCCGCCTTGGCGCTCGGATCCCCTCGACTGTCCCTCGGCGAAACGAACCCTCGATCCCGCCAAGTCTTCGACGATTTGGAGTTCGCTCGCGGGTTTAAAGTTGTCGACGGCGCGGGAACGCTCGGCGTTCTCCGCCTCCCCGTTCCCGGCTCCTCTTCCGCGCCCCGCGACGCCTCGCCCTCTTGGGCGCTCGCCCAACACAACTCGCGCTACGATTTAACCCGCGCGACCCTGACCGTCGAAGAGAATCGCTCGATCGCCTCGACTCCCGGACAGCGCGTCGCTCTCGAGCGAACCCCCTCGGGCGAGCTTGTCCTCGCTCTCGAAGTCGCGACAAATAACGAATATCTCGCGCCTCGTAAAAACGGCGAGCCTTGGATTCATCTTCTCCTGGTTCAAGACCTGCCCCCCGAGCGCGCCGTCGCGATTGGCGAGATTGACTCGCTCGTCTTTTCCTGCGACGCTCGCGTTCGCTTTTGGGAGCGTCTTATGTCCGAGACCCAGTTTGATTCGGCGATCCACGCGACGCAAACCTCCGTCTACTTCGTAATAACCAACGCCAATCCCGACTCTCCCGATTATCGCGACTATATTTGGTTCGGGATTTCGTTTTTTGACGACCGCTACGAGGTACAGTCGCAATATGTCGAAATCGACGGCGATCCGAGAACGATCGGCACCGGCAAGCTTATCTACCGCCTAGGCGATCAGAAGACGATCGACGACCTCATGTCCGGCGTCAATCCCTACTCGTTAAACTGGGTTCGCGTCGAACTCGATATCGCCAAGCGCGTCGACGATATGTTGGCCGCCGCTCGCGAGCGGGGCATGTTGACCCAGACGAAGCGCGACGACCTGAAGCTCGTTCATCTCAACTTCGGTTGGGAAACCCCCGGAACCTATCGATCCGCTTTGGAAATCAAAAACTTGAGCCTCGTCGCGACGTATCGCTAACCCTCTTTTCCGTTCCGACTCCAAGCGCGACGAATTTGATTCGCCGCGCTTCTTTTGCGCCCCGAACAATCTTCGCGGATCATCGGGACAAAATTTGCGATAAAATATAGCGGTTCTAGCGATTATTATGGCAACAATAGAAGCGCCAATTTTTTGTATTGTAGACGTTGCGCAGAGAAATATGCGTCAAAATGACGCAAAGAGATTGTTAAAAATTAAAAAAAACTTGATTATTAACGATAAAACGATTAAACTAGTAGAGACTTTTCCTCTACGAGGCGAGAGCGGTCGAGTCGGCGTTCGCGGCGATCGGCTTTTCTCGACGTCGAATCCGGCGGCGAGTTTTCCTTGGTTCCTCGCTTTTTGACGCGAAGGCAACGCGGAGTTATATATGGCAAAACGACTGAATTATCTCGGCGTCCTGAACAAACAGGGCTTATTAAGCGTTACCCAAGTCAAGGAAGCGCAGGATCTTGTCAGAAAGACCGGCGTCAAGATGCAGGAAGCCCTCGTTCAACTGGGATACGTTACCGGCGAGCAGGTCGCCCAAGCGATCGCCGAGGAGCATGGGCGGCGGTACGTCGATCTGAAAGACGTCGCGATTCGCCCCGCCGTCGTCGAGCTTATTTCCGAGTCGATCGCCCGCGAGAACTGCGTGCTTCCTTACGAGGAAGAGGGCGACTCGCTCATCGTCGTCGTTAGCGATCCCGACGACGTCGAAGTCTTCGAAAAGCTGCGCTTTATTCTCCAGCGCCCCATCGACTACGTAATCTCCTCTCGCGAGGCGATCCAAGAGGCGGTCAACCAGCACTACGGTCAAAACGTCGGAGAGTCCGCCGACTCGATGATCCACGAAATGACCGACACCGCCATTAACTTCACTCAGGTCGACACGGGCGCCGAAGCCGACGCCGCCCAAGCCGGCGCCAGTTCCGAGAGCGACGCCCCGATCGTCCGCCTCTGCGACCAAATCATCGCCGAGGCGGTTCAGCTACGCGCATCCGATATTCACATCGAGCCGTTCGAGGATCGCGTTCGCATTCGGTACCGCATCGACGGCAAGCTCGTCGAGCGCGAGGCGTTGCCCAAGCGTTTCCAAGGAGCGGTGCTTTCCCGTTTCAAGATTCTCGCCAAGCTCGACATCGCCGAGCGCCGAAGAACCCAAGACGGTCGTATCAAACTGACCCTCGGCGAAAAAGAGCTCGACTTGCGCGTCTCGGTCATTCCGACCAACCACGGTCAGTCGATCGTTATGCGTATTTTGGACAAGGACAACATCCGCGTTAGCCTCGTTCAACTAGGGTTTGCCGAGCGCGACTACAAGCGCTTCACCCAGCTCATCGCGCGCCCGAACGGGATTATCCTCGTCACCGGACCGACCGGTTCCGGCAAAACGACCTCCCTCTACGCCGCGCTCAACGAACTCAACACCCCCACGCGCAAGATCATTACCGCGGAGGACCCCGTCGAATATTACCTCCCCGGAATCAACCAGGTCGAAATCAAGCACCAGATCGGGCTCGACTTCGCCGCCGTTATTCGCTCGATGTTGCGACAGGCCCCGAACGTCATTCTCGTCGGCGAGATGCGCGACTTGGAAACCGCATCTATGGGTATTCAAGCCTCTCTCACCGGGCACTTGGTCTTTAGTACGCTTCATACTAACGACGCCCCTTCCGCGATCACCCGTCTCGTCGACATGGGCGTTCCCGGCTATCTCGTCGCCAGTTCCGTGATCGGAATTATGGCGCAGCGCCTCGTGCGCGTTGTCTGCCCCAAGTGCAAGCGCCCCTACACCCCTAGCGAGGCCGAGTTGCGGGCCGCCCACATCACCCCCGAAATGGCGGCGCGAGCCACCTTCTTCAAGGGCAAGGGATGCGTCAATTGCAATAAATCCGGCTATCGAGGCCGTCGCGCGATTTTCGAACTAATGTACATGTCCCCGAAGGTCCGCGAGCTCACCTTCAAGGGCGAGTCCACTTCCGAAATTCGCCGCGTCGCTCGAAGCGAAGGAATGCACGTCTTGTTCGAGGACGGCATCGTCAAGGCGATGAAGGGCATTACGACGATCGAAGAGGTCATGCGGGTCGCTCGTTTGGAAGACGAATGATCGAAGACCGTTTCGTTATAGGAGTTCATTAGACGTATGGCAACGATCTTAATCGATAAACTGCTGGAAACGGTCGTCGTTCGCGGCGCGTCCGACTTGCACCTCGCCGTCGGACAGCCCCCGGTGCTCCGTTTGCACGGGCGTTTGGTTCGTCTCGAGACGAAGTCTCTCGAGCCTTCCGATACCGTCTCCCTCATGAAGTCCATCACCCCCGCGCGATGCCAACAAGAGCTCCAAGAGCGCGGCGGTTCCGACTTCGGTTTCGCTTTTGGCGACAAGGCGCGTTTCCGCGTCTCCATCTTCAAGCAGAAGGGCAACACCGGGTTGGTCTTGCGCCAAATCCCGAACGATCTCCTCTCGATGGAGCAGCTCGGAACGCCCCCCGTGATGAAAGAGCTTATTCAGCGCCCCAGAGGTATGATCCTCGTTACCGGACCGACCGGTTCCGGTAAGTCGACCACCCTCGCCGCCTGTATCGACTGGCTCAACACCAACATCGACCACCATATCATCACGATCGAAGACCCGATCGAATTTTACCACCACCACAAAAAATCGACCGTCAACCAGCGCGAGGTCGGCATCGACGTCATGTCCTTTGCCGACGCTATTCGCGCCGCGTTGCGTCAAGACCCCGACGTCATCCTCGTCGGAGAAATGCGCGACTTGGAAACGATCGAAGCCGCTATCACCGCCGCGGAAACCGGGCACGTCGTCTTCGGCACGTTGCACACCACCGGCGCCCAAGGCACGGTCAACCGTATCATCGACGTCTTCCCCACGAACCAACAGGAGCAGATCCGAACCCAGTTGTCGACCGCCATCATCGGCGTCTTGTCGCAACAGCTCCTGCCGCGGATCCAAGGCGGGCGAGTCGCGGCGTACGAAATGCTCGTCGTCACCCCCGCTATCGCGAACCTGATCCGCGAAAACAAAACGTTCCGTATCAACTCCTCCATCCAAACCGGGCACAAACTCGGCATGCAGCTCCTAGACGACCACCTCTTCCGACTCTGGAAAGATCAGGTCTGCACCAAGCAGGACTGCTTGATCAAAGCCAATATGCCCGACCAACTCGAAGAGAAAATGCGCCGCTGGGAAGCCGGGCTCGGAACCCAAGACGAGGACGAGGAGGAAGAGGAATAATTACGCCCGCGCGCTCGCGCTTTGCTAAAAATTTTCGCGACTGGCGCTTCGTTTGCAAGTTAAGCTGGTAGTTCCGGTTTCCGGAGGTTTTCCTTGTGGAAAATCGCGCGAACTGTTTCAAAACGATACGTTTTGACGTTGTATTTTTAAGCGAGAGCCGAACGCAACGAGCGCGTATATGGGAACGTTTTGATTCTCGGATCCTTTTTCCCCAATTTCGGCAATTTTTGGGGAGACGATCCGCGCGGCGATTTTACGAGAAAACATTTTCGGAATCGGAGTACAATAAATGCCTCGAAGCTTTGGTCAGGTTTTAATCGACCTCGGGTTCATCGACGAAGAGCAGCTCGACCTCCTTAGGGAGGAACAAGAGCAGCGCCCAAACGAGCCGATCGGACAGCTCGCCATTGGGATGAACATGATCACCGAGGAGCAGGTCGCCCAAGCGCTCGCCGAACAATTCGGCTTGCAAGTCGTCGCCGTTTCCGACCTCACGATTCCTAAGGAAGTCCTCCAGCACCTGACCGAGCCGATGGCGAACCTGTATCGCGTCATTCCGCTCAGCTTCAGAAACGACGTCCTCACGATCGCCACCGCCGAGCCGCAAAACATTTCCGTTATGGACGAATTGCGGAACTTCCTCGGCTACCAGATCCGACCCGTCGTTACCACGCCGAAGGAAATCGAGGTCGCTCTCGAGCGGTACTATGCCACCGACGACGGCGATAGCGTCGAGTCGATCATCGAGCAGATGCAGAGCGACAAGTCCTTTATGGAGGAACTCGACGAAGCCGCCTCCGGAGAGGATCTCACCAGCGCCGAAAGCCTCGCCGAAAGCGCCCCCGTGCGGAAATTGCTCAATATGGTCTTCCTACTCGGAATCAAAGACCACGCGAGCGACTTGCACTTCGAACCGTTCGAAGACGAGTTCAAGATCCGCATCAAGGCCGACGGCACGCTGTACGAAATGGTCCCGCCCCCGAGGCACTTGGCCAGCGCGATCACCACGCGCATCAAGGTTCTCTCGAACCTCGATATTGCCGAAAAGCGCCTCCCGCAAGACGGGCGCATTCGCTTAATGGTCGCCGGCAACCCGATCGACTTCCGCGTCAGCGTCCTGCCGACGATGTTCGGCGAAAGCGTTGTGTGCCGAATTTTGGACAAGTCCGTCATTTCGCTCGACTTGAACAACGTCGGAATGTCCCAGGAGCTCATCGACCAGTTCCGAAAGATCATCGAGCTCCCCAACGGGATTATCCTCGTTACCGGGCCGACCGGTTCCGGCAAGACGACCACCCTGTACGCCGCGCTCTCCGAGCTCAACGTCATTACCGATAAGCTAATGACCACCGAGGACCCGGTCGAGTACGACATCGACGGCATCGTCCAAATGCCGATCGACGCTGAAATCGGCAACACCTTTGCGCAGTGCCTTCGCTCCATTTTGCGACAGGATCCCGACAAAATCCTCGTCGGCGAGATCCGCGACCGCGAGACCGCGCAAATCGCCGTCCAGGCGTCCCTTACCGGGCACTTGGTTTTCAGCACCTTGCACACTAACGACGCGCCGAGCACCATCACGCGTCTGAAGGATATGGGGATCCCCGAGTTCCTCATCACCGCGACTTTGCAGGCCATTTTGGCGCAGCGGCTCGTCCGCCGTATCTGCAAAGACTGCCGAACCGAGTTCACCCCTACCGAAGAGCAGCTCGGGCAGCTCAACCTGACCCCCGCCGACGTTGTCGGCAAGCATTTTTACCAAGGCGCCGGTTGCGTTACCTGCAACAACACCGGCTACAAAGGGCGAACCGCGATCCACGAGTTCCTCGTCGTCAACGAGGAGATTCGCGACATCATCCTGCGAAACGGTTCCGTCGCCGAAATGGCGGCCGCCGCTCGTAGAAACGGCATGACCCCCTTGCGCGAGGCGGGGCTCGCCAAGATCTTCGAGGGCACCACCACCATCGAAGAAGTCGTTCGCGAAACGGTCCTCGACGTCTAAACCCGCGTCGAACCCGCCGCGAACCCCGGCGAAAGATTCGCGGCGTTTCGACCCTTTTTGGTAAAGAAATAGATGATTTAGGGCGTTGAAAAAAAACGCGTCGTCCGCTATACTGGTCGAACGGCGCGAGGGCTCGTTCCCAAGTGTCCCCTCCCGCGCCCCCGAAAATTGCCGCCGCATCGTTCAGAAGGTTTTCCCATGCCGAAATTTAAAGTAGATTTTGTCGACGCCAAGGGCGAGACCACGACCGACATTATCGAGGCGTCGACCGAGGAGGAAGTTACCGCAACGCTGAAGGAGAGCGGTTACCTTGTTACCAAAATCGCTCTCCACAAAGATAGAAAACTCGCGAAGAAAAAGCAGGCCAAGGGCGGCAAGACCTTCTCCTTTGGCAAAGTCAAGCCGAAGCTCCTTCGCGACTTTACGCGGAACCTTTCCATCCTTCAAGACGCCGGTCTCCCGATTCTGCGAAGTTTAAATATTTTGCAGCAACAGGCGAAACCGGGCGCCCTCAGAAACTGCCTCATCGACGTCTGCTCCGAAATCGAAGGCGGGTCGAGCCTCTCGGAAGCGATGGCGAAATGCCCCAAAGCCTTCAATCGGCTTTACGTCAACATGATCAAAGCGGGCGAGGCGGGCGGCGCCCTCGAAACCATTTTGCAGCGCTTGGCGGAGTTCCTCGAAAGATCCGAAGCCTTGAAAGCGAAGATCAAGTCCGCGATGACTTATCCCGTCGCGGTTCTGCTCTTCTCAATCGGTATTCTGATCTTCATTATGACGAACATCGTGCCGAAGTTCGAGGACATTTTCAAGGACTTCGACACCGAGCTCCCGGGGCTCACCCAGTGGCTCATTAACATGTCCCACATGGTCATGACCTACTGGTACCTGATTCCGGGTATCCCCCTCGGGATTTGGCTTTTCATCAAGATTACGACAAGTTTCTCCTACATGCGTTTTGGGTGGCACTTGTTCCTGCTGAAAGTTCCGATTTTCGGCATCTTGCTTGAAAAGACCGTCGTCGCGCGAACCACGCGAACCCTCGGCACGCTGGTTCAATCCGGCGTTCCGATTTTGGAGGCGATTCACATCACCAAGGAGACCGCCAACAACGGCGTCTTCGAAAAGATGTACCAGAAAATTCTCGAAGCGATTCGAGAGGGCGATACCATCGCCAACCCAATGAAGGCGAACTCGCGGCCAGGGTTCCACCCCGCCTGCTTGTTCTACTTCTGTTGCTTCCTGACGCCCGTCGTCGGACCCTTGATCTATCTCCTGAAAATTCAGAATAAGATCCTGTCCGACATCGTCGTCAATATGGTCGACGTCGGCGAAGAGACGGGCGAGCTCGACACGATGCTCTACAAGGTCGCGGACGTCTTCGACGACGAAGTCGAGGTCTACACCGAGGCCCTCATGAGCATGATCGAGCCGTTGTTGATTATGTTCCTCGGCGTCGTCGTCGGAACGATCGTTATCGCGCTCTTCCTCCCGATGATCAAACTCATCGAGAGCTTGTCCAAGTAGCGCGAAACCCCGGGCGCCGCCTCGCGCGACGCCCCCGGCCCTCGATAAAATTGGGAATTATTTCCGATTCGGAGCCTCTAAACCCTTGTGGGCGAAGTTCGGTTTCGGTTCGGAAACGACCGAACGAAATCCGCCCCACCGCGCCTTTCGCGCGACGGCGATACCTGAGATAACACGAAACGAGACAAGACAATGACGCGCGTTCGCGAGCTTTCCGGCGTTAGATCCTCCGCTAAAGGCGTCCGACCCGGCTTTACCCTGGTCGAAATCCTTGCGGTGATCGGTATTATCGGGCTCCTCGCCGCCGCCACTCTCGTCGCCCTCGGAGGGACCAGAGGGTTCTTCCGGTCCGTTACCGCCAAGGCGAGGCTCGACGACGTTTCGCAGGCGCTCGAGCTCTACAAGCAGAAGTACGGGGAGTACCCGCCCGACTGCAACGCGACCGACGCCGAGATCCAGCGGCATATCCTTAAGCGATGGCCGAAAGTTTTGAAAGCGGGGAACGTTAAAGCGATGGTCGGTTACGCCCGCGACGAAATGCATAGAGCCCCCGGAAGCGCGCCCCTCTTTTGGCTTGCCGGTAGGACGTTGGTGAAACTCGATGAAAGCGACCCTAGTTCGCCTCTCGTTTTTGTAACCGCTCCCGTCGCCGGAGGCGGTCCGGAAGTTCCGGTTTACGAAGGGTTCTACGCCGATCCGGTCGATCCGTTCGGGATTACCGCTCCCGGTTCCGAGCAATCCCGCGACGAGCCCCTTATCGACGTGGTTTATGATTCGGAAGGGTCGGGAAGGGGCAACTACAACGAAAACGGTTTCTGCTTTAACGGTCAGCCGATGGCGTACTTCCGCGCCGGAAAAGACGGCTACGCCGGTAAAGGTTATTGCGCCGAAGCGTTTGGAATCGAAGAGGGAACTGAAGGCGGCGACGCGATGCCCTATATGAAGAACGGGCGTTGGTACAATCCCAAGACTTTCCAGCTTATCCTTCCCGGAGCCGACGGTCAATTTGGGCTTGACTTTGAGATGCATCAGGGCGACGAGCCTCTGGTTCGCGACCTTGCCCTGCCCGATACGATGTCCTCCTTTGATTGGGACAATTTAACGAACTTTACTGAAGGCGCCACGCTCGATTCGGAGAAAGACTGAGCGTTTAGCCTGATTTCCTTGGACGATCGATAGTTTGAACAACGTTAAACCGAACGAGTGAACAAATGAAAACATTTGCCTTAAACGCGCGCGACGAGAGCCAAATCGGGCGTCTCAAGAGGCGCTCCGGATTTACGTTGATCGAGCTGTTGACCGTTATCGCTATCATTGGGATGCTTGGCGCGATTTCCATTACGATGGTTCGCGGGGCGGTGCGGAGCGCGCGAGAGACGCAGACTCGGACGACTATTGCTAAGATTGATAGCGTGATCACTGGGATTTATGAGAAGTATCAGTATCGACGCATAGACGCTTCTGAAATTTCCGACTTCAGGGTTCGACCTCAGTATCGCGTTCTAAAGATTCGGGACATATTGCGATGCGATATGCCTTGTGATCTTGAAGAAGTGAGAGTCCTCTCTTTGGACAAGACTTATACCCCTTTGCAACAGGTGTATTTGTCGGAGATCGGAAACAAGGTTATCGGCGATAATATTAATTCGGAGTTGTTGTATCTTATCGTAATGAACGCGGATCCCGAAGCTCGTTCCTCTTTTTCGGAGCGAGAAATAGCCGATGTTGACGGAAACGGTTTAATGGAGTTTGTTGACGGATGGGGAAAGCCGATCCGTTGGATTAGATGGGCTCCGGGCTTGGTTAATAGCGACAGACAGCCCCCGTATAACGCTTATACCGGCGTCGACGAAGTTCAACCTTCCGACGTTGACCCGTTTGATCCGCTGAATTCGTTGAGCGATCTCAACAATTTGGATTTTTCGAACCAAGGTTGGTTTCTCGTTCCTTACGTCTATTCGGCGGGTTCTGATGGCAAATACGGTTTGTACTGGCCCGTAGAGGAGCCTTCTCAGACTCCGAATCCCGATTGGAGCGTATTTGATTTTCCCGAGCCCGCTGAAAAAAAGGTTGTGGGTAACGGAGATTCTCGGTACTATGCTCTCCTCGAGCATTATATTAGGGTACCGTTCGGGTATTCGCGAAACAATAACGAACAAACCGCCGGATCCCCCGATGGTTCGGGAGCCCACAAAGATAACATCGACAACCACACGCTTGTAAGGTGATAGAGCAATGACGTCAAATCGACAATACAGAGCGAGCCGAGGCGCCGGTTTTACCTTGGTCGAAATGTTGATCGTGATTGTGATCATCGGAATGTTGGCGGGGTTGACCACCACCGTTCTCGTGAGCGCGCGAGCTTCCGTTCGAAGTTCGGTGGTCGCGAGCGAGATGGCGCAGTTGTCGATTGCTTTGGACGAGTATAAGAATCGGTACGGAGAGTATCCACCCGATTTCAGTAACCCCGACGATGTGATGAGACACGTTAAGAAACGTTGGCCTCGTTACAACGTTGCCACATTCAACGATTTCTTGGTGGATATTGAGACTGGATGCCTAATTTCCAGCGGTTCGGGTTACTATTTCAATAACGCGAACGATAAGGGCTGGAGCGCGGATGGCGCGCACAACTGGGCTCCCGTCAATTACGCTTCTTCGTTGGTCTTTTGGTTGGGTGGTTTGCCCGATAAAGACGGAAATCCGAGCGGTTTTTATTCCAATCCCAAACACCCGCTGGGTAGCGTTTCCTTAAATCGTCGCGCCGTGCGCGAAAAACCCCTTTTCACTTTTGAACGGCGCAATCTCAAGGCGCTCAAGAGCGATGCCGCTACCTACGGCGCGGTCGACGTCGACGAGGTTCGCCTCAATCCCGACGGTAGCGTTCAGTTAGACGAGAGAAACATTCCCGTGAAGTATTCTCCCGTTCTGTGCGAGGGTAATTACCCAATTTTGTATTTCCGTCCCACTTTGAACAGCGGATACGCGGCCAAGACCTTCTGGTTCACGACGGAACCGTCCGATTTCACCGACGCGACCGCCATTAGTTGCGGCAAGCCTTATTTGCGAGACGCGGCTAACGGCGTTTGGTTTGAGGAGGGGCGTTTTCAGTTGGTTCATCCCGGCGTCGACGGTTTGTTTGGGATCTCCTCGTACGATTGGGGACAAATGGCGAATCCTGGCTTTACTCAGGACGAAGCTAGAGGTCTTAAACCGAAGACTCCCAATTGTCTGTCCGCCGACGACGATAACATTGCCAACTTTGTCGGGCAAGGTACTTTGCAAAGCGAGTATTCGGAAAGTACGAAGGACGAGTAACGCGACGACAGGAATCGAGCGATATTTCGAACGTTGACGCGTTGCGCGCGTTGGTCGCCGTTCAATTCGGGCGAAGTATATATAGTTAAACGGAACAGTTTTTTGGAGCCGACAATGATGCGAAGATTGCACAAACGAGCGAAGCGAGACGGCGTTACGCTTCTCGAACTTTTGGTCGTCGCGTCGATAATGTTGATGTTGGCGGCGGTGAGCGTTCCGTCCATTAAGCCGATGATGGAATCTCGTCAGAACGAGAGCGCCGCTTCGGTAGTTTCGACGTATTTGAACCGCGCTAGATCCCGAGCGATGTCGACTGGGCGTTCCTGTGGCGTAGTGTTCGAGAAGTTCTTGGGCTCGACGTGGAATTTAGGTACGGACGACTCCCCTTACTTCCTTGGTTCTGCTTGTGTCGTTTTGCGTCAAGTAGAAGTTCCTCCCTATTATACGGGTCTTGACGAGAACACTGTCGTCTCGGTACATTCTTCCAAGGCCGACGGTTCTTCCAACGATTCCTATGTTACGATAAATGGCGAGGATAGCGATTGGCTTCGCGCGATCGATTATTCGTTGGATCCATACTGGACACAATTTGTGTCCAACGAAAAGAACGCTCAAATTCAGTTTGACGGTAGCGGTCCCTTTTATCCCATCGTGAACGGCTGTATTCAAAAGTTGCCCGGTATTGATCTTCCAACGCGTTATAACGTTCCCTTCAAAGTGAAACGAGATCCTCGTCCCACTATGACGGCTCCCGTTGGTTTGCCTCAAGGAACGGTTGTCGATCTTGAATGGTCCGGTCTTGAGGAGCAAAACTTTTCCCTTGGCACGGACGGCGACGTCAACGGTAAGGCGATTGGCGGCGTTACCGTGATGTTTTCCCCGAGCGGCGAAGTTGACTATATCGAGGACGCCGCCGGACGAGTTGTTCCCACTGAGACCTTGTACTTTTTGGTCGGGAAGTGGGATCGCATTACGGCGCTAAGTTTAAATACGGACGACGACTCGGGCTACTTTTTCGACGATTACGGCGAGCCTATAACCACGACGGAAGACGGGTTGTGGAATTATGAGGATCCCGATAGCCTTTGGGTGACGATTAATCCTAGGACTGGTCTCGTTACAACGGTTCCGCTTAATCCTCCTCTCGATTACGATACCGCCTCCGGTATAGACGAGATGGTTTGGGAGAAGATTGTTGAGTCTCGCGAGTTTGCTCGCGAATCCAAGCGTAATCTAGGAGGTCGATAATGTCTGCGCTTACGATTAATCGGAGAACGCGTTCCGTTCAAGGATTTCGTCGCGGCTTGACCTTGCTTGAAATTATGGCGGCCGTGATGGTGTTGTGCATTGGGTTGGTCGGCGTTCTTGCCGCCATTCCCTTTGGAGGGTTTCGTCTCTCGCAAATGAACGAGGCGGATTATTCGTCCCTTGTCGGTCGCGACGCCGCTAGAATTATCAGGGCTAACGGTTGGGCTAACCCAAATAACTGGTTTCTCGAGATGCCCAATGGTAGCAATATTTGGGGCGACGAAGATCCTCGCGCCATTTTTACACAGAACGGGGGACTTCGACTTAACCTGTGCTATCCTTTTCTCATTGACCCATTGAGACTTCGTTATACGAACGGGCGTTATCAGCCTTTGTTTTTCTACCGTACTGTGGACGAGAATGCGTCTGCTTTTTATACTTCCGTCGCTCCCAAGATTGAAACTCTTTACTGGGACGGAAATGAAGGGAAGATTAAACAGGATCCAACTTTTAACCCTGTGAACGTGTCCAATCGTTACGAGCGTATTTTCTACCTTCCGGACGATATGTCGGACGGATACGGCGACTCGGAGTCAGAGAGCGAGTTTCGGCCCTTCTTGGAAACTGAAACGGACTCGATAAGTTTAGAAACGGACGCCAACACGAATAACGTCGTCCCTTCGTTCACGGGGCGCTATTCGTGGGCGGCGATGGTGTATCCCAAGGCGAACGAAGGAGCGTTGTTTACCCAGTGCTCGCGAAATGATATTTCGTATTCCGATTACGACATAGTTGTTTTTAAAGATCGCGACCTGGGCGAGGAGAGATTCATCAAGGCGAGCGTCGTGGGGTCCGGTTACCAAGGCGGGACTGTCGACCTTGATTTGAGTTCGATGTTTAAGGTGGATCAAGTTCAAAATCAAGATTCCGGCGCGGATCCTGTCGCGAGGGTGATCGAGCAACTTGAAAAGACGAAGTATATCGCGCTAACGGGAACGGACGATATTCCCGTTGCCGGGGATAATGGATCGCAAATCTGGTCGAACTTTACGCGGTGGTACCGAGTGGCGAATTATTCCGTCGATCCAACGAATAGGAGTAATGTGCGGCTGACGCTGATTGGTCCCAATACCCCGCGGTCCTGGCTGGACGGGGGGCGAAACTGCAAATCGGTCGTTGCTTTGTTCTTCCCTGGCGCGGTGAACGTCGTTTCCGGATCGTCGAGTTTTTGAACGAACGCACAGTATGTGTCGCGAATCCCGATGAGCCGGTCTTATCGGAAGTTGAGGTCGACGCCGACGTTAGACTTTAAGGCGAGCGCGAACGCGCGAGCGTTACTGCCGACGTCGGCGTTAAATTTATGGGGATTGCGCGTCGAGAGAACAAACGAAGGCGCTCCTCGTTTGGAATTGTTTTCAAATCGGGGCGTCAAATTAGACAATAGCGCGCGAGGTCCTTTGACGGAGCGCGAAGCGATAGCGTTGAAGACGACGCGCGCGTTTTTTGAAACGAGCGGTCGCAACCGGTTTCAAAAGACGCGATGATCGCGTCGATTGCGAGGAGTTTTGTTATGAAACGTCAATGTCAAATTAGCGCGCGACGCCAAGGCGCCGTGTTGCTTATGATCCTTGGGCTTATGGCGATGTTCGCCATAACGATCCTTACGTATATGGTCGTTACGTCCAATATGGCGGAGACTGCGCAAAATTCGGCGAAAATCGACTCCGTGGTCGAGATACCCGCGCAAGACGACTTAAACGCTGCGCTCAAGAATCTCGTCGTTGGTTCCAACAACGAGAGCAACCCTATCGGACCGTTCGGTATCCTTGAAAATATGTACGGCGATTGGGAGGAGTACGACGAGCAAACGAGATCCCAAAAGAGCGACGCCTCTTTTTTGGCTTTTCTGCAGATCTTTCCCGACAGAGGATTCGCCATTGTTACTCCAACTGACGAGCTCGGTAACTACTGGGGCTTGTCCGAGTCGATGAATCTGTTCGAAGAAGCCGGCGGAGTTTTAACTTTTAAAGCGGCGTTTGAACTGCCTCAAGGGATTAGCGGGATTGGCGATATTTGGAGCAACGATCTCGAAGAAACCTCGGCCTTTGTCCTCGAGAAAGTTATTACGGATCCGTTAAGTAGACATTACGAGGGAAAAACACATTTCGTTCAGAATAATGATGTTGCTACTTTTACAAACGACGGAGATTTTTGGCGCGACCACTACGCTCTGACGGACGGGAGCGGTAACGTCACCGAGCCGTTCAATAACAAGAGTAATTTTCAACCCTGCGATTATTGGCATTTTAAAGTCGAATTAACCGACGATCTGAAACGGTTCCTGAAGGACTGCAACTTTCCCAATAGCGTGAATCAGGACTTTAACGAGCAAAAACCTAAAGTTTTTGTTCGTTTGAATCGCCCCGCGTACAGCGGGACGGGCGCGGGCGGTTTTACGCCCGGCGAGACTCACGACGCCGCCATACCCGCCGACGGTCCTTTTCAAGGTCTGACGGGCGTCGACCAATTAAGAATTCCCTTTGCGTTTTGGACGAACGCCGCCGCTCCCGATATGCGACCTTTTAAGCTTTTGAGCGGCTCTAAACCGAGTTTTCGGTCTTTTTGGGCTCATCTTACCGACGTGAACTACGACTCCAACGTGCTTTGGGGAGAAAACCCTCGTTATGCCATGGATAATGGCGATTCTTTTGTTACGATTAATCCCCCCGTAACCTACGGTTACCTTTTGGCGGACGATGGAACCCCCGATTCTTATCTCGAACCTGTTCGGATGGATCCCGCGTACACGGCTCCGGATAGCAGATCCGCGTTTCTCGCCCATTACGACGGGATCGTGACCGCGTCTAGCGTCCCGAATGGCGACGCCGTTATCACGCCGTCTTTCCATCGTCCAAGTTTATTCAAGACGTTGACTTCCATCGCGCCCGGTGGTACCGACACCTATTTTTCCTATTACACGGGGCTTTATTCGTCTCTTTCAAACGTGAACGTCGATCAGTGGATGGTGGCTCTTCTCCGCAAACTGACCCCGCGTCCCTTACCTAACGATCACTGGAATTTCAACAACGGTTTTTTGAACGTTAAGGGAAATGTTCTGACGCCTTGGGAGACGGCAAACTATCTTGCAAACGACGTAAATAGCCCTAATTTGTCCGGCGTGACGTTTGACGGTCAATGGGACGTGGACAACGACGGCGACGGCGTTCGCGAGGGAGTGTGGATTCCTTCCGGGCTTCCGATTCGAGTCGATAAAAATGGCGTTCCTTACGCGACTATGTTTTCGTACACCGTTTTGGATCTCGACGGTCGCGCGAACGTTAATACGGCGGGAAACTGGGATCAGATTCCGAATATTCCGACTATTAACGGGAGCAAAATTGGGTCCCAAATAAGACTTGACGCGAACGGTCAGTTGTACGGAGACAATGGCGCTAATAACGGGGAGCCGGGGGATAACTGGCAACCTTACAACTACGTCAGCGACTTGAACGGGATTTGGACTAACATTAAGAATTCCGTCGGTTTGTCCAATGTTGGGCTTCCATACGTCAACGCCGAAGACCTCAATTCCCGGCGCCTCGGAACGAGTTATGGTTTCCTTGACGAGCGCGGCAATAGCGTCGACAATTACGGCTCTGAAATAGGCGTCGCGGTAAGAGGCGACGGACGCGGAACTTCGAGCGTTCTTCTCTACGAAGCGCTGTCGTCGATTTTTAGCGAAAGCTATTCGACCTACGACGTTGCGACGGTCGCGCAGAATATGCTGTGGCGTCGCGGCTTGACTTTGTCCGACAATCCGCAAGGAAGAGTCGACGAAAGTCGTTTAGAGTGGAATCTTTACGATCAGATGGGTTCTCAACCCGGCTCCATTGACGCCAATGGAAATGAAAAAGACGATTTGTTAGGTTCTCGCGAGGCGTTTTTCCGTTATATGGATCCCTTTGCGTTGGTTCCGACCGCCGACGAGAGGGCGAGCGGTAAATTCGACGATCCCGAAAACGATCCGGCTTTGAAAGACGCTAAAATGGTGTATCCTTATCGCGGTAAAACGACGGTGAACGCGATAATGGACAAGAGCTACTCTTACGCCGTTTACGATTTTGCCAATACGGCGTTTCGTTCCTACGATCCCCTCGGAGCGCAAGTGTACACCTACGCGCCGAGATACTCTCGAAATCCCTACTTTGCGTACCAATACGTGATGACGTTGGGCGATTCCGCGTATTCGTTGCCAATGTTGGAGCGTTTGCTCCGACCTTGGGATTCCGACGCTTCCGACAAACCGTCGCAGCTAGTCGACGATCTCGGACTTGGAATGGACGTCGGCGAGGCTAACGCGAATATTGAACAACTGAACGGGAAGTTCGTTACGGAAAAAGATCGAGCGACCGCTCGTCAGTCCTTGACCACGATTAGTTCCGACGTCCCTTCTCCAAGTTTAGTGTTCCCCGAAAACAACGAGCTTGCCGAGGGTCAACATCGCGTCGGTCATTTTGGATTCCCCGATTTGATTCGTCGATGCGTTCGCAACGAACTTTACAAAGCGTTTAAGAGAGCGAGGGTCTACAGCGACACGAATCCCCTTACGGGCGTTAAAGTTGCGAAACCGGGATTCGGTTTTGCCCCGGGCAACTACTACGTTCAAGCCGGCGCGAATCAATCCGTTTTCGACAGTAAAGTTGAAGAGATAACGAATTATTTGGTTTCGATGTTGCCCCCCGAAATAATGGCGGGAGAAAAGATCGATCTGAATGCGTTGTCTCAGAAAAACTATTGGCTTGACGTCGTCGAAGAAGACGATGGAACGATTAGTCCTCTGGACCACTATAAGGATCGCAATCTCCATAATTATGGCCTTGCCAAGCGGATGGAGTTTGCCCGCGGACTTTATCTCGTTGTGATGACGCTTCTTTACGAAGATATGAACGCGAAGTCCTTGTACGAAGATATTGATCCAAACGATTCTGATCCTATTGTGTACTCGGATTATATTGAAGGATCGTTCAATCTCGAGAAATTTAAGAACGAAGACGATTTGAAGGACGAGGATAAAGGGGATTTGCCCGAATTGCTGGCGGAGGAGTTAATGGCGACTCGCGTCGCGCAGTGGTGCGCGAACGTGGTCGACTTTGCAGATCCCGACGCCACGATGACCCCGTTCTTCTTCGACCCGACTCCTTTTGACGGGTGGTGGGTCTACGACAACGACTGGCTCGCGGATAACGCTTTTAAAGAAGTGAACGGTTATAATCGTTGGGAAATCGGTAAAGAAGTTGCCACTCCCGATGGTAATACCTTTACCAACCCGGGTTGGCCAGTCAACACCGAACCCGAGATACATTTCCTCTTTAGCTCGTCGGACGGACTGCCTAAAGAGCAGATGTTCGAATTCTTCCGCGAGTTGCTCGATAAGAGCGAGGACGCCCTTGCGACGAACGATCCTAACCTTGGCGACAACGACGATATTAGCGGAAAGTACTGCAATATCTTCGGCAACAGAGAGTGGATGAAAGATCCGTCGGACGAAGGGGCGGGCGCTCCGGCAACGCCCATTTCAAAGCGCCTAAACGCCTATGTGGCGGAATGGATGACGAAGGAGATTAAGGATCTCAACGATCAGTCGAGCGACTTAGGATTCCGGCTCGTTTGGGGAATGGAACGTCCCGATTTGGTTTTGACGGAAACGTTGAACTTTCACGATTTGGGTATAGCCGACACGAAGCTTGAACAAGATACCGACGAGAACGTAGGTAATGTTGTGGAAGGACCTGACGACACTTACGACCAGGTCAAACGTCCTGTTGGTTCAACGTATCTCGAATTGTATTGTACGGCGAATCCGAACGTTCCGCAGTCGAGAGAGTTGTACGATTACGACAATGGCGTTTGGAAGTTGCGATTATCAAAGACGACGCCCGTTTATACGGACAGTCTTGGACGCGAGCTCGAAATGCCCGTGTGGCGCGTCGCCATTAGCGACAGCTCCGTTCCCGCTAAATGGAACGGGGTCAAAGAAGACGTTTACCGCAAAAAAACAAATAACGTGTTGGAGTGGTTTAAAGACGACGACTATTCTCGTTGGTTCTTTACGATGCAACCGCCTCAATTCCGTAACTATCCAACCGATTATCCAAAAGTTCCCGACAATTCCAGCGCCGTGTTGATTGACAGTATTGCGCAACTAGACGCGTACGAGTTGGACACTTCCGGACCGGAAGAGGAGGATAACTCCCATAAGGACGTTAAAGAAAAAGCGGCTTCGGAAGTCCTCGACCGCGTTCTGAAGGATTGGGAAAAATTTGATTTCCCGACGTCCAATGTTTTGGGACCGGCCGTCGCTAGCAAGAAAGCGTTTGATCGTTCCAAGAGTTCCAATCGAGATAATAGTTGGCGCAAACGAGAAATCGCGCTTGACCGAGTTGTTTGGTTCACCAAGGCCCTAGGCGACGCCGGCAATGATAACGATACGAAGTTGGGCACGGCGGGCGAGTATCCCGACGCGTTGCGCACTTTTTGTAAAACAACAAACGATGCGCAGTACTTGGAGCCCAATCAGTATTTGATCGTGGGACCGGACGAAAAGCGAAGCGTTGGATCGACTTACTACGATCCCAATAATGAGAACGCCAGATTTGGAGTGGACGCCAATTCGGCCGTCAATGTTCTACAACTTTCCGACATTGGGACGAATTTGCTTTCTAAACCGGCTTTTTCCGGCAATTACACCTTTATGGTTGCTAAGTCCAATATTGGCGGCGTCGGTTTAAATATTTCGGAACCGTTGTGGACCGCTTCTAAGAAAGATCCCTACGAGATTCCTTATGCGGAAAATCAAAAATTTCACGGTAAAACGAGGATAATTGACCCCTCGTTAGATCCTAAAGGCGACGCTTCTGCTCCCGATGGTTTAGAGACTGCGCGTTGCTCCGTTATGGACGTTCCGTTTGAGCTTCGCAAAGACATGGACGAAGATAAACGCGCGGACGTTCCTGACGACGATTACGACAACGTTGTTGGCAACTATCCGATTGTCAAGGACGGCTTGTTTGGCATAGGAACCGTTCCCGCTTACAAATCGTCTTTCGTTCAACGCGTCGCCGACCCTAATCGTCCGTATCATCCCTTGATGAATCCCTATATTACGGTGGATTGGAACGTAATGGATCTCACCGTGTTTACGGGGGAACGCGTTGGGATGGGAGACGAGTACGAGAGTTCACATCGTATTGCCGAGAAAGGGTATTCGAATAGCGAGATTAAACTTAAGAAGAACGACTTTTTGAAGGTTGACGACGACGATACGTTCAAACTCGAAGACGTGTTTAGTTCGCGACAATGGGGAAATTCATCTCAAAAGAGTTTTAACAAGCCCTCTTCGGAACGTCCGAATCCCTGGGCTCGCGCCTTTGAATTCGACGACAACGATAACACGGGATTACAACGCCCAAGGGATCGTCAGGATCCTAGCGTGGTATTGAAGTTCGCGCCGAGTCATACTCTCGGTATGTTCAACAACATGGGCGATCGCGGCAATTGGGTTGCCGATCCCAACGATCCTAATAACACGATTTTCGATAAGAATCCCGATGGAGCGACCTTTAAAGGATTGAACGAAAAATACCTGACTTCGGGAGACGTGTATAAAGGCGCTCCTCGCAAGCCATTTGAGCATCTGGTTTGGAACGACGCCCCTTACAGTAACCCGATGGAGTTGGCGTTAGTTCCCGCGAGTTCGTCTAGTCGATTTGGTCTCGAATTTGTCCGAAACGACAAAGTCGGAGACGACATTGGAAAGCTTTACGAATACGAAGCCGACAAATTTAAAAACAAATCGCTCGGTTCGCACGGGTTATTTGGTTTTGAGGACTGGCAGGGGAAAGACGACAAGAAGCGCGGCGGAGTTCCCGGATCTTATTTGAACTTCTTTGTAAGTTCCAGAAAAGCCGGCGAGACGTTAAATCTCTGCAAGGCGTTGGAGTTTGTGAGCGTTCCTTCTTTGTACCTTGGAACGAAAAGGCTTATTACCGACACGAACGACCAATACATTGAGGACGAGAACGGTAATCCGCTATTCTTCTCGCGGCGACGCGAGCCGGGCAAGGTTAACATCAATACCGTTAACGAGTCCGTTTGGAAGGCTATTTCTCCCAATTCGGATCGTATTTTGGCGGAGAATAGGCTTCCGAGCGTGGAATGGAGCGATTTCCAAGACTCGCGAAACGCCGGTGACTTTTTCTGTTATTTCCAACCGTCCCACACATTGGGACTTTGGGTGCAGTTGAATAAATCGAGCGCTCCTTGCCCGTCTTTCTCGTCCATTATGGCGCAAAATCAGTGCGATCTAGACAGCGCCTCCTCCGGCGACTTTGAAGCGCTCCTAGACAATACGGTTCCTCGAAGGGACGATGATGGTGAAATCCTGTACACGTACACATTTTTAGAGGATCCAAACGATCCCGACTCTGAAACGCACTCCGGAGTTGGCACCCTCGAAGAAGTGGACGCTCATCAACCTGGCGTTTTGAGCTGCGAGAAACTTACCGAGAAGCGCGGTAATCTCTACGAAGCGACCGCCGAGATGCAGCGTTTGTCCGGTTTGACGACGACGCGCTCGAACGCGTTCGCCGTGTGGGTAACGGTCGGCTACTTTGAGGTCGAGCGTTGTAACCCGGGCGTTAATATGCCGAACGTCGATCCGGACGGGAATACGCTGACTTTCGATATGCTCATCGACCCGAGTTACAAGTGGTACCACTACTACCAAGCGATCTACCCGGACGGCTACACCTACGGCAAGGAGCTCGGTTCGGAATTTGGCGAGACGCGTCGTCATCGCGGGTTCTCGATCATCGACCGCTCAATTCCGGTCGACTTCCGACGCGGGAACTCGGGCAACTACGAGAACGCGATCCTCTTGAAGCGCGTAATCGACTAGCGCGCGTCGGCTCGCCTCGCGGCGAGGGCGTCGAACGATAAGGGACGGGGAAGGGCGACTTTCCTCGTCCCCTTTTTTATCGGGGAAGCGCGCGCTCGTCGGCGTCGCCCCGACACGGCGCGGCTTGACGCGGGGGGGAATCGGGATAGAATGAGGAGCGAAATTGTCGGAAGCGTCGCGAAACGACGAGGCGGAGAGTCATAATCGAGAGTAATTTCTCGCCGGACAAGTTGGCGTCGTCAATTGTGGTCTCGGGGCGTTTGTTCCGGTCTAGCTCCGGAGGCGACCCGACAAGTTTAACTCAATAAGAAAGATCGATCGCAACGAATGTCGAATAACAAAGTCCTAATAATCGTCGGACATCCCGACGTCGCGAACAGTTTCAACGGCGCGATCGCGCGAACGGCGGCGAAGGCGCTGACCGAGCTGGGCTGGGAGCCCGTCTTGCGCGATCTCTACGCGGAGGGATTCGACCCGACGATGACCCTCGCCGAAAGCGTCCAAAAAGTCGACGACGCCCCCGAGGCGATGAAGGCGGAGATGACCCAAGTCAAAGAGTGCGCCGGGCTCGTCTTTGTCCACCCGAACTGGTGGGGAACCCCTCCCGCGATCCTCAAAGGCTGGATCGATCGCGTTCTGCGCAACGGGTTCGCCTACGGGTTTACCGAGCGAGGTCCCTGGCAAGGGCTCGGCGACAAGATCGTTCAGGTCTTTACGACGTCCAATACCCCGCGCGACGTCGAGTTGGAAGTTTACGGCGACCCGCTCGAAAACTTCTGGAAGACGATCGTCTTTAGCCTCGTCGGTTCCAAATCGTTCGAGCGCCGCAATTTCGAGCAGATTATTCTCAGCGACGCCGAAACGCGCGCCGAGTGGCTCGCCGAAGTCGACGCGACGATTCGGAGGCGGTTTGCGCGAGATTGAGTTAGTTTTTCGACCAGAATAAAATCGGTCGTTTCGCTCGGGAATCGAACGGAACGACCGATTTTTATTCTCGGGGCTTGGCGACTCTAACGGGGGCCGCGCCTTCCGCCTCGACTTCCATCAGGTCGGCGATCGGGACGGAACCGTCCCCGCTCGCGCCCTCGCGGCGGTTCCGGACGACTCCCCGCGACCGGATTCCCGTTCCCCGGTCGAGGCGGAGGTCCGAACTCGCCCGGCGCTCCCCCTTGGGGCGGCTCCGGAGGACCAAATTCGCCGGGCGCGCCCCCCTCGGGAGGTCCGAACGGGTCGTTCTTTGACGTTGTGTCGGGGATATTGTCGTCGACCGGATCGGCGCCGACGACGAGCTTGTGTCCGTTGAGCTTGATATTGTTACCTGTCGGGTCGGCGTTCGTTACGCTAGTAACGTAAGCGTCGTCGGTCAGTTCGAGCGTCGAGTCGGCGTCGAGGACGATCTCCAACTTCTTGGCGGTATTGGCGCTATTGATCGCGCCGACGCAATGGGAGCCGTTCGCGATTTCGAGGGTAAGCGTCGAGATATTGTCGACATAAATATTGCCGGAAACGTCTTGCTTGTCGAGCGTTAGCGCGACGTCCCCGCCGTTGCTTCCGCTTCGTCCCCAGCCCTCGCGTCGAACGCGGAGGAAATATCCATCCGGATCCTCGTTGACGAATTTGTTGCCGCTCAGTTTAACGACGCAAGCGGTGTTGGTAACGTAGATCGAGTCTCCTTTTTTCGTCGTTATTTCGCAATCGTTTGCGGCGAATTGCGAGGTTCCGATCGAGGCGTCCCCGGAGAACGACTGATAGATGAAAATGTTTTTATAGGTCGTCGATTTGCCGTGCAGGACGTTGTTGTCGTCCGTTAGGGACGTCCGATTGAGGGTAATCGAGTTCTTACCCTCAATAATCGCGCCCTCCGATTTCGTCGATACGAGCTCGGCGTCGTTGACGACGATTTCGGCGGTCGAGTAAATCGCGGGGGAACCGGGACCGTTCGTAACGTATTTACCGCCTTCGACCGTAAGTTTCCCACCCCCGCGATCGGAGCGAATCGCCGCGGAGGAACCGCCTTCAGTTTCGACGTCGAGATTCGTCGCCGTCAGGGTTCCGCCGCCGGTTACCATTAGCCCGCCGGAGTTGTGGGAAATTGTTCGGATCTTCAAGTCGCGCGCCGAGATCGTTCCGGTTCCGTAGGCGAACAGACCGCTCGAATAGCTCGACGAGGTTTCGACCGAACCCCCCGAGAGTTCGAGCTTCGCGTCGTTATGCGCGAGAACCGCCGCGTTGACGCCGAAGAAATCGTAGTCGTCGCTTCGTCCTTCCGGCTCGCCGCTCTTGACGATCGTCGCGTCGGAAAGCGTTGATTCTCCCCCCGACGCCAATAGCGCGACGACCGCCGATTGGTCGCTGGAGTAAGTTTTGCCCGACTCGGTCGTCGAATCCGCCAAAACGGTCGCGCCCTGATATTCGACGTTGCGCGCGCGACCGGGATCGCCGCCCCCCGGCGGTTTCGGCGGTTGCGCCAACGCGTTGGTCGTTATCGGAACCGCTAGCGCGAGCGCCAGCGAGAGAACGGTTTTGGTATCTTTAAGCCGCATAGTTGTCTCCTTAGTTGCAACTCGCTCTCGGTTAAAGGGATCGACTGTTGGAATAGGCTCCGAGCGCGAGATTCTTTATGGGGAATTAAAACCCCGATTCCGACGCGCGGTTTTGCGAATTTTTGTTTTTTTTGGCGCGGGGAGTCTGGTGAAGAGAAGGGGAGAATCGTTAAAAAGGGGATGTTTCGCCAATAGATAATTTTCGCCAAGAAACAAAAAACGCGGTCCGAAGGTCGCGTTCCGTAAAGCGCCCGGGGCGGGGTCGAACCGCCGACGCCAGATTTTCAGTTCCACGCGAGGCGTTGCCAAGAAACAAAAAACGCGACCCAAAGGTCGCGTTCAACGAAGTGGGCAGGGGCGGGGTTGAACCGCCGACACCAGGATTTTCAGTCCTGTGCTCTACCAACTGAGCTACCTGCCCGCCGACCGCTATTGCGGTTGGCAAGTACGGGGAATTATAAGAGGGTTCCCGTTTTGGTCAAGGGGCAATTTTCAATTTTTTTAAAGACGCGATTCCTCGTCCCGGTTCGAACCTTTCCGCGATTTCTCTATTTAAAAAAACGGGATTTCGATTATATTATGGGGTTGGCGTCGCTCCGAACTCGCTCGGAGGCGCCCCGTTTTTCCATTGAGCTTTTGGAGTCGCTATGAGCCGACTTTTTGTGAACAGAATCAAAGAAAACGACGCGGTCTCGGAGATCTATCGAATAACCGAAAAAGCGCTTCGTCCGAATAAGAACGGCGTCCTCTACTTGCAGTTCCTCCTGACCGATCGCACCGGTTCCGTTTCCGGTCGGCTTTGGAACGCGACCGAGTCCCTGTTTCGACAGTTCGTCGACGGCGATTTCGTTCGTTGCGAGGGAACCGCCCAGCGCTTTCAGGGCAATATTCAAGTCATCGCCAAGAAACTGACGAAAGTCGATCCCAGCGAGGCGGACCCAGCCGACTTCGCGCGCGGAAACTTCGTCGACTCGACCGCCCTCCTCAAGCGACTCCGCGAGTTGGTCAAAGAGATCAAAGAGCCTCGGCTCAACGACTTGATCGAGTGCTTTCTCGCCGACGACAAGTTCGTCGAGCGGTTCGCGCGCGCGTTCGCGGGCGTTCGTTTGCACCACGCCTATCCCGGCGGGCTCCTAGAGCACACAGTGACGATGATGGAGGTCGCCTCGCGCGTCGCCCCCCTCTACGCGTCGATTCTCGACTCCGATCTCCTCCTGACCGGCGTCTTTCTGCACGACGTCGGCAAGACCGTCGAGCTCTCCGACAGTCCCGTCGCTCCCGTCTATACGGACGAGGGGCAAGCGCTCGGGCATTCCCTCCTCGGCGTCGAGCTGCTGAACCAAAAGATCGCCGAACTGGAGAAGATGACCGGCGAGTCGTTCGACCCCCGTTTGGCGACAATTCTCAAGCACATGATTCTCGCGCATCACGGGACGATTGAAAACGGCGCGGCGAAAGTTCCCATGTGCCTGGAGGCGCTCGCCCTCTACTTTATCGACACCCTCGACGCCAAATTGCTCGAGTTTAACAAGTATATTCTCGACGACCCGAACGCCGACGGTTTCTGGACCAATTATATTCCGAGCGTCGATCGCAAACTAATGCGAACCAAAGCCCCCTCTATCGAGATCTGAATTGGCGCTTAATTTGCTTTTTTGTCCGACGCCTTGGCGAGGGGTCGAGGCGTCGGAACGATTGTTTCTTCTCGAGTTGGATTTTTGCGTTATGAAATCTCGTAGCACCACAATTTTGACCGTTCGCAAGGGGGACTCCGTCGCGATCGGAGGGGACGGGCAGGTGACCTTCGGCTCCTCGATTATGAAAGCCGACGCCCGAAAGATTCGCAAGTTGCTCGACGGCAAAGTCTTGGTAGGATTCGCCGGCTCGACCGCCGACGCCTTTGCCCTCATGGAGCGCTTTGAGGCGCGCGTTAAGGACTATCCCCAAAACATTACCCGCGCGGCCATCGAACTGGCCAAAGAATGGCGAACCGATAAAGCCCTCCGGCGGCTTGAGGCTATGATGATCGCGATTTCCGCCAAAGAGACTCTCCTCGTTAGCGGAAACGGGGACGTCGTTCAGCCAACCGACGGGATCGCCGCCATCGGTAGTGGAGGAAACTACGCCATGGCCGCGGCTAAAGCGCTCCTCGCCCATTCGGAACTCTCCGCCAAGGAAATCGTCGCCGAGTCGATGAAAATCGCCTCCGAAATCGACATTTACACCAATTCGAACATTATCGTGGAGGAGCTCTCGTGCTTGAATTGACGCCCCGCCAGATCGTCGAGGAACTCGACAAATACATCGTCGGACAAAACGCCGCCAAGCGCGCCATTGCCGTCGCCATTCGCAATCGTTGGCGACGACAGCGCGTCGAGGGCGATATGCGCGAAGAGATCGGCCCGAAAAATATGATGATGATCGGTCCGACCGGCGTCGGTAAGACCGAAATCGCTCGGCGCCTCGCCGCCCTCACCGGCGCCCCTTTCGTTAAGGTCGACGCGACCAAGTACACCGAGGTCGGATACTACGGACGCGACGTCGAGAGCATGGCGCGCGATTTGGTCGAGAACGCCGTCGGCGTCGTGCGCTCCGAAGAGCGCGAGCGCAATAAGGAGAAGGCGAAAGAAGCCGCCGACAAGCGAATTATCGATCTCCTCGAGGAGAAGTTCCACCGCCAAAAGCGCGATCTCTCCGAGTTTGGCGTCGAGCCCGACGAACCGGAGCCCGAGGTCGCCGAGGAGAAAGAGCCGGAGCCCAAAAAGAAGATCGAGCGCCCGATTACCGAAACGTCCAAAGCGATCGACCCCGACGGGAAGCTCTTCGACAAAATTATGGAGTTCTACGACGCCAAGGCGAAAGAAGAGGAGAGCCTCGACGCGACCAAAATCAAGGTCCAATTCGATCCTAACGATCCCGGCAAGAGCTTGTCCGACATGTTCGGCGCCATTTCCCGCGCCATCGGCGAAAAATTAAGCGAAGTCGATTCCGAGGACGACGAGGAAGAAGCGTCCGAGCCTTCCGAGCCCGCGAAGAAGGCGAGCGACAAGCCCAAGAAGAAGACTAAAGCCGAGTATCGCGAAGAGTTGACCCGGCTTTATAACGAGGGCAAGCTCGACGACGAGCTGATTTTCGTCCAAGAGGAAAAGCGGTCCGTTCCGATCGTCATGGGGAGCGTCGGCGCCGAGTCGATGCCCGAGGAACTGCGCGACGTCTTGGAGAACATGGCCCCGAAGCGCCGAACCCACAGAGAGTTCAAGGTCTCCGAAGCGCGAGACGTGATCGTCGAGCAAGAGTCGGAGCGACTCCTCGACAAGGACAAGATCAACGAGCGCGCCATCGAACTGGCGGAAAACCTGGGCATTATTTTCATCGACGAGATCGACAAGATCGTCGGGAGCGAGGGCGGGCGCGGCGCCGACGTCTCGCGCCAAGGCGTTCAGCGCGACCTACTTCCGATCGTCGAGGGAACGACCGTTCAGACGAAGTGCGGGCTATTCTCGACCGAGCACGTTCTCTTTATCGCCGCGGGCGCCTTCCATCGCGTCAAGCCGAGCGATTTGACCCCCGAGTTGCAAGGTCGATTCCCGATTCGCGTTGAGCTCTCCGAGCTCAAAAAAGAGGATTTTGTTCGGATTCTGACCGAGCCCAAGAGCGCGCTCACCAAGCAGTACGCCGCCCTAATGAAGACCGAGAACGTCGAGCTCGTCTTTAAGGACGACGCGATAGACGCGCTCGCCGAATACGCCGCCCAAACCAATTTGACTACCCAAAATATCGGCGCGAGAAGGCTTTGCACGATTATGGAGCTACTCCTCGAAGATCTCAACTTCGAGGCCGCCGAGATGGAGTCAGGACGCGTCGAGATCGACGCGGAGTACGTTCGCTCCAAGATCGACAAGATCGCCAAGGACGAGGATCTCAGCAAGTTCGTTTTGTAGTTTTTTCCCATTTCTTGGTATAAACTTGGTATAAAAAGCGCGCCGCTCGCGATAATCTCGCGAACGGCGCGTTCTCTTTAGGAAAGGTTCGTTAATTTTTTGGTTTTTGGATTAACGAATTTCCAACGCGTCGGGACCGACGAGATAGAGAATTCCCGGCGACAAGTCGATTTCCTCTTGGTCGGCGGAAATCGAGACTTTGTTTCCGAGATAATCGAACGCCTCGGCGACTTGTCCGGTTATTCTGATCGCGGCTTTTTGGCGCGACCTAGGCGCCCAGAGCGCCCAGCCTTTTTTGCCGTCGGGGCGCGTCCACGAGATCGAGCAGAAAGCTCCGTTGTGGGTAAACGCGGAGCCTTTCGAAAGGGCGGGGCGGGCTTTCGTCAGCGCTTTGTAGGCGAAGTAGCCCGGCTTCGGGTCCAGTTTCTGACCGACGATTCCAAAGTGGTGTTCCGGATCCGCTTGGTCCCGCTCCGGAGCGTGGAACTCGTACCAGAAGTACCGCTCAATTCCGTTCGACAGCGCGAGCAGAATCGCTTGCGGGAGGTAGACCCCTTGGTTCGCGACCGTCGAGACGTTCGTTCCGGTCGCGTCGTCGTTGATCGAGTTGATAACGACCGCGCCTTTATAGTCGCTATTAAATTTATAAACGCAAGCGGAAGGCGCTTCGAACGTTTCGTCTTTTCCTATTAGGAGCGGGATCAATTTGTCCCCCTCTTTCAGTTTCGCGCCGTCGAAGAAACGGAGCGAGCTGTGGACGGGGAAGTATCCCGGCATTGCGTCGAGCGATTCCGGCGCCACTCGCGTCGGAACCCCTTCCGGGACGTTTTCGCGCGTCCACCACGCGAACCACGAGATCCGCAGCGCATTGTGTTGCTCGTCCATCTTGGGGTTCCCTTTGCCTTGCGCGAATCGTCCCGTCTCGGGGTCGATCCGCGTTTCGTAATAGATAGGAACCCCGCCGAGCAAAACGAGCGCTCCCCCGGACTTAACGAACTCGGCCACCGCGTCGAAGTAGTCCGTTGGGAATCCTTCGCTCGGGGGCATAACGAGAACCTCGGCGACGTCGAGCGAGATTTTCGCGAGCGCGTCGGCGTCGAGGAACGTCGTCAATTGCGGATCGCTCGCGTACTCTTTCGGCAGGAAGTTGACGAAATCGCTTTGCGATCGCGACTGCGCGGGGTCGTAGCGCTCGTCGTAGAAGAACGCTACCTTCGGCGTCTTGCTCGGATAGAGTTTCTTCAGCGCCGCCGCGATAACTCGACGATTGGTCTCCCCGAACACCGGGGGCGTCGCCCAACCCATCTCCGTGATCCAGATCGGCTTTTGAGGCAAGTTCCGCTTTTCCAGCGCTTTCTTAAACGCGTCGATTTCCTTCGCGAACTGCTCGATTCGATCCGAGGTCGTCAACCCTCCGCGATACGGATGAATATTCGTAACGTCGAAAAACTCCCCGGCGCCCGCGTCGAGCGATTTCTCAAAGTAGTCCGCCGGCGTCCCCGCCAGTCCTCCGTAGACGACTTGCAGATCCGGGTCGATCTTCTTAATCGTTTTGTAGGTTTCCGTTAGGAGTTTCGCGTAATTCGCCGCGTCCGGCTTGTCTCCCCAGAACCCCTGCAAGTTCTCCTCGTTCCAGACTTCCCAGTACCGAATTCGATCCTTGTACCGCTCGACCGTTCGACGAACGTATTCGAGCCATTCGTCCATATGTTTATAGGCCGGCGTCGCCCACTCGACTCCGTAGTCTAGAATCGGCAAAACTTGCACGCCGAGTTTGTTCGTCTCCTCGACGACCCTGTCGAACGCGTCGAACGTCCATTTCCCCTTCGAGCGCTCGATCCCGCTCCAAGAGAAGTCCGCGCGAACCCAAGCGATCCCCGCGTCTTTCATGAGCGAAATGTTCTTTGGCATTTGGTCGTGTTCCTCCCCGCCGCCGAGATGCGCGCAGACTCCGTACGGAGAATCCCCGACCGTCGCTTCCGCGGACGCCGGAGAATCCGCGAGCGCCGACGCGTTCGCGCGAGAGAGGGGGAGGGTTTCGAACGACGCCGCGAGCGAGACGACCGCGGTCGTTTTCAGAAATTCGCGTCGCGCCAGTCGCGGCGAGGAAGAATGGGACGTGTTCATTGCGCTGCTCTTTTCGATTGGGGTTGCGGAAGCGCGTCGAAACAGGACGCGCCGAATCGGATCGATTTCTATTATATCGGAAACCGCGACGAGTTGCGAGCGTGTCGTTCAATAAAAAAACGCGTCGACCTTAACGATCGGCGCGTTTTTTTGGGTCCGGGCGAGTTGGTTCGACCCGACTACAAGAAAACGATCGTCATAACGATCAGTATCGGGAGCAGAATGCAGACGCTGTACCCCATGTACCCAAAGAAACTTGGCATTTTAACGCCCGATTGTTCCGCGATCGCCTTGACCATAAAGTTGGGACCGTTCCCGATGTAGGTCATCGCTCCCATAAAGACCGAGCCGAGCGACACGGCGACCAGCAGCGCGAGCGGAATCCGAACCCCCGATTTCTCGGACGCGCTTTTAAGCTCCGCTTCCATTTCCTCCGCTTTTTCGACGTCCCCGGATTTCTTCGCTTCCTCGAGTTCTCCGTCCGCCGCAGCTTTTGCCGTTTCAAAGAAGACGACGTACGTCGGCGCGTTGTCGAGAACCGACGAGAGACAGCCGGAGAGCCAGAAAAACTCTTTCGGCTCGTTTAATTTGATCTTGGAACCGTACTTGTCGACCGCCGCGGTAAGTTCCGCCCCCTTCGCGTTCAGAATCTGAAGAGGGGCCTGCATGCAGATAAAGATTCCGAAGAAGAGCGCCGCGACCTCGACGATCGCCCCGAAATTGAAATCGTTCTCCTTGCGAATTTTGTTCGATCCCAATGCGAACGACAAAAAGACCATTAACAGCTGAACGCACTCTCGCAGGAACATCGGGGGATAGAACCCTGTTTTGACCCCGAATAGCGACAGGAATTCTTGCGCCGGATCGAGCAACATAACCGCGAGCACGACTCCGACGAGGCAGAACAGATTGGGGAACAACCCCTGGACGCGAAGCGGTTCGCGCATCACATCGTCGACGACCTTGTCGAGCGGCGTCTCTTTCGGATAGAGAACGAACGCGTCGAGCAAGTAGTATAGTCCGATTAGAAGACCGCAAACGAAAAGCCATTCTTTCCACAGACTGAACGTCCAAAGGAATCCGACTCCGCGAAGATATCCGAGGAAGAGCGGCGGGTCGCCGATCGGAAGCAAGCAACCTCCCGCGTTGCAGACGCAGAAAATAAAGAAGACGATCGTGTGGATCTTGTGCTTGCGAAATTTGTTTGTTTCGAGAAGAAGACGAATCAGAAGCATCGCCGCCCCCGTCGTTCCCACGAAACTAGCGAGCAGCGCTCCGATTCCCAAAATGGAGGAGTTTACGAGCGGAGACGCCTTGAGGTCGCCAGTGATTCGAATCCCCCCCGTGATCGCGAAAAGCGAGAAGAGTAAAACGATGAACGAGACGTACTCACCGACGATCGCGTTGACGAAAATCGTCGATCCCTTCGCGAGCCAGCTCGCCTCTTGCGAGACGACTTGATGGGTTGGCCAATGCGCCTCGATTGGGTGGGGATAGAGGAACGCGTAGTACGCCAACGTGAGGAGCGCCAGTCCCGCCGCGACCAGAAATCGATGAAGATTGCTCTCCCACCAGTGTTCCGTCGCGGGAATCAGAGGGAGAATCGCGATACAAAGCAAAAGCGCCGCGAACGGAATCGACGTCCAAATCGGAGGATAATGAACTGGCGCTTCGAGCTCGGCGCCCTCGTCCGCTTCCGCCTCGGCGCTCGACCCGATTTCCGTTTCCGCCCCGTTCTCGACCGCCGCGACCTCGCTCGGCTCGTTATGATGAGAAAACTGCGCCCGCGTCCATTTCTGCGGTATGCCCGCGACTAGAAGCGCCGCGTAAATCGCGAACCCGATTAAAAGCGCGAGTTTCGTTTTGCGATAGGGAGTCGACTTCTGTTCGACCGTCGTCTCGGACATTTCGGATTTCTCCTTGGTCTTTCCTTAAGAAAAAAAGCGCGAACCTAACGACGTCAAATTCGCGCGAATAAAACAAACGGATCCCGAGGACGAGCGCGGAACTACATCGAGCGGCGAATCCGCTCCAAGTTCCATTGTAGCTTCTCTTGTTGCGTCATCTTGGAAAAGTCCGGGCGATTGTTGAACGTCGTTTTCTTTTCCGTCTCTTCTTCCGCGTCTTTGAAATAATTTCTCTGGAAGAATTTCTTCGCTTGCGCCGAGGCGAGCGCGGCGCTCGCCTTGGTCTCTTTCGGAGCTTCCGATTTGTCGGCGCCCGTCATCGAAACCGAGCTCGTATTGTTGTAGCTCAGCGAGGTAACCGTCGTCTTGAGGTCGTCTTCGAGCGATCGTTTCGGTTTGATTCCGAGTTTTTCCAAGTCGCCCCGGTACGCCCTGACCGCTTCCATCGGCCACATTTGACCGTCCGCCACCGCGCGCAAATAGGTAATGAACTTGAGCTGGTGTTCCGCGTTGTTGATCTTGCGCCCGTAAAGCGCCACGCGCGCTCCGTATTTCTTAGCGTCGTACAACATTTGGAACGCGTCGAGCGTCGTCCCCGCGCTACCCCCGAGAATCCCGACGACCAACGAGGAATCGTACCGAACCAGCGATTCCATCGCCTTCGGTCCGTAATACGGAATTTTCAAGAAGATCGGTCGACCCGGCGACGCGACTCCCGCAAGCGCGCGAACGATGTGGTCGCTCACGAACTTCGGAACGTCCTCCACCGGATTGACCAGCGCGTTCGGGCTAAAGACTTCGAGAAAATGTCGGAATCCCTTGCGTTCCGCTTCGATTCGGAATTCCTTGTACGCGGTCAGCGCTTCGTAGTCGCGATCGAGATCGTTGTTGAACGTGATCGAGTACAACCCGAGATCCGCGCCCTTTTCGCCGCGATTTCCGCTTTCGAGCAATTCGCGTGCCCGCACAGCGCGTGGTCCAACTCCGCCGTTCGGAACGGGCGCGAAGGAACCGATCCGTAAACCGCCCCCGCTCCCGCGAGCCAAATGTCCGAAGCGTCGTTCGCGCGAATCGCCGGAGTAATCGCGGTGTTCTCGAAAAGCCCCTCCTTGAGCGTGAGAACCTCGTTCGTGCTCGCGCTCATCAAAACGATGTCGACCAACCCTTGCTTGATAACTTCGCGAATCTGTTGACGATATTCGTCGAGCGTCTTGAATTTGAACTCGGAAGAATAGTTCTCGGGGCTCTCGCCCGGCGCCGAGAGACCGTACGCCATGTCGCCGTCTTTGGCGTCCGCCAAAATGAAATCGTTGCAACTCCGATCTTGAAGAATCCGCGCCAGCTTGCGATCAAGCGATTTTTCCATAGTAAACTTCTTCGTTCCGAGCGATGGGGTGATTTGGTCGCGACGCCGCGACTCGCGGCGCGCTCGCGTCGAGTTTCCTCGACCCTCTTAATTATAGGGCGAGGCGCCAAATCGTCAAGTTTTTTGAACCAGAAGAAGTTTCCAGGGACGATTTTAACGAGAAAGGAAATCGATTATAACGAAAAAACCGAGCGGCGGCGCTTTTTTGCTCCGCTCGCTCGGCTCGCGATGTAAACGAACCCGTTTAAATCCGGACAAATCAAACCGTCGGCAATTCCCAGCCTTCGCGGCGCGGACGAGCCAGTCGCGCGTTCCCTTCGGGCAGATTGTCGAACTCTTCTTTTTCGGCGTTCCAGTAGATCACTTTCCCGACCGGCGCCGTCGCGCGGACGATATTGACCAATTCGCAAATCGTCGTCGACCGTTGTCCGATTTCGACGTCGGCGTTGCACTTCTGTTTGGTCTTAATGCACTCCGCCCAGTTCTCGATATGATAAACCGTCTCGTCGCGAGTGTTTTTCGCTTCCTCGGGTAGCGACGCCGCGATCTCTTTCGGATTCGAGGAGATCTTGTGTCGATTGATTTCCAATTTGCCCTTTTCCCCCGTAACGATGCAACCCAAGCCCGGTCCGCGGTCGCCGTCCAGATCGAAACGCGCCTCGACCCCGTTTGGGAACAACATCTTCATCTTTGCGCGCGGACCGCGAACTTTCGCCATCGAATAGTACTCGGCGCCCGTTTCCTCTTCGGAGTAGGGACGATTGGTGAACTTGCCCGAATCCTGAATGGAGCATTCCTCTTCGAGGATAATTTGCGCCGGTCCCGTGAGGCTCGTTCCGATCGCCATCTGCATTTGATCGAACGAGTGCGTTCCCCAGCCGGAGACGCCGAAGCAAAGCCCGCCCGCGTCGTAGTCGCCCCAGTTGCTCCAGCTGTATTGAATTTCCGGAAAACATTTGCGCAACTTCGCCTGGTTCGTCCAAGTGTCCCACCAAGGCTCGCAATCTTTCGGATCGAGGAAATATTTCGGATCGTCGTCCGGGAAGACGTTCGGACCGACAAAATTCGGAACCTGAACGACTTTAACTTTCCCGAGCGCTCCGTTCGCGACCTGTTCGCACGCCCAGCGGCAAAGCGGAAGCGACCGCTGTTGCGTTCCGACTTGCGTTACTTTACCCAGCTTCTTCGCCGCGTCCGCCATGGCCCGACCTTCTTTGATCGTTAGAGCCATCGGCTTCTCGATATAGACGTTAGCGCCGCAGAGCATCGCGTTAATCGCAACCCAAGCGCGTTGGTGAGTCGCCGTCTCGCAACAAACCCCGTCCAACTTCTCCGTTTCGATCATCTTTCGGAAATCGTCGTAAGGTTTGAGCCAATCGGAGCGATCTTTGAGGTACGAGTCCAAGCGAGGCTTGAAAATATCGCTGACAGCGACAAGCTCGCAGTCCTTCGCTTGTTGAACGATCGTAGCGATGTACGTCCCGCGACCGCCGAGACCGACCACGCCGATCCGCACTTTTTCGCTAGGGGCGGTTTCTCCGTCCAGGCCTAGCGCTTTCGCGGCGACCAACATCGGAGAGGCGACCAAAGCCGTTTTCAAAAGCGTTCTTCTAGTGAGTGTCATAGCGTCGATTTCCTTCTGCAAAATGGAAATAATAACCGGCGATTCTTTAATCGCCCTCGATTAATACGTCTTCAAGAAGATGTTTTTGTACTGGAAGAAAGACGGCGGCCCCGGATGAATTTGTAGCCCAAAGATTCCCTCTTTCGGCGCGTTCGGGCGCTCGTCGACGAGCTCCGAAGTCTTGACGTCGTTAATGTACTCCTCGAAACGATTTCCGCGCGCTTCCACGCGATAAGTGTTCCAACTGTCCATCTTGATCGACTTGGCGATCTCCTGCGCGTCGCCGAATCGCTTGATCGTCTTATTGCCGTCCGCGTCGAATTTTGCCGACTCGCCGCGCCAAGCGATAATTTCTCCGAGCGCCTCGCCGTAGAGTATCCCCATAATATCGCCGGGGCAAATATCCGCTTGATATCCGTTGAGCCCGTTGTCTCGCGATTCGTCTTTCCAAGCGCGGTACTCGATTCCCGAATTCCCGCCCGGCGCGATATAGAAGTCCGCCAGCAACGTAAAATCGCCGACCGGCTTTCCCTTCCAAACAAGGAACGTACTGTAGGGAACCTTGTGTTCCTCGCTTGAGCGACCGGTAACGCAACCGTTCTCGACCGACCAGAATTGAGGATCTCCCTCCCAGCCGTCCAACGTCTTTCCGTCGAAGAGCGAAACGAACCCCTCCGGCGCTTCTTTCGTCGGAGGCGGCGTTGGGGAATCGGCGCGAACCGCGGCCGCGAAAGCGCCGCAAACGACGAGCGCCGCGGAAATCGCGACGGCTTTTGACATAACGATCATTTTCATTGAAATCTCGCGTTGGCTTGGGGAGCGACTCCCGATTCTCGTTTCCTATTGGGAAATCTTCTTAACCGGAAGTCGAGTCGTTTTGGTTTCGTTCTTCTGCAAAAATTCGACCTCTACCTCGACCGCGTCCCCGCTAGTTTTTGCGGAATCGTAGTCGTCAAGCGTCCGAATCTCTTTTCCGTTCATTTTTACGATAAACGCCCCGTTGCGCAACCCCGCGCGGTAAGCCGCGCCCCCTGGCGTTACGTTCAGGGCAATGATCCCTTCGCGCCCGTCCGCTCCGACTCTAGACGCCGATTCAGGAGTCGATTGCACGATCATCAGGCCCCACTCTTTGTCCATCTTGTGGGCGCCTCTATTGACCAACTTTTCCGCGACCGGAACCCCGACGTATCCGTCCGGTTTAATCTCGAACCGAATCGTCAATTCGATCGTGGCGTTGTTGCGCAGCGCTTTTAGTTTATAGTCGCGCGTAACGTCCGCTCGCTCGACGATCGCCTCGAACGCTTGCGCCGACTCGATTGGTCGGTCGTCCAGCGAGAGGAGAATGTCCCCCGCGCGCAAACCCGCTTTCGCCGCCGGAGAGTCCCTATACGGCGCTCCCGCTCGCGTTCCGACCATTGTCGGAAGATTAAGACGGCGAGCCTCGTTGTACTCGATCTCGGAAATCGGAGCGCCGAGAAACGCGCGTTCGACTTTTCCTTTTTCGTAAAGTTGCTTAGCGACCCATTGCGCCACATTGGCGGGAATCGCGAACCCCACGCCTTGGTATCCGCCGCTTAGAGACGCGATCGCGGTATTGATCCCCACAACCTCCCCTCGCAAGTTGATCAGCGGCCCGCCGCTGTTTCCCGGATTGACCGCCGCGTCCGTCTGCAGGAACAACTTAGAGTCGCGAAAACGCTCCTTAGCGCTGATTATTCCCGCGCTTACCGACGAGCCGAGCATAAAGGGATTTCCGACCGCGAGCACCCAGTCCCCAATTTCGACCGAGTCGCTGTCCGCAAACGTCAAAAAAGGGAGGCGCTCTTGCGCGTCGATCATTACGACCGCCACGTCCGCCTTCTCGTCCTTTACGATTTTTTTCGCTTGAAATCGCCTACCGTCGTTCAATTCGACGGTGATTGATTTGCCGACCTCGAACTCTTCGACGACGTGGCAATTCGTAACGATCACCCCGCTAGGATCCACGACAAATCCCGAACCCGCGCCCTCGATCAAGTCTTTGTCTTCGAGATCGGGTAGAAGTTCCGCCAACGGCAATTTCGATTTTCCCGAGCGCGCGGCGGTCGCCCCTCTTTTAACGACGATCTTAACGGAGGCGGGAAGCGCCTTCTGAGCGGCTTGATGAAACGCGACGGAAATGGATCGCGCTTGGTCGTAGGCGGCGTCGATCTCCGAAGAAATCCGACTACTATCGTCGTTTGGTCTCGTTGCCGAGAACGCTACCGAAACGCTCGAACAAAGTAAAGACGCCGCGAGAGCGCCAAGAAAAAAAGGAGTTTTCAACATCTTCTTCTACCGCGGTTCAATTCGCTTAAACGGGAAGGATTATCCCATAAACGGGCGAGTTAATTCATCGGGAATCGGAGGGGTTCCCCCGTCTTGCGAACAGACGTAAGCCGCGCGTCGAGCCGCCTCTTCCAAAATCTGTTCCCTCGATCGACCCATCAAAAGCCCGACAACGCAAACGGCGGAGAACGAGTCTCCGGCTCCGACCGTGTCTTTCACCGCAACCTTCGGCGACGGCGCGCGATCGAATCCTTCGCGGTCGAAAAGAAACGCTCCCTCCTCCCCGCAGGTAACAACGAGCGATTGAAGATTGAATTCCGCCAATAAATTTGAAGCCCAGTTCGCGACAAGTCTTTGCGCGCTAGGAAGATCCGCTCGCAACGCGGCTCCCAACGAGCCGTTCCCGTCCGCAAGATCCGCGAGCGCTCGCGGCGCTCGATCCGAAAACATTTCGTCGAGAACGACCGCCTCTACGTCGTTCAATTTGAAAACGTTCGCGTTGTTTAGGGCAAATTCGATCGTCCGTTTATCGTAGAACGGAGCGCGCAGATTCAAATCGCAAACCCGCGCGACGCCGTTGGGCAGGGCTTCAAAGATTCGCTCGATTCCCGCCCGGTTCTCGCTCGAGCGCAGCGCTAGACTGCCGTAGTAAAACGCCGAAAGTTCTCGCGATCCGGTTAGGAAACGAATCGTTTGTTCGAGGACGGACTCGTCGACTTCGATTTCGTCCCAAGCGACGTTTTGAACGATAGCGTAAGTTGGCGACCCGTTCGAGTCGAGTTTAACGTCGACCGTTCCCGTCGGAGCCGTCCGAGAAATTTGAATCATATCTCTCGGGACGCCGAGCGCGTCGAGACTTGCGAGAATCTCGTCTCCCAACGGGTCGGCTCCAACGCGCGTTAGCGCTCGAACGTCGGCGCCCAGCGTTTTGGCGTGGTACAGAAAGTTGACGGGCGCGCCGCCAAGTTTTTTTCCCGAAGGGAGCATGTCCCAGAGCAGTTCGCCGAAAGCGAGTATTCTGACGGGAGAAACGTCGACCGAGTCGAGCGGCATGGCTATTCTTTCGTAAAAGAGCGACGGGATCGCAAGGTCGTCGTCGCCAAGTCGAGAAAAACGTCAAGAGAGCGCTCGAGACGGTCTCGGGAACCTTATCGAGCGCTCTCGCGGGTCCCGTCGTTATTCGGCGGAAACGTTGAAGACAAAGGCGTGGGCGCCGCAACGGTCGTCCTCCGACATATCGGCGACTGTAACGAGCGAATCGGGAATCTGAACGACTCCGTTTTCGTCGAGCTTAATTCTCAAGCCGTCGATTTTCGAGACGTCGTTCGATTTTGCCGCAAGAAGGTTCGGACCGTAGCGCAAAACGCAACCGTCGATTTTGGTTCCGCTCTTCGGAGGGTCAATTCTGCGGAAGCGCCGATCCTCGAGGATCGGAACAGCCGCGTAGGAGATAGCGAGCTCGTCTCCGACCTTGGCGTCGACGATCGCGTAACCGCCGCTCGTCGGGGCTTCGACTTTTTCACCGTCGCGCTCGATTTCAACGCGTTGCGCCCAATCGGGGACGCGAATCGCGAATTTGACGGGCGCGCCCGCCGGGCCCGCAATAGTGGCGACCGTTTTGATTGGAGCGCTCGCGTCGGGCGCGACTTGTCTCGACATAATCTGCCACTTGGCGCCGCGCAGAACGAGCGGAGTCGTAAATTCCAGCGGGAAATTGTAGTATATCGTATCGACGTCCGAATCGGAATTGACCGCGCCTACGGCGAGGAATTCTTTTAATTCGTAATACCCTAGCGGTCCGTGATAACTGCAGCACCAATAAGACTCCGCGTATCGCTCGCCCCAAGCGAAACAACCTTGGGCGTCGGAGATCATATAGCGATGCCCGAACCCGCCCGTTCGCCATTGGTTCATCTGATACTCGTTATACAGCATTCTCTCGGCGAAGTCGAGGTATTTCGTTTCGCCGACGTTGCGCCATATCATCAGGCAAATCCTGAGCCAGTCGGCCTCCGAGCATCCCTCGTCGCTGTGCCCTTCGACGATGTAGTTCTCGCAAACGCCTCCGCTCGGGTTGACGAATCCTTGGGAAACGGCGTCGTTCCAGCGCTTCACAACGCGATCGAGATATTTTTTATCGTTGGTTTCCTCGTAGAGCATAACGAGGGCTTCGTGCGCGCTGATACTTCCATGGCTATGTCCGACCGGCAACGTGTCGAAATGTTCGTGGAAGTCCGCCATTTCAATCGCGCAGTCGAGGTACTTCTTTTCGCCGGTAATTCGATAAGCGCGAACGAGTCCTTCGATACCGTGAAAGACGCAGGTAACGTAAGCGGCGGCGTAACCTTTCGCTTTTTGTTCGTATTCGTCCATTCGAGCTGGATCGCAGAACCGTTTGACGACGATATTGACGTAAAAATCAGCCATCTTTTTTGCGGCTTCGAGAGCTTTTTCATTTCCAAAGCGCTCGTACGCGGCAAAGAGCCCGAGCATAAGACGACCGTTGCCCCAAAGAATCGGCATTTCCAGGGATTGGTCGGTCGATCCCGCGACGTCGATCGGTTTGTTCCAGTCGACTTCGCGTCCGAAATGGCCGTCCGGTTTTTGATATTGAACGATCTCGTCGACGATTTGAGGCAAGATGGGGGTCGTAGGTTTTTCTTTTGTCGACGTTAGCGACGCGACCTCAATGTAGCGTCCGGAAATATCGCCGCTGTAGTTGTAAAATCGCCTCTTTTGATTGAAATTCACGTCGTCCAAGACGAATGGCGCGTTGTCGATCGGGCGAGCGCAAAGACGGTCGAGAGACTGCTTATAACGCGTTCCAAAGTATCCCGCGAACCCGACGTCGTTGGAAGCGGCGAACGCGAGTTTCGCGCGATCGAAGGGGGCTTTAGCAAGTTCTTCCGCCCAGAGGTTGGCGCCGCTTTGCGCGAGCAAATCGGGACGAGTCAGCGAAAGAAGGGCGGTCGAAGCGATAAACGTTCTTCTGGAAATGCGCATTATAGTACACCCGTTTCTGTCGTTTTAGGTTTTTATTATTCTATTTGGAACAAAGGAAATCGGTCCGCTTAAAGGGGACGATGTAGGGACAAATGACGATAATACACTTCTAGACAAAGGATCGAGAGACAGGTAACGTACAATCGCCCCCCGCCAAACGAATACTCGTCGTATTGTGGATCCCAACTTCCAGCCTCCTTAGCGCCCTTCGGTTCTTGACGCTTGGGAAGCTCCTTGCTCAACGCGGCGTTCCAACGGCGCCAATGCTTATTATACGGGCCGAGATTCTTCAGCGCCATAGAGGTCGAGTACCAACCGTAGACATTTTTGGAAAAATCGCCCTTTTCTTCAGAACTCGAGGGGAATCGAAAATTCTCCTCGATGTTTTCGGGAGAGGCGAGAAACTCCGCGCCGCGCGACAAGGCGGGGACGCTTGGCGACCACCCGAGGTACTCGCGGCACATTAGCCCCGTCGCCGTCATTGAAGGCGACTTGCGCTCGTCGGTAACCGCGTACTTTTTTGTGTTCCTGTTGTAGTCTAGTTGGTAGACGTACCCCGCGCCATCGTCGTAGGAAACCAAATCCAGAAATTTAGAAATCCGTTCGAAACAAGTTTTGGGAATTTCGAGCCCGGCTATTTCCGCGGTTTTCAGCGCCATTAGACACCAACCGGTAACCGACAAATCGCTCGACGTCTGAGGCGCGTACTTCCAACCGCCCAGTTCGGCGTGCTGGTTGTCCAGAATGAAATTGATCGCCGATTGGGCTTGCGCTCGGAGATTATTCGATTCCGCTTTTTCCTGAACGATTAACTCGCAAATTGCAATGGAACAAATGGCTTGCGTATAGAAAAGCGCTTCGTTCGATCTAACCTCTGGAGCGAACGAACCGTCCTTATTTTGTTGTTTCAAGAGCCAGGTCCACCCGCGCTTAACAACGCTCGAATGTTCTCCGCTAACTCGCGTATTTCCCGCCCCTTGAAAGGCAAGGAGCGCGAGCGCGGTCGCCGCGGGTTCGTTATCGACGTACGATGCGCTAATCCCGTTGGCATATGGACCTTGCAAACTCCAAGAGCCGTCTTTTTGCTGTTGTTTTTTCAACCATTCCAGACCTCTGTGCACGGCTTCTTCGGTGAGTCTATTACCTCCGTATTTTGACAATAAATCGTTTTTTAATCCGGGATCGGTTCGACCGGAAAGAAAATCGCTCGACTCAATGCGCGATTGGTCAAACAAAGGGGCGGAGACGTTGGGATCAAAAGGCAACTCGTCTTTTTCAAAGACAATAGCGTCTTCGATTCTAAGTTCTTCGGGAACGTTTAGTTTATATTGTTCGTCTTGGTTGGGATTTAAATTTCCCTCGTCGTCGGTTAAAAACTCGAGTTGATCGCCGATTTCCGAACTGTAAAAGGCTTCCAATTCGCGCGGGTTGCGCTTGCCCGGGAAGAAAACGAACGCCAACGCGACCAAGACTATCAAATGAACGAAAACGCTCGCGCTCCAAGACGAAACTTTTCGTTTTGGGGTAACGACCCCGGCGTTATCGGACAAAAAGAGATCGCGATCGTCTCGCGCGGATTTTGCGAGCTCTTCGATCGCGCGAGGAGCGCTTAACTTAGGCGGAGCGGGCTTTCTCGGAAAGCGCTTTTCGAGCGAAGAAAAGTCTAAACGATCGCGTTTTTGAGCGGTTTCGACAATCGCGGGAATTAACGTCTCTCGTTCCTTCTTGTCCGATGGACGAAAATCGCGCCAAACGATTCGACCTTCGTCGAGCGTTTCGTTTCCAGCTCTATTATTCGCGGACGTAGGCGGTTTCATCCAAGGACCTTCTATCGCGAGACAATCGGACGATACGAGACGATAACAAGATCGCTATTTTGAACCGAGTTCGCGAGAGCGAATGGCGCCCTTTTCCACGGCGTCAATCAGGGCGGAGCGAAAACCGCGCTCTTCGAGAACCGCGACTCCGGCGATTGTCGTGCCGGCGGGACTTGTAACGGCGTCTTTGAGTTCTCCGGGATGACGCTTGGTTTGAAGATACATTTCGGCGGAACCTTTTAACGTCTGCGCGGCGAGCGCGAGCGCGACGTTTCGCGGAAGTCCCGCTTTAACTCCGCCGTCCGCGAGCGCCTCGATCGCCATAAAGGCGTACGCGGGTCCTGAGCCCGACAAACCGGTAACCGCGTCGAGTTGCGATTCGGACAACTTGAACGCGACGCCGACCGTTCGCAAAAATCGTTCGACGAGCTCGCCGTCTTTCTCGGTCGCCTTTCCTCCGAGGGCAAAACCGCTGGCCGCCTGTCCGACGAGGCAGGGAGTGTTTGGCATTACGCGAACGACGCGAACGTTATCGGGGAGGACGCGCTCAAAATAGGCGATGGGTAGCCCCGCCGCAATCGAGACGACCAAGGTTTCGGCGGATTTTGCGGCGAGAGCGCTTTTAACGGGGAGCAACGCCTCGTCCATATATTGCGGTTTGACGGCGAGAAACAGAACGTCGACGTTATTCACCACGTCCTTTGGCTCTTCCAAAACGTTCGCGCCGGTCGCGGTCTTAAATTTTTCGGACGCCCCTTTCGAAACGTCGAAGCCAAAAACGCTCGTTTCGGCGACCGCGCCCGCGCGAATAAAACCGGACGCCAACGCCGTCGCCATCTGACCCAATCCGATAAAACCGATATTAAGCGAATCCGCCATGTTGTGCAATTCCTTTGAAACGCGCGCTCGACGCGAGGCTCAATGGCGCCAAAAGTTTGAACGAAACCTGAACAAGATCCGCAAACCGCGGCGCTAAGCGCGGGGGTTGGAGGTCGGCGAGAATAAGGGTATAATACCCGAACGCGCGAACCGCCTCGCGGCGGTAATTATAAACGTTTGAAAATATTTTTAAAGCCTTCGAAGGACGGCGATGTCGGACGAAACTAAAAGAGTCGAGAAGGAAGCCTTATTATTGGTTCAAATTCGCGAGATATGCGAATCGTTAGCGGTCGCGCTTTTCTTGGCGTTTTTGTTTAAGACGTTTGAAGCGGAGGCGTTCGTTATCCCCACCGGCTCGATGGCGCCCACGTTGAAAGGACGCCACAAAGACGTTGTTTGCGAGGAATGCGGTTATCGTTTTCAGACGAGCGCCAGCGAGGAAGTCGACGCGTCCACTAATCGACGCAGCGGTCTTCGGGTCGTTTCAGGCGTTTGTCCGCAGTGCGGTTTCGCGCAGTATTTTGGCGACGAGACTCCGCGTCCAAAAAACGACGCGCGCGCTCCCTCTTTTACGGGCGATCGCATACTCGTCAGTAAAATGACGTTCGATCAGAGGGATCTGGCGCGTTGGGACGTTTCCGTTTTTCGCGCGCCCGCCGATCCGAAGTTTAATTATATTAAACGGATCGTTGGACTTCCTAACGAGAATCTTCGAGTTCAATACGGAGATCTCTTCGTCCAAAAAATCGAACCCGGGGCTTCGCGAGAAACGTTTGGGCAAGAGACGACGTCCGAACCGTCAAATAGTTGGGCTCCGGACGTAAATTTGGCGGACGTCGGCGAGGTTTATCCGGTCAACAGAGCGCGGACTTTGGACGAGTCGAACGAGCCTTTTACAATCGCTCGAAAGGATTACAAATATCTTCGGCAGATACTGCAAGTCGTTCACGACGACGATTACGTCGCGCCGAAATTACAACAAGTTGGTTGGCCGGAACATTGGACGGACGATTGTTCCGCGCAAGATTCTCGACTGAGCGCCTGGACAAGGGTAGAATCGAAAAAGGGTCGCGGATTTTACTTTGCGGGAGAGCCCGTCTCGGCCGGGAGCGAAAACGTTGCGGGATTGCGCCTTGCGACCGAAGCGGACACTTCTCCGATTACCGCGGAAGACAATCGTTTTTATTGGATTAGATATCGACATGTCGTTCCTTCCTCAAACGATTGGTTCAGCATATCCCAAGGCGAACTTCCGCCCGAGATTGCCTCAACGGGAATCGTTCCGAATAACCCTCGATTAATCGACGATTTTTCCGCGTACAACGCGGGCGCTTCTCGTCGACAAACCGTCGGCGTTGGGGGAAGGGCGATGTGGGACGGCTCGAGCGCGGACGAATATTCTCGTCTTTATCGGGGCGTTTTCGAATCCGACGGTAAACGGCGAGTTCTAATGTCGAAGAATCCGGACGGATTTGGTTGCAATTGGGTTGGCGATTTGGCGATTTCTTGCGATTTATCGTTTGAACGCGTCGACGAATCTTCCGAAGCGCTTTTTGATTTGGTTAAAGGCGGAGTCGTTTTTCGCTGTTCAATTCGACCAAAAAGTGGCGAGATCACATTGAGCGTTCCTTCGATTCGGGAGTTTGAGCCGGCGATCGCGACATACGATTTTTCGCGTCGCGCGCGGCATCGTTTCGTCTTTTTAAACGTCGACGAAGAGATGCGAGTCGTAATTGACGATCAAGAGATTCTCTTTCCAAATCACGGCGGTCGGTACGACGATTTGACCGTCTCGCGCGACGGTGGCGTCGCTCCTTTACCGCGCGAACGCGATCCCAACGCGCGCGATCTTTCCCCCGTCGCGATCGGCGCTCGCGACCTCGCCGTTCGAGTCGAGCGCGTTAAAGTATTGCGAGACGTTTACTACATAGCGGTCGGAAGAATGCTTGAAGATTGGGATTCCTCGAGGTTTACAGATTTTAATTCGCCTCGTTGCGATAGACTTCTTAGAGGAACCGCTCCCTATCTCGGGGACGAAACGAGCCTATCTCGTTTTATGTCGAGTCCAGAGCAGTGGACGGGATACGGCAACACAAAGTCCGCCCTTTTGACTCAGAAGGAAGGTCAGTACGTCGCGTTTGGCGACAACAGCGGATTCAGTTTGGACAGCCGACTCTGGTGCGACGACGGAATTCCTCACTATGTTGATCGGAAATATTTAATAGGAAAGGCTTTTTATGTCTATTGGCCGCACGGGCGCCCATTGCCTCTTTTGGGAAGCCCTTTTTGGCCTAATTTTTCCGATATGCGCCATATCGACTAGTTTTTGAGGCGCTCGAGGACGCGGGGTTCTTTTTGACATTACGCTTCAATCGGGCGTTTACGCGAGTTTGAAAGAGCCCGCGCGCAAGCGGCGCCTATTGATTTCCAATTCGATAGACGCCTCGCGTCGAAGGAAAGCTCGCCGGGTCGCGTCGCGCTCCCTTAGCGGACGAAACCGTCCCTTTTTTCGGAGACGCCGACGGGCGTTCGCGCGCTCTCGATCGGCAAATGAATTAGGGCCTGTCGAAATAACGGCGTCCAAAAGGAATCGTCCGAACGAACATCTAGGACGTCTCTTAGAAAGCGAGAACACGGGACGGTTTTTCCCGCCGTTTCCTGTGGGAGGAAGAATCCATATTTTACGGAACCCTTTTCGTAACAGGCGATTATTTTATTGTCGAATCGCGAGTCGAGAACGAGTCCGGTTTTGGAGATCGCAAATAGCAAATCGAGTTCGTTAAACGGAACTTCGTCGTTTGGAAATCGATAATTCAACGCGTTGAAAGGTCTCGCCTCCAGACGGTCGTTGTTGCGCAATCCTACGAGGACGTCGGCGGGCAACGCGCCATTGTCTATTGTAATCGATCCTTTTCCTTCGAAGATTCCCTGTCGGAGCGCTCCAGTTTCGATCGCTAGACGAGTAATTGTCCCGGATATTTGAGGCAGAGTCTTTTTAAAATCCGATTTTTCAATATTGCAGTTGAATAATTCGGCATTTTCAAGCGATGCGATCCAGTATGGAAAGTTGTCGTCATTCTGGCCGTCCGAAGGTCGCGTAGATCGCTTCGCGTCTCGATAACCCGCTTGGGCGTTTATATAACCGTTTTCCGACCCGAAAGAGCGAAAATCAAGTTTTCCCGAGAACCAACAACCTCGTCCAAACGAGCGCATCGCGGGAAAGAATCGGGCTAAAAACGTCGCCGGCACAACGCTGTTGGACGAGTCAAACTTGACCCTAACGACAGATTTTTCTTTGAACGACTCCAAGGAGAGGAAGTAAGGCGAATCGTTTGTCGTTATCTTGTCGACGTCAAAAACGACGTCAAAACGCCGACTCGAAGGAGCGTCGATAAAGAACGATTTTACCCCAGAGATTGCCGGAAGGTTGGCGTCGAATAAACCGATCGCGTCTTCCGTCGCGTCAACCGATCGAGACGAGGTTTCTTTTAATCTCGCATTGGTAAAGTAACGAGCCAGCTCCTTGTTCGATTTTCGCGCCGGGATTACGTCTCGCTCTCGCGCGGGCTCGGCGTCGTTATCGATAATAATTTTATCGATCGCAAGACCGTAGATTAGGAGGGACGAATCGTTTTTCGCGCGTCGAGAAGAGAAAATTTGCCTTACGAAGTTGGATTTTAGAATCAGTAGTTTGTCTTCGCGACAAATCAGAGTCGGCACAATAACGAGCGCGTAATCGAGGTTGGATCTTTCTCCTAACGTTGTTGAACCGTCGTTGGAGGAGAACAAAACTTCCTCCAAAGAGCGATCGGGAACGTTGTTTAATAAATCTTCTTCTTCTCGATAGTCGGCCGCGCTTTCTCTAGGCCGAGAGTCTCTTTGATCCGAGGTTAAGGAACGTTCGGTATAGGAGTCGATTAGCGTCGCAATCTTCTTTATAAAGTTTTCGTCGCGCTCGCCAACGATATAGATTTCGGGACAAACGGCAATCTCGAGATCGTCTTCTAAAAGAAATTTTACGTTGACGAGTCTTTGGGCGCGAGGACGCAGAAACTCCCGCCTTTCGATTCGGACTTTCAAATCGACAAGTTGCGATATGCTTTCTTCGCAAGATTTTAGCGCGTCGCCCGAATTTCTCGAAAAGATTTTGTGTCCGATAAAAAAAAGTAAAGACGGTCCTAGCGCGAAGAACAAAGACAACGTCAATAGTCGTCGACCGTTTTCGCTAAGAACCGCCATCGTCTAAACTTTCAAAAAGCGCGACGTTTGGTATTAAGTCGCGCTAAGAACCTCGCCAACGCGATCGGGTAATTATTTAATTTGCGAATCGACGCACTCGAGTTCGTCCACAAAGGCACGAACCGATAAAGGTTCCCCCGTCGACTCTTTAACGAACTCTTCCCACGGAAGGGAATTACCGGGCGCGAAGACTTTTCGTTTGAGAAGATCGCCGAATTTTATGGGATCGTTTCCGGCTTGCTTTTCCAGGGACTTTCGGAGTTGAGCCCCGTACAACTCGCCCAGCATATAGTTGTGGTAGTAGACCGGCGCAATGACAAAATGAGGCTTTGACGCCCAATCCGCCTTGTTCCGACCTTCCAACGGATCAAGTTCTTGGTATTTGGCGGTCATTTCGCTCCAAAGCTTGTTTAGATCTTGATCGGGATTTTCGTACAGAGCCTTCTCGAAAAAGGTCATCACGAGCGTCCAACGACAAAAAATGAGTTGCTCGCGCAATCTTTGTTCTTGGAGCGCGGAAGTAACTTCTTTGACTTTTTCCGGATCCGCGTTTCTATTTTCGATTAGCCATTGGGGATCTCGAGCCTTCGCGCCAAAGGTCATCGCGACGCCCTCGGTTGTAAAGATATGAGCGGCGGATCGGATGTTGCACGGAAGAGAACGATCGAGATTGTAATCGTAAATGGCGTGTCCCAATTCGTGGAGTTGCGTGTCCATCCACTCGGCGTCGGGCTTGATATTGCATAGAATGCGGACGTCGCCCTCCAAATTCATGTCGTTGCAGAAACCGTGTTGCGATTTTCCTTCCTTCTCGAAAAGGTCGCTATTCGCAATAATGGGCGAAACGTCGAAACCTAACTTGGCGTAGTACTTTTTAGAGATTTCAACGATATCTTCTTTTTCAATTCCTTGATAGAATTCGTTGACGTCCAAGGACGCGGACGGCGGGGCTTGCTGGAAAAACGGATTGTCGTAATGCCAAGGCATAATCGCATCGACGCCAAATTTCTTCTTTAATTCGCCGTCGAGTTTGTTCTTCATTTTATTGAACAACGGAGCGGTCAGTCGATCTAGATCTTCGAAAATCGCCAGGAGTTCGTCGGGTTGAAACTCTTGGAAAGAAACGGTCATTTCCCAATAGTTATCGTACCCGAGTTCTTTCGCGGCTTGGTTTCGGAGTTTCGCGAGCTCTCTCATTTTGGGCGCGACCAGTTCGCCCACTTGTTTGAGCGCGTCCCAGATTTCGTAGCGCTTTTGCGAATCCGTTTCTTTCTCCAACATAGCGAGAAGCTCGTTGTTGGTATGTTCTCGACCGTCGTAGACGGCGCGTTGAGTTTGGAAGATCTGTTCAATTTCCGAACCGAGGTCGACAATCCGCTTGTTCAACTCGGGAGAAATTTGAGATTGTTCAAACGTTCGTTCCGCGATATACGCGGCGCGCTTTTCGATCGGAGAGGCGTTGACCGCCGCCGCTCTTAGTTTTTTGATTTCTTCGAATTTTTTAGAGTCCGCGTGGTAATTGGACATAGCGAGCGTCGCTTCGGAGGATTTTTGAAACGCTTCTTCCGAACCGGCGATCATCGAGTCCCACCACGCGTACGAGGACTCGCAGTACATTTTCTTGTAGTCTTCTTGGTACTGGCGCATGAAAGCCGCCAAACGCTCGCTCGCGTCGTCGGCTCGTGAAATGGTACTGATCATAGGCTCGAATAAACACAAAGTCAGAAGCACAAAAAAAGCGCGTTTCATTTTTTCGTTCTTTCATAACGACCGGCGCGCTCCTTCGGGAACGCTGGCGATAGGTCGCGCAAAGGCGCGACGCAGCCTCTTAACGACCGGGAACTTTTAACGAAATTAGCCGGTTTTGTCAAGCCTTGTTAGTTGTCGTCGGGATCGGAGCGTTTCTTTGCGTTCGAACCTGAGCGAAGCGTTCCTTGAAATTTGTTCAAATGTAAAAATAGGGGGTGTGCGAAGATTCTGTTGAATATTTATTAATTGAGAAATTTTAAAATTTTTCTTGTAGTTTCAAATCGGAATGTTCGAAAAATGAAGTAATGGACAGCGCTCGCACCGCCTCTCGTAAAGAGCGCGGTAGGCGCGCGGGTCTTTCGGATCGACATATTTTGGGCGTTTTCTTAAAGAGGGGAACGTTCCAATGTCGATAGTAAGACCGAGAGAAAGAGCGTAGGCGCGTTTTCGCGCGGGTTCTTGAATTCGGAAGACCATTTTCGAGTTCTCATTTTCCAGACGCATCGTTCGATCCGTTGCCCCGGTAAATTGCAACGCTGTTAGAGCCGGAGCAAAAGCGAGCGGTAGGACGCGAGGATTCAAGCGTCCGTTCGACGCGGGAGCGTTTCGGACTCCGCGGCGAACCGTTTGGACGAGGAATTGGCTCGGTTTCAATTGAGCCGCGTTCGTTCGGTAGAGATGTAAGGACACATAGAAATGAGAAAAACAATAAAGACGTTCTTAGCGTGTTTATTGGTTTGCGCCACCGCTGGCGGTTGCTTAAGCATCCCCAACAGCGAGACCGTATCGCCTCGATATTTTAGAAATAAGAGTCAAGGCGGCGTTCGCGAGGAAATGGAGCAAATCAACTTCGTTAAGTTGCGGATGGACAAGCCGGCCGAGGAGCTATTGGGTCCCAACGACGTGTTGGGCATCTACATTGCCGGTATCACGGGGAATCCCGAGGACGCCCCTCCCATCCACAATATAGGTTCGGACAAGGATCGTCCCGCGTCCGGTTATCCCTATATGGTTCGTTCGGACGGCACGCTGTCGCTTCCGATGTTGCCCGAGCCGATTTATGTCGAGGGAATGACGCTGATCCAAGCCGAAGAGGCTATTCGAGCCGCCTACACGTTGAAGCGCGAAATAGTCCGCACCGACGCGAACATCTCGGTTTCTTTGATCAAGCCTCGCACCTACCACGTAACGGTTATTCGCGAAGACGTGACGAGCGACGACCAGCGATCCAATAGTCAAAGCGGCACGGGCAAGGGCGCCGCCTATATGGGCGGAATTGCCCGAGGCACTGCCAGAACTTTGGAATTGCCCGCCTATCGAAACGACATTTTGGAAGCGTTGAGCTTGACCGGCGGTCTTCCCGGTTTAAACGCGAAGAACGAAGTCGTCATTCTCCGCAAGGCGTATAGCGACGAGTTCAGCAACAAGGACTACATGGACAAGGACGGGTACGCGATGAGCGAGGTTGCTCGTCGGTACAACGAGTCGGGCGAGATCAACAATCTTAACTCCGATCTCGGCGTCCTTCGCATCCCGCTTCGGGTCGCCCCGAACGAGGAACCGCCCCAATTGACCTCCGAAGACGTGACTTTGTACGACGGCGACGTTGTTTACATCCAATCTCGCGAAGCCGAGGTGTTTTACACCGGCGGTCTTCTGAAAGGCGGGGTGTACCCGATTCCTCGCGACTACGATCTCGACGTAATGGGCGCGATCGCGACGGCCGGCGGCACGGTCGGGGCTTCGGCGGGAGCCACTCCTTCCGGTACCAACGGTAAAGTTGGCAGCATCTTGCCCGCGAGCCGTATCCTCGTGCTTCGCGAAGTCAACGGAAGGCAGTACGCCATCCAGATTCGACAACGCGAATTGCTCCGAGATCCTTCGCAGCGCATCCTGATCGAGCCTAACGACGTCATTATTGTGGAGTACACCTCCGCGGAACTTTGGTTCAACATCTTCTACAATATGATCAACCTCCGTATCACTCCTCAGGACTTCAAATAAGGATTTGAGTTCCGAACGACGAAGTTGAACAACTTGAAACGGACGACGCGTTGCTCGTCCGTTTTGAGGGCGACGCGGCGGGTGAAACTCGAGACTCGCAGAAAAACGATCCTCCGTTACGGGGGGTCGTTTTTTTTATTAACCAAGCGATCTATTCTCTAAAATGTCGCGTCTTTTCTTGACTTTTAAAAATAAGCTCGTACCATAGAGGCGGACGCTTTGCGGTTCGGTTTCGCGTCAAAATCCGATAAACGTCGCTCGGCGCGCTCCAATCGCGCCGACTTTTTCAGTATTGGATCAACAATGCGCCAAATAAAGTTCCGTCAAGAATCGAGAGACGATCGCGATTATCGCGCGCTCGCGAGCGCGCTCGTCTTTTTTCTCTTGACGAGTTCCGTTTGTTTCTCTTCCGAAAGCGCGTCTCGGGATCGAGACGTTCGTTTTTTCGTGTCCTCCGAGGGATCCGATTCCTGGTCCGGCGCTCTCGCGATTCCTAATTCAGAAAGAACCGACGGTCCTTTCGCGTCATTTGAACGCGCCAAGGACGCCGTTCGAGAAGCGAAGGGGAACTTGACGGAGCCTCGAACGATTACCGTCGAGGTTTTTTCCGGACGTTACGATCTTCCAAACGGACTCAATTTAACGAGCGAGGACGGCGGTTTTGACGACGAACACCCCGTTATTTGGCGTTCCGCTCCCGGCGAATCGGTTCAAGTCAACGGCGGGATTTTTCTGACGGGAGCTCGGAAAGTTTCCGACGAACGCGTTCTAGACAAATTGAAGTTTGGAGTTCGCGACAAAATAGTCGTTTTTGATTTGTCCGAGCGCGAGGATCTCGACTTGGGAACGGCGAAGGACGGTCCCGAACTCTTTTTTCAAGGGCGCCCGATGCGCGTTTGTCGCTACCCAAACGAGGATTTTGTCAAAATTGTCGCGCTCGAGAGCGACGGAACAACCGAAGTGGACGTCCGCGGAACGAAGGGGATTCGGGAAGGCGTCTTTTACTTCGACGACGAGGAAATAGCCAATTGTTCCGACGAAAAAGATCTTTGGGCGAGAGGATATTGGTTTTGGGATTGGAGTTCGCAGGATCAACCCGTCATATCAATCGACCCGGAGAAAAAACGCCTCGTTCTTGACGAGCCGTTCCACGTTTACGGGTATCGAGCGGGACAGTGGTTTTATCTCTTCAACGCGTTGCGGGAATTGGACGCGCCCGGCGAGTATTATATAGATCGCGAATCTAAGAAGTTGTACGCTTTCCCCCTGAACGAGGAATGGAAAGACGGTGATTTTATGCTGACTCGCGCGCCCAACTTATTAGAGTTGGACAACGTTCAAAACGCGGAGTGGAGCGGTTTTGAAATGTGCGGAGCGCGCGGGGACGCCGTTTTGGGCAAAGGGACGTCTCGCTCGGTTGTCATAGCCAACTGCGCCATCAGTAACTGCGGCGGCTCCGGAGTAGCGATAAACGGCGAGCGCTGTCGCGTTTCGGAATGCGAATTATGGAATTTAGGCCGCGGAGGTATTTCCGTATCCGGCGGCGATCGCGCGACTCTTCGATCCGGAGAAAATCGGATCGCGCAGAACTACGTTCACGATTACGCTAGAGTGCAACGCGTTTACGCGCCGGGGATTTCCGTCTCGGGCGTCGGGGCGTTGGTTTCGCATAATCTAATCGAAAACGCGCCCCATATGGGGATTGGTTTTTCCGGCAACGACCATGTTATCGAGTTCAACGAGATAGACAACGTATGTCTCGAGTCGAACGACGCGGGCGCTGTGTACACGGGGCGCAATTGGACGATGCGCGGCAACGTTCTTCGCAATAATTATCTCCACGATATTTCCGGGTTCAGAAACAACGGTTGCGTCGGGATTTATTTGGACGATATGTTTTCCTCCGCGGACATAGTGGGCAACCTATTCGTTAACGTAACGAGAGCCGCTTTTATAGGCGGCGGTCGCGACTGCAAAATTAACGACAACGTTTTCGTCGATTGTAAGCCCGCTTTACACATTGACGCTCGAGGGGACGGATGGGCCGGCGATCACATCGACGGTTGGCTAAACGAAGCGAACGAGAAGGGGACCATATCGGGAATTAAATACGATCAACCCCCTTATTCCGAGCGCTATCCCAAGCTCGCTTCCATTTTAGCCGAGGGGAGTTCGCCGAGATTGCCCGAGGGGAACGAAGTGTGCGGAAATATTTGCGCGGGCGGTTTTTGGGACGTTAATCGCTCCGGACAGTGGCAGGGAGACACGATTGAAGCGAAAGCTCGTCCGCTTTTGAAGATGGAGCGTAATTTTGTCGCGGAAGAAGACGACGGCAGTTTATTTGTCGACGCTTCGACCGGCGATTATCGCCTCAAAGAGGATTCGCGACTGATAAACGAGGGATATCGTTCATTGCCGGTCGGCGAAATGGGGGTTACTTCCGACGCGATGAAATCAAAAGTATCCGCGCGTCGAAACGGTCGATGACCCTTTTGTTTATTCCTCGCGCGCTAAACGAATCTAGCGCGGCGTAGATTTATAGGTAGTTAGGTCCCTTTTGCGTTGTTAGCATTGGAATTGGCGACCGGATCGCTTTTGATAAGACGAAATTGATAATGACTTACGACGTTGCAATCATAGGAGCCGGAGTGGTAGGTTCGGCTCTTTTTTACGAGTTGGGCAAGTACAATCTCAAAACGGCGTTGATCGAAAAAGAGAACGACGTTGCGCTCGGTTCGTCGCGGGCAAATTCCGCGATCGTTTACGCCGGCTACGATCCCCCGAACGGGACAATGTTGGCTCGGTTCAACGTCGAGGGGAATCGGCTCTATCCAAAACTTTGCGAAGAGCTTTCCGTTCCTTATCGTCAAAACGGGTCTTTGATCGTCGCGCTTTGCGAGGAAGATCTTTCCCAGCTTCGTTTTCTTTACGAGAACGGCGTTAAAAACGGGGTCGAAGGACTGGAAATTATAGACTCCGCCGCGGTTCGTCAACTTGAGCCGAATCTTCAGCCGTCGATATGCGGCGCGCTTCTCGCGCCGACCGGTGGAATCGTGGGATCCTACGAATTTACCACCGCTTTGGCCGAGAGCGGGGTTATCAATGGCGGCGAAGTTTTTCTTAATTCCGAAGTGATAAAAATCGAAAAGATCGCCGAGGACGGATCTCCTTTGCAGGACTCGAAGCGCGAGGGATTCTTCCGTTTGTTTTTTTCCAACGGTTCGTCGTTAACGTCGCGATTTATAGTGAACGCGGCGGGGATATATTCCGATTCGGTTCAGCGTTTGATAGGAAAGGAGCGTTTTTCCGTCACTCCGAGGAAAGGGGAGTATTATATTCTCGACAAACGTCAGGGAAATTTGGTGGATCGCACCATTTTTATGTGTCCGTCCAAGTTGGGCAAAGGGGTTCTTATATCGCCCACCGTGCACGGTAATCTTCTTGTCGGACCGGACGCGCAAGACGGCGACGATAAGGAGGATTTTTCGACTTCGCGGAAAGGGCTCGACTTTGTTCGAAAGACGTCGACTCTTTTGAGCGACAAGGTCGATTTCCGCGACTCAATCAGAAATTTTGCCGGACTGCGCGCGCTTCCAAGCGGAAAAGATTTTATCATAGAGCTTGATCCCGACGTTTCGGGAATGGTCAACCTTGCCGGGATAAAATCGCCCGGCTTGACGTCTTCGCCCGCGATCGCGAAATACGCGGTCGAATTGTTGGCGAACGCCGGTTTGGAGTTAAAAGAGAACTCAAATTTCAATCCTTATCGAAAGCAAATCCGTTTCGCCGAATTGAGCGCCGAAGAGAAGGCCGCGTTGGTCGCCCAAGATCCTCGTTTTGGTCGCGTAATCTGTCGCTGCGAGCAGGTAACCGAAGGGGAGATCGTGGAATCGATCCGCCGCCCTCTTGGCGCGACGACGCTCGACGGAGTCAAGAGGCGTTGCCGTCCCGGTAGCGGTCGATGCCAAGGAGGGTTCTGCGGACCTAGGGTTTTGGAGATATTGTCCCGAGAACTTGGAGTCGAGCGCGAGTCTATCGCTAAAGATAAATCGGGATCCCGCGTTCTTTTCGGAAAGACGAAGGAACCGAGCGACCGATAGGTCTCAAGGTATTTGATCTTTTAAGGGAAAAACGGATCGCAAATAAGAAACGCCCCCCTCGACTTCGGATCGAGGAGGGCGTTTTACTTCGTTAATGTAGGATTCGACTAATCGACCGTCTCAATATCGTCGACTGTGCAACCCGGCGGAATCATCGGTAAGACGTGTCCGCAGTACGGGATCCGCAAATCGATCATAAAGGGCCCCTTGGACTTGAGCATTCGATCGAGCGCCTCGGGATATTCCGAGCGCTTTTCCACCGCGATCGCGTCCCATCCATATCCTTTGGCGATGGCCACATAGTCTGGATAGCGCTTTGTCAAGTGGAATCCGTCCCCCTTGCCAAAGTTCTCGGGATCGTCGATATCGCCTAAGTAAGTGTTGGCGCGATTTCGATGGAAGAACATGTCCTCCCATTGGACGACGTTTCCGAGATGTTGATTATTAACGAGCAAGAGCTTAACGGGAATATGCTCCGTGACGCAAGTCGCCATTTCTTGGATGTTCATCTGCAAACTACCGTCGCCTTCGATCGCGATAACTGTCGCTTCAGGTCGAGCCACTTTAGCGCCCATAGCGGCGGGCAAACCGAATCCCATCGTGCCTAGCCCACAACTCGACAACCAAGTTCTCGGCTTGTTGAAACGATAAAAGAGAGTCGTCCAGAGCTGGTGCTGTCCAACGCCCGTCGTAATCACGACGTCCAAGTCCTTAGTCGCTTTTGAAAGTTCTTCAATGGCGATTTGAGGAATAATAAGATCCTCGCGTTGTTCCACTTCGGCGAGCCGGTAACACACTGGATGCAGTTTGTCCCACTCGGCAATTTGTTTTTTCCACGAGGTAAGGTCGGCGGGAACCCCCTTCGTTTCAAGGGACGCAATAAGCGCGTCCAGCGTGTCTTTTAGGTCGCCCAGAACAGTGGTTTTAACTTTTTTAACCTTATTGAATTCGGAAGGATCCACGTCGAAATGAACGACCTTTGCCGTTGGGGCGAATTTCTCCGGCACCGCGGCTACTCTATCGCTAAATCTAGCGCCGAAGACGAGCAAGAGGTCGCAGGATCGCAGAGCGTTGTTCGCGCAGAAAGTCCCGTGCATACCCGCCATTCCAACAGAGTTCGGATTGTCCCTTGGAAAACTAGACAGTCCCGGCATCGTGGTGGCGACGGGAACGCCAGTCATCTCAACAATTTTCAACAACCGATCGGACGCGTCCGCCGCGACAACGCCCCCGCCCGAAAGGATCATTGGGTGTTTTGCCGCGTTAATGAGATCCACTATCTCGTCGAACACCTTTCGGTCGAGCTTTGGCGGATTCGCTTCCTCGTATCCCGGGAGGTTAAACTCTTCGTCGTAGTTGGGGTAGCATTGGCTTACCAGCACGTTCTTCGGTATATCGATAAGAACCGGTCCCGGACGCCCGGATTTCGCGACGAAAATAGCCTCCGCGACGATTCGCGCCAAATCGCTCGTCTTATCGACGAGATAGTGATGCTTCGTGATGCAACGGCAGACTTCTGTGATAGGAGTCTCTTGAAACGAATCGGCGCCAATCGCGTTCAAATTGACCTGACCCGTGATGATGACGATAGGGACGCTGTCCAATTTGGCGTCGTCGATCGCGGTGATGATATTGGTGGCGCCCGGACCGCTCGTCGTAACGCAGACTCCGACCTTTCCCGTCGCTCTGGCGTATCCCTGGGCGGCAAATCCGCCACCCTGCTCGTGTCGCGGCAAGATCACTCTAATTTCATCGCGATGACGGGAGAACGCCTGGTGAAGGGGGATTGTCGCGCCGCCGGGATAACCGAAAACATCGGTGACCCCGCAACGAATTAACGTTTTAACGACAACGTCGGCTCCCGACGTCATAGTGTTCATCGCATTAGTATTAGCGGGGTTGTCGGTCATATCAAACTCTCCAAATTGGCCGGGCGCCGGAACGGGCGCTTTTTCTCCGATTTGCGCAAAAGGAAACCCTAATGATACCTCTTTTTTCGAATCGGGCAAGGGATCGCGATTTGTTTCTTTTAGCTTTTTGGGGAACGTTCGCGAGGTCGAATAATCTAATTTTGTCGTTTATTTCCAATGAAGAAATATCCTCTTTTTTGGAACGTCTCCTTGGACGAAACGTTCGACGGAGATATAATACGCGGGTGCGTTAGGTTTGCGGACGCGCGAAAGGCGCGTCGATTTTGATACGAGGATAACCTTGATGTTCGGGATATTAGAACCATTGCGAGGAGGAGACGATATTCCTCTTCGCAAGCGCGAGTTGATTGTTGGGCGCAATGAGAAATGCGACGTCGTATTGCGTTTTTCAAACGTTTCCTCGCAGCATTGCCGTCTCGTTTTGTCCAACGGATATTGGTACGCGCTCGACCTTGGCAGCACGAACGGCACGACGGTCGGCGGGATGAGGACGCAGGATATGCGAGTCGATCCCAACGGACGCATCGCTTTCGCGAAACACGAGTTTATTTTGCGTTACGATCCGGTGAAAAACGGGGCGCAGGGCGAAGTCCCCCCCGATTATCTAGAGACCAACATTTTTGAAAAGTCTCTTCTCGAACGGGCCGGCGTGGCGAAACAAGTACGGTCGTTGCCTAAGACGTGGGAAATCAAGCGTCAAGAGGGCGCGACTTTGGAAGAGCTTGAATCGGGTCAGGGAGCCGATTATTCCAATTTGACGTTGGACGACCTAGAATTTGACTCTTAAAGAAAGAGGCGCCGGACTAATCATTTTAATTATCGCGGACGAACTTCTGACGCTCGAGGGCTTTTTGTCGCGTCGCAAGTTCGTCCATTTCTTTATCGGCGCTTCTTCTTTCTTCGTCGGAGTCGCGCTCCTCCCATTTTTCTTTGAGCGCTTGGAGTATTTTGCACTCTTTTAACGCGAGATCAAATTCCTCGCGTCTTCGTTCCTCTTCCTCGATTTTTAGGACAAGTTCTCGCTCCGCCGCATCTTTCAGGTCAAGCAAACGTTTAGAAAAAACCCTGGCGTTTCTCGCGTCGTCGGCGGAATAATTCCCTCCAATTCTCGAAGCGCGCGTTTCTTCTTGGCATTCTCGCAGAGCTCGATCTCGTTGTTTTACAAGTTCTCGAGAGTCGAGAACCCGCCGTTGAGCCTCCAAATAGGCGCTCTTTTTTTCGTCGCGTTCCGACTCTCGGATTTTGAGAAGGGATTCAAATCTAAATTTTTCCATAATGCGCGTCGACCGTTTCGTCGCTTCTCGGAAACTACGCAACGGTCGCATTAAGGGGCAAAGGTTAAAAGAAGGCGTCGGTAAATTCCTCGCGACGTTTAGTAGCGCTGCAAGAGCTCGACAAACTTTCGATCAAGTCGAAGACCTCGCCAATCTTCGTAAACGACGTCTTTCCTATCGCTATTGGCGACGCCAAAGGATCCTCGGAAGTTCCAAAGGGCCCAGCCCCATCCCGCTTTCTTCCAATTTGCGAGCATGTCTTCGATCCAACGCAGCGCCACCGCGCTTGGAGTAACGTTGTGCGAGCCGAATTCGCCGACCATTACGCCGATACCTTGTTCTTGCGCTTCTTTCCAAGGTTCCACTCCGACGTCCCATAGCCATTGCCGATCTTTGACGGTTCCCCCCGTAATAACCGAACCGTTTTCCGCGCGTTCGACTTTAAGGCTTGTCCGTTTTTGCGCGCTCCAATCGGGAACTCCAAACGAGACTATTTCTTTACCATTGGCCGCAAATCCTATTTCAACAATCGAGCACCAATCTCCGTTTACGTTCGCCAACGAAATCTTTTTCGTTCCCTTTGGAACGTCTAGAACGACGTCGAGATTATAGACGTTTTGGAAGACTCCATATTTTTCAACGAAGACAACGCGCTCCCATTCGCCTTCTCCGTCTTTAGGAACGAACTGTTTGCGGAACGCTTCCTTATCGTTGAATTTGACGACTATTTCGGACGAATTAGAAACCGTTCCAAGACGAAATCGGAACTTGGAATCGCTCGGAAAGTCGCCTTCGATGACAATGGGAGTTCTGATTTCCTCGGATAGTTCTTTTTTTGACGGCGCGGGAAGAAGTCCGTTAAACGAACTTGACGGCCATTGAGGCGGCGGGAAATTCTCGCTTTGCACCCACGAGGCGCCGTAATGGGATATTTCCATTGGAGCGTACCCTCTTGTGGCTTGCGCGACTTGGAGCTCTTTGAGGGACGGACACGGGGTTCCCCCCCAATTGATACCGTCGCAGATAATCAAACGATCCGGACTCTCGCGTCGTATGTCCTCGACCAGTTCTTTTACCACGTTGAAGTATTCTTGTTCCGAACAACCCGCGGGTTCGTTAAAGAGGTTGAAACTTAGCGTTTCGTTCGGGACGTCGCGATACCTTTTGGCAAAAGTTCGCCAATGTAATTTACAAATCTCCAGCGTTTCTTTATCGCGCCAAACTAAAGGCGTTTCCGGCGGATTGGCGACAGTGTAACCCGGGGCGCGATGGAAGTTAACGAGGACGTGAACGCCATATTTTTTACCGTATTCTATCGCTTGATCGATCTCGCTCAGGGTCTTTTCATTAAATTTCGTCTTGTCCCCGTCCATCGTCCAGGCGCGATAATCCATTGGGAGACGGACAAAGTTAAACCCAAGATCCGAGATATTTTGAAAATCTTCTTCAAGGAACGGACGATTGGATCCGTTAAATTTTTCTAATAAGTTGAATCCTCTCCATCGAGGAAGCTTTGACCACTTGGGAACGGGGAGTTTATTCTCCACCCGAGCGCCCGCCGCTTTTAACGCGCGCGCGTTCAGAGAAGCGGTAAAGGCGGGAGTCGCGGCAAACGCGGCGGTTCGAATTAAAAAAGATCTGCGATTAAGAATCATTTGTTTTCCTTTGCTCTTTCGCGCGTCGCGCGCTTGAAGCTCGACGCCGCGGTTGGGGAGTTGAGAGCCGAGTTTCTCAACCGCCTTGCCTTCGACGGGAGGCGCTGTATAATGACGCGAACAATTATTTCCAGTCCCAGTTCGTTTTGAAGCCAATGAAGTCCAATCAGTTTTTAGACAGTCCTTCATACGCGATTAATCGACCCGCTCGCTCGATTCTCATCGTCCGAGTCTTTTCTCGTCCCTATCGAGGTAGGAGCTTACCCGACGCTCAATTTACGTTCCGACTCGGCGAACCTCAGTTTGAGATGTGGGAAGACCGTTATTTCGAACAACAGAAACGTCTTTCCGAAACGAACAAAATCAACGGTCTTCACTAGCGGAAATCGAAATTTTTCGAGCGCGATTACGATTGAGGATCACTTGACTGGATCCGCGTCGACCCCTTCAAAGGTCAATCGCACCGGTTTTATTGTTCCATCGGCGTTGAAGAACATTTCCTCAATGCAAGTGGCGCGGGAATTTCCGTCTTTTTCCGTTAGGGGCCGACGGTGGTACACGGCGTACCACTTTCCCGAAGGAGACTGAAGAACGCTGTGGTGTCCGGCGCCCATTCCGACTTTGGGATCGGGTTCGATAATCTTTCCTATTCTTTCAAAGGGACCAAACGGAGAATTTGAGATCGCGTACGCAACGCAATAGTTGGACGTTGTCCACCCGCCTTCCGACCACATAAAGTAGTACTTTCCGTCTTTCTTCAGCATAAACGGTCCCTCGACGTAGTTCTTTGGCGTAACTTCGCGGTAGTACGATCCGTCCTCAAACGGTTCTAGACTTTTGAAATCGTTCGCGAGCTTTACGACGTTACAATGTCCCCAACCACCGTAGTACATGTAATAAGATCCATCGTCGTCGAGGAAAACAAACTGATCGATCGGTTGAGCGCCGTTCACTATTTCATTAACGAGCGGTTTTCCGAGTAGATCTTGGTAGGGACCGTCGGGTTTATCGGCAACGGCAACTCCTATGCCGCCAATTTCGCCTTTGTGGACGTCGTTGGCGCCGAAGAAGAAGTAGTACTTTCCGTCCTTATAGACGACGGACGGCGCCCACATAGCGCGTTTCGCCCATTGAATCGAGTCGTTGGTCAATACTTTTTCGTGTTTTGTCCACTCCACTAGGTCTTTCGACGAGAAACAGTCAAAGTAGGTCTGGTCGTCGAACGGCAACGAAGCGGTGGGAAAGATCCAGTAGTGATTGTCGAAGAACGCCGCTTCGGGATCGGCGTACCAACCGGGAAAGAGGGGGTTGCCCGACTTTTGGGGTTCCTCGGAACGAACCGTCGAAACGAGCGCCGCGATAATAAAGCCAACTAGTAAAAGACGCTTTTTCATTTTTCAAACTCCTTTATCCTATCCTGTTGTTATCGACGCCGCGGACGCGTCCATTACAAAGCCTAATTAGAATCGTCGGTCGCGGTATCGCAAATAAAAATATTGCGATAGTAAGCCTTTGCGGAACCTCCCGCGTGTATTTGCAAACCAATTTTTCCCGTCAAAGGAACGTTTTCGTCGGTTTCCTCGTAGTCGACGGTCTTTACCCCGTTGAGAAAAATTTTAACGTTGTTTCCACGCGCTAGAACTTCGTAAACGTTCCAATTATCGGGGCGCAAAACGGCCTCCCGCAAAGCGGAATCGGACGTTTGTAACATACGATTCCTGCGGGATTCGTCGTACAAACATCCCCAATATGCGCCGTCGCTCGACATATCCGCTTGATAACCGATCATTTCCCAGTTGTTGGGAACGCGCGAAGATCGGAATTGAATTCCCGCGTTTCCATCGTTGTTTGGATTATCGCCTCCAACGACAATTTTGCATTCCAGCCGCAAATAGAAATCGCTGAAAGTCTCGATCGAAGTAAGAAACTGGTTGCGATCGACGCCACCGTTAAAATTACCCCCGACAATGGCTCCGTCTTCGACTTTAAAGACTCCGGGTTCGTATTCTTCCCAACCGTCAAGATTCTCGCCATTAAAAAGACTTCTTTCCTTGAATTTTTGGCTAAAGCGCGAGTCGATATCGGAAAGCAATTCTCGCTCTTGCGGTCGATTTTCCGTGAGTTGTTTAGCCAAATATACCTTTCGCATTTTTTCTAAGGGAAACTCGCCCATTTGACGGACGATTCGCAAATATCCTCTAATCGCTCTCGTTTTAAATTTCCCAAATCGCTCCCCGGGTAAAAGAATCGCCAAACGGGCGAGAGATTCGTCCGCGTCCGGGGCGTCCCAGCGCCCTAGCGCTTTTGTAACCTCGTCCACAACTTCTATTGAATCTTCCGACGGTTGGGAACAAGCTTCGAGAGCCAATTTGCCGATATAGTCCGCCGCTTGTTTTCCCCCGAGGGCTCCGACGTATCTCGCCAAGAGAACCGGTTTGTCTCGAAACGTTTTTTCTAGCGCGGTAATGGTCGACTCTTTTTCAGCGGAGCGTCGACAGAGCGTTTCTAAACAGTCTTCCAAGCGCTCTCTCGAAACTGATTTATTATTACCATATCGTTCAAAAAAGGTTTCAATCAGTCGCGGCGCGGGGGGAGTGGAATTAACGAAGGCTTCAAGCGCGGGATTTGCAATTTCCGGACAAGGGGAATTAAGCGCCAAAGATTCCGTCTCCTTGATCGTCGAACTCCAGCTCTTTTGGGCGACAACGGCGATACAAGATTGAGCGAGGACAATATCGTCGCTTTTCATTGAACTGGCGATCTTGGCGACGTTGGCGTCAGGCAAAGATTCAAGGCGACAAATCGCGTCAATGGCCGCCTCTCTGAGCGCGGAGTCTTGGGACGACAAGAAAGAAAATAGGGCGTCAAAAGAATTCGAGGCGCCGACGTCCCCAAGAGTTTTAATCAACGCGAGCTTTGTCGAATCTTCCGTTTGATCGTCCCGAAGTAGCGAGACAAGTCCGTTAACGACCAGATCGTTTCGTCGAGCGCCCAACGCTCCAATCAGCCTTTCGCGGGACGAAAGAGGTAAATCCCGAAGGAGCGAGATTGTCGCCTCGATTATTGAACGACTATCGGTTTGGGACAGCGCGAAGCAAGCCGCTTTAAAGTCGCTAGGGTTGCCCGATTTCAACAAGTTGCGAAAAAGTTCGACGTCGCTCGTTAAGAGAATCTCGTTTTGGACGGCGATTTTCCTAGAGGACTCGGAAACGTTCGCATCTCGAACCTGTCGAAACATCTCCGGATCCGCGAAACGCGCTCCCAGCGAAAACAGTCCGTCCGCCGCCGCCTCTCGAATATTCGAGGACGCGTCCGCGAGGGCGTTTTGTAAAACCTCCGCTTCCGATTTTGACGCCAAGCGTCCCAAGGTTCTCAGCGCGGCGACGCGAACGATCAATTCGCGCGACTCGTCGGTCAACGCGGCGACGCGATCGATCGAATCGACGTCGTTAAGATAACCAAGCGACGCCAAACACTCGGCGACGACAGAGGGCGTCGGAGAGTCCAAACCTTTTCGTAACGCTGGAAGTCCCGCCTTTTCGGGGAGCGCTTCTAGAACCGATCTCGCGCGCGCGGATAACCGAGCGTCAAAAAGAGCTTTCTCTAGAGCGGGGAGCTTGGAGACGTCTCCAGCTTTTAACGCCTCGAACTCCTCTCGCGCTTCCGCGGACAACTCCTCTTGCGACAGCAGGGGAAGCGCGTCCTCGGCTCCGACGAGCGCGCCAAAGAAAAGAAAGAGCGGAAAAAGCGCGACGCTAAGCTTTTTATAATTCATTGAAATACCTTTTAACTCGCTTAAAGAGTCCAAGGAGCGCGATCCGCCCTCGAACGCAACCTATTCGCTTCCTCGTCGTCGACAAAGGACTCCGTTTTGGGGTCAAACGTTAGTTCGCGACCTAAATACCAGCTCAGCGCGGAGACGTGACAAGCGATATGGGACGAGCGAATCACGTCGGCGTTGCAAGTCGGTTGGCGCCTAGTTTTCACGCAGTCAAGGAAATCGCGAATATGATCGCGCGGATTTGTCCCTTCGATATCGCTTTCGGCCGCGCGCAAGGAATCGTCGGACAAAATGGTCTTTCCGCTGTCTCCCGTTTCAACCCAGCCTTTTGTTCCTTCAAATCGAACGGGACAAGTGCCCAAACCGAGCCACCCGTCCGGCCGCATTGTCAGTTTGACGCCGTTTTCGTACAAAGCGAACATCTTGTCGCCTTCCGCCCAGTATTTCACGGGGACGGTTCCGTCGGCGCCTAAAGCCCATTGACATAAATCAACGGTGTGGGCGCCCCAGTCGAGGTGTCTAAATCCGGAATCAAAATCGTAATACCCTCGCCAGTCCGACCAAGACGCCGAACCAATATTGGCGTAGGCCTCGTTGTAGGGACGCCAAGGAGCGGGACCAAGCCACAAATCCCAGTCGAAGACTTCCGGGTCGGGTTCTTGTTGTCCGGGCAACCAGTCCGTTCTATTTCTTAGATAGTAGATGGAGGCGTGAACTTCGCGAATATCGCCAAGTTGCCCGGAACGAGCCAATTCGCAGGCGCGGCGGAAATTGCGCACGTTTCGTCGCTGCGTTCCCCCTTGAAAAACCGCGCCGTAAAATTTCATTGTTTCCGCGAGTTTTCGACACAACTCGATCGTTATGGCGCATGGTTTTTCGCTATAGACGTCTTTGCCGGCGCGAGCGGCGTAAATAGCCATGTGGGCGTGCCACCGATCGCCGGGCGCGCTCAGCACGGCGTCGACGTCTTGCCGGTCGAGCAATTCTCTGAAATCGCGATACATCGCGACGTCGCCGGTATTCTGCGCTTCCTCGGCCTGTTTTTTTACCCTTTCGCGACGCGATTTGGCGACGTCCGCCACCGCGACAAATCTAACGTCGGGTTGGTTCAGAAAGAATCCGAGGTCATATCCTCCGCGATGATTGATTCCGATTCCTCCCAGCAACACCGTTTCGCTCGCGGGAGCGAATCCATCGCGTCCTAAGGCTCTCGCCGAAACGAGAACCGGGCTGGCCACAGTTGTTAAAACAACCGACGCGATCGAGTTTGTAAGGAATTTTCTTCTGGAAACTTGTTCGCTCATATGTTTCTCGTCTTTTTATCCGTTTTTACCGGACGCGTCGCGCGTCGCAAAATATCAATTTTGAGAAATACCGCTCCAGCCACCGTCCGGACATTTTTTCCAAAAGCTTTTGACGACGATACTCTCGGGAGGTCTTTTGATTCTGGTGAACCAACGCTCCTGTTCCGGTTTTATTGGTTTCACTAAAATGGTCGTTGCGCCGGCGAGATTTCCGGCGAGGATATCCGCGAAAATTTGGTCGCCAACGAGCGCGGTCTCGTTCGGCTCGACGCCCAATAACCTCGTCGCTTTTCTGACGCCCCGCGGGAAAGGTTTGCAAGCCTTTGCAACAAAAGGTAGACTGAGGGCGGTCGCCACCCGACTTATTCTTCGTCCAACTCCATTGGAGAGCAGACACAAACGAAATCCCGAATCTTCAAGGGAACGGAGCCACTGAATTATTTCGGGTTCCGGTTCTTGCTTTTGATATTCCTTTAGAGTACAATCGACGTCGAGTAGGAGCGCTTTCGCGCCAATGGCGCGCAACCGATCGACTCCGAGTTCGAGGACGCTTGCGACCGCGAAATTGGGAAAGAATACGTTTTTCATCTTCGAACCGCAATTATAGGGACGAGGATTTTTCCCGCCGAGCTCGACATTGTTCTGAAACGTTCGCCAGGCGCGCAATCCTCCCGCGATTGTAGCGCAAAACGGAAAAGAACACAAGTTTTGATTGTTTTTTTTGTCAACTCTCCCATAAGACCACGAGGCGCGTTTTGTTGAAAACGTTTTCAGAAGCGATTGCTTCGTCCGTGTTGGTTTTCGACGGCGCGACAGGAACAGAGTTATATCGTCGCCGCGTTTTTACGAATCAATGTTACGACGAGCTCAATCTTAGTAATCGTCGATTGGTAACGGAGATCGCCCAAGCTTATCTCGACGCGGGCGTCGACGCGCTTACGACGAACACGTACGGAGCGAATCGGTTCGCCCTAGAGCGTTACGGATTTGCCGATCGCGCGGACGCGATCAATAGGAGCGGCGCGGAGATCGCGCTGGAAACGGCTTCGAAAGCGGATCGTCGCGTTTTTGTCGCGGGGTCGGTTGGCTACCCTTCGGAAGAGGCGCTCAGAGTTCGCGGTCGCGCCGAGCTAGTCGAACGTTTTGCCGAACAGGTCGAGTCCTTAATTAACGGCGGGGTCGATTTCATTCTTTTTGAATCTCAACCTTCGAGAGAGTCCGCCGAGATCATGGTCGACGCGCTCCAGGCCGCCAATAGCGATTTCCCCTACGTTGTTTCTTACGGGATTCCTCGTTCTCTTTTGCGGCAGCCCAATTCGCTCGAAACTCGCGCGAAATATTACGAAGGGCTTTTTGCCCCGTTTGGAACGAAACCGCGACCGGTCGCTTGGGGACTTAACTGCATTCTCGGACCGAACGAGATGTTGGAGGTTGTGAAGGAAGTAATCAAGACATTGGCGATTCCTCTTATCGTTCAGCCCAATGCGGGCGTTCCCGAGGCGTTCGAAGGTCGACAGATATATTACAGTTCCCCGGAGTACCTCGCCACCTACGCGATGCGCTACGTCGACCTTGGCGCCTCGGCCGTTGGCGGTTGTTGCGGAACGACGCCCGAAGAGATCGCCGAGGTCGCCAAAATGGTGAAGCGCTCTTCGCAAAGTCGGCGAACGGAGATTACGTTGGTCGATTTGGGGAAAGACGTTGTGGAACAAGAGGAGACGCCGATTTCCTCCCGTAGCGCTTTGGCCGAAAAATTGGTTAATCGACAGTGGGTTCAAACGGTCGAGGCTATTCCTCCGGTCGGTTATGATTTGACAAGTTTTGTCGAAAAAGCGAAGACGTTGCAAAAAAATGGAATAGACGCCGTTAATATGCCCGACGGGCCCCGCGCTTCTTCGAGAATTTCCTCTGTTGTGGCGGCTCGCGAGGTTTTGGAAAAAGCCGGTATCGAGCCCGTCTTGCACGTGTGTTGTCGCGATCGAAATCTGATTGGTTTACAGTCGGATCTTATCGGTTGCGCCGCCAGCAATATTAGAAATTTACTTTTTATTACCGGCGACCCTCCGAAATTGGGGAATTATCCAAACGCGACCGGCGTTTTTGATTGCGATTCGATTGGACTTTGCGCTCTTCAACGTCGTTTGAATCGCGGAGTCGATCTTGGCGGCCGATCGATAGGAAAACCGACCGAGGCGTTTTTTGGTTGTGGATTTGATCCATCGGCGCTCAATCGGGAACGGGAACTTGAGCGTTTGCGTAGAAAAATCGAATCCGGAGCTCTGTTCGCCGTCACTCAGCCGGTCTTTGATCCCGACGTTTTGCTTAGATTTATCGACGATTACGGCGATCTTCCAATACCTGTAATCGCGGGCGTTTGGCCATTTGTCAGTTATCGAAACGCTCTTTTTATGCGAAAGGAAGTTCCCGGGGTCGTGGTCCCCGACTCGATAATGGAAAGAATGGAACGCGCGTCGTCGAGTTCTAAAGAAGCGCAACTCGAAACGGGCGTCCAGATTGCGCGAGAGTCTCTCGAACGACTTAAACCTTACGTTCAAGGGGCGCAAATCAGCGCGCCGCTCGGAAGGATCGACGTTAGTTTGAGCGTATTGGAATGAGCGGTTCGTTTTGTCGTCGCTACGCCTATGGTCGTATCATTTGGACTTTATAACAATTTGGAGAACACAAAATGCAACGACGCGATTTTTTGACGGCCGCGGCGGCGGTCGGTTTATCGACCGCGACAGGAACGTCCAGAGGGGACGTCTTGATCCCAAAGCGCAACGCTGGATCCGAAACGACCCACTCCTCGCGATATAACCCGGAACGATCGCGTCAACGGCGCGTTCCTTCCGAGAATCAGCGATACGTACTGTTGGAAATATACTCGACGCAGTCGGTGGCGAAGCGCAACGAGCTTCTTCGCTCCTTCGATTCCCGTTTGATAAACGATCGGAATCAACTGGGGTTTGACAAAGTTGGCGTTTTTTACGTCGATACGGAATTGATGCGCGGCGATCGTAGTTATAACGCCGCTTTGTACGACGCGGCGGTTTTCGTTGTTCAAGAGAGTTCTAACATAGAAAACTTTCTCGACCTTCAACGTCGAACCGCCGATAATTTTTCTCGTTTCAACCTTTCCGACGATCTCGAATTTATCGACGAGGAGATGACCGTTTTACGCTCTTTGGTTTGTCAGCCTCGCATCGAGGTTCCTTACCGAGGTCGCGATAGATTGTTGCAACTTCGCACGTACAATTCTCCGAACTACGAGCGCAACATAGCCAAAGCTCGAATGTTCGAGCAGGGCGAGCTCGATTTGTTCCGACGTTGCGGAATGGAGCCGGTTTTTATGGGCAGCGCGATTTTTGGATCGTGGATTCCCAACATTACCTATATGCTCAGTTTCGAGAACGACGAGGCGCGAAGAGAGGGGTGGGATATGTTCGTTCGACATCCCGAATGGAGACAGATGAGCGGCGATCCTCAGTACGCTCGCACCGCCACGAGAATTAGGAATTTGTTCTTGCGTCCTTCAAACGGTTCGCAGATCTAGTCATTTTCTCGCTAGAATCGTGTTAAAGATGTATTATTAAACATTTTCGCATGTTGTAGAGGAGGACGTTATGTCTTCAAATCGACGCCAGTTTATAAAGACTCTCGCAGCGTCCGCCGCTGGAGCGAATTTGATCTCGTCGCAAACCTCGGTTACCGCCGAAGAGGCTTTTAGTCCCAAGAATCCTTTTTCGACCGATCCCCTCGCGCGAGTTAAATTGTTCGGCGACGTCGAGACCAGTCGCATTGGGTTTGGCACGGGTATGTCCGGCTACAATCATTCGGCGCAACTCACGCGGATGGATCGGGACAAAGCCGTCAAGTTGATCAATCACTGCTACGATTCCGGCGTTCGTTTCTTTGATTGCGCCGATTTGTACGGGACTCACGAGATTATTTCTACGACTCTCAAAGACAAACCTCGCGATAGTTACGTAATTTCATCGAAATTATGGCCGCATCCCGGAGGGATAGAGGATAAAGATCGTCCCGACGCCGTTACCGTCGTAAAGCGTTTCCTCCGAGAATTGAAGACCGATTATCTCGATCTCGTTCAAATCCACTGTATGACAAAACCGGATTGGGCGGACGATTGTAAGCAATACATGGAGGATCTTGAGAAGTGTAAGGAGCAGGGACTTATTCGCGGACACGGGGTTTCCACTCATTCGATAGGGTCGTTGCAAACCGCGGCGGAGAATCCGTGGGTGGACGCCGTTCATATCCGATTAAATTCGGCCGGCACGCGCATGGACGGCACGTTTGAAGAGAATGTCGCCGCTTCTCGAAAAGCGCAAGAAAACGGGAAGGGCGTTATCTGCATGAAGCTTGTTGGCGAAGGCACGATGAAGGAGCTTGAAGAGCGCCGTCATTCTATCGATACGGTCGTTCGCTCGCAAGTGGTCGACGTGTACATTGTCGGATTCGAGGAATGTTGGCAAGTCGACGAATTGATAGAGAATATCGGTCTTTCTCTCAAGGCGATGGAAGCCGAACAAAAAGGATAACGGATCGTTTTGTTTTAAAAAACTTGGGACACTAGAACTAACGCCAACCTATTTTTCGTTGGTGAAAGGATGGTATGAATCGGAGAGATTTCTTACGTTCTGTCGCGGCGTCCGCGTTCTCGCTTCCTTTTCTAAGCGTTGAGCAACTTTTGGCCGAGGATTTTCCCTTGGACGAAAACGTTGTCGCTATTTTTTCCGACACGCACCTTCACGGACCGGAAACGGTTCAGCACGTTGTTCGTTTCAATCAGAGCGTCGCAAAAATCTTGGCGATGAACCCGAGACCAGCAAATCTTCTGATCTATGGCGACGTCGCTTATTTGGAAGGGAAAGTCGAAGAGTACGAACTCTTTCGAAAGTTGATTAAGCCAATCGAAAACGCGGGGATTCATTGGGAAATAGCGATGGGCAACCACGATAGAATCGCAAACTATCGACAAGTGTTTCCCGAGCGTTTTGAAAAAGAACAGCCCGTCAAAGATTGCTATATCAATATTGTCGAGACTCCGCGAGCCGATTTTATTCTGCTCGACTCCTACTTGCGGGGAGAAGTTCGCGGGGAAATTTGCCCCGAACAAAAAGAGTGGTTGAAAGAGACTCTCAAAAGATACTCGGACAAACCGGTTTTTGTCGGTTGCCACCACCAAATGGGCAATACGAAAATCGCCGACATTTTAACCGAGTGTCCGAAATTTGTCGCCTATCTGCACGGACATCTTCATTACTATCGAACGCCAATTGCCGACAGCGTTAAAACGATCTGTTTTCCGTCCGTTGGTCATTGGGGCGACATGGGGTTTATGGTCGCCAATCTTTCGGAGACCGAAGCGTCGTTCGTTCCTTATATCGACGCGTATCAGTGGTCGAAATACGGGTACGTTAAAGAACCCGAAAAGGACGTCGAGACGTATCTAAAGAAGCTGAACGAGAATTCTCCCTCGTTTGATTTCGCATAGTTTGGACCACGACTTTTGATTGTGAAAAAGACGCGGACGAGAAGAGTTTTCTCGTCCGCGTCTTTTTATCAAAATTTGCAAAGTTCAACCGATCTAGGCGAGCGCGCTCGAGATCGGTCGTCTAGTCGGGTTCAGCTCAATTTGGTAACGCCGGGTTGGCCGATCCAGTAGTTACCGTTTACGTCGCGTTCCGCCGGGGACGGGCTGTCCAGTCGGAGATCGTCGATATTCGGGACGAGCTCGCGCGTCGAGTTCCAAACGTCGTCCATCTTGATGTAATCGCCGGTTTCCATCGCGGTACGCCCAAGAATAGCGGTTTTGGTCGCGTTAATGGCGTATTCGACCTCGTTCCAAGGATCGTTGTTGCGAATCGCTTTGAAAAGAAGATCGTGCTCGGTTTGGTAAGAGTCGTTCGAGGGAGATTCCGGCTTCCAAATGACTTTGCGAGCTTCGGTGTTGCGCATATCGCAACCTTCGTAAATGGCCGGATCGCCAACGCCTTCGCCAAGTTGAGCGCAACCCTTGGTCCCTTGAACGTTCGCTTGGAACATTCCCCAGCAGTTGGGAACGGTGCGAGTATGCAAGTTCATTCTGCGACCGTCTTTAAAGATGTACTCGATCGCGCCGCAGTCGATGAGTTGGTCTTGCATGCGACGCATGCCCTTGTCGTGCGGATCAACCAAGCGACCGCCGGAACCAAACGCCGCGACCGGATAGTCGTCCATGCACCAGCAACAAATGTCAATGTTGTGGATCAAGGCGTCGACAATGAACCCACCGCTCGTCCAGTCAAAGCAGAAGATGTTGCTGATCTCGTTTTGGAGATCGGTGTACCCTTCGTGAAGATTGAGAATGTGCGGACCTTGGAGACGATAGACCCAAGTCGTAAGGACGTCGCCCAGCTTGCCGTCGCGGATCGCGTTGACGGTTTCTTCCGTGCGGAAATAGTGTCGGTTGTTCAAACCAATTCCAACTTGAATTCCCTTTTGCTTGGCGACTTCGTTCGCTTTTTGCAGGCGCTTCAAACCGGGAATATCAACGCCCAGCGGCTTTTCGGCGAAAATATTGATATGCTTTTTGTGGGTCGCGGCGTACTCGAAGGTAGGCGGACGGAAACCTTGAGGCGTGGTCAAGACGACAACGTCGCCATCGTCCAAGCAATCGATCGCTTGCTTGAAGCCGTTGAGATCATGGAAGGTGCGTTCGGGCGGGCAATCGACGCGATCTTCGCCTTGGGTGTCTTTAACCATCTGAACCGCGTTCTTCGCTCGATGTTCGAACGCGTCGGCGACCGCGTACAACTTGGTGTTTTTATCGGCGTTCATCGCTTGTTGGATCGCCCCGCTTCCGCGTGAACCGCAACCGACCCAAGCGATTTTGATCGTATTGTCCTCGCCGGCGTGAACGCGCGGAACGGCGGTCAACTCGGGCGCGGCGACCGCCGCGGCCAAGATGCTGGACGACTTTAAGAAAGAACGACGGGAAACTTTGCTCATAGAACGTCTCCATTTTATCGTGACAACAAAGCGCTTGCGGAATCGCCGTTCTGTCGAGTCCACAAGTAAATTGGCGTTTTTCCCGGAAAGGGATCCGCATTATTTTAACGATTCGCGGCCCTTCTTTCAAGAAAGACGCGACAAATTTTTTCTTTTTTGACTTTCGCTCAGCGATTAATCCTCGACTTTGGTTCGCTATCGAACGTTCCAATCGAGAAGACGCCACTTGTCCTCGCGTTGAACGAAAACTCCAAACGAACCGGGAGCCAACTTTACCGATTCTGGACGTTTGAACTCCGGATCTAGAATATTCAGAGCGAATCGGGCTACCCCATTACTCGTAACCGCGAGGGTTGTGGAACCGGGCGCGTCGACTTTTAATTTAGTCGCAAAAGCTTGCCAATCGTTCCTAAGGCGCTCGACTCTAGGTCGTAGAAAACTCCAACCCTTTGGAAGAATAGACTCGCGATCCCAGAGTTGAAGAACCTTTTTTCCAAGAGACAACTCGTCTTCGTCCGAATTCGTTTCTCTCGCTTCGACGCGTCCTAGTCTCCGAACTACCTCTTCCTCTGGGAGTCCGTCGTCCTCTCCGTAATCAAGTTCCGTTAAAAAGTCGGCTATTTCAATTTTGGGGGCTTTTGCAATCGTTGCGCTCGCCTCGCCAATCGTCTCCAGCGCTCTTTTAAGGGGGGCGGAGAAGAAACGACTTGGTTTTAATCCATTTTTCAGCAAGTTTAATCCCAGACGGCGACCCTGTTCTCTTCCATCGAGCGTGAGGGGAAGATCGGTTCTTGAACCGATTCGTAAAACGGCGTCGCCTTTATTGAACGTATTGCCGTGTCTCGCGACAATTAGTATTGTTTCCATATTGTCTTTCCCACGGATTTGAACTATGCGAAACAATCAAGAATCTCGCCGCGCTCCTTGATGACGCTAGCAGCTCTTTCAAGGTCTTGCGGCGAATCAATACCCGAAGTCACTTTTTCATAACCTTCGGGAAATTTCTCCTCGACCAATCTTATCGAGCGGCCGTTTTCTAAGAAACGCAGTTGTTCGAGTTGTTCAAGACGTTCGTATTCGGATTTTTCCGCCGACGCGAAGAATTGCAACGCATCGAATCGATAAGCGTAAAGACCAATGTGACGAAGAACTGGCGAAAGGGGCTCGCTCGCTCGCAATTTTTGTTCGTCGCGAATTGCCGGAACGACGTTTTTTGAAAACCACAGGGCGGTTCCATTTGAAGCGCGAACGACGGTCGTTCCACTAAACGGCGAGGTTTTTTTCGCTTCCCTTAACGCGTCGAGCGCCTCCCAAGAAAGTCTGGTGCAAATCGTGGCGACGTCGTCATTTTGATTGTCTCGCAACGCTTCGATAAGACGAATTGGGAAACTTGGGGGACAAATGGGAGAGTCGCCCTGGAGATTAACGACAATATCCGGACGTTCCGGCATTGCGGAGACCGTTTCCCAAACTCGATCCGTTCCGGTGGCAAGTTCCGCGGACGTTACCGCGACCGGAATTCCCTTTGATCTACAGAAAGAGACGATTTTGTCGCTAGGACACGACTCGGAAGGCTTTTCCGTCGCAACGATTGCTTCGCACTCGGGGACGCGCGAACGCGCGAACGCGGCTATTTCCCAAACGCGTTCTAGAATTGTTTTTCCTTCAAGAATCGCGAGCGGTTTACCGGGAAAGCGTTTTGAACCGTATCGAGCGGGAATTACAATTAGCGTTTTCATTAGAAAATCAATCCTTGAGGATTGGAGCGACTAGTCCGTTTGTTTCGTTACTCCAATCCAGCTTTACGCGAGATAAAAACCAATCTTTTCCTCGCGAGTTGTTCCCCTGAAAGAAGAGCCATGTTTGACCGTCTTCGTCTAAGAAAACGCCGGGATGTCCCGATTCGGAGGCGTTCCACTGTCCTTGGGAACCGTTTGTAATGAAGGGAACGTTCCATAATCGCGTCCACGAGATACCGTCCTCGCTAACGGCGACTCCGATATGTTGCGGATCGTTGTCGTATCCTCCAGCGTAAAACATATAAAGTTTACCGTCTCGCTCTATGGTGGTCGGAGCTTCAATACAGCGAGTTTCCCAAGGGAGTTCCGGTTTTAGAATCGCGCCGTCTTTAGCTTGTTTCCAATCGCCTGGAACACAAGTATCGAGCTTGTCGGGCGACAAATCGCACGTTGCGACAACGAGTTTTTGTATCTTGCCCTCCGGGTCTCTGGTCGCCGCGTACAGGAAGAACTTTCCTTTGAAGTAAATAACGTCGGCGTCGATCGCTCTACCGTTGGTCCAATCTCCCGAAGGTCGAAAAATTGGATTGGAAGGGTTGGGGACAAAGTTCAATCCATCGTTTGACGTCGACATGCAAATCGCGTCTTTAGGACCGTTCCCGTAAGTTTGATAAAACAAGAAGACCTTGTCGTTGAAGACGCGAGCGCAAGGCGCGCAAAAACCATTCTTTGCGCATTCCTGGTCCGGTAAGAGGTTTTTTACGTACTCCCAGCGGAGCAGATCGTCGCTTTGAGCGATTCCTGTCGTCCAACCATATTTTCCCCCGTCTTTCTCTTGCGGGGGAATGGAGAAATACATATAATACTTGTCTTTGAAGCGAATAACTGTAGGGTCTTTGGCAAAGTCCTTCGGGGCCCAGCACATTTCGGGCGATTTTAAAGCGGGAGCGTCCGGCGCGACGATTGAAGCTCGGTTATCGTCGACCGTAAATACCGCGGGAATTGGCTCGCTCGCAAAAACGACCCTCGCGAGCGCCAACGACGCCACCAGCGAAACAGTAAAAGGACGAAAGATCATTGTTGAACCTCGCGCGCCAAAGACGTCCGGGACTTCCGAGCCCTCTCGTCTTTGCTATTCCGATATTGTTTGAACGTTAAGATCCCAAACGCGAGTTTCATTATAACTGTTTTGTGGAAGTTTCCAATAATGACGCCTAAAGTCATTTATTTGAGTCCCGGCGATCCATGGAGTCCGCCAAGAGGCGGACAAACCGCTTTTGCGATTCAAGCCCTTAACGCATTTGGATCAAGATTTGCCGTAGTGGCCCCTCGCGAGGATCCTAGCGTTCCTATGGGACGATGGTTAGAGTCCGAATGGAACGGGGAACCAATTTGGCTTTTTAACGTGGGCTCATTAGCTCCTAGGAATAAGAGCAAGCGTCCAATTATTCCCCGGCGCATTGTCTTCCGGCATAGGATTAAACGATTTCTTCCGTCTATTCGCTCTTTGGACGTCGGGAATCTTTTTTGCGACTCTCCAGAATTACTCGGGGTTTTAGGAGAGTTTCCATGGGAGTCTTTTTGCTACCGATTTGCGGGACTTAACAATCCGGTCGCTTTTTCTAGGTATCGTTATTTGCGATTTCTCGCCAACTGGTTCCATAGGAAAATGATGCGCGATTTATCAGACTTGAATCCCGACGTCTTACTCGCTTCGGGGGATCGCGAAACGATAACCGAATTTGAAGAAAGTAACGGATCTTATCTAGCGGGAAAGACGCTCCAGTTTTTTCCAACGCGCTACGATCCTCGCGTCTTTTACCCCGATTCGTCCGTCGAGTTTCCTCGCCTCGCTTCTCCGCGTCTAATAATAGTTGGACGTCTATGCTGGATTAAGGGATGGAAACTAGCGCTTGAAGCGTTGGCTCTTCTTAGGCGTAGGTGGAACTCGATTCAATTGACGTTCGTTGGCGATGGCGAGGATCGTTTTGAGTTAGAAAAACTTGTCGACCAACTCGATTTGAAAAACAATGTTCAAGTAAAGGGGTTTTTAGAACCCGCGAGATTGAGTTCGGAATTGCGCGCCACCGATTTGTATCTTTGCGCTTCCATAAAGGAGGGGTGGTCCGTCGCTTTGGTCGAAGCGCTTGCTTGTGGAAAGACTTGCGTCTCCACAAACGTAAGCGGCGCGCGCGAGATGATCGTAAACGACGAAAACGGTTTTATTGTCGAATCTCGCGAACCGGAAGAGTTCGCGAAAGGGATCGAGAGAGCGCTTGCCCTTTTGGAGCGCGTAGGCAAGGTTAACGAGACTTCTTTAAGAATTGCCAAATCTTTTTCCCTTGACTCTTTCGCGGGCGATTGGGAAAATTTATGGAGCGTTTTGCGCGAGGACAAGAGCTTACCTGCCAGTAGCGCGGAAATTCGAACGTTGTGTCCAACAACGAATTAGAGAACGTTAATGCCATTGCCCTTTTTTAAAAGAGTTTCTTTAGGCTTCTTGCTCGCTTACGCGGCCTTTTATCCGCTGTTGACGCACATTTTTATGGCGAACGTCGACGAGGGGGCCGGCGCTCCTCTAATCCAATTGTTTCAAGCGCTCGCCGTCCTCGCCACGCTTTCCTTGTGGCGTTTTAAAGAATTTAATTTGCGCGAAGGTTTTGACGTTTGGTCATTGGGAATATTCTTTTTCTCGCTTTCTTCTCTGTACTTTGCGTTTTTTTTGGATTGTCCCGAACCGTTTCAAGAGATAATGTACGCGGGGCGTTTTCTCGCTTGGTTCCTTTTTGCGATTTGCGTATCTCGGGACGGGATTCCCTATCCTTATTTGAAGCGTTTGATTCATTGTTTTTGGTTTGGCGCTTTCATTCAGTGCTTTCTCGCTATTTTGACGTACGCGACCCGGGGTTCCGATTCGATGTATTCCAACGTTCACGCTAGCGTTGGTTCGATTAACGTTTCCGGAAAAACAATTGTTTCGTTCGTTGTTTTGAATTCGTTTCTTTCGTTTTATTGGTATCTCGTTCATAAAAAGCCTCGGGCGCTGTTTCTTTTCGCGGTCGTTTTAGGGACAATCGTTTTATTGATCAGTTATAATCGCGCGAATCAGCTAGCCGTTGCGCTCTCGTTCTTGTGCGTTGTCGTCAAGTTGTTGCGAAGAGAGAGAATGAAGGCTGTCGCTATTTGCGTTTTGCTTTTATCGCTCGCGGTCGCCTTCTTTGGTTCTTCGCTCGGCGAGAGTTTTTTGGTTCGGTGGAACGAAGTGCGGGACGATCAGGGAAGCGGACGCGCGACGCTTATCCTGGCTTCTTGGAATCATTTTTTAAACCCCGAATCATTGCGACACTTTCTTATCGGTTCCGGTCATTACTCGATGAAAGAGTTAATGTACGAGGCGTGCGGGGCGCGAATTGGCGCCCATAGCGATCTTTTCGATTTTCTCACCGTTTACGGCTTTTGCGGGGTTGTTATATATTTTGCGGTTTGTTTCAGATTGCTCTTTACAGGACGCGATAGGCTAACTCGCGATTCCCTCGAAGATATAGTATTGAGATCGTCGACCGTTTTCGTGTTATTAGTCGGTCTTTTTACCGGCGTATTTCAAGCGACGTACACTCTTTTTATGCTGATAACCCTCCAGCGCTATTTGATAGAGCGAGGTCTAGTCGGAGAAGAGAGGGCGCCCATCGCGATATGGTCGACTTCGACTCGCTCTTTCCGTGAGACGCTCGCCTTGAACGAAGAGCGTTTCGAAGACGATCTAGCCAAAGAATCCGACAAAAACTCTGGAAGCGATTCGCTTGCGATATTTGAGGAAGCAATTGCGACCTTTGATTTTGAAGAAATCGAGGAATCGGAGAAAAAAGTCCGTCAACAGAGAATTGAAGCAATAGACGATTTTTGGAAGCGAACGCAAGGAGGCGATCAATGAGAGCCTTAATCGCTCACAATCACTACGGCGATCGCGCGACGGGCGGAGAGGAAACCGTTTTTAATAACGAGACAAATTTGTTGCGCGACAAAGGAATAGAGGTCGAAACATTTGAGCGATCGAATATCGAACTCGCGAATTTTCCTTTGAGAAAAAAGATATCCGCCGCTTGTTCGTTTCGATTTCAAGACGTTCGAGAAGACGCGACAAGAATTATTAGGCGATTCCGGCCCGACATATTGCACGTTCATAATTACAAATTCGTTTTTTCAACAGCGGTTTTTGAGGCCGCTCGCGATCTTGGCGTTGGAATTGTTCTTTCAATTCATAATTACCGTCTTCTATGTCCGGGGGGACAATTGCGCCGCGGCGCCGTTCCCTGCGAGGAGTGCTTACATCGGAACCCCGTTCGTTCCCTATGGCGTAAAGGTTGCGCTTCGAGTTTCTTTTTTCGAGCGCTGCAATACTCTTTTTACCGCAATACTCGCGACTTTGTTAAAGAGTGCGTCGACGCGTTTGTCCTTCCGACGCGGTTCGCAAAAGAGAAGTTTTTAACCGCGGGTTTTCCGGAAGAAAAACTTTTCGTCAAGCCGTATTTTTTGTTCGATCCAAAGACCGAACTTCAATCGGTGGAATCGTTTCGGTTTTTTCCTCGTCAAGCGGTTTTTGTGGGGCGGCTTTCGGAAGAAAAAGGGATTCGATTATTGATCGACGCTTGGCGCGATATAGATTATCCATTGGTCGTAGTGGGCGACGGACCCGATCGCGAGCGCGTTAGTGCGTTCGCTTCCTCCAACGTTCGCTTTTTGGGAAATCGTCCTTCAAAGGAAACGTTACAAATCATAGGGGCGTCGGATTTTCTCGTTTTTCCTTCGGTTTGTTACGAAGGATTGGGAATGACTCTTTTGGAGGCGTTTGCCATGGGGGTTCCGGTAGTTGCTTCTAACTTGGGTTCTAGACGCGAGATTGTCGGCGACGGCGAAACCAAAGCCGGTTTGCTTTTTGAATCTGGCGACAGAGATTCGTTGAAACAAGCCGTGCTTGAACTGACGACGCGCCTTGAACAAAGACGAAAATATGGAGAGGCGGCTAGAAAGCGCTACGAACTTTTCTATTCTCCCGAACGTAATTATCAGCAATTAATCCAAATATATCAATCGATTATCGATAGAAAGAAATGCTCGCGTTTATAAAACGGTTCGCGCCCGAGGCGCCTAGATTTATCGGAGAAGTTGCGGCTCGCGTTCCTTACGAGATTCGATTGGGATATGGCGCGGACTATCGAAACGCTTTGAAGACGATTCGACAATTTGAAGATTCGTCGTCAGATTTCAAACGAGCCTTTATTTTCGAGCGAATCAAGACCCTTGTGGAACTGGCGTTTTACACCGTTCCTTTTTATCGTCGCTTTTATGTCGAACGAGGCTTTTCACCCGAGCAACTTTGTTCCTTTGATGATATTGGAAAAATACCGGTCGTCACAAAAGATCTTTTGCAAACCGTTCCACTTGAAGAACGTTCGGCTCCGAGGCGCGGAAGAGTCGCGACCTTTACCGGGGGATCTACCGGCGAGCCGTTTAAGTTTTATTCAGATCCTCGACAAATAGGTAACGAATGGGCCCATATTCACGTTATTTGGAAGAAACTAGGATATTGTCAGAAATCGTTGTTACTTTCCGTCGCTTTGGAACCCGAAAAGCCTCGCGTTTTTTACGACGCTTTGAGGCATTCGATCGTATTGAACGTTCATTATCCTAGAAACGAGTTAATCGAAGCTTTTTTGGCGCTGCCTTTCAAGCGGAGACAAGTTCGCTTTTTTCGAGGTTATCCGAGCGCTTGGGCGGAAATACTCGCGTACGGCGAAACGAGCGCTCCCGATTTTCTAATTCAATTGCGTCGGACGTTGAGAGGTTCCCTTTTGGCTTCCGAGTATCCGTTTCCTCATTTTCGCGAGGTCGTTGAACGAACAACTCAATGTCCGACGATTTCTTGGTACGGACTTTCGGAACGTTGCGTCCTCGCTTACGAGAAAACGGAGGACTACCTCTACGAACCTATGCAAAGTTACGGGTATTGCGAGGCTTTGGAGACTTCCGACGGTCGAGTGTCCTTGGTAGGGACAGCGTATTGGAATAGCGCTTCTCCTTTTATCCGATATCAAATAGACGACATAATCGAGCCCGTAGAAATTCGCGACGGACTATTGCGCTCCTTCAGGATCTCCGAAGGAAGATCGGGCGATTATCTTGTCGATAAAAACGGACAAAAGTTTTCAATAACTCATCTGAATTTATCGTGTCGAGAGTCGACTTGGGAGATCGTCCGCTGCGTTCAAGTCGAACAGACTCAACCCGGAAAAGTTACTTTTTGGATTACGCCAAGACGCGAGATTTCGATCGAGCAAGCGAAGAAGGCTTTCGATTTTGATCGACTCAATTTGGATTGCGCGTTTAGATTTGTGGACGCTCCTTTTTTATCGCGTCGTGGAAAGACTCCGTTAAGGATCACCGACGAAAATGTCGTTCGCGGATCCGGTAAATAAAGTTCGAAACAAATTGGTTTCTTTTGCGATTACCACGGGAGATAAATCGCGTTCGGAATTGTTTGACGAGAACGTTTTTCTTGCCGTCTATTAGACGTCAACGTATAATGAAACTCGTCGCGCGAAAAGGAAGCGAGCGCTTCCTTATTTGTATTCGCGAATAGTAGCGTTGCGCTCTTTTGCCTCGAGGAGTGGTATTTTGAATAAGAATTTAACGCGCTTATCTATTTCGGTATTGTTAATAACTATTTTACTCGCGTCTTTTGAGAAAAGCGAGGCTGAAATCGTTCGACTCACGGTCGATTGTCGCCCGGTTCCCACAATCGGAGTCGACAATCCTTCTCCCGAGTTTGCTTGGACGTTAAAAACGGACGGTTATTTCGACGTCAAGCAGGTTAAATATTCCGTTTCGGTCGCGTCCTCTACTTCCCTTTTGGACGCCAATGCGCCCGATTATTGGCGGAGCGGGGAAGTTGTTTCCGAACAGTGTTTCGGCGTTAAGTACGCGGGGAAGCCCTTGGCGTCTTCCCAACGTTTCTTTTGCCAAGTCACAGTTGTGTGGAGAGGAAGGACTATTGACGGGACGGAGTCGGAAATCGTAGAGCAAACGCGAGGCGAATTTGTCACGGGGATAATGGCTCCGAACGATTGGCGCGCAAAATGGATAACCGCCGAACGCGCGGATTCCGACCCTTTGCCTCTTCTTTACCGCGTTTTTACGCTCGATCAAGAGAAATCGAACATTGTCGACGCTTTTTTGCACGTTTGCGGTCTTGGACAGCAAATTGTTTCCGTCGATTCGTCGCGAGTTGGAAATCGAAGTTCAATAGATCCCGGTTGGACTAATTATAAGAAAACATGTCTTTACGTTACCTACGACGTTAAACAAGAATTGGTTTCCTCGGACTCCCATTCCATAAGCGTTCTTTTGGGGAACGGCATGTACAATGTGCCCGGAGGCCGCTACGTCAAATTTACCGGGTCATTTGGATTGCCGCAGTTGATAGCTCAATTAGTCGTTCGTTATAAGGACGGCTCAATTCAGACGATTTGTAGTGACGAGAGTTGGCGTTTTCTTCCGTCGCCCGTCGTTTTTTCCTGTGTTTACGGAGGGGACGATCTAGATTTTTCTTTGGGAGTCGTCTCGGAAAATCGCGTTTTAGCGCGCGGAGTTCCCGAGCCCGCGAAGGTAACGGACGGCCCCGGCGGGGTACTGAGAGCGCAAATTCAACAGCCCGTCGTTTCGTGGGAAACGTTGAAGCCCAATTCGGTTCGCGTTATGGACGACGGTAAGATCGAAGCCGACTTTGGATTCAATTTTGCCGGTAGACCGGTGTTTCGGTGCGTTCCGGCGGAGGGAAGCAAAGTTGAGATTTCGTTGGCGGAGATGCGGGACTCTCCATGGAACGGACATAGCGATTCCTATCTTTTCGGCCCTTCCACCGCTTCCGAGAGGGGAGAAGGGATATTCTCTCTTGAAACGGCGCGCGTCCCGTTTGAATTGAGCGATAGTTTTGATAGATCCAGTTGGCCGCATTCCGTATTTCCCGACGAAAAACTAAGTTCCGTCTTTGGATATTGGGGGTTTCAATACGCGTATTTCGATGGCGCCGAGTACGAGCCCGACCTTGAAAAAGCGATTAAGAAGCAATCTCCAAAAACGCAAATTATCGACATTGAAGCCGAAAGGGTTGGCGCCGATCTCGAGCGATTTGGCTCCTTTGAATCGGACGGCAAGTATTTAGACGAGATCGAACTAATGGTGGATCGATCCGCTCGGAGCAATATTGTTAGTCTTTTTACCGATTGTCCCCATAGGGAAAAATTAGGCTGGCTCGAAGAGACGCACTTAATGGGCCCTTCTATTCTGTATCGTTACAATATCCAGACGCTGTACAGAAAAATCTGTCGCGATATGACCGAGGCGCAGCTTGAAAACGGTATGATCCCGGACATTGCGCCCGAATACACGCGTTTTGTCGAAGGGTTTTTTTGGTCGGCGGAATGGAGTTCCGCTTGCGTTCAAGTTCCTTGGGTACTTTATCGGTGGTACGGGGACGAGGAAATCATAGGAGCGCAGTATGAAACGATGGACAAGTACGTTCGGTTCATGGCTTCGACTCGCGACGAGCGCGGACTAGTTAAAGCCGGATTGGGCGATTGGTACGATTGGAGTCCCGAGCGTCGACACGCGGGGTATTCGCAACACACTCCCGGCGAGCTTACCGCGACCGCTTTTCTCTGTGACAACGCGCGAATAATGGAGTTTTTTGCAGAAAAACTTGGTAAAAGCGACGACGCTTTGTTTTATCGCAACTTGAATCGAGAGGCTGTTTCCGATTTTCAAAGAAACTATTTTAATCCCGAGACAAAAGTTGTCGCCACTGGATCGCAAGCGTCCTATGCTTTCGCTTTGTCGTTTGATCTTGTTCCCGAGGAATATTGTGGCGACGTTTTTCAACATTTGTTAAAGGACATTGAGAAATGGGACTATCGCCCGAGTTGCGGCGAGGTCGCATGGCCGTTTTTAATCAGAGCGCTTTCGAAATATGGACGCGCCGACGTCCTTTGGAAAATGTTACAACGCGAGGACGCTCCCGGTTATGTTCATATGTTGACAAAATGGGGAATGAAAACTCTTTCCGAAACTTGGGACGGTCCAGGCAGTTCGATGAACCATTTTATGTTTGGGGCGATTTTAGAATGGTTTTCCTCCGACGTCGCGGGGATTCGACAAGCGGACGATTCTGTCGCTTTTGGTAAAAGCGCGTTGTGTCCGCACCCTATGCCGGGTAAAATCAATCGAGCTCGCGGAGATTATCTAACGCCTTATGGAAAAATCGTGTCCGATTGGAGTCTCGATGAAACCAGCGGCGCTTTTACGTGGAAGGCGTCCGTGCCTCCTGGAACTACTTCGCGTTTGGAAATACCTGTTGCGAACGAGACTTCGCCCTTTACTGTCGAACGAGCGCTTGATTCGGGCGACAGAACGGAAAGAATTATCGATATCGAATCCGTTTATCAAGAATCCGAAGGCGAGAATCCCGGTCGCCGGATTGTTACGGTTGGCTCCGGGGACTATATCGCGACCTCGAAAATAACGAACTGACCTAGAGCGACGTTTGTTCGGAAGCGTTTAAAAAGGCGTCGTTTACCACTTTTGGACAAACGACGCCTTTTGTTGTTTAGTTGTCGCGGGGCTTTCAAACTCGCGATTGAAGAAACTCGATTATCCTGAGAGACGCTTCCTCAATCGGGCTTTCAATTACGTCGTTCGCTTCCTTTAACGCTTTCATTTTTTCGACGCGCCGTTGGAGCGACTCGTCGTTTGCGAACCATTCGATCAAGTGGACGGACGCGTCCGCCGAACAATTATCGGTCGTAATAAACTCAGGAAAAAGCATAAGCTTGCGTTCTTCCGGAGAGTGCGCGGTCGTCTTAGGAAGGCGACCCTTGGGATAAAACGGAGTCTCGCCTTCAAGTCCGTCGACATAAAGAATATTTGTTAACGTAATATATTTTACGCGTTTCAGAAAACGCAGAACAAAATACTCAATTTTACTAATTCGGTAAACAATAACCGACGGTTTTAGTAACGAGAGCAGTTCGATGGAAACCGACCCCGAAACGCTTAGACAGCAGGTGGAAGCCCTCATAAGTTCGGGAGTTTTTCCAACAAATACAGGGTAATCGAGGTCGCGTTCTTTCAATTCGTTGCAGATTCGATCGGCTTGCGATTCTTTAAAGGCCGCGAATACGGGAACGACGTCGGGAACGGACGTCGTCACAAGCTTGGCGGCGTCCATTAAAATCGACGCGTTCTTTATGACTTCTTGATCCCTCGACCCGGGTAACAAAACCAAAAAGCGTCGATTCTTTAATTGTCTATCGGACTCCGATTTGTCGTGGATTAAGTTTGGGAGGGTTTCGATAAAGTTTTGATCGACAGTTTTAGAACGTTCCTCTTCAAAAAAGGGATGTCCAACAAAAACGGAATTACATTTTTGTTCTTTGAACCATTGGTCTTCGAAACGAAAACACGCAAGAACTAAATCGACGTATTTTCGCATTTTTCTCGCTCGCCATTGTCCCCAGCCCCAAATTTGCGGGGGCATAAAGTAAATGACCGGAATTCCAGCCGCCTTGGCTTTTTTGGCAACTTGCCAATTGAACCCTGGAAAGTCCACGAGAATTACCGCGTCCGGACGTTCTTCGCGAAAGATTGAGTCGACCGATTTTAGAAGGCGGAGATAGTTTGGAAGATTCAACAAGGCGCGTTTTAACATCATAGCGGCGTGTTTCGTCAAATCGAATCGCACGTCGCAATGCCCCTTCGCCGTTTTGGGACCGGCAAACCCGATAAAACGGGAAGCGGGGAGTTTTTCCTTTAAAGCGCTCACAAGTCTCGCCGCGTGGGCGTCTCCGCTCGGGTCGCCGGCGGAAATAAAGAAAAGGGGAGCGTCTCGCTTCTTTGGCAAACGCGGGTTCTGGGAAGACATCGCTCGATCCCAACTGACAACTGTTGAAAAAAACGGAAACTTTGGGAAAGCCCCTTGAGCATTGGTCAAACGTTACTTGACGACGTTGATCGGATTACCCTCAATAAAAGCGCGCAAATTATCGGTCGCCGTCTTGATTAGTCTTGTTCGCGCTTCTAGGGAAGCCCAGGCGTTGTGCGGCGTAATAAAGCAATTGGGCGCCTTAATCAACGGATTATCGATCGTTGGGGGTTCCGAGGACAAAACGTCCGCGCCAAGACCTCCCAAACGGCCCGATCGAAGCGCTCGCGCGACCG
>JAFRXD010000008.1 GCA_017441605.1 Thermoguttaceae bacterium | reverse complement strand
GAGGAGTGGGTCGAGGATTGTTACCAATACTATCCGGAAGGGGACGAAGTTTCGGTCGATCCGCTCGGCGAGGAGTCCCCGGAGACGGAAGAGGGGGGCGCGATGCTGTCGCGGGGGCGGGTTCAACTGCAACGCGGGGGACGAGCGCTGCGCTTGTCGGGGACAAATGCTAATCGACGAGGTTACGGACGATATGGGATTCCGGATCGTCGTTTCGCCGGTCGAGATCAATTTGGACTTTGACGCGGAGTAGCCTCCGAAAAGCGCATTTGTTCGCGCTAACCGCGCGGTTGGGTAAACGAGCCGAGTCCCCGTTGGGGACTCTACTTGGTTAGAACGACTCTAGGGGACGCCCGCCCGTCCAGTTACGGACTAAGACGCTCCTACGGCGGGCGTCTTGACGTCGCGGGGATATTTTCGTATTCTATCGGGGGGCGATTTGCCCCGAGGAAACCCCAACGCGTTTGTTTAAGGAGCGAGACATGACCCGGGAAGAAGCCCAAGCGGAAATCGCGCGACTCGTCGCGGAAATCAGGCGTTGCGACCAGCTTTACTACGTCGAGGCGACGCCCGATATTCCGGATCACGAGTACGACTATCTGGTCAAGCGTCTCAAGGCGCTCGAGACGGAGTTTCCGGAGTTTGTTTCGCCGACGAGCCCGACGCAACGAATCGGGGACAAGCTGGAGGGGAAGGCGGAGGTCGTTCGGCGAGAGGTTCCGATGCTCTCGATCGAGAACGTCTATACCGAAGAGGAGCTGCGCGAGTTCGTCGACTCGGCGCAGAAGGGGTTCGAGTCGCCGCTAGCTTGGGTCGTCGAGCTGAAGATCGACGGGGTGGCGGCGGAGCTGATCTATCGGGATCGGAAGTTGCATCGAGCGCTCACTCGCGGGGACGGGCAGTACGGAGAGGACATAACGGCGAACGTTCGAACGATTCGGGACGTTCCGCTCGAGCTTCCGGAGGACGCGCCGGCGGACTTGGAAGTTCGCGGCGAAATCTATATGACGAACGAGAATCTGGCGCGTCTGAACGCGCTGGAGCACGAGCGGGCGATCGCTTCGGGGCGCGCGTTCAAGCCGTACGCGAATCCGCGCAACTTGACGTCGGGGACGATTAAGCAGCTGGATCCGGCGGTTTGCGCGGAGCGGCGATTGCGGTTTTTCGCGCACTCGACGGGGACGGATCCGAGCGCGGTCGCGCCGACCCATTTCGAGTTCATGTCGAAAATGCGCGGGTTCGGATTCCCGACCGCGCCGCTGGCGAGCCGGGAGCCGAATTTCGAGAAGGCGCTCGAGCGGGTTAAGGAGACTCAAGAGCGGCTCGGGGAGCTTGATTTCGAGGTCGACGGGATCGTCTTAAAGGTCGACGACTTCGCGGCGCGGGAGAAGATCGGGGCGACGTCGAAGCATCCGAAATGGATCGTCGCGTGCAAGTTCGAGAAATACGAGGCGCAAACGACGGTGCGCGAGATCGTCGTTCAGGTCGGGAAGTCGGGGGTCGTCACGCCGGTCGCGGAGCTGGAGCCGGTGGAGATCGCGGGAACGACGGTTTCTCGCGCGTCGCTGCACAACGCCGAGGAAATCGAGCGGAAGGACGTTCGGGTCGGGGACGCGGTCATCGTCGAGAAGGCGGGCAAAATTATCCCGCACATTGTGCGCGTCGAGACGTTTCTGCGCGACAAGGAGAACCCGCCGGAGCCGTACGCGTTTCCAAAGGTTTGCCCGAGTTGCGGTTCCGAATTGAGAAAAGACGAGGAGACGGTCTTTATTCGCTGCGTCAATCCGGAGTGCGAGGCGCAGTTCCGAGAGCGGTTGGCGTTCTTCGCGTCGAAGGAGGCGATGGACATAGACGGGGTCGGGCCGTCGCTGGTCGAGCGGCTGACCTCTCCGATCCCGGGGGATTTACTCGGGGAGGAGTCGCGGCTCGTTCGGACGTTCGCGGATCTCTATCGTTTGACGGCTTCGGATCTTACGAAATTGGAGGGGATTCAGAAGCGCGGGGCGAACAATATTGTCGAGGCGATTCAAGGGAGCAAGACGCGCGGACCGATTCGGCTCCTCAACGCGCTTTCGATCGCGGGGGTCGGGTCGTCGACTTCGCGCGACGTCGTTAAGAAGTTCCGGTCGCTGGAGGCGCTGGAGGGGACGAGCGCGCCGGAGGATTTTCTGGTCGTGGACGGGGTCGGCGAGATTATCGCCAAGAATCTATTTGACTTCTTTCATTCGGACGAGGGGCGCAGAATCGTCGCGGAACTGCGCGAGCTAGGGCTCGTTACCGCGCTCGAGCCGCTCTCGGAAGAGGAGGAGAGCGCCGCGAAACCGCTGGAGGGGAAGTCGATTTGCGTTACCGGAACGCTGGTAAATTACGATCGGGTCGGAATTAAGGAGGAGATCGAGCGGCTCGGCGGGAAGGCGTCGTCGTCGGTCTCCAAAAAGACGTCGTATTTGCTCGTCGGGGCAGAGCCGGGGGCGTCCAAGACCCAAAAGGCCGCCGAGCTTGGGATTCCGACGATTACCGAGGAGGAGTTTGAGGCGTTGAAAAAGGGCGCCTAACGCGCTCTTGTTCGCACCGCCGCGCTCTTGGGTAAACTACCCGCTCCCGTTGGTCGCTAGTCTCCTTCGGTCTTAAGTACCTTTCTTGGCTCCCGAACTACCAAAGCGCCCCTAGAGTCGTTCTAAACGAGTAGAGCCCCCAACGGGGCTCGGGTAGTTTACCCAAGTCGCAACGGCAAAAAAGGCGAGCGCCTCGACGGCGGCGCTCGCCTTTCTCGTTTATCGACAAGTCGCGGGAGGTTGGATTAGAGGACGTCGAGATCGTCGTCGAAGTAGTTCTCGAACGCCGCGTCCAAATCGAGGATCGCGCTCGGCGCTTCCGGTTTCGTGGTCGCGGTCAGCGAGACGACTTGGGAATCGTTGAATCCGTCCGCGGTCGCTTGGAAGCGGAAGTAGTAGGTCGTTCCGGCGGCGAGTCCGGAGATCGTCCGAACGCCCGCGGAGGCCCAGCTTTTGGTCGTCGAGTTCGCAAAGCTCGCGTCGGTCGAGTATTCCGCGAAGTAGCGCGTCGCGTTCTCGACGGGAGAGAACTTAAGGACGACCGCGCTCTTGGTCGTCGAGACGGCGACGGTCGGAGCGGAAAGTCGCTCGCCGCCGGGAATTAACCTAATCGTCGCGTAGTCGGAGTCGGCGCGCCCTTCGGCGATCGCCTTAACGCGAACGTAGCAGTCGACTCCGGTCGGTCGGTCGACGATCGTCTTGGGGCCGGTCGTCGAGTAGGTTCGCGTCATATAGGTCGAGAAGTTCGGATCGTTCGAATACTCTAAGACGTACTTCTCCGCGCCTTCGACCGGGTTGATCTTGACGACGACGGCGGTCTTAGTGGTCGAGCCGGAGAGGACCGGGCTCGCGAGTTGCGGATCGCTCTTCGTGGCGACGGAGATTTCGGACCATTCGGAGTCGGTTCGCTCTTCGCCCGTCGCTTTGACGCGAACGTAGTACTCGGTTCCCTTGTTCAAACCGGAGAAGGTCTTAACGCCGGGCGCGGAGTAGGTTTTGGTCGACGCGTTTTCGAAGCTTGGATCCTCGGAGAATTCGACGACGTAGTTTTCGGCGCCCTCGACGGAACCGATCTTGACGACGACGGCGCTCTTGGTCGCGGAGGCGGCGAGAATCGGGCTCGCGAGTTGGGGATCGCTCTTCGTGGCGACGGAAATTTCGGCCCAATCTGATTCGCAAGCGAGGGCGGTCGCCTTTACGCGAACGTAGTACTCGGTTCCCTTGCTCAAACCGGAAAACGTTTTAACGCCGGGCGCGGAGTACGTTTTGGTCGCGACGTTCTCGAAGTTCGGGTCTTCGGAGAACTCGACGACGTATTGGTCGGCGCCATCGACCGGATTGATCTTGACGACAACGGCGCTCTTGGTCGCGGAGGCCGAGAGGGTCGGCTGGGCGAGGACGAGCTCGAATTGTTCGATAGTTGTCGTCGTTTCTAGAAGCTCGCCGTCTTTGTAGTAGGACGCGACGATCGGATAGGATGCGTCGGAGGCGACGACGAAGTAGAACGCGTAGTCGTCTTCGCTCGTTTCCAGCGCGGTTCCGGAGCCGTCGACGACGGAAATCGCGTCGTAATCGTAGTTTTTCGCGACCCCGACGGTAATGTCGTTGGAGCCCGTCGCGACGATCCGTTGGAGATAGGAGTCGACGTACAGGGAATCGAGCTTGGCGCAGTTATTGACGTAGAGCTCGCTCAACGACGGATTGTAGTAGCATCCGAGACTCCTGAGATTCGGGAGCCGCGAGGCGTCAAGGGTCGTCAAGTAATTCTCGGCGCAGCTAAAGTACTTTAACCTCTCGCACCCGGAAACGTTGACGCTCTCCAAGTAGTTGGAGTCGCAGTAGAACGACTCGAGTTTCGGGGAGGTCGAGACGTCGAGCTCGGTCAGGAAGTTGTAGCGGCAATGGAGATAGAGCAGCTCGGAGCGCCCGTTGACGTTGAGGGATTGCAAGACGTTGTCGTTGACGTAGATCGAGTTAACGATCGGGCAGTTGGAGAAGTCGAGGGATTCTAACCGGTTGTGGTCGCCGTCGAACCATTCCAGCTTGGGACAACCGGAGAGATCCAGCGAGGTCAAGAGGTTGTCGTGGCAGAAGATGGTCCACAACGATTCGCACCCGGAGACGTCGAGGGACGCCAGGTAGTTGTTGTAGCAGTTCAGGACGCGAAGGTTCGCGAGCCCGGAAACGTCGAGCTCCGTCAACTCGTTTTCGGAACACTGGAGCACTTGGAGGTTCCGGTTGTTCGAGAAGTTCAATTCTTGGAGCCCGCAGTTATTGCAGTGGAGCTCTTCGAGTTCGGTTAGCGGGGAGAGGTCGAGTTGAAGTTGGGGAGTGTTGGCGACCGCCAAAATCTTCAAGTTCGGAACCGCGGAGAAGTCGAGCTCTTCGAAGAAGTTGCGGTGCATTACCAGTTTTTCGAGATTGGGGCAACCGCTCAGATCGATCGAGCGAAGCGCGTTGTTGGTACAGTTGACTTCCACGAGGCTCGGACAATCGGAGAGATCCAACGAGGTCAGGCAACTGTCGATGCAGAAGAGAATCTCCAATTTTTGGCAACCGGCGACGTTCAGTTCCGTAAGCTCGCTATTGTAGCCGCAATCGAGATTGACGAGGTTCTCGCAGCCGGAGACGTCCAGTTTTTGCAGGGCGTCGCTCCCAAGCAATTCGACGTTCTCGAAGCGAGGATCGGCGAGAGTCAGCTCGATAAGGCGCCCCTCGGGGCTCCACACGACGCCGGGGCTTCTCGGGGTCAGCCCGAGCGATTCGAGGGCCGCCAAATCGCCATCGTCGTAGGGGATTCGCTCCGACTCGTTGATCGTCGTTCCCGCCGCGACCTCGCCGTCTTTTAAGTACGAAATCTCGATCGGACCGACGGCGGTTCCCGGAACGTTGAACTCGAAAGAGTTCCAGTCGCGACGCGCCGAAATTTCCATTCCGAGATCGTCGACGATCAAGATTTCGCTCCAATCGTCGCTCGCGAACACTTTGAGCGCGAGGTCGATTTCCGGATTCGTCTCGACGCTCTCGAGACCGGAGTCGAATTGCAATTCGCGAAGACGCGAAAGTTGAGAGAGATCCAGCTCCGAGATCGCCGCGCGTTGGCATTTGAGCGAGCGCAAGTTTTCGCAACCGGAGACGTCGAGCTTTTCGAGCGCCTCGCAACCCGCGAGATCGACGCGCTGGATATTCGCGTCCGCGAGGGTCAGTTCCGCGAGGCGACCTTCGTCGTTCCAGACGACGCCCTCGCTATTGGCGTTGAGCCCGAGCGCCTCGACGCGGCGCAGGTCGCCGAAGTCGTAGCGCGCGCCCTCGAGGGAAACGATCGTAGCGCTCGCGACCGCGGGCGTGTCCGAGGCGACGAAATCGGCGGCGAGCTCGACCAGGGCGGGCGCGGGAGTCGCGCTGAGCAGTTGGCGCCCCTCGAGCGATTCGAGGCGCAGGGCGCGAGTTCCGAGGGAGCGACGCGCCCCTGACTCGGGACGGGTAGCGCGGAGAAAATCGAACAAACGACGATTCGAGTTGTTGCGATCCAAAGGGGCCTCCTTCCGGCGATAACGCGAGGAAGAAGGGACGAGCGCCCCATTCTCGACCTCGCGCGAACGAGTTATTGACGATAACGAGTCGGTTTGAAATCGCTCGGGATTTCTTTTGAATTAACCGACTATTTCGTATAGTTTAAAAGAAAAGCGTTTATTTCGCAAGCGACGGGAAACGCAAAATAGGAAAGATTTCGCGATTTTTTGCAAAAAAGATGGGTTCGCGCGGGTCGAACAAATTGTCGCCAAAGTTTGGAAAAAAATAAAAAAACTGTTGCAAAGACGATTTTCATCTGGTAAAAAGGGAAGGCGACTCGGATAGAGTCGAGCGCGCGAGGCGCGAGGCGACGTTCGCAACGGCGCGAACGGTCCTCCGAACCGAGCGAAACCAACCCCAATTAGGAGACCAACCGTTATGGCTAGACGACCGATCACGATCATCACCGGTCAATTTGGCGACGTGAAATCCGACGAACTGTTCGAAAAGACCTCGAAAATCGGGTACGACGGGCTCGAACTCGCTTGCGGAACCGACCACTTCGACGTTCAGAAATGCCTGAAAGAAGAAGGGTACTGCGCGGCGAAGAAGGCGCAACTCGAAAAGTACGGGCTGGGCTGCTGGGCTCTGAGCAATCACTGCGTCGGTCAGGGCGTCTTGGACCAAATCGACCAACGGAATTTGGACGTCATTCCGGAATACCTCCGCAGCGACGACAAAGAGCAAGTGGCGAAGAATTGCGCTGAGGAAATGAAAGACACCGCGCGCGCGGCGAAAATGATCGGCGCTTCGATCGTTACCGGGTTCACCGGCTCGTCCATTTGGCCGTACATTTACAGCTTCCCGCCGGTGCCGCAAAAGTGGATCGACGACGGGTTCAAACTCCTGAAAGAGCGCTGGACCCCGATTCTCGACGTTTATCAAGAGCTCGGAATTAAGTTCGCGCTTGAAGTTCACCCGACGGAAATCGCGTTCGACATTCACTCGGCGCAACTGGCGCTCGAGGCGCTCGACTACCATCCGGCGTTCGGGTTCAACTTCGACCCGTCGCACTTGGTTTGGCAAATGGTCGACCCGGTGAAGTTCATTCGTCGCTTCCCCGACCGCATTTTCCACGTCCACATGAAGGACGCTGCGCTGCAACTCGACGGCGAAAACGGGATTCTCGGCTCGCACTTGCCGTTCGGCGACTATCGTCGCGGTTGGGAATTCCGCTCTCTGGGACGCGGCGACGTCGATTTCGAGGAGATCGTTCGCGCGCTCAACGATATCAACTACCAAGGCCCGCTCTCCGTCGAGTGGGAAGACCAGCGCATGGATCGTTGGTTCGGGGCGACCGAGTCGTTCGAATTTGTTAAGAAAGTGGCGTTCCCGAAGAACGAGGACGTTGTTTTCGACGCGCAATTCGCGAAATAAATTTGTTGAAAACGCGAGTTAAGCTCGCGATAAACGACGGAGCCGAGTTCGTTTTGCCGAGGCGGATTCGGCTTTTTTTAACGCGATTTCTCCCAAGCGACGGAAACGAGAGAGGCAATGGCGGACGCGCTAACGCAAATCGTCCAAATGGCTCAAACGCTCGAATTGATTCTCGAGCAGCGGTATCAGGCGGTCGGTCGAGGGCTTCACGAGAAGCTGACCTCCGTCGAGTCGGAGATACCGGAACGCGCGAGGAAGCAGATTCGATACGTGGCGACGTTGCGGAACAAGGCGGTCCACGAGGACGCGAGCCTGGCCGAAAAGAACCTGAAGGGTCTGACGATCGCGTATCGCTCGGCGCTCTCCGCGCTCGACGGAGGAGGGGAGATCGCGTCGGATCGAGAGTTTTACGGGGCCAATTACGGTCGGACGTTCGGAGCCGACGTCTATCAGTTGCAAGACGTTCGGGGCGGGATCGACCTGAGTCGGCCGACGCGCCCTCGCGCGAATCGCGGCGCGGGCAAATACCCCGTCTCCCCCGCGAGAGCGGCGATTCGAGCGGAGGCGATACGCGCCGAGCGAACTCGGGTCGCGTTTAAGGAGCGGGATCGGCTTTATCTTCTATTGACGGCGACGCTCGGGCTGCTCGCGCTCGTCGTTATTTTGCTCGTTCTTTTATTGGCGACGCTATCGAAACAAACGCAAAAGGACGGTAAACGCGACGAGGCGTCGAGCGCGACCCCGTCGGCGACCGCGCCGGACGTTCCGAGCGATTCGTCGCAACAACAATAACAACGCCCTATTACCAATTAATATCACAGGCGAAACGCAATGAAAAAAACGTTCCTCGCGCTGCTGGCGCTCGTTCTCGCGACGACCGGCTTGAGCGCCTCGGAAATCACCCCGGAGGGGATGAAACAGCTGGAGACCGAATGGCTCTTCCAGTGCGACGACGAGCCGACCTTTGAGAAAGCGAAGCTCGAAATCGGGTACGCG
>JAFRXD010000048.1 GCA_017441605.1 Thermoguttaceae bacterium | reverse complement strand
GTCTTTCTCGACTTTTTAAAGACGCTCGCGCGCCGAGGGAGGTTCGAATTACTGCGCGATATTCGGCTTCCGTTGCGCCGTCTCGACGACGCGAGGAGAGGTCGAATCGCGGTCAAGATAACGACCGCCGCCCCTCTCGACGAAAAGACGCGGCAGATTCTTTCTTCCCGATTGCGCGACTTGGTCGGGGGAGAGCCGCGATTTAGCGTCGAGATCGATCCCGAAATGATCGGAGGAATCGTCGTTCGGGTCGGGGACGTCGTCTACGACGCCTCGATCGCGACGCAATTAGAACTCGCGCGAAGAGAAATGATTGACAGGAGCGCGCATGAAATTCAAAGCAGACGAGATAGCTTCCGTTATCCAGAAGGAAATTGAGCAGTTCGAGGCTCGAATAGACGTTCGAGAAGTCGGACGGGTTATCGAAGTCGGAGACGGGATCGCTCAAGTCTACGGACTTGCGGGAGCGATGTCGGGCGAAATGTTGCTCTTCCCGAACGACGTCGTCGGACTGGCGTTCAACCTCGAAGAGAACAGCGTCGGGGTCATTTTGCTCGGCGATTACCTCAAAATCCAAGAAGGAGACGAAGTTCGCGCGACCGGCAAGTTGTTGAGCGTTCCGGTCGGGGACGCGGTTTTGGGGCGCGTTTTGGATCCGTTGGGGAACCCTCTCGACGAACAGGGTCCCGTTCGCGCGACCGAGCGCAGGCTCGTCGAAAGCCCCGCGCCGGGCGTCGCCGACCGACAACCGGTTCGCGAGGCGCTTCAAACCGGAATCAAAGCGATCGACGCGATGACGCCGATCGGACGCGGTCAGCGCGAACTCATTATCGGGGACCGCAAAACCGGCAAAACGCAAATCGGGGTCGACGCGATTGTCAATCAAAAGGGCAAAGGAGTCAAGTGCTTCTACGTCGCGATCGGTCAAAAAGACTCGACGGTCGCGGGAGTCGTCGAGACGCTTCGACAACACGGGGCGATGGAGTACACGACGGTGATCGTGGCGGGCGCAAGCTCCCCCGCGCCGCTACAGTACGTGGCGCCCTACGCGGGCACCGCGATGGCGGAATACTTTATGTACAAAGGGGAGCACGCGCTTATCGTGTACGACGACTTGTCGAAACAAGCGGTCGCGTACCGACAACTGTCGCTGCTTATGCGTCGTCCCCCAGGGCGCGAGGCTTATCCCGGGGACGTTTTCTACTGCCACAGCCGACTTCTCGAGCGCAGCGCGAAGTTGTCGGACGAGCTCGGTGGAGGCTCTCTTACGTCGTTGCCGATTATCGAGACGCAAGAGGGGGAGGTCTCGGCGTACATTCCGACGAACGTGATTTCGATCACGGACGGTCAGATCTATCTCCAACCGGACTTGTTCTTTAGGGGTCAACGCCCGGCAATGAACGTCGGCATTTCGGTGTCCCGAGTCGGCGGCTCGGCGCAGATTCCCGCGATGAAACAAGTCGCGGGCGGTCTAAGACTCGACTTGGCGGCGTTTAGGGAATTGGAAGCGTTCGCGCAACTCGGCTCGGATCTCGACGCGGCGACCCAGCAGCGGCTCGATCGCGGTTACCGAATGAATCAGCTCCTAATCCAGGGGATTTGCCAACCGCTCGACGCGATCGACCAAGTGTTGGTTGTCTACGCCGGAACCAAGGGTTTTATCGACGCCGTACCGGTCGACTCGGTTCGCGACTGGGAAAAAGAGTTCCTCGATTGGTTCCACAAGAATCGCGGTTCGCTGTGGGACGAGCTCAAATCCTTGACGCGCAAAATGTCGCGAGAAGAGACGGATCGAATCGACGAGGCGCTGAGAGAGTTCAACGAGAAATACTTGAATCGCGAAAGCGAACGTTAACGAGCCGGGGCGTCCCCGGCTCTTTTGAGGCGACCGAAGCATGGCAAAAGCAAGAGCGCTCGACAAGCGACGAAGATCGATCGCGAACATTCGCAAGATCACAAAAACGATGGAACTGGTTTCCACCGCGCAGTTTCGACGCGCAATGGAACGAGCGGTCGCGGCGGGCGATTACGCGGAGCGCCTCGCGAGGCTGGTAGCCGACCTATCGAATTCGGGACTCGAGGGGGCGAGTCCCCTCCTAGCGAAGCGCGAGTCGAAGAAGCGCGCGATTCTCCTCGTTTTGACGGCGAACCGGGGCATGTGCGGGGGCTACAATTCCGGAGTTCTTCGGACGGCGACCGCGCGATTGGACGAGCTTCGCGCCGAATACGGAGAGGTCGAGCTCGACGTTTCCGGAAAGCGCGGCATATCGTTTTTGAAATACCGAAGTTACGAAATCGCGCGGGGATTCGAGCGTTTCGACCACAAGCCGACCTACGACCAAGTTCTCGAAATCGCGGACGATTATCTCGATCGCTACGCGACCGGGGAAGTCGATCGAATCGACGTCGCCTATTGTAAATTCGGGTCCCTTTCGAAACAGTTTCCGGTCGCGGAAACCCTATTGCCGTTTTCCGAAACGCGGGACGATTCCAAAGGCGTCTCCGAGCGCTCGCGAACGGAGTACGAGTTCCTTCCCTCCCCCGAGAGCGTTTTGGAAGAGGTCGTTCCGAACGCGTTTCGGGTCAATATGTTCAAACGATTTTTGGACGCGGCGGTAGGCGAACAAATCGCCCGAATGACCGCGATGAAAGCGGCGACGGACAACGCCGATTCGATGATCTCGACGCTAACCGCGACTTACAATCGGGCGCGGCAATCGCAAATCACGAACGAGATTATCGAGGTGGTGAGCGGGGCGTCCGCGCTCAAATAGAGTCGGATTCGCCGCGCGTCGTCAACCATTTTTACCGTAATTGTTAACCGAGGCGAGAACCGAAATCTCGAACGATCCGAGCGCTCGATTCGGAACCGGGGTTCGACCCGCCCTCAACGTTGCGACTAACTTATGAACCAAACCAATACGAATCAAAACGTTGGCAGAATAACGCAAGTCATCGGATCGACGTTCGACGCCGAGTTTCCCGACGGTCGCCTGCCCTCCATCTACAACGCTGTGCGAATAGAAAACGAGCTTGGCGACGTTAAAATTCGTCTCACGGGCGAGGTTCAACAACACTTGACGGGGAGCCGGGTTCGTTGCGTCGCGTTGGGAAGCGCGGACGGTCTGGCGCGAGGCATGGAGTGCGTCGACCTCGGGGCGCCGGTCTCGGTTCCCGTTGGCGAAGGAACGCTGGGTCGAGTCTTTAATTTGCTCGGGGAACCGATCGATCGAAAAGGTCCGGTCGAGGCGGTCGAGTATCGACCGATCCATCACGAACCGCCCAAGGTTTCGGAACTTAGCTCCGACTCCGCGATTTTCGAAACCGGCATTAAGGTAATCGACCTATTGACCCCGTTCGTCCGCGGCGGAAAAGCGGGTCTTTTCGGGGGCGCGGGTCTTGGGAAAACGGTCATTATCCAAGAGCTTATCGCGCGAATCGCGAGCGCGCACGGCGGGGCGTCGGTGTTCGCGGGAGTCGGCGAGCGCACGCGCGAGGGGAACGACCTGTGGCGCGAAATGGGCGAGGCGAAGATCGGGGACACGGGGCGCTCCGTGCTCGATCAGACGACGATGGTCTTCGGTCAGATGAACGAACCGCCTGGGGCTCGTCTTCGCGTGGCGCTTTCGGCGCTGACGATGGCGGAGTATTTCCGAGATAATCTCGGATCCGACGTTTTGTTGTTCGTCGACAATATTTTCCGTTTTTCGCAAGCGGGCTCCGAGGTTTCGGCGCTGCTGGGGCGCATGCCCTCGGCGGTCGGTTACCAGCCGACGCTGGCGTCCGAGATGGGAGCGCTGCAAGAGCGCATCGCGTCGACCAATCGGGGCGCGATCACGTCGGTGCAAGCGGTGTACGTGCCCGCCGACGACCCGACCGACCCGGCCCCGGCGACAGCGTTCGGACAATTGGACGCGTTCGTCTACTTGGAGCGCTCGATTTCCGAAAAGGGGATTTACCCGGCGGTCGATCCGCTGGCGTCGTCGTCGCGCGTTTTGGATCCCCAGTACGTTGGCGAAGAGCACTACGCCTGCGCGAGACGGGTGCAACAAACGCTGCAGAAGTATCGGGAGCTGCAAGATATTATCGCGATTCTCGGAATCGACGAACTGTCGGAGGAAGACAAACTGACGGTGCACCGCGCGCGGCGCATTGAGCGATTCCTTTCTCAGCCGTTCCTCGTGGCGGAGGTCTTTACCGGCAAGAAGGGCGAGATCACGCCTCTGAAAGACACGGTTCGCTCGTTCAACGAAATCTGCGACGGGAAATGGGACCACCTTCCGGAGCAGGCGTTTATGTACGTCGGGTCGGTCGAGCAAGCGGCGGAGCAAGCGGAAAGACTCGATTCCGAGGCGCGAAAAAAATAACCATTCCTCTCCACTATTTCATCGCTCGGAGGACGCGCGCAAATGAGATGCGTCGCAATTACGCCCGAAAAGACGGTCGTCGACCAAGAGGTCGAATTCATCGTTTTGCCGCTTTACGACGGCGAGTTTGGGATCGGCGAGAATCGCGCGCCCGTCGTTGGAAGATTGGGCGCGGGGGAGATGCGTCTGACGCTAAAAGGAGGCTCGGTCGAGCGCTGGTGGGTCGAGGGCGGATTCGTCGAGGTCGTCGACAACGCGACGACGCTGTTGGCGAATCGGGTCGTCGAGCTTTCCTCGCTGACCGTCGAGGGAGCTAAGGAGGAGCTGCGCAAAGCCTTGAGTCGCCCTTCCAACACGCCCGAACTATCGAAGAGCAAGGAGGGCGCGGTTCAACGAGCGCGAACGCGGCTTCGATACGCGGAGAAAATCGCGAGCGCGAAATAACGCCCAACGGCCAATCCTCGATAAAAAACTCCTCGAATCTCGCGGGTTCGAGGAGTTTTTTTTGTCCCAAACGGGAACGCTCAGACAAAACGCGCCAAAAGAGTCGAAACCAAAAGGCACAGCGCGAAAAAGGTTAGCAAATTTCTCGCTAGGTACCAGCGGAACATGAACCACCCCAATCCGGCGCGAGCAATAAGCTCCCACGAGCCCATGGGACCTCGGAACCATTTGGGTTCCGGGACTTTTTCCGGATCTTTCAGGTAGATTCTCATCGAGAGAAACAGCTCGATAGCCATCGGAGTCGTCGCCAAAACGATTAACGCAAAGGGCGAAACGGAGCCGAAAACGACCCCGATAATCACGGCGAAATAGCAAGTTATCAATAAATCTCCGTCAAAAGCGACGGCTCGCGACGGCGAGCCCAATAGCGCCGCTAGAGCGCGCTTGCCCGCTCGCAGATCCGGATCCAGATCCATAATCGAATGAACGAATAGGATATTGGCCGCCAAAATCCCCATCGGGACGGAGAGCCAAGCGACGGAAGGCGTCAATCGCCCGCAAGTCGCCAAAGAAACGCCGGACATAACGATCGGTCCAAAGATGAGTCCGACAACGACTTCGCCGAGTCCGCGATAACTTAATCGAAACGGGGGCGCCGAATAAAAGAACGCCAATAAGCCTCCGCTCGCGATCGGGATCAAAAGAACCGGTCCGCGAAAAACTAGAACGACGAGTCCGCAGATCGTCGCGAGCAGGCAAAAAACGCCGGCGGCGACAAACAGTTGCCTCGTCGTCGCTTTACCCGAATCCAAATAGGCGCATTTTTGCGAGCGGGCGCGAACGCCGCCGTCGACCATTTCTTTTCGTCGTCGAACGGCGTGGGAAACGTAGTCGAAGTAGTCGTCGAAAAGATTGGCTCCGGCGTGAGCCAACGGGACGCCGAGAACCGCCAGCGCCCCTAATAAAACGTCTCGCCAATCGAGAGTTTGATCTCTATCGCAAAGAACGACGACGAGCGCCAAAAGGGCGGACCAAAAACTCTGGGCGAAACTCGGCCATCTCGAACAATTGATCCAAAAAAGAATCTTTTTTATCATATCGCGCGAACCTTTTCGTCGCGTATTAAAGCGCTAGCGACTCGCTTCCGGCGGGAGTCGCCAAAGCGCCCCAGACTCCGTAAGGACTGGCTCCGGAAACGGGCTCGAGTTTGGTTAAATCTCCGCAGTCGACGGTTTCGGAGACGAAGCGCGCGGAACCGTCGACGAAGACAACGTTCGCCCCGCCGGGGTGAAAACTCGAGGAACCTCCGCAAATCGCGCCTTGGACGGCGCAAACGGGGGAATTGGGAGGAACGTTGGCGACCAGCAACGACTGGGCGACCACGCCGTCGTAGAAGAAGTTATTTCTCGCGTACGGAGAGGTTTCGGAAAGGAGCGAGACGTTTTTAGGGTCGCGCCCGCGCTCGAGGCACTCGCTCGGTCGAATCGAATTGTCGACAAACATGGAAGAGACTAAGACGACCCCGCCTTTGACGCGATTATCGTAAGAACCGGACGCTATCGCCGATTCTCCGCCGGCGATCGTGGCGCTCGTTCCGTCGACGCAGTCGGACAACCGCTTCGCTTTCAAGGGTCGAAAGAGCCCCCGCCGCTCGGTCGACGCGAAACTCGCGGTAGAATCGGGAATTAGGGCGTCGCCGGCGCAGAAGGAGAAATTGAGCCTCGAGGCGACGGGCCAAGTCGACGGCTTGCCTTCGCGATTCGGATCGGAAGGACAAGTCAGAGTGGAAATCGCGCCGTCGTTCCACGCGGGTCGCCCGACGATGACGCCGGTAAAACCGTCGACTCGCTTATTGCGCATGTCGTCCATAAAGGCTTCGTATCGCGGGACTTGTTCCACATAGGGCAAAACAAAGATTCTTCCGCTATAGAAACCGCCTTGATAACCGGGCACGCCCAAAACCTCGTCGACGCAACCGGCGGGCAACTCGCCCTTGACGTCGTGAACGTTATGGAGGGCCAAGCCGACTTGCTTTAAATTATTGAGACACGAGACGCGCCTCGCGGTTTCGCGAGCCGCCTGAACGGCGGGAAGCAACAATCCAATCAGGATCCCGATAATCGCGATAACGACGAGAAGTTCGACCAAAGTAAAAGCGCCGCGTTTCGAATCAAGGTACTCGTCGAAGCGCAACTTCAACTCTTCGGAAAAACTCGATCCGTCCGTCCGATCGAATCCGGACCAACGCGCGCCAAATAATTTTTCGCTCATAGCAAACCTTCCATCGCGAATATCGACGCGGCGAATAGAATCGGCGGCGCCGCGTCCAAACGATTGGATTCAAGAAACATTAACCTTCGGATTTCGCTTTCTCAAATTAAGTCCGGCGAGTATCGTCTCAAACGAAAGATTGTATATTCCCGTCATTTCCGTCGCCATTCCGAACCCGCACCGATCGCAAATTCCAAGCTCGCGACCGGGACAACAAGGGGAGAACGAACCGTCGACCGAGACGAAATTGGCGATCCAGCAACGCTTTGTAAACGACATATCTTTGAGGCCGCGGAGTCCTCGAAAGGTGTTCGTAATCGGAGCGCCCTTTTTCTTCCGCTCGATTAAGAGATCGATAACCTTCCGGCGCGCGTCCCAATCGAGCTCGAGCGATTCGGTTCCGGGAAAAGGGGTGTGGAAATTAACGGACAATTCGTTAAAAAACGGGGATTTCCAAACATAATCGACGACGGCGTCCACGTCCTCGAAATTAATTCGATTGACGACCATATTGGCGTTCAAACGCGGAAAACGGGTCGCCTCGACGTTTCTTTCCAAACGCTCGAACGCGCCTTGTCCGCGAATCTCGTCGAACCGGGCGCCGACGCCGTCAAGACTCACCCAAATAAGATCCGCGTTCGGAGCGTCAAAGGGAAGTTGGGCGTTGGTGGTAATCGTCGCGGAGAAGAAACCGAGGCGTTTGGCGAGCGCGCAGAGATCGTCGATCGTTTTGGTTCCGTCTCGCCAAAGAAAAGGCTCGCCGCCTTCGAAGTCGACGAATCTCGAGCCCATTCGAAAACACTCGCGCAATTCGCGCTCGATTTGCTCGCAAGTTTTTGTCGTGGAAAGAGCGAGGGGTTTAACGACCGAGCAGTGCGCGCAACGCAAATTGCACTTGTCCGAAACGCCCAAAACGGTCTGCAACGGTTTGCGCGCTCCGAGAACCCGAATTTGGAAGAACCACTTTAAGAAATACAGGCGCTGGGAAAAGTTATCGAACATTAATCGCTCGTCCGTCGTCTCGGACAGATTTGATAAATCGAGACGTCGCGTCGACAAACCGGAAGTCGACGCGCGTCTTAGTCTATCAAAATAGTCCTCGACGTCAAGAGAACGCGGGCGATTTACCGGCGCGTTGGAGCGAAACCGCGAAAGAAACGCGCCGCCTCGGTTAAGGAAAGAAGCGGACGCGCGTTAAAAGAGACGATCGTTGCGCGCGCTTCAGATTCGCGCCGCTTCCGGTTCGATCCAGCCGTCGACGATCCTTACGGCGCGATCGGCGTCGCGAGCTTGGCTCATATCGTGAGTTACCATAACGATCGTGAGATTTTTCTCGCGATTGAGTCTGCGAAGCAAATCGAGGACGCCGAGCGAGGCCTTCGAATCGAGATTTCCGGTCGGCTCGTCCGCCAATAAAACGCGCGGATTGGTAATGAGAGCCCTCGCGATGGAGGCGCGCTGCATTTCCCCTCCGGACAATTCGTTCGGCTTGTGCTTCAAGCGGTGGGAAAGCCCGACCATATCGAGCAATTCCTTCGCGCGCTCGACGTACTTGGCTCGCTTGCTCCAATACCCCAAGATCGAATCGCGAATCATCAACGGGGCGAGCACGTTCTCCAACGTCGTCATCTCGGGAATGAGATGATAGAACTGGAAGATCATACCAATAAATCGGTTGCGCAGAACGTCGCGCTGAGAGGTCGGGAGATTGTCGATGCGCTGACCGTCGAAATGAATCGTTCCCGAATCGGGAATATCGAGGGTTCCCATTAGATGCAACAGGGTGCTTTTACCGGAACCACTCTGCCCGACGATCGCCAGAAGCTCGCCCTTGCGAACGGATAGATTGACGCCCTGCAAAACGGGAATTAGTTTTTTGCCCTTACCGTACCCCTTGCGCAATTCGGAAACGACGAGGAGATCGGGCGCGTCGACGTCGCGCGATTTCGCGGCCTCGGTCGCGACGCTCGGCGCGGGGACAACACCGCTCGGGACGGGCTCGTCGACTTCGACTCGGCGCGGCGATTCCGGAATCGGCGCGGGTTCGGTCGTCGCCTCGCTCTCGGGGGCGAGAGGAGTCGCGTCTTCATCGCCCTTCGCGGCGGCGGTCAATTCCGCCTCGACAAGATCGAGCGTCGGATCCTCGGTCGCGTTTTCCGAGGAAAAGGCGGACGCGTCGCCAAGCTCTCGACGCAGCGTCGAGCTGAGCGCGCTAAGGGCGCCGGTCGGTTCCTTAGCCGCGTTGGACGAAACGAGACGACGAAGCGCCTCGGCGCGATCCTCGGGACGCGAGCTCGCGTTCAAGACTTTTTCTTCCTTTGGGTTGGAAGCCGAAGAACGTCGGCGCAAACTCGCCAGAATTTTCGCGTCTTGGGCGCGCGCGTCGTCGATCGCTCGATCCATCGAACACTTTCCTTAACTAATCGTTCTTTAAAAAAACGCGACTCTATCGAAATATAGTTTTTGTCACACGCGCAAGGCGTCGACGGGCTTAAGTCTGGCGGCGCGAAGGGCGGGCAAGACGCTGGACGCCACCGCGATAAACAACGACCCCGCGATGATCCAAAAGACGGTCGACGGCTCGATGATCGCCGGGACTTGGTGGAACATATAGATCGTCGGATCGAAGACTTCCCGTCCGGTTACGCGAGAAAGAAAATCGGCGACTTTCTGGATATTGGCGACAAACCAAAAACCGAGCGCCGTTCCCAATCCGGCGCCAATCACGCCAAGGGTAAGTCCGTAAAACAGAAAGATTTGCATAATTCCATTGCCGCTCGCGCCGAGCGATTTCAGAATGCCGACGTCGCGAGTTTTTTCGACGACGATCATAAAGAAAATCGCCAAAATGCCAAACCCCGCGACCGCGATCGAGAGGAACAGCAGAACGTTCAAAATGGAAAGCTCGGTCGCGACGGCGGCCAACGTCGTCGCTTGTTGGTCTTTCCACGTCTCGATATCGTAGAGTTGCTCGGGAAATTCCTCGCTTTCGCGGAGGCGATCTCTCAAATCCTCGATCTTTACGCCGGGCTTCGCCTTAATGAGAATCTGAGTCGCCATTCTCGTTCCGTCGGGGGCGATCATGCGGCGCAGCTCTTGCAGCTTCTCAATCGGAACAAAGACGAACGAGTCGTCGTACTCCGCCATGCGACATTCGTAAAGATCGACGATCGTGAATCGATCGTAAACGATCGAGGGCAGCGAATTTTCGGCGCCGACCGCTAGAAAAGAAAGGGTTACGTCGTCCCCCGGCAGCCGCGACAAGTTCTCGCGAATCTCCTCCTTGTTGGTGTCGGGATTGAGATGCTTGCGACGCAAGCCTCCAACTAAACCGACGCCTACGATCGCGCCGGTTTCCTGCGTCGTGGCGCGATCGATTTGGGTATTGTATCGCTCGATCCCGTCGAACGGGGTACCGATTAAGATAGACGGGGAGCCGGGCGCGTCGGGTTCGGAGACTTCTTCGGTTTCTGACGGAGTTTCGAGCGGATCGCCGGACGGTTCGGAGACCGGAGAATCAGACGACTCGTCGTCCGATTCGACCGCGTCGTCGGTCGGCGCGGTCGGCATATTTTCGAGAGCGGCGGCGTAGGGATCGCCGTCGGCCTCGGAATCGCCATCGGCCGCGCCGGTCGAGGAATAATCAACGACTCCCTCCATGGGAGGGGCGGAGCTCGGTTTGTTCGATTTGGCGTAGAGTTCCCGTTGGCGCTCCTGTTCTTGCCAACGATACTTTTCGTACTCCGCGTCGGCGCGGCGCTTTTTCCAGCCCGCGTGCTCCAAACGAGGGCGAACGGTTCCGTCCTCTCCGAAAACGGGATTTTGGACGTCGTACCCGTCCTCTCGCAAATCGAACGACAAACGCTCGCGATTCGCCGGATGTTGGAGATACTGAGCGACGGCGGTGACTTTCTCGTTGGTAACCGCGTCGATTCCAACGACTTGAACTTGACGAGTTATCACCTCGCCTCCGCCGAAATCGAAGCTCATAAGCCCGGGAGTGGCGACGGTCGGGGTCGTCGCCTCGACTAAATCGCCCGCGACTTTTTGGACGTCTCGCAAACGGGAGTCGACGTCGTCAAAGCCGCGAAGACTCGATCGGGAACTAATCGTAACGTCCGAGAGCGCGCCGTGAATGCGGTTTTCCATCTCGCGACTAAAGCCGAGCATCACCGCGTTGACCACGATCATCGTCGCGACGCCGAGCGTAACGCTAACGACGCTGACCAACGCGATGCGGCGCGTCAAGAGATACCGCCAAATCAGCAGTAATTTGTACATCCGAGCGTCCTTGCTTTGGGAACGAGTCGAGAGATTAACTCTCAAAAACCTCCGGCTTCAAGAGCGGGAACAAAATAACTTCGCGAATGCTGGTCGTGTTGGTGAGCATCATGCACAACCGATCGACGCCAATGCCAAGTCCTCCGGTGGGAGGCATGGCGTAGCGGAGAGCGCGAATGAAATCATGGTCCATCTTCGCCATCGAGTCCTCTTCCTTTTGACCTTCGAGCTGGCTCCGGAAGAGCTTCTCTTGGAGATCGGGGTCGTTCAATTCGGTGTACGCGTTGGCGAGTTCGCAACCGCGAACGAAAAGCTCGAAACGCTCGGCGATCTCGGGATTGGAGCGCTTGCGCTTCGTTAGGGGGCAAATGCTGGCGGGATAGTCGATAATAAAGACCGGTCCCACGAGAGAATCCTCGACTTTTTCCTCAAAAATATCGTTGCGAACGACGTCGATGTGCTTCTTGTCGACGTCCTCGATTCCGATCGATTTCGCGTAGGAAATCACGGCGGACTCGTCGAAGGGGTCGATCCCGGTCGCCTCGGCGAGAGCCTCGAAATAGGGCTTGCGCTTGAAGGGGGGAGTAAAGTCGATCTCTTGCCCGCCCCAAGGCAGAACGAACCCCTGCCCCGTCGCTTTAATCGCGTTGCAGATAATCTTTTCGGTTATGTCCATCATCGAGCGGTAATCGCCGTACGCCTGATAGAGCTCCATCAGGGTGAACTCGGGATTATGGGTCTGATCGATACCCTCGTTGCGGTAAACGCGCCCGATTTCGAAAACGCGCTCCATTCCTCCGACGAGCAAGCGCTTCAGGTGAAGCTCAAGGGCGATGCGCAAATAGAGCGGAATGTCCAAGGCGTTGTGGTGCGTAATGAAAGGACGCGCGGCGGCGCCGCCGGCGACGGCGTGAAGAGTCGGCCCCTCGACTTCGACAAAACCTTCTCCCGCGAGGGTTTGCCGGATCGAGGCGACGATTTTTGTCCGATTCAGCATGCGAGTCATCGCCTCGTCGTTTCGAGCCAAATCGACGTAGCGCATGCGGGAGCGAAGCTCGGGGTCGCTCATCCCTTTGAATTTATCGGGGGGAGTCTCGAGGGATTTACTGTGGAAGGTCAATTTGGAGGCGAAGATCGTGAGCTCGCCGGTTTGCGTCTTTTTGAACTCTCCGTCGACGCCGATCAAATCGCCGAGATCAAAACAGAGAGCGAGTTCCCACGCCTCTTCTCCGACTTGATTCTTACCAATAAAGATCTGAATTTCACCGGTCCAGTCCTTAAGGGTCAAGAAAATCAATTTGCCCTGTTTGCGCTGGAGAATAATGCGGCCGGCGACGCGGACTTGCGGACCGTCGTAAGGGATCTCGGTTCTTTCCGGGGCGCCCTCCCATTTCGGGGGCAACTTGATCGGTTCGCCCGCGACGATTTCTCCCTCGCGCGCGATTACGTCGCCGATCAGTTGACGATCGTCGAAACGAGCGCCCCAAGGATCGATACCCATAGCCTCAATTTTACGCAACTTCTCGCGTCGCGCCTCTTCCAAGGCGACGCCGGAGCCGACATTGTCCGTTTTTGCCATTTCTCTTCGCGGCGCCCAAGGGGCGCCATACTAAACAAACCAACCAACAAAACAGCGGATTCGCGAGTCGAAAGCGCGCGAGTCCGCGCCAATTTTCGCTCATTGTACCCGCTTCTCTCGTTTTTGGGAACGTCCCCAAAACGAGGTTTTTTCTTTCGGCATAGTCCCGGTCATCCTATGATTTTTCGCGTCGCGCGTCAAGGCGTGTTTCGATTCCCCGTTCGAACGCGAGGCTCCGCTTGAAAAAAAAAGGCCGGGGATTATAATTTCGACGAGTGGAAGGAAAGCTCGTCGAGGTCGCGGCGCTCGCGTCGGCAACGAGCGCGCAGACGTCGGCGCGTCCCAGCGTAGAAAGCGTTTCAACAAATGACCGAAGAAACTCCATTGTCGTCCAACGACTCGTCCGAATTGGCGGAAAACGAGTCCGCGAATCTCGCTCCCATGTCGGACGAGGACGCGAATCGCCTCGTAACCGAGATGTTCAACGAACATCGCGATCGTCTGTTGCGGATGATCGAAGTGCGCCTTCAGCCCGAGTTGCGCGCGCGCGTTCAGGCGGAGGACGTATTGCAAGAGTCGTTCATCGAGGCGCATCGCCAACTTCGGAACGGGGTGTCGGCGCCCAAGGCGTCGCCGATCGTCTGGCTCCGTCTTATCGTCGGGCAACAACTCGTCGGTTTGTACCGCAAGTATTGCAAGGCGCAAAAGCGACAAGTTGGGCGCGAGCGCTCTCTTTCGCGCCAAACGTCGCAAATGGATCCCGAGTCGACCTCTATCTTTCTGGCGGGTCAATTGACGTCTCCGTCGCTGGCGGCTCGTCGTCACGAATTGACGATTAAGATGACCGCGTGTCTTGAGAAGTTGGATCCTTCCGATCGAGAAATCATATCGCTCAGGCACTTTGAGCAGCTGAGCAACAAAGAGACCGCCGAAGAGCTCGGGGTCTCTCCCAACGCCGCGAGCGTAATGTACCTAAGGGCGCTCAAGCGCTTCCGAGTCGTCTTGGAAGAAGAAGGCCTCGACGAATCGTTTTTGAGCCGATAGTCTGAATCTGCGCGGACTCGCTTCGACAAGGGGAGAGGCGAGTCGATCTCGCCGTCTTTAAAAAATGTTTTTTGGGGAAGCGTTATGTCCAATAAACCAAACGATCGTTTTTCAAATTGGAGCAAGGACTCGTTCGACTCGCCCGATTCGGTTCCCGATTCAATGTTGGAGTCAATGCCTTGGAGTTCCGAGTTTCCGGACTCAATGCCGGAAATGTCCGAAACGTTCAGTTCCAAGTCGGAAGAGTTCGACGAGAAACTTGCGGAGATCCTCGATCAGTTCACCGAAGAGGCGCGCCAAGGTAAGAACCCCAACGTTAAAGAGTACGCCGAGCGCAATCCCGACCTTGCCGACGAGATTCTCGAACTCTTTCCCTCGTTATTGCTCTTGGAAAAAGGCGGGGCGACGGAAACGCTGGCGGGATACGCCAACGCGGTCGTTGAAAAGGGAATCGAGCCCAAAAAGGTCGAGCGTCTAGGTAATTATTTGGTGCGACGCGAATTGGGCAAGGGCGGCATGGGGGTCGTCTACGAGGCGTTCGACGAAACGCTCGAACGAACCGTAGCGCTCAAAGTAATGAAGATCTTTCGAGGCGAGGAGGAACAGACGATCAAGCGGTTCCAGCGCGAGGCGCGCATGGCCGCGAGAATGCACCATACGAACATCGTCCCGGTCTTCGGATACGACGTCGTCGACAACCAGTTCTTCTACGCGATGCAGTTAATCGAGGGGGTAAGCCTCTCGCAATTTTTGCGCGAGAAGGAAGAGGAGGCGACTCAATCGTTCGAACGATCCAAATCGTCGCGTTTTCGTTGGATCTCTTGGTCCGCCAGACCCAAGGCGGACAAATTGCGGCTAATGGACGAATCGTTCGTTCAACCGAACGAAAAATATCCGACCAACTCGTCGATAGTCCGCGCGAACGTTAAGAGTTTCGTGCAAAGCAAATTCGCGCCGCAAACTCCGCTCGCTCGATTCGGCAAGGACGAAGCGGAAACGTCGGGCTCTTTCGATTCCCCGACGAAAATCTCTCGTTCTTCGACTCGACCGTCGACGACGGCCCCTAAACCAATTACCGAATTCGATCCTTCGACGGCGATTCCTTCGGCTCCCCCAATCCTCGACGCGCCACTTAAGCGCTCGGAGGAACGCGGCGACGCGAAAACTCGCTCGGAATTCTTTTCGGAAAGCGAAATGAGCGAGGGGCTCCCCTCCTCCGCCGGAACGCTGTTGTCGGTTCATATCGCCGACTCAAACTACTACCAGCGCGTCGCGGACGTCGGAATCCAAGCGGCGAACGCGCTGGAATACGCGCATCGGCACAACGTGATCCACCGCGATATCAAGCCGTCGAATCTGATCGTCGACCGGGACGGAGTCGTCTGGATCACCGACTTTGGGCTCGCGAGAAAGATCCGCAGCGACAACGATCGCGACGCGTTGACCGAGTACGGGCAGCTCGTCGGCACGTTACGCTACCTATCCCCTTGTTCGTTGGACGGGGAATTTTCTCCTCTTTCCGACGAATATTCGCTTGGTCTGACGCTATACGAGCTTTTAACCTTTACCCCCGCCCGGAACGCCTCGACGCACGCGGACTTGATCGAACAGGTAAAATCGGGAAGGATCGAGCGACCTCGAAATATCAATCCCAATATTCCGCTCGATTTGGAAACGATCGTCCTAAAAGCGCTCGAATTCGACAAGTCCAAGCGCTACCCGTCGATGCGAGAATTCGCGGACGATTTGCAACGTTTCCTAGACGATCGCCCCGTGAGCGCGAGACGCGCAAATCTAATCGAGCGAGCTTGGCGAGCCTACAAACGCTCAAAAACGGACGTTACCCTCGTCCTTCTGCTCTTCCTCGCGCTCGTCTTTATGGCCGGTTCTTTGCTGTGGGTCAATCGGGTTCAAAACCAAAAGAACGAAGAATTGCGCGTCGCGAACGAACGGCAAAACGCGGCAATCGAGGCGACGAACAGAGCGAACGAGGCGATGAACAGAGCGAACGAGGCGATGAGCCAAACGTTCGATTTGGCGAAAACGTCTTGGGAAGAAATCGTAAAGACGCTGGGAGGTTTGTCGAGCGATTTATTCGACGATCTTCCAAAATACGGAGACTCGTTTCAAATGGAGAGCGCCACGGTTTCCACCGAGGAAGTCGAGGCGCTAAACGTCGTTCAAACCGCCTTGTCGAAACTACTGGAGCGAGTTGCCAACCTGCCTCCCGAGCAATACGAAAGCACTCTCGTTTTTTCAAGACATTTGAATTACGGAATAGGTCAAGCGCGCGACCGACTCGGGGACAACAGAAGAGCGTTCGACGCCTACAAAAAGGCGTTGATCGCTTCGCAAATGAGAGAAGCGGCGGTCAAGGACGAAAAAGAGAAAAGGATCGACGAGGTTTTCAACGAGGCGCGAATACTCCAACGTCTTTTGGAGGACGTCGCGAGAAAAACCGACGCGGATAATTTGCAATTTGTAAAAGGTCAATGCGAAGGCAAAGACGGCGTCTTAGGAAAACTGCAAAAAATAAAAGAAGAGAACGAGAAATCCGGGGACAAGGATCGCGTAAATCTGGCGAACCAATTTTGCGGCGAATTGAGATTCTTACGAGCCAGGGCCTCGTTCGCGGCGTTAAAGGAGCAATGTCCGGACGAGGAACTCGACAAGGCGAGCGTCGACCGAGCCGAGATCGCGAAAATCCAAGAGGACTTCGATCGCTACGGGGATTACTTGAAAGCGGAATTTAATTCGTCCGAAGAAGGGGTTCTGCTTCACTCGCTCGCTAGATATCACAATCAAATGGCTCTTTGGAAGGCGTTCGAAGGGGACGCGCGACAAACGATCGACCATTTGAACGAAAGCGCCGCGAATTGCGAAAAGTTGCGAACCCAATATCCCGACGATCCGCGCGGCTACACCGCGCTCGCGACGATGTTGCACGCGCGAATGAGCGCCGATATTAAAATAGAGGAGAATCCGTCCTTTCAATTGAAAGATTACGACGCCCTCGACGATTACCAAAAAACGAAAATTGAACTACTCGACGCGCTCGAGTGGCTCGCGAACCGTTTTCCAGGCTCCCCGACGCGCGAGCTCGCGCAAATTCAAGTTTGCGAGCAAATCGCCAACGCGGAAAAACGATTGAATCGACCGGAAGAACAAGGGAAGTTTTTGACGCTGGCCGACGCGAAGTTGAACGAGTTCGCGGAGAACAATCCCGACTACAACTTCTACGGACTTCACAAGAATCTGAACGTCGCCTCGATTCGGTTCCTCGTCGAGACGGGTCGATTCCAAGAGGCGGAGGAGCGTCTGGAGCGCGTTAAGGAGTTTTATAAACGGGTCGACCAAAAGGCGGAGCGAAAAGCGTCGAAACTCGACGAAAAACAGAATCAAGCTCGAAAACAGAGGCAACAAGAAGCGATTCAAGAGATGTCCGAAATAATCGAGGGCGCGAAGAAACGTTCGAGCGCGAGTCGCGAATAACGGACGATAAGCGCGATATCGTTTTGGGGCGGGATAAAACCCGCCCATTTTTATTGGGGGAGTAGTTCTTTTCTCGTTTCGAGGAAAAAGGAGGTTCGAGCGGTCTAATCGATCGATCGGACAAATCGCAAAGATTTTCTTTTAATAGTTCGGCGCAAAATACCGATAACGCAGAATGTCGGAACGGGATTCTCGACGTCGTCGGCAAAGTTTGCCGAGTCGATTCCTCTCGCAAGGAAACGAGAGTTCCAGAAAGACGAATCGTTTGGAAAAAACCAAAAAAAACGAAACGCGCGGGAAGTTTTTACTAATTCTACGGCGTCGTTCGTTCGATTATGGTTATAGGAAATAAGGCGGATTTTCTCTTGAGACGGGTTGCGCTCGTTTCGCGGGAAATCGAAGGGACGAGCCGAAGGTTCGAACCGAGCGGTCGAAGCCTTGACCGCAACGTAAGTTTGTTTTTCGATGGAGCAAAGTCGCCAACAATTCGCCGTCGACCAAGTTCGACGAACGAAAAACCGGGCGCGCCGCGAAATCGCGAGGGAGCGAAGGATCGCTTCAAGCGCTCGGGCCTGTTGAACTGCGCGGCGACGAAAGACGATTTTTTTCACTGATATTTTTCTTCCGGAGAATCTGGGAGGTCAGGGATGACTATTGGCGCCACTCGTAACACTAAGCGTAAAATTGCGAGTCTCGAAAGGAGTATCGTGTTGGAACCAACCAAGAAGATTCAGATCGGTTTGTTGGCGATCGCGTTGGGCTTTGGCTCTACGCTTTCGTTCGGCGGAGCTAACGCCTTCGCTCAAACCTCGGCCGTCGCTCCGACGGTCGCCGTCGCGGACGCCTCTTCGGCCGCGAATTATGCGACGCTTGTTAGGAGTCAAGAGCTCCTGCTCAAAGCTCGTCGTTCTTTGATGAGCCGCGACGTTGTCGCCGCGACCCGTTTCGCAAACGAGGCTCAAGCGTTGAACGCCGCTTACACTTCGGCGAGCGATCGTCCGGAGTACGTGTTTCCGTTAATCGACCAATACCAGAAGATCGAAGCCGCCGCCAAATCGCAAGGAATGACCGAGGCGGTCAAGCGCGATCTCGCTAAAAACTATCTCGAGCAAGCCGAGGCTCTTCGTCGTTGTCAAGATTTGGACGCGGCGGACGCTCTAGTCTCCGAAGCTCGAGCGCTGAACGTTACCTACGACGTGGCGACGGTCGGACGCAAGATGGACGTCGACTCCGTTGGCGCTCGCATCGCCGACGATCGGCTCGCCGCCAAGTCCTCGTCGCTGAATTCGGCGCCCCTCGCCGGCATGTCCGAGGCGGCCAAGCGCCAAGTCGCGGCGATTCAGTCGCAACTTAAAGAAGCTCGCGCGTTGCTGGCGGCCGGTCAAACCGAGCGCGCGGAAGCGATGGTTCGCGAACTCCAAAGCCGCGGCGTTCCCGAGAACGCGTTCGTCGGCGGCGATTCGCCCGAACAATTCCTCCGCGACCTCGCGACCGCTCGTTCGCAGAACGCCAACGTTCGTCTCGTCCAAGCGACGGTTCCGGGCGTTTCTCAAGGCGAGAGCGCGGGCTACCTCTACGTCCAAGAGGCCGACGACGCCGCCGCGAAGGGAGACAAAGAGCTCGCGCTGACCAACTACCGCGACGCGCTTCGCTACTCCTCGGAACTCGATCAAGGCACGATTCGTCACATTAACGATCAAATCGCCGCGCTGAACAATCCGGTCGCGGCTATGCCCGAAGCGGTCGTCTCCGAAACGGGAGTCGATTTGACGCAATCTCCCGAGGCGATTCAAAACGACGTCGCCGCCTTTATCGCGAAGCAAAACCAAGTTCGCGAATCCGCTCCTAAAGAAGCGCTCGCGGACCTCAAGCAACTCCGCAAGGAAATCGACGAGTCTTCGCTCGACGCGTCGCTAAAAGCGCACTTCAACTACTCCGTCGATATGGCGGTCGCCGACACGGAGAAGTTCATCGACGTCAATGGCGCTCGCATCGCCGTCGCCGCGCAGAACCGCGACGTCAACGAATATATGCGCCAAAAGCGCCAAGCCGAACTCGATATGCAAAACCGTCTCGCTCAGGACGTCGAGAAATTCAACGACCTGATGGAAGAAGGGCGCTACGACGAGGCCAAATTGCTGGCGAAGAAAGCGCGCGATTACTCTCGCGACGACGTGGTCGCGATCCAAATGTACCAAAAGGCGCTACTCGGCGGTCAGGTCGCCTTCAACAATCAGTTGCGCGAAACCAAGAACGAGCGCGTTCTCGCGACGTTCAACGACGTCGAGCGCGCGGCGTTCTCGCCGGTTGACGACGATAATCCGATCGCCTTCGACGCCAATATTTTGAGCCGCGCCAACAAGCGAACCGCCCTCAATCCCGAGGACACTCGCTCCGAAGCGGATCTCGAAATCCTTCGCAAGCTCGAAATGCAAATTTCGTTGCCGTTCGATCAACCGACCCCTCTCGACGTCGTCGTCGATTTCATTCGCAAGAACGCCGAGATCAATATTATGGTCGACGAAGCGGCGATCGCCGAGCAAGGAATCTCGAGCGACATGACGGTCGCGACGGACTTCAGCAATATCAAGCTGAAGAACTACCTGAAGCACGTCCTCGCTCCCTACAACCTTTCGTACATCGTCGAAGACGAAGTTCTGACGATCACCGGAGCCAACAAGCGCTCGGGTAAAACGGTCGTCAAGTACTATCCGGTGGCCGACCTGGTCATCGGCGTCCCGAACTTCGGCAGCGTCGTCTCCCCGCTCTCGATGGAAGCCGGTTACACTCGCGCTTACAACCAAGCGGCGGGCCGCGGAGTCAGCGGTTCGGCGAGCACGATCGCGGGCCTTGGCTCGAACGTCATCGGTTCGAACTCCACGCTCCTCTCGCCCAATATCGCGGCGCAAATCCAGTCGAGCGGCGGTTCCGCTCCTATTACGACCGGACAAGGCGGCGGCATGAACGACCCGAGCGAGCTCATCGAACTCATCACGACGGTCGTTGGCGACGAGGAAACTTGGGACGCGGTCGGCGATCCTCAGTTCTTCTCCCTGAACAACACCTTGGCGATTCGTCAAACGGAAGAGAACCACGAAGAGATCGCGGAACTCCTCGAAAAACTCCGAGCGCTCAACGACCTGCAAGTCGCGGTTGAAGTTCGCTTCATCACGATCAGCGACGAGTACTTCGAGAGAATCGGCGTGAACATGAACCTCTCGTTCAAAGCGGCGAACGGTTCCTCCGCCGACTACGACGACGACAACGGCACCTACGTCCCCAACAAGAAGGGCGTGTACGGAATTTACTCGGGCGACGCGACCGGTCAGCCCTACACCGACAACCTGAACATCAACTTCTCGCAAAACAGCTACGGCCTCGCGGTTCCGCAATTCGGCAACTACGACCCGTCCGTTGGAGCGCAACTTGGATTCGCCATCCTGTCCGACATTGAGTCCTACTTCTTTGTCAGCGCGGCGGAGTCCGACTCCCGCACCAACGTCCTGCAAGCGCCGAAGGTTACGATGTTCAACGGGCAAACAGCGAGCATCATGGACTTCACGAGCGTGCCGTACGTCAGCACGGTCATCCCGGTGGTCGGCGACTTCGCCGTCGCGCAACAGCCGGTCATGACGGTCATCAACGAAGGTCAATTCATGACCGTCCAAGCGACCGCCTCGCCCGACCGCAAGTACGTCCGCATGACGGTTGTCCCGTTCTTCTGCAAGATCACCGACAACGACCGCACGTTCAAGTTTGAAGGTTCCGACTCCGTCGCGACCAACAGTACCAGCGCCAGCAAAGGCAGCAGTCTGCTCGAAAGCATCACGGACGAGAGAACCACCAACAACAACGCCGAAGTCGTCAGCCAAGGCACGACGATCCAAGAGCCCGTCACCTCCAGCTTCTCCGTCTACACGACGGTCAACGTTCCGGACGGCGGCACCGCCCTGCTCGGCGGCATCAAGCGGCTCTCCGAAGGTCGTAACGAAGGCGGCGTCCCGATCCTCAGCAAGATCCCGTACATCAAGAGACTCTTCTCCAACAGCTCCATCGGTCGCGAGACCACGAGCATGTTGATGACGGTTACCCCGCGCATCATCATCCAAGAGGAAGAGGAAGAGTACGCCACCGGCGTCAACGCCGCCAAATAAGCTCCTCCCTAAGGTTCTCCTAGCGAGAACGCGCAAGGGCGCTTTCTAGGCGTCGAAAAGACAAACTGAGAGGGCGGAAGGCGAAAGCCTTTCGCCTTCTTTTTATTTATATTGACGGACGCGAATAGCGAACAATCGCCGGCAAAAACGCCCTTGTCGCTCGTCCGGGAATAGGCTACAATCCCGAATCGTTTTGGATTTCCCTCGTTCCCCGCGCCGCGAATACGTTATGCCGCCGTCCAATATGAAAAGCGAGTCGAAGCGCTTGTCGCGATTTGTCGCGTTTATTGTCGTTCTTTTCGCGACAACGGGGGCAGCGCAAGACAAACCCGCCGGTTTTTCCGGGTATCTTCTCGACGATTCGGGCCTGGAAAGGTCTAGCGACGAAACCGCGTGGAAGGAGACGTTCGAATCTTCCGGGGTAAGTTGGCGACACGTCTATCGGGACGGTTCCGTAGAGATTTTGGCGCACAAGCGGGTCGACAACGAGAGTCGAAGCGGTTCGCGCTCCGAGTTTATTCAATACGAAGCGGAGGAGCCCGGCGTCGTCGTCTTTGGTCACTACGTCGACTATCCTTGCCTTTACGAGGGAACCTCGCCAACGGTTTGGACGCGCTCGGACCGTCCGGGAGTCGCGCTGGCGGCGCTCGTCGTCTTTCCGAACGTTCTCCGTCCCGACACGGGCGAACCGTTGCAAGCGATTGTCGCGGGTTCCTCGTACAAACGCCCCGGCGAATGGACGCGACTTGGATTTTCGCAAGGACTCGACAAAGCGCTCGAAGAAACCGCGCAAGCGGTTCGCGGGGAGCACAAATTACCGGTCGATACCAGCCGCGCCTACGTCAGGCAGATATTGCTGATCTCGGAAGCGCGATACGGTCGTTACTCGCTCTGGATCGACGATTTGGAAATCGCGGAGCACGTGGGCTCCGACGTCGAGACGCTCCTGCGAACCGAGCGAAACGCAAAATTTGAGCCGATCAATCTCCTAAGCTGTCGATTAAAGCTCTCTCAAACCCCCATTTTTTGGGAGGACGATCCGGACGAAGACGACGTTTACGGCAAAGAGCCGTTTGGAATCGACCAGGATTTGGCGGAGAAAAATAAGAGAAAACCGCTGGAGTTCAACGCGAGCGCTTCGGTCGCGAACGATTCCCGCCCCGCTCGCAAAACTCAAGGGTTCGGCTCCGCTTTCGAGTTGGTTGGACGCGACTACGATTTCGCCGAATCCGCGCTCTTTTTACCTTCTAGCGACGATTACCAACAACCGGGCGTCGCGCTCGCGCAAAACTCGCGCGCCGAACTCTCTATTCCAGCTGAAATTTCGGGTTCCGGGCGCATAGGTCAAACCGCTCTCAACGAGTCGGCTTCGAGCGACCCCGGCCGCGCGGCGCCGGCCGCGTTCGAATACGCGCCGTCCGCCGAGAACGAGCCCGAGGGAGCCGACTATTTGGTACTCCAGCCGTCGAGCGCGCTGGTCTCCGGAAGCGGCACGCTTCCCTCCTCCGCGCTAGCCGCCGAAAGCGGTTTTTTTCGCGAAAGCGAAAAAATGATTCCGAACGTTCGCCTCGAAAACGGGAATCTGACGACCCCCGATAATCGAGTTTTCTCCATTAGGGCGATTAAATACAACGGCGAACCCTTCTCGTTTCTAAAAAAACTAGGCTTCAACGCGATCTGGCTCGAAGAGCCCGCCTCGGTGGATCAGCTGGCAGAGGCGACCGAGACGGGAATCTGGCTAATCGCCAAACCGCCCGTCGTCGGTCAATTCGTCGAGGACGCGCAATTCCAAGCCGCGCTCGAAGGTTCCGAGAGCGAGGGGACGCCTCCGGGCGCGGCGGAGCCGTCGCCAACTGCGGTGGGCTCGGCTTACGATTCGGTGTTAATGTGGAACATAGGTTCGGATCTGAGTTTCGAGGATTTGGATTTAAATAGAGACTCCATCGATAAAATCAGGCGACTCGATCAGAAGTACCACCGTCCGCTCGTCGGTTCGGTCTACAACGGTCTCAAGGAGTACGTCGAGGGAAGCGCAAAACTCGACGTCGTTCTTCTGAACCGAAGTCCGCTCCTGACCTCGCTCGACTTGAACGACTACGGCGACTGGTTGATCAATTATCAAAACTTGGCGAACTTAAACGCGGTCGCGTTTTGGAATCAAATCCAAACGCAACCCGCCCAAAGCGCGGAATTGCAGAGGGCGTATTTCAACGGGGCGGTCGAAGCTCCGGGTCTCGTCTCCTACGAACAAATGCGCCAGTGCGTTCGCCTTTCGCTGCGCGCGGGATGCAGGGGTCTCTTTTTCGATTCCCACTCCCCGCTCGACGCAAAGGATCGAAGCGCTCAATATCGGGCCAAGGCCCTCGAAGCGATCAATTTGGAACTTCAATTTCTCCTTCCGTGGGTCGCGCTAGGAAAAGCGGAACGGAAACTCTTGCCGACGTCGGAAAATGAACTGAGCGCGATTTTACTTCAAGCGGATCGAGCCGCGCTTCTCGCCCCCGTCTCGACGTCCCCCGACAATCAGTACGCGATGGGACGGGACGCCGCCCCCGATTTGGAGGGAACGGTTCCCGTTCCGGAAAGCAGTTCGCCGGACTTGCTCGCCCCCGGCGCGTTGAGAAAGATCCCGTCAAAACGAAAAGCGGGAGGCAGTTTCTTCTCTTTGGAGGACGGTTCGATGAATTCGCTCCTCTTCTACGCGAGATCCGACGCCCTGAGTCAAAAAGTCTCCGAGCGAGCGCTCGCCTACGGTAAACGGATCGCGGAAATAGCGATCAATCTCGCGCGCAAGAGAGTCGATATGTTCGAGGAGACCGCCTACGCGCTCAAATATATCGAATCGCGCGGGGACGCCGCCGAGATATCGCCCAAAGCGCCCGCTTACGGCGCGGTGGTCGACGGGGCGCTCGAAAGGCTCGACGACGCGGAAAAATCGCTTCGACGCGGAGACGTCTCGCAAGCGTATTTTGAAGCGGAGCGCGCGACCCGGGAGATAAGAGAACTAGAGCGCTCGTTTTGGAGCCAAGCCACGAAGACGGAAATCGCGCGACCGGTAACGCCGTTGTCGACCAATTTCTACGACGCGCCGGCGTACTTGGAACTGTACAAGAAGTTGACGAGCGGCAAACTCCGCCCAAGCGGAGGCAACCTAATCGAGGCGGGAGACATGGAAAGCGTCGGAGCCGCGACCGACAAAGGCTGGCGATTTTATCAAAGAAAATCCGCCAATCTTACCGGCGATATAATTTTCGACGCGAAGGCGGCGCGCTCCGGCGACCGAGGCCTTTGCGTTCGAGTCGCGCCGGAAATCGAGGGTCGCGCCCCCGAAGAGGTCGAGTGTCCCGTTTTGGTCGTGGAAAAGAGTTTTCCGACAAGAGTGGGCCAACTAATCTGCGTTCAAGGTTGGATCAAAATCCCGAACGATTTGACCAATTCGGTCGACGGCGCGACGGTGTTCGACGACCAAGGAGGTCGCGCGCTGGCGCTGCGATTTAAGAAGGCGAGCGATTGGAAACGGTTCGCGTTCTATCGACTCGCGACCAGCGAGGGCTCGATGAGAATCCGATTCGAATTCTCCGGTTGCGGGGAAACGTATCTCGACGACATAGAGGCTTACGTCGTCGAATAGCGCCGTCGATTCTTGAAACGAGGACGAGAGTTCTCGAAAATCTTTGCGCAAAAAAAATCTTCCGGGCGCTCAAATTGAAAAAAAATTGTGTATACTCGAGGAAGTCTCGCCGAAAGAACTCGGCGTTTTGTCCGAACGCCCCATTCCCAATTAGAGCGCCCCAATGACCGATTCCTTTAACGAAAACGTCGATTCCGCCGTCGGCGCCGTTCCTGAAAATGCCGACGAGGGACACACGAGTTCGCCCGCGCCGTCTCTTGACGAGGGGCTCGCGCTTCCCCCGACCAGGCTGGATCTCCCGAGCGAAGTCAAAGATCGTTTCCACAAAATATATACAGATATCGATCGCGAACTGAGCAAAGTGTTCGTCGGACAGCGCGAGCTCGTTTTGGGGGCGCTAGTCGCGCTCTTCTCGGGCGGTCACGTCCTAGTCGAAAGCGTTCCCGGTTTGGGCAAAACGCTCTTCGCGTCCGCGCTCGGACGAGCGCTAGGTTGCCAATTTGGGCGCGTTCAATTCACGCCCGACTTAATGCCTTCGGACGTGGTCGGAGCGCCGGTCTTCGATATGAGGACGCAGGAGTTCAACTTCCGCCCGGGTCCAATCTTCGCTCAGATTCTTCTCGCGGACGAAATTAACCGCGCGCCGGCCAAGACGCACTCGGCGCTGCTCGAAGCGATGCAAGAAGGCGCGGCGACGGTCGACGGTCAGACGCACGTTCTGCCGTCCCCGTTCTTCGTGATCGCGACGCAAAATCCGATCGAGTCGGAAGGCACGTATCGTTTGCCGGAGGCGCAAGTCGACCGCTTTATGTTCAAATTGCTCGCGGACTACCCGAGCGAACAAGAGGAGCTCAAGATCCTCGAAGATCACGGCAAACACATAGGCGTCCGAGAGAAACTCGACGCGGTTCAACCGGTTCTTTCGGCGAGCGAGATCATCGAGGCGCGCAAGTTAATCAACGACGTTTACGTCGCGCCGCAGTTGTTCGACTATATCAACAAAATCGTTCGCGCGACGCGCTCGTTCCCACGCCTCGCGTTCGGGGCGTCTCCTCGCGCCGGTCTCGCGCTCGTTCAAGGGGCGCGAACGCTCGCCGTTTTCCAAGGTCGCGGTTTCGCGACCCCCGACGACGTTGCGAAGATAGCCGCCCCCGCGTTGCGGCATCGCGTCTGTCTCTCTCCGGAGGCGGAAATCGAAGGACGAACCTCCGACGAAATCCTAGCGGCGCTCGTCCGCGCGACCCCCGCGCCAAGAATGTAGCGCAAGGTTCCCTCTCTTTCGTTTTTCGCGACGTTTCTCGATCGCCGAACATCGCGAGCGTTAAAGAGCGTCGAAAGCCGAACGAATTTCGACGCTCGTTTTTTGTTCTCACGCCATAATTCTCGGAGTACATATGAAACGACCATTCCGCGCGCTTCCAGCGGCAACGCTCTTCTTTGCGGCATTTTTTTTCGGGGCGCTCTCGACCGCGATCTTAGCGGAAACGCCATACGAGAAGGATATGCAACGTTTCGAGAAGGAAGTCGCCGACAATCCGCCCCCCGCCGACGCGACTTATTTCGTCGGCAGTTCGACGTTCACCATTTGGAAAGAAATCCCCGAGGATTTTAAAGAGTTCAAAGCGGTCAATCGGGGATTTGGCGGTTCGCAAATCGTCGATTGGCTTAATTTCGCCTGCGACCGAGTCCTCGTCGAACGCAAGCCGAGTCGAATCGTCTTCTTCTGCGGTTGCAACGATATAGCCTCCGGAAAGTCGGAAGAGGAGACGCTCGAGAACTTCAAGAAATTCGTCGCGAAAATGCGAGACGTCAATCCCAAACTGACGATCCACTTCTGCGCCCTGCACATGCCGCCGGTTCGCGAAAAGAACTGGAGCGATTTTCGCAAATTCAACGCCGACGTCAAAGAGTTGGTCGATCAAGATCCCCAAATGTTCTACGTCGACTTCGCCGCCGCGACCTCCGACGAAAAGGGCGCGGGACGCGAGGAACTCTTTCAAAAAGACAGACTTCATCTTACGCGCGAAGCCGAAAAACTCTTGATTCCGCTCATTTCCGAATCGATCAAGAAAGAAATTGAACTCTCCGAGACGGAGACGAGCGAGCTTAAGCCTCTCCTCTTCGCGCTCGGAACGGGAGCGGACTCGCGCGAGGCGGGATCGATTCCAACTCTCGATCCAAAGGCGGAAAACGCGATATCCTTGGGCTCGACTTCGATAGCGACTCGCGCCGTCGACGGCAAATTCGTTCTCTCGCTGAGCTCGAGCGCCCAAGGCGAGCCGTTCGCGCAGACTTCGGCAGAACTCGATTCGATCGATTTTGTCGCGAAGCGCTCGGCGCCCTCCGCCGCCGGCGCGCCGGTCGATCAAGAGCTTTTCCTCGGTTTGAAGTCGGGATGGGTCGTCGTTTTTTCGAAGGCGGTCGACGAGCGCGGATTCGTCGCGCTCGACTACGTCGCCCCCAAAAACGCGACGCTTAAAAACGAAGAACCGCTCGTTTGGGAACTTCTCAAATTTGACGCGTCGAGAATCGACTCTCTCAAAGCGTTCGGCACGGCGGGCTTAAAAGCAATCGACGGGCATAAAGGGAGCTACGCGTTCCTCGCGATCGTCGACCCCGCGACGCGCGCGGGCGTCGTCGGAGGTTGGATCACGAGCGAAAAGTCGGGCGGAGTCGTTCGCTCCGAAAAATCGAACGAGGGAAATCCCCTGTTGATTCCGAGACTCGACTTCGGCGCCTATGAAAACAAAGGTCGCTTTCTTTCGGAGCGCTTCGTCTTGGGCGCTTTCGACGATTGCCGAATCGGACTTGAGAACTACGCGGACGCGATCGCCGATCACTATGCCATCGAGCTCAAAACGAACGCGCTCAACGGCTACTGCACTTGGTACTCCGACAAAAACGGAGGCTGTTGCGACGAGAACGCGATCAAGGAACTGACGAAATCGATCGTCGAGAAATTCGGGGACTTTGGATTCCAATACGTTCAAATCGACGACGGCTGGCAACTTGGCGCCTCGAAAAACGGTCCCAACAAGAATTTCACCGCGCACAATCCTAACGGTCGCTACGCGTCCGGGATGCCCGCAACTTCGAAATTTCTTAACGACAACAACTTAATCGCGGGCGTTTGGCTTATGCCCTTCTCGGGAAACTCCGACGATCCGTACTGGGCGGACAAACAAGACTTGTTCGTCAGAAGCGCGATCGATTACCCCGAGCCCGGAAAGAAAAACGAAAGACGATATTCCAATATTGACCAGAAAAAGGGCGCGCCCTACGAGACGTTCTGGGGCGGAACCTCGCTCGACACGTCCAATCCCAAAACCCTCGAATACATCGAAAGCGTCGTGGGACGCGTCGCGAACGAATGGAACTACAAGTTCCTCAAACTCGACGGTCTCTGGGTCGGAGGCGCTTTGGAGCAACTGTACGTTAACGACGAGTACGTTCCCGACGATATGGGCTCGCAAATCTTCGCGGATCCCTCGCGAACGAACGTCGAAAATTATCGTCTCGGTATGGAACTGGTTCGCAAGACCGCGAACGACGCCTTCATTTTAGGCTGCAACGTCTCTCAAAACATGCGGGTCCTCGCATCCTCTTACGGACTCGTCGACGCGATGCGGGTCGGTCCGGACAACGGCGCGAGTTGGAACGGCGTTTGCGCGGGTCCTTGGCGAGGAACGAACCGTTATTTCTACAACGGTCGGGTCTGGTTTAACGACCCGGATCCGGTCTACGCGAGAACGTCGATTCCGGTCGAGCGAGCCCAAGTCTCCGCGACGTGGGCGTCGATTACCGGGCAGCTCTACGCTCTTAGCGACTGGATTCCCGACTACGACGCCGAGCGAACCGAACTCGTTCGCAAGACGATCCCGAATCATCGTTGCAAAAACGTCCGTCCGGTCGATCTCTTCGACGTCGATCTCGCGCGCGTTTGGCTTCTGACGGACGAGCGCTCGGGGGTTCGCCGCGACGTCGTCGCGCTCTTCAATTGGAACGGGGGCGACGGGGAGCTTTTCGAACTCGCCCCTGAAAAACTCGGTCTGCCTTTGGTCGACGAAAACGGCGAGAAAATCGAAAAGTACGTCGCCTACGACTTTTGGAACAACGAGTTCGTCGAACCGTTCGAGGTTCTCAAAACAACGCTGAACAAGGAGAGTTGCAAAGTCTTGGCGATACGCCCCGTCGGGAAACGACCGGTTTTGCTGAGCTCGTCTCGGCACATAACCCAAGGCGTTTTGGAAGTCGAGCGAGAAACTTGGAGCGAATCCGACAAAACCTTGACGATTAAGACGACCGTCCCGTCCCAAATGGAATACGAACTTCGCGTCTATAACCCAACGACGGGGCGTTTGGATCGCTGGACCGCGCCGTCGGAAAAGGTCGGGGCGACCGCGGTCGAATACCGTCTCGGCGAGAACGGCGAATGGGAGTTCGTCGCGCTCTAGTCGCGAGCGTCGGACGAGTTTCGTCGTCGCATAAAAAAAGTCGCGTCCGCGAGGGCGCGACTTTTCTTTTCTCGAGGCGCGAATAACTGTTGCAACATCGAGGAAACGTGTTAAAATAGGGGACGGTTCTCTTTCCAAGGCGAGCGGAGCGATTCGTTCCGCGTCTCGCGCGAAGGGGGGCTCGAGTTTGGACGTCGATTCGTAGAGAACGGCTCCGTCGAACGGCCATTAGTTTTTCGCCCAACCGGAGTTTGCGCGGCTTTCGCTTCGCAAAGTCGAAAGGCGACGGTTCTTATACAGAAGTAAGGACGATCGAGAAGATGAAAGAATACTTGCAAATTGAAAAAGTCATTGGACGTCAAATCATCGATTCGCGCGGCAATCCCACGGTTGAAGCCGAAGTCTACCTCGCAGACGGCACGGTCGGTCGCGGAGCGGCTCCTAGCGGCGCTTCGACGGGCGAATTCGAGGCTCTCGAGCTTCGCGACGGCGACAAGTCCAAGTACGGCGGAAAAGGCGTTCTGAAGGCGGTCGACAACATCAATCAAATCATCGCTCCCGCGATCGTCGGCATGGACGCGTCGGACACGTACGCGGTCGACGCCGCGATGATCGCCGCGGACGGCACGAAAGACAAGTCGAAGCTCGGCGCGAACGCGATTCTCGCCGTCTCGATCGCGACCGCGCGCGCCGCCGCCGCGTCGTTGGACATTCCGCTCTATCGCTTTATCGGCGGCGTCCAAGCGACCAAGCTCCCCGTCCCGATGATGAACATTCTCAACGGCGGGGCCCACGCTTCCAACTCGGTCGACACGCAAGAATTCATGATCATGCCCGCGGGCGCGCCGTCGTTCTCCGAGGGTCTTCGCTGGTGCGCGGAAGTGTTCCACGCGTTGCAAAAGCTCCTTAAGAGCGAAGGCAAGACGACCGCGGTCGGCGACGAAGGCGGTTTCGCTCCCGACCTCAAAGACGACGAGGACGCGATCGACCACATCCTGACCGCCGTGAAGAACGCCGGTTACGAGCCCGGAAAAGACTTCGTCCTCGCGATGGACGCCGCCGCTTCCGAGTGGAAGAGCGAAAAGGGCAAGGGCTTCTATCACCAACCGAAGTCGGGCAAAGACTTCACGGTCGACGAACTGATCGCCCACTGGAAGGGTCTTGTCGAGAAATACCCGATCTACTCGATCGAGGACGGCTTGGACGAAGAGGACTGGGAAGGCTGGAAGAAGATGACCGACGCTCTCGGCGACAAAGTCCAACTCGTCGGCGACGACCTCTTCGTTACCAACACCGAGCGCCTCAAGAAGGGCATTGAGAACGGTTGCGGCAATTCCATCCTTATCAAACTGAACCAAATCGGTTCCGTTTCCGAGACGATGGAAGCGATCAAGATGGCGCACAAAGCGGGCTACACCGCCGTTACCTCGCACCGCTCCGGCGAAACCGAGGACACGACGATCGCCGACCTCGCGGTCGCGCTCAACACCTGCCAAATCAAGACCGGCGCCCCGTCTCGTTCCGAGCGCGTCGCGAAGTACAACCAATTGCTCCGCATTGAAGAGCAACTTGGCGGCGCCGCCGATTATCCCGGCAAGAAGGCGTTCAACTTCTGCGGCAAGTAAGTCGTCTCGCCGATAGATTTGGTCTCCGGACAAACGATGGGCTCGTCGAAAGACGAGCCTTTTGTTTTAGCGGCTCGACGTCGCGGCGGCAAACTTTTGTAACGTTCTCTAGTTAGCTTCGTCTTGAAAAGGAACCTGTGTTTCGAACGTTCCTATCAAGGGATTCTCAATGAAATCGCGCGCCCCTTCCCTTCGTTTCTTCGCTTCGATCTTCGCGATTTTAGTCGCGTTAATCGTCGGCTGCGACCAATTCGTTCCGTCCGACTACGAAACGACCGTCGCAACCGGAGGAGAAATCGAGGAGACCTATCTCTCGCGCGGGCAATACGAGGTGGATTATCTAGAATTCGACGCGCCGGAACCGATGAAGAAATACGTCGTTTACTTTCCGAGCGTTTTGAAAGACTCCGCTAAAAAATTCCCGGTCGTCGTTTTCGTCAACGGCACGGGGGTCTTGGCGTCGAAGTACCCCGCGCTTTTCAATCACTTGGCGTCGTGGGGGTTCGTCGTCATAGGAAACGAGGATCCGGGAACGTGGTCGGGAAAGTCCGCCGATCAAACGCTCGGTTTTATTCTCGACGAAAACGAGCGCGAAGAAAGCGTCTTTTTCGACAAAATAAACCGAGACGCAATCGGAATCTCCGGCCATTCTCAAGGAGGGGTCGGAGTCTTCAACGCGATTACGATTAACGAGCGCTCTTCGCTATACAAGACGGCGGTCGCCCTATCTCCCACAAACGAAACGGGGGCCGCCAAGCTCCGAATTCCCTACGATTCGTCGAAAGTCGCGATTCCCATTCTCATCGTCGCGGGGGACGGCGACGCATTTGAAACAAAATTTGTGATTCCGCTCGAAGAATTAAAGAAAACCTACGCGCGGATAGCCGCCCCTAAAGCGGCGATGCGAAAAAAGGGTCGCGGACACGGACAAACGCTCTACTCCGCCGACGGCTACGTTACCGCCTGGTTTATGGCGCGTCTCCAAAACGACGAGCGCGCCGCCAAAGCGTTCGAGGGCGGATCTCCGGAAGCGCTCGACAATTCGCTCTATCGCGACCAATGGCTCGATTTGGAAGTCCGACAATAATCGACTCGAACCGTTTTGCCAGAGATTTTCTTATTCCATTCCATCAAGGCTTCATTATGAAATCGCGCTCTACTTCCCTTCGTTTCCTCGCCGCGATCCTCTCGATACTATTGGCGCCTTTATGCGGTTGCGTCCAGCTCGTTCCCCCCGATTACGAGACGTCGGTCAAAACGGGCGGAGAAATCGAAGCGACCTTTCTGGCTCGCGGTCAATACGAAGTCGAGCGGGCGGAAATCGACGCCCCGGCGCCGATGGATAAATACTCGATTTACTTTCCTAGCGTTTTAAAAGACTCGGATCAAAAGTTCCCGGTCGTCGTCTATCTCAACGGCACGGGAATGAAGGCGTCGTATTATCCCGCGCTTTTCAACCATTTGGCGTCTTGGGGCTTCGTCGTCTTGGGGAACGAGGATCCGGGAACCGGAACGGGGAAATCCGCCGATCAAACTCTAGGGTTTATTCTCGACGAGAACGAGCGGGAAGGAAGCGTTTTTTACGGCAAAATCGACCGCGACGCCATCGGGATTTACGGTCATTCCCAAGGGGGCGCGGGGGTCTTTAACGCCATAACCGCGAACGAGCGGTCCTCTTTGTACAAAACGGCGGTTTCGCTCTCCCCCGCGAGCGAACCGGGGGCGGCGAGAATGAAATACCCCTACGACTCGTCAAAAGTCGCGATCCCCATTCTCATTCTCGCGGGGGACGGCGATCTCTTTGAAACGAAAGTCGTGATACCGCTCGAGGAATTGAACAAAACGTACGACCGAATCGCCTCGCCCAAAGCCGTCGCGCGCAAGAAAGGCCAAAGGCACGCGCAAACGTTCTACGCGGCGGACGGTTACGTAACCGCGTGGTTTATGGCGCGACTCCAAAACGACGAACAGGCCGCCAAGGCGTTCGAGGGAGAATCTCCGGAAATTATAAGCAATCCGCTCTATCGCGACCAACGCGTCGATTTGGAAGCGCGACGGTAATCGCTCGCGAATCGTTTGACTTTCGCGCGAGCGGGGGTTATAATCGCGTCGACCGTCGGATTTTCCTCTTGAACCTCGGGTATCGAAAATTCGGCGCCGTTCGTTTTACGTCAATTCGCAAGGAGTTCCAATGAAACGATTCGCCGTTTTGCTAGTCGTCGCCATCGCGCTCGTCGTCCCTTGTCGGCTCTTCGCTCAAAGTTCGAGCGACTGGGTCAAGTATGAAAACAACCCCGTTCTCGGCGGCGATTTGGGAGTCTGTTTCGACGTCTCGCTGATTCGAGAGGACGGAGTCTTCAAAATGTGGTTCTCGTGGAGAACCAAACATTCGATCGGCTATACGGAAAGCGCGGACGGCGTCAATTGGAGCGAGCCGGTCGTGGTTCTGGCGCCTCGCGACAGCGGTTGGGAAAATCTTATCAACCGTTGCGGAGTCGTTCGCAAGGGCGACCTCTACTATATGTGGTACACCGGGCAAACCGACAAGACGTCTCAAATCGGATTCGCGACGAGCAAAGACGGGATTAAATGGGAGCGACGCACCGAAACGCCGGTTCTAAAAGCGGAAGCGGAATGGGAAAAAGTCGCGGTCATGTGCCCCGACGTCCAGTGGGACGAAGAAGAACAACTCTTCATAATGCGCTATTCCGGGGGCGAGCAATACGAGCCGAACGCGATCGGTTACGCGACGAGCAAAGACGGACTCCATTGGACCAAATACGCGAACAATCCGATTTTCGCCGCCGATCCCAAGACAACTTGGGAACAGCACAAGGTAACCGCCGGTCAAGTCGTCAAGCGCGGCGATTGGTTCTATATGTTTTATATCGGCTTTGAAAACGAGCATTTGGCGCGAATTGGAATCGCTCGCTCCAAGGACGGTATTTCCAACTGGGATCGTCTGAAGGCCAATCCGATCGTCTCTCCCGACCAAGACAAGTGGGACGGGGACGCGTGTTACAAGCCGTTCGCGATTTACGACGAAAAAGAGGATCTCTGGCGACTTTGGTACAACGGGCGCAAGGGAAACGTCGAGCAGATTGGAATGGTCGTCCATAAGGGCGAAGATTTGGGGTTTGAGAAGAAATAGGATATTGGATACTAGAAGTCATTTCATAACTCACAGGAACATTTGATATACAATAGAGCCGCCAATAGTAAAGCTCTTCACTAGCGTCTCAAGAGGCTTTACGGCATTGATTTAATTTGTCCGCATCGGAAAAACGACAAACACAAAATTCAGGATTGTGAAATTTGTTTCGTTATAAGTGACTTTGGAAGATTAAGTGAACAAACGTATGGTTGCAAAATTACCAACGAGTTGTTGTTCGTTTTGATCATTCAAATGCGGTCTATAAATCGTTTGTCGAGTTCGTTTGCATTCTGGTCTTACTGGAACGAGTTATGAAATGACTTATAAACAAATTGCCTAATTGAAACAACTTCCAGCTTTTTATATCAATCCCGTTCATAGTCTGCATCTTTTCTAATCGAAATGTTTATATTGTCGCCGTTTTCACGAATATTACTGGAATACAAAACTGATAACAGTAGCTTTTCACCAAATTCTTTTGCTTCAATCTCGTTCTGAAATAACAAGTAATCCAAAGCTACTTTTCGAAAATCTTCGTGGTATACTTCAAACGATTTAACTGGTGTCTGATATGAAAGATGCTCAGAAGGTTTTATCCATTGAACAGTTTTATATTTGTCATCGCGAAGTTTTTTTATACTATCTACCCAGTATTGTTCAATAGCAATCCATTTCCCATAAACATCGTGCCGTCCTTTGTTTTTAACAGTTTCTAATCCATCGTCTTCAACATAACAGCAAAATATCTCGTTGTTGTTTTGTGGAACTCCCGTTTCAAAGATAAAAATTGAAGTTGTCACTCCAACTCCAAAAAACAGATCTTCCGGCAATTTTATAATCTTTGTAAGTCTGTGTTTATTCAACAAACGATTGATTTGTGTTTTGCTAGTTTTCTCTAGTTTCTTATCCGGCAAGATAAAACCGCAAAGAGTACCAGCGGGAACATTATTAAGAACGTTCTCAACAATCTCCATACATCCGTATTTCTGTTCATATGGTGGATTCATTAACACTTTGGTAATTCCTTGTTTAGAAATCCATTTTCCAGCTGCTACTGAACGACAATCAATTTGTTCCAAATTCGTTTTACCGTCTTTGTGAATCAACATGTTCGCACAAGCAAGTGCAAATATCTCTCGATCAAACTCAATACCGTAAAGTTGTTCTCTCTTGATACTGATTGCTTTTTCTGTTTGGGGACCCCCAGCTTCGCGAATCATATTAGCCATTGCTTTTACAAGAAACCCTCCGGATCCGCACGTTCCGTCTAACACTCGATCATTTTTGTTCACTTCCAAAATTTTGTACATAAAGTCTGTTATGTGTTCTGGCGTAAAGACTTGTCCAGATTCTGACTTCTTTTTGTACCGAACAAATTCGTTGAAAAAGATCCCCATAACATCTTCTCCACGCCACGCATCAGAGTTCAGACAATTAGAGATTGCCGAAACCCATTCGATAAACTGTGCTATTAAACTCTTGACTCTTTGTTGTTCGCTTTGATCCTCACTACTCACGTTCAAATTCATTGTGATTTCAGAAAAAACATCCAACAACAAGCGGAGTTTAGAATTGTTTTCGTCTTTTTTAAGAGCGTTTTCGATACTAGAAGATATAGCGGTCTTAAACGTAGAGTAATCCATTCCACTAACCATTAACGCATCGTAACGTTTGGCCACGAGCGCGCAAGCAGTGAAAATCATCCTGTGATATAGATTTTTTATACCAAAGTTAAAATGCAAACAATCATTTATCTTCGCTGTTAATTTGTATATATATTCCTTGTCAACAGAATCTTCTTTGTAAAGTGAAATATAATATTCTAGAAGTCATTTCATAACCCACATGGAAAAATCCCCGATCAATATTGCTCAAATCGCGTAAATTATGTAGTCTTCTCCAACCCATAGGAGACAACCATTATGAAAAAACGCGACTACGTAACAGGAAAGGAACTAACGGATAGTCAATGGAAAGTATTGGCTCCTCTGCTTCCGGAACCGGCGCAATCTCGAAAGGGAGGGCAGAAACGAGCGTCAAATCGAGCGTGTTTGGAGGGAATCCTATGGATTCTTCGCACCGGGGCCCGCTGGTGCGATATGCCGGAACGTTTTCCCTCCGGTAGTACTTGTTGGCGAAGGATGAACGAATGGCAAGACGCGGACATATGGGTCGACATATGGCATAAGCTCCTAGGAACGCTTGACGAGAAAGGTCGTCTAAAGTGGGAAGAAATTTTTGCCGACGGAACTTTCGCTTCGGCAAAAAAAGGGGACTCGGAGTCGGTAAAACAAAGCGAGGCAAAGGAACGAAGCTTATGGTGGTGGCGGATGGTAAGGGCGTACCTATCGGGCTTAGCGTTACTTCCGCATCGCCCCACGAGGCTAAGTTGATCGAACAAACGCTCGATACTGTGAGAGTTCCTCGGAAAGGAGCCGGAAGACCTCGGAAGAGGATCAAGCGATTGATATACGACAGAGCCGCCGATAGTAAAGCTCTTCGCGATCGTCTCAAAAAGGAGCGCGGTATTGATTTGATTTGTCGGCGTCGAAAAAACTGTAAACACAAAATTCAGGATGGTAGAAAGTTGCGTCGATACAAGCGAAGATGGATAATTGAACGAACAAATGCGCGGTTACAAAACTTCCGACGAGTTGCCGTTCGCTATGATCGTTCTCTATCAATCTATAAGGCGTTTACCGTGCTCGCTTGTATCCTGATCGTGTTGAAACGAGTTATGAAATGACTTCTAATATAGAAGTCACCTCCGTAGATGAAATGACTCAAGATACAGCAAAAAGCACGCGTCAGGCAATAAAAAAAGCCCGCGTAAAAGCGGGCTATACAGTTTCGCCTTAGCGTCCTAGACCACCTTGGAGTCTCGACTCACCGAGGCGCGAGCGCCAAGGAAGGAAGTTAAGACCGACCGGAACTAGCGAGGCAACGCCTCGCGGGTAGTTTACCTAGGTTGCGGC